>CAZBWM010000008.1:0-50682 GCA_964495375.1 uncultured Planctomycetaceae bacterium | reverse complement strand
ATGTACAGAAGCTTGCCAGTAGCGAGGCGCGCCGGCGACTAGCACAAACAACTAGCGCCGAGCTAACGCGTCAGGGAGCAGGCCCTGCAAGGTGTCGAGCAGTTGACGACCTAGCGCTTCGCTGTGCGTTTGCCGCGAGCCGTTGGCAGACTTCAAGAGCATGGCCACGCCGATGCCTGACACCAGGCCAACACCGAAGGCCACGAGCAGTGATTGTCCGGGACGTTCCATGACCATTTCTTCCATGCGGTCGTAACCTTCCTGAGCACCTTCGCTGACGCGAGCGGCCATGGCTTCAACCGATTCGCGAGCGCGATTCATGGCGGCATTCGCTTGATCGGCGAGCTCCTCGGCGTGCTGCGAACCTTCCTGCGTCACTTCTTCGAGAAACCCTTCGATCGCTTTGCGAGTTTCGCCCGTGCGACGCTGGATACGCCCGATGAGGTTCTCGGTAGTTCCCTCGAACGCTTGGACGTCGTCGTCGGTGAGCACGCCCCACTTCTCCTTGAGCTTGCCCCGGACCTCGTTCCAATGTCCTTTGAGCACTTGTTGATCGACCATCTCGGCACTCCCTTATCGTGAATTGTGTAGTTGCATCCACTTATGTGGGCTGCGCCCCGGTTCGTGAGAACGTTGGCGAACAAGTTATGCAACGGGCGTGCCGTGGGGGTACGGTTCGGCGGGAGTGCGTTTCTTAGGGAAGAAGTGCCCGTTTGTCCGACGGTTATCGCCCAAGGAGTGCCTCGAATGCGGGCGGTACGACGATCGGATCGTGACCAACGACGAGTCGAGCCCATCGCGGGCTGTCCGTTTAGGCATCAGGTTGTTCCCCAAACGGCCAGTGGTCCGCCAGGCAGCAAGCGTGATAATTGATGGCGAGTGGGCGCGTGGTAGTTCGAGCTCGTGTTCGAATCCTTCTTGAAAGGAAGAAATGCCCAGACCCGTGGCCGTGGAAATCCCGCACTCGTTGGGCAAGGACGAGGCCCGCCGGCGGTTACAGACCGGTTTTGCCAGCATCGAGCGGACAATGGCCGGCGGCATGCTTGGCGCAGTGTCGTTCACCGATCGCTGGGACGGCGACCGCTTGCACTTCTCAGGGCGAGGGCTCGGGCAGCAGATCACCGGCACGCTCGACGTGCTGCCCGAGTCGGTTCACCTGCAGGTCGATCTGCCGGAAATCCTGGCGGTGCTCGCTGAGCGGCTGAAGGTCCGCGTGAAGCAGGAAGGGCAGAAGCTGCTGAGCAATTAGGTTTCCGGCGAAGAGGAAAGATCTCGCGCTAAAGCGCATCAGAACCTCGCGCTAAGGCGCAAAGTAGCAGCAGACAATTGCTCACGGGGAGCCGCGGAGTGCGCGGAGAGAACTTACTTTCGAATTCTTTGCGCCTTAGCGCCTTTGCGCGAGACTCCGTATTTCTCCGCGTGCGGCAAAACGTCGCGGGGGCGCCGAGGGGGACAGGAGTCGTTTCTGATTCGCGTGATGCACGTGCGCGATGTCGAACGCAGAAACGACTCCAGTCCCCGGTACGTGATGCCCGCGTTACGGCGTTTGGGCCAGGGGGCTGCCGACGATCGACATCTGCCGGTCGTATTCCAGCCGCAACTGGTACTCGACCGACAGGGCCTGCGGGCCGGCGGCCTTGGCGGGCACCGCCAGATCCCAACGCAATAGCCCTTTGCCGTGCTGCGATTGGCGGTAGCGAGCGTCGTCGCTCAGGTCGCGGCCCGTCGAGACGAGCGTCAGCTTGACTTCGCCATCTTTGGCCTTGGGAATGCGATCAAACAACCGCACGGTCGTGGCGTCGGCGCTGAAGTTGTCGATCGAGACGCGATAGGTGAAGTCGACGACGCGATTGCCCCCTTGGATCGTTTCATCCTTCTTGACCAGCTCGCGAGTCGCCCGCAGCGAGGAGTCGATGCCGAAGCCGAGCGTGAACGGTTCGCCAACAGCGACGGTGGGCAACTGCCCCTGCCCGACGAATTGATCGGCGAGATAGCTGCTGACCGGGCCGGCCAACAGGACGGTTTCACCCTGGTTGGTGACGAGGGCCTCGTTGTACACATGCGCGGTGAGGACCGGCGAGGCGAGCTTGTAGAAATCCCCTTCCAGCGGCAAGAGCGCGATCTGCACAAGCTGCTGATCGGCCCGACTGGGGAGCGAGGTGCGCATCGGCAAGCGATAGGTGACGCTGACGTCGGCCGAGCGCGGCTCGCTCGACGCGGGGGCGCCGGGGCCTGCTTCGCGGCGACTCAGCAAGTCGAGCAACTGATCTTCGGCCGCGACCGAGTTGAGCTGGACGTCGAAGCGATGCACGGCGCCATGGCCGTTAGCGAACTGGTTGCTGGCGGCCTGCCCGGCTTGTCGATTGTCCCCCTGGCCTGGCAGCGCGGACTCGTCGTCGGGCATGTTGGCACTCTGCGCCCGAGACTCTTCGAGCTGACGGCGGCGCTCGAAGAGCTCGCTCTTGGCCGCGGCGTAGTCGCGTGCGGCGGGCTGGGCCGCTTGCTGAACCGGGGCGTCGCTGACCAGCGAGATCGTCAGCGGTTCAAGCTCCGGCGCGCGGGCGACGAGCGACGGAGTCGCTGTCGAGAGAATCATGTTCACGTCCGCCCAGTCTTCGCCACTCATCTGCTGGATTTGCGCGTTGTACTCGAGCGTCACTCGCTTGCGATCGGCGGCGGCGCGGGCCGCGTAGCTAGGAGACCAGGTCGCCTGCTGCACGAGATAGTTGAGCCGCAGCTTGCCGGCGGCGCCGGTCAGGTTGGTGAGCACGACCGCTTCGCGCGCGGTGCGGGCCGAGCTACCGGTAACCACGGCTCGCTGGCGATTCAACAGTTCGAGATCTTGCGAAAGCTGCCGGCGCTCCTTGTTCAGTTCGAGTTCCTGCTCGGCGATCGCCTTGCGTTGGCTGAGCAGGTACTCGCTTAAGGCCCGCAAGGTGTCGGCGTTGAGCACGCCTTGGGTGAGTTCGACCGTGGCGGTGGGTGCGACGAAGCCTTCGAGCTTGCCGAGGTAGGCCTTCTGCTCGTTGAGCACATTCTGATGCTGCTGGTTGGCGGCCAGTTTGTCTTCGATCGCGCGCTGCTCGTCGTCGAGCTTGCGGACCTCTTCGCGAACGTCGGCCGACATCGGTCGCGTGCGATAACGGACGCTGCGGACTTCGATGCCTTCGGCCCCTTCGGCGAAGATGCTGCCGGCCACGACCTGTTCGGGTAAGTCGGTGACGATCACCTCGCGCAGGCCGGCCGGACCGGGGACGTCGACCAGCCGCGTGACCAGGGCCTGGCCACGATAGACCGTGACCGTGTCGAGCGTGCCGTGGGCTTCGAGCGTTTCGACAGCCCGGGCGCCAGTGGCGAGCCCGACGGTGACTAGCGCCGCGGCGGTGAGCAGGGTTCGGGCGCGCATGGGTGAGACTCCGGGTAGTGAGTAGGGGGCAGAGGTTAGTGATTAGTGGTTAGTGGCCAGGGAAACAGGATGCGAAGACGGGGTCTCGCTGGTGGCTGAAAATCTAGCCACTAGTCACTGAACACTAGCCACTTCTGGCTTTGACGCCCCGAGGCGGGCACAAGTTCCCGAGTTGGTTCGGCCCCTTATGCTGAACTCGGATTGGCCGGCGGGGGCGATCCGTCTACCATTTGCTTCGAGCGACGACGCGCGCGGTGCGCGGCGGGGCCAGATGATCGGAAGGTGAGGCGTGAACGGCGTTTCCGCACAGCGCACGACAGGCGAATATGCCACCGCGGCAACCAAAACTTCCCCTGCGCCCCGCGGCCGGGTGTCGCGCCCCGCTGCGCTGGCGCTGCTGGCCGCGCTGGCGGCTGCCCTGGGCGCCGGTTGGTGGGTTTGGAGCGGGGTGCCACGGACTGCCGATTTGGCCGACGAATCGGGGCTCGACGACTCATCGGGCGCTGTGCCGGCCGGCAAGCGCCTGGCCGATATCCCTTTCGACGGCGCGCAGGCTTACGAATACCTCAAGCAGATCTGCGACCTGGGGCCGCGGCCGAGTGGCTCGCCCGGCATGGCGGCTCAGCAGAAGTTGCTGGTCGAGCACTTCACCAAGCAGGGCGCTCCGCCTGAAGCGCAGCGGTTTCGCTATCGGCATCCGCTGACCGGCGAGCCGGTCGAGATGGCGAACCTGATCGTGCGCTGGCATCCCGAGCGGCAAGAGCGCATTCTGCTGTGCGCGCATTACGACACGCGGCCGTACCCCGATCAGGACCCGCGCAACCCGCGTGGCGTGTTCATCGGCGCGAACGACGGGGCCAGCGGTGTCGCCCTGCTAATGGAGCTGGGGCGGCACATGCCTAGGCTGGCGGGCAATTACGGTGTCGATTTTGTGCTCTTCGATGGCGAAGAATTCGTCTTCAACGACAACGACCCGTACTTTCTGGGGAGCGAATGGTTCGCGCGGCAATACGTGGCCGAGCCACCGGCGCACCGCTATCGCTGGGGGGTGCTGTTGGATATGGTGGCCGACGCGCAGTTGCAGATCTTCGAGGAGCGCAACAGCGTTGCCTGGGCAGACACGAAGCCGCTGGTCGATTCGATCTGGGGGACCGCTCGGCGGCTCGGCGTGCGCGAGTTCATCCCGCGCCCTAAGCACGAGGTCCGCGACGATCACCTGAAATTGCGCAACATCGCCAAAATTCCGACGTGCGACATCATCGACTTCGATTATCCTTATTGGCATACCGAGGCCGATACGCCGGCGCACTGTGCCCCTTTGAGCCTGGCCAAGGTGGGCTGGGTGGTGCTCGAGTGGCTCGGCGAGCAGCGGTAGCAGCAGCGGTGTGCTGCGCACACCCTACCTTGGCTTCGCAGCGAGCAGCATGTTGGTAATGGAACTTTTCGCAACCTGTTCAATTGTATTGGCGGCCGCGCCGCTGGCCGTGTTCGGTGTTTCAGCGGCCGATCTGCCGGTCGACCCGTTGCGGTTGGCGCTGGCCTTGGGCCCGGTCGTCACGTATCTGTTGGTTATCGCCTGGCTGAATCTTGGTCGTCGCCCGCAGTTGCTGACCGGCGCGCGCGACACCACGGCGCTGTGCATTGCGCTGTCGGGCATGGCGCTGGTCGGCCCGATCGAGCTGTTCTTTCCGATGAATGCGGCGGCCAACTTCGGCTCGTACGCGACCTGGGCGTTATGCCTCGCGCTTTACGCGTTGGCCTGCTCGTTCGTGGTGTTCTCGGAACGGCCGCGGTTGGTGATCTATAACGCCACGGCCGGGCTGGTGCGCGAAGTGCTCGTCGGCCTGACCGACCAGCTTGATGAGAATGCCCAGTGGGCGGGTCACACGTTGCTGTTACCGACGCTCGGCGTCGAGTTGCACTTGGGCACTTCGCCTGGCATGCGTTGCATTACGTTGACGGCCGCCAATGAACGGCAAAGCCTGGCAGGCTGGCGACGGCTCGAAGCGGCGCTTCGCTCGTCGTTCGCCGAGATCGAAGTCGATCGCAATCCGCTGGGGCTGAGCCTGGCCGTGATTAGCCTGCTGGTGGGACTGGCCGTGCTACTGGTGCTGGCCAATAACGGGGAAGCGGTCGCGCGGGCGCTAAGAGAGATGATGCTGCTGTGATACTTAGTAGGGTGTGCGCAGCACACCGATTCTTGAGTCACCAAAGCAATTTCGCACCGATAAGGTGGTGCGTTTCACGCACCCTACAGGATCTGCCGTCCCCGGCGCGTCAGAAGTAGAGCCGGACCATCGTCTCGGCGACGCAGGCGGGCTTCGTCTCCCCTTCGACTTCGAAGGTTTGCTTGTAGGTGATGGTGGCCCCCTCCTGGCACTCTTTGAGCTCCGCCAGTTGCGTGGTCATGCGCACCCGCGCGCCGACTGGTACTGCGTTGGGAAACCGCACCCGATTGAGTCCGTAGTTGACCCCCATCTTTACCCCGTCGACCACGAAGCTTTGCATGGCCAGGGCCGGGCAAAGCGAAAGCGTGAGGAAACCGTGGGCGATGGTCTTGCCGAACGGGCTTTCGAGCTGGGCACGCTCGGGATCGACGTGCAGCCACTGGTGATCGCCCGTGGCTTCCGCGAATTGATTGACTTGCTGCTGGGTGATCTCGACCCAGTCGCTCGTGGCGATGTTCTGGCCGACCAGGGTTTTGAGTTCCGAGAGGCCGTTGATGATTCGCGGCGGCATGACGCGGCTCTTTACAGGTGGCGAAAGGGGCGATCGATTGACGTCGCCTTCGATTCTAAGTGCTGACGCGCTCGCGCCAAGATGTCGCGCGTGGTGTGTCACTGCTTGCCGGCCTACTGACGGTGAAGCTGACGACGACAAGTAGTGCTGAGCTTCGACGAGCCGCCCCGGCACTGCTTGTTCGTCGGCGGCTACGTCATTGAGTGCAACCTGGCCAATTCAGCCGACTACCAAGCAGTCGCACACCCGACATACGAAAGCGATTTCTGTCTGCGACTCACAACGTCCACGGGGCGCGCATCGAGGGCTTCAGCAGCGCGTCGGCCGACGAGTCGTCGATGAATTTCTCGGCCTTGGGGTCCCAGTTCAGTTTGCGGCCCGTGAGCATGGCGATGTTGTTCAAGTGGCAGATCGAGGCCGTGCGGTGGCCGATTTCAGCGGACGCAACCGGCTGCTGCCGACTCTTGACCGAATCCAGGAAGTTGCGATGGTGCCCCGGGCTGCGGCCCAGTTGCACATCGCCTTCGCCGAGCTTGATTTCCAAGAGCGTGGCGGGGTCGGCCTCGAGCCGGCCGCCATGGATGTGGACCATGATCCAGCCGTCGGAGCCTTCGAACTTGACGCCGCGCGGGCCGATCGCTTTGCCGATCATCTTCACGCCGTTGGCGTAGGTGTTGACGAATTCGTAGTCCCAGAAGACGTCGTACATGCTTGTGGCGGAGCGCGTGCCACGGCATTCGATTTCAACTGGCCCGGTATCGTCCGTCCCCATGCCGAGTTGGCCGATGTCGATCACGTGGGCGCCGCGATCGGTCATCTCGCCGCCACCGTAATTGAGAATGAACCGCCAGAAGAAATGGCAGCGCTTCTCGGTGTACGGAACGACCGGCGTGTGGCCGAGCCAGAAATCGTAGTCGAGCGCTTCGGGGACCATCATCGGCGGCGGTACGTCGGCAACGGCGCGCACTTCTTTGTGGTGCCCGTCGTCGCAGGGCAAATTGATGTGGACAGTGTGCAGCTTGCCGATGCGGCCGCTGCGGACCAGCTCGCAGGCGAAGCGGGCATTGTCGCCCGAGCGCTCCTGGCTGCCGGTTTGCACGAGGCGTTTGTTTTGTTCGGCCGCGATGCAGATCGCCCGGCCTTCGGCCACGGAATTGGCCAGCGGCTTCTCGCAGTAGACGTCTTTGCCTGAGCGGAGCGCGGCGATCGAGGCCAGGGCGTGCCAGTGATCAGGCGTGGAGACGTGTACCGCGTCGATATCGGTTCGCTCGCAGATGCGGCGGAAGTCGGCTTCGGCGACGCAGTCTTCGTTGCCGTACTTCTTGTTGACTTGTTCGCGCCCCTTGGCGAGGTGGCCGGCGTCGACATCGCAGACGGCGACCATTTGCACCTCGGGGAAATCCATGAAGGCGCCGCTGTTGTGCTGCCCTTTGCCGCCGGTGCCGATAGCGGCCATCACGATCCGCTCGCTGGCGGCGATGCCACCGGCCAGGCCCAGCGCCGAGGGGCGCACGAAGTAGGGAGCGGCCACCACGCCGGCCGCGCCGGCGGCCGCGTTACGCAAGAACTGTCGACGATTGGGTCGCTTGGTCATGGCGGAGCCTTTCGCTGATGCGGGCAAGCGGTGGCGCCTGCCGGGCGGACGGGTTGGTTGGCTGGTGGCCAGGTTCGGTCACGAGTTGTGGGCTCCAGTATCGTGAGCCCATGGGCCGCTGGCAAGTAAAGTTGGCGATTTGATCGGCACGGCGCGCGATCAGGAATTACCGTGCGGCGGTCTCGCGCGCCGCTGCCGCTAGGTCCGGCACGGCGAGTGACGCCGAATGTTTGTCCACGCTGGCGAAGACAAGGCGAAACTCGCTCCCCACGGCCGGCTGACTTTCAACTTCCAAGCGGCCGCCGGCGAGCGCGGCGAAACGCCGCGCGATGGCCAATCCCAGGCCGGCACCGGCGACTTCCGAGCGGCGCGCCTGTTGCGAGCGATAGAACGGCTCGCAGGCGACGGCCGTTTCCGCGAGCGTCATACCGATGCCTTGATCGCGGATTGAGATCATTGCCTCGTCGCCTGTGCGGGCGACGTTCACCTGGATGGTGCTACCGGGGTTGCTGTACTTCAGCGCGTTGTCTAGCAGGTTATCGATGATCTGGCCGATCAGCGTCGGTTGCGAGCGGACCAGTACGGCGGTTGACCCCAGCTCCAGTTCGATGTCGGCGGCGCGATCTCCTGCGCGCCACAGCTCGATGCGCTCCCGGCAGATTTGATTCAGATCGATGACTTCGAGCCCGGCCAGTGGCTTGCCGTCGTTGTGCCGTGCCAGGGCGAGCAGGGTTTCGACGATCTGCGTGAGGTCGCAGCAGCGGCGCTGGATCACCTCGAGAACGCGATGGTACTCGTCGCTGGTGCGCGCGCGGCGCAGCGCCACATCGGCGGCAGCACGCATCACCGCCAGTGGAGTGCGCAACTGATGCGAGGCGTCGCCGGCGAAACGGCGCTGCTGTTCGATCGATTCACGCAAGGTGCCGAGCACGCCGTTGAAGGCTGCGCCGAGCTCCGCGACTTCGTCGTGTGTCGGCGGCACCGCCAGCACCAGATCACTTTCGGGAAGTTGCTGTAAGGTGCGGGCGGTATGGGCCATTTCGCGAACGGGCCGCAGCGCGCGATGGCACAGCCAGCGTCCCCATACAGCCGCGGTCAGCCAGACGCTCGCGGAGATCGCCGCGAGCGTGAGGGCCAAGAACAGCAGTTCACGCCGTAGTGGGGCGCTGGCCAGGCCGACGGCGATCGTGAACTGCCGGCGGAGGGCCGTGCGGTTAACCGGGAGCGGCGCATCGATCGCGGTCGCCAAGGCGACGTCAGCAGGCGCGATCGGGTGCGGATCGAAACGGCCCGACTCCACGCGGCACCCCCGCAGCAGCCCATCGCCGTGGCCGGCGGGCCAGAGCACGCCCTCGGTGTTTTCCGAGCAATCGACCAGATGGCCGTTTTCGTCGCGCAAGGTCCAGCGCAATTGCACGGCGTCGGTCGCGCTGCCGAGCGTAAGATTGCGCTCGAGCGGTTCCCACTCGACGTCCGTAGGATGGATTTCGATGGCCGCGATCAACTGGTCGAGCGCGGCCTGCAAGTGGCGTTCGGCCTGGGAATGGACGTGCCAACTGGCCAGACCGTAAAGCGCCAGCGAGAAGCCGATCAGCACCACGCCGAGCGCCAATTGAAAGTACAGCGTCAAGCGCGTCGTGATGGTCATGCGTTGCCTGACGGGGAGCGGCCGCCCAAGCGGTAGCCATGTCCGCGCACGGTGTGAATGACGCGCGGCCCGTGAGCTTCGAGTTTGCGCCGCAATTCCATGACGTGCACTTCGAGCGTGTTCGATTCTTCGTAATACTGCTCGTGCCAGACCTGCTCGTAGAGCACGGTGCGGGAGAGCGCTTCACCGGCATGTTGCAGCATAAACAGCAGAAGTGCCTGCTCGCGCGAAGTCAAGTTGAGCGGACAATCGGCCCGCCGGACAACGCTAGCGGCCACGTCAAAAACGATGTCCTCATAGCGCCACTCGGTGCGCGGCGCCAGCGATTTCCGCCGGACGATGCCTTCGACGCGGGCCAGCAGCTCGTCGAAAGCGAACGGCTTGCAGAGGTAGTCGTCGGCCCCGGCGCGCAGCCCGCGGACGCGCTCTTCCACGGCATCGCGGGCGGTGAGAAACAGTACGGGGGTGTTTTGGTCGGTCGCGCGCAGGTTCTGCAGCAGGGCCAGGCCATCCTGACCGGGCAACCACCAATCGAGAATGATCAGGTCCCACGGAGACGCCAGGGCCACGCGTTGGGCGACGATCCCGTCTTTGACGCGTTGCACTTCGAAGCCCTCTTCGCGCAGTCCTTGCGCGATGAACCCGGCGAGCTCGTCTTCGTCTTCGACCAACAGCAGCCGACCACGCATTGGCGGCATCCTCACAGCAAGGGAGTGGGATGACCGCTTGCGATTCTAGGCTGTGTGAAGAATCACTCAACTCGCGCAGGATAAATTCGAGCTTATCTTCGGGGGGTTGCCTTTGACTCGCGGCGCACCGCACCGATACAAGTGGTGCCTGGCGGCGCAAGTTCGTGTATCGCGGCGCGGCGGGCAGTTACTGTGAGGAGGATCGCATGCGAACGACCGATCGTACGCCGGTCGCACAAGGATGTGCGCCGCTGGCAAAGAGTCCACAATGCAGTGCCCGGCGGCGGGGCTTCACGCTGGTCGAGTTGCTGGTCGTGATCGGCATCATCGGCATCCTGATCGCGCTGTTGCTGCCGGCCGTGCAGTTCGCGCGCGAGGCGGGGCGCCGCACGCAGTGCAGCAACAATCTGCGGCAGATCGGCACGGCGCTGGCCACTTATCTGACAAACGTGGGGCGCTGGCCGCCGGTGTCGGTGCTGCCGGTCGGCAAGACGTTCGAGCCCTGGTCGGGGCACGCGCGGCTGCTCCCTTACCTCGAACAGACGCAGTTGGCCAACCTCATCGACTGGAAGGTCAGCCCCGAGTTCACGGGCAACCCGATCGCCGCACGCACGCGGGTGTCGATCTATATGTGCCCCAGCGAGATCAACGACTACGAGCGCGTGACGCCGACGCTGACGCACTATCCGTTGAACTACGGGTTCAACGAAGGGACGTGGTTCATCTACGATCCGACGACGGGTCAGGTGGGGGACGGAGTCTTCCACCCCAACAAAGCGTATGGCCCGGCCGACGTGCTCGACGGGCTGAGCAACACGCTGGCCGCGGCCGAAGTCAAAGCGTATCAGCCGAACCTGTGGGACAGCGGCAACCCGAGCACGCGTGGTGTTGCTGCGCCCCCGGACCTGGCGGCGTTGGCGACTTACTTCGGAGGCACGTTCGACAGCAATGGCCACACCGAGTGGGTCGAGGGGGACGTTCACGAGTCGGGCTTCACGACGACGATGCAACCCAACACGGTCGTGGCCTACAACAAGGATGGCGTGACGTACGACATCGATCTCACCTCGATGCGCGATGGTGAATCGGTGACGGCCCCCACGTACGCGGCGGTGACCTCGCGCAGCTACCACCCGGGACTGGTCAACGTGCTGCTGTTGGACAACTCGGTGCGGCCCGTGGCCGATGGCGTCGACTTGCGGGTGTGGCGCGCCGCGGGGACGCGCGCCGGCCGCGAACCGCTGCGCCTGGAATGAAGCCCAGGCGGTGGTGCCGGTTCGAGCCGTTGAAATGAGGGTCGCGATGAAGAAGCGGTGTGAGCGCTCAGGAAATACGACGATCGTGCTTGTTGGCGTGCTGGGCGCACTGGCAGTCGTGGCGGCCGTGGTGCTGTGGTGGCGCTGGGCGCCCGCCACGCAACCAAGTGCCGACGTCGGGCAGCAGGTCGTCGACGACTTCTTGAAGCAACTTCGCGAGGGGCAAGCCGCCGCGGCCTGGCAAGCGACCACGGCCGAGTTCAAAAGCGCGCTGGGGCGCGAGAAGTTCCTGAGCTATGTGAAGGAGCGCCCCTACTTCAAGCGGCCGCTCGCCTTCGTCTCGATGCAGACGGTGCGCGTGCAGAATCAGCCGCGCTCCGAGTTCGTTTATCGAACCGCCGACAGCAAAGCGACCGTGCGCATTTTGGTGGGAAGCGAAGCGGGGGCCTGGCACGTCGACCGGCTGGCGGCGGATTGACCCGCGAAGCTAACTTCGCGGGGCGGCCGTACCGCTGTCGGCCGTTTCGTTCTGGGCCGGAGTGGTTGAAGTTTTACTCGCCGGCGCACCGTCGGCCGGCGCGGCTTCCGTCGCGCTACCGGCATCGGGCGTGGCCGCGCTATCGGCCGCAGGGGCTGCGCCGTCCGCGGCTGGCGCTTCGTCGGTCGCCACGGCCGCATCGCCCCTCGCTGCAGGGACGAACGGTGGCAGCGGTCCAAACAAGCGCTCGCGATAGAGAATCAAACCGTGGGCCGCGTGGTAGAGCGCGCCGCACTCCAGATCCATCGAGCGAGTCTCGTCGAACAGTCGGCAAAGCGCGTCGGCAGCCCGCGTCATCCAAGGCTCGCGCAACTGGGCATCGCTCAGCGACATCGTCAAGAATTCAAACGTGTGCCCCGTGGCGTGCAACTG
This sequence comes from uncultured Planctomycetaceae bacterium, assembly GCA_964495375.1. Lineage (GTDB taxonomy): Bacteria > Planctomycetota > Planctomycetia > Pirellulales > JAEUIK01 > JAIESQ01. The sequence goes on along the minus strand of CAZBWM010000008.1, from coordinate 38,440 downwards.
CAGGGCGATATCGGGCGAAGTCGCCGGGCGAATGAAGAACTGGGTTGAGAACGTGCCATCGGGCTGCTGGTGCTTTTTGGCCAGCTCGATCGAATCTTTGATTTTCTTGTCGGCCGCGGCCCAACCGCCGGCCAGCGGGCTCTTGTCGCCATTGGCGGCCCGTTCGGCCAGGTAGTTGTTCAGGGCCATCGACAAACCATACAAGCGATGCGTACCACCGCAGGGGCTTTCGGCCAAGTCTTGCGCGGCTTCCATCGCCATGAGTTGTTCGAGGGTCCACTCCTTGCCATTGCTGGCGGTCCACGGCGTATCGAGCGGCGAGAGATAGCTCGACAGGGCCATCACGGTCCAGCTCGCTTCCATCCCGTCGACAACTTCCCACTGCGCTTGGGTGAGCATGTCCCCGAGCGTGAACTCGCGCTCCTGCACGATTAGCTTCTGGTCGGCGGGAAGCCCGATCAGCGACATGTAGCCGATCCACTGATCTTTGTGCCCCTGCCCCGCCTTGGTGCCCGACTCGACGATGGCTTCGACACCGTGACTACCGGGACGCAACGTCCAACCGCGGAGCTGGCCCCCTTCGAGCAGGTAGTCGAGCGCTGGGACGACCTTACCGCCGGCTTTGATCTCGAGGTCGTGGCCATAAGCCAGAATGCCGTGGACGATCTGCCACGCATTGTTGACGCCTGCCTCCATGCGGCGCTTCTGCGTGAAGGTGATGACTTCGTCGAGCTTGTTCTTGAGGTTGTCGTCGATCGGCAAGGCTTGTTCGTCGGCAGCTCCTTGAGCCGAAGCACCGGCGCCCGGCGTGTCGTTCGAGGAAGAACAGCCCGTGACTAGCGCGCAGGCCAACAGCAATCCGCCCACCGCGACGGGGCGCGACGTGCCGATGCGCAAGAACGAGCGAAACCAACAACGCCGAGAAAATGCGATCGAGAACATAGTGGGGAGCCTCGCGGGCTGGGAGGTGGGGAGCGGTTGGGCCAGCGGCGATTCTGGCGGCAGTTAGGGGATCGCGCGACGTCGGGTGCGGACAGCTTCGCGCGATCGGGTGACGAACTTTGCCGGGGCGCGGCATAAATTCACCCTTGGGAACATAGCACGTAAATTGCCCAGTTTCCAGAAACGGTGAAAGTTTGACGCGTCGCCCGGCAGGAAATGCATCGCGCGGTCGCGCCGATCGAAGGGGCTGAGACGGGTAACGGGGCCGCTCGGCCAGCGAATTCGTGGTTTGCCGCTCGGGTGCGTGCGTCGAACCAAGGGGCACCAAAAAACGTAAGGTAATAGCAAGCGCCCCTGCGCTCAAAGCGTTTGCCAGGCTTGGGCTTGGATCGCGACGAGCCGGCCGTGGCCTTGGCCGACGCGGTACAAATCAGATAGGTTTGGTGGCGCGCGGCCCGCGGACGAGTTGTTAAGGCCCGCTAGTGAGTTTTTGATTTCAATCCGACCCGGCGCCCCACGAACAACTCAGTGGGCGGCTCGGTCGGCATGCGTGTGGCTCGGTCTGAAATTCGGCCGACTGTCCGCTCGCGAGGAGAATCTGCAATGCATTTTTATGGACCTGGTTATTTCAACTACATGCTGTGGATGTTGCCGGGCATCGTGCTGGCGATGTGGGCGCAATACAAAGTGCGCTCGACGTACCACTCGGCGATGCAGATTCCGGCTCCACTGAGCGGTGCCGGGGCGGCACGCCACGTCTTGGATTCAGCCGGGCTGAACGACGTGAAGATCGAAGAGATCGGCGGTCAACTGAGCGACCACTACGATCCGCGCGACCGCGTGCTGCGCTTGAGCACCGATGTGTTTCGCAATCGCACGGCCGCCTCGGTGGGGATCGCCGCGCACGAGGCGGGGCACGCCTTGCAGCATGCGTTTGGTTATGCCCCCTTGGCGATCCGTAATGCGGCGGTGCCCGTGGCCAGCTTCGGCAGCAACGCGTCGATCATCATCTTGATTGTCGGCGCGCTGATGAACTCGTTCTCGCTGATCATGGCGGGCATTGTGCTGTTCGGCGCCGTGGTCGTCTTCCAGTTGGTGAACTTGCCGGTCGAGTTTAACGCGAGCAGCCGGGCCAAAGACGAACTCGTCAAACGTGACATTTTGGGCGAAGAACAGATGGTTTACGTCCGCAAGATGCTCAATGCCGCGGCATTGACGTACGTGGCCGGGACGCTGCAAGCGATTCTGACCCTGCTGTATTACGTCTCGGCATTTACCGGCGGCGATCGGCGCGAGTAACGTTCGGCGACGCTGGCTTGTCATAACTGCCGCGAAGAAACAAAAAAGCCGTCCTCGCTGCGAGGACGGCTTTTTTAACATTTTGTGAGAGTTCGGCTGTGCTGAATTAAGCTGCGATCAGCGAGGGCGCCGTGGCCGGCCTGCCGCATCGATGCGGAACTCTTGCTCTTGCGGCAGATTCAACTGCACCAGCAAGCGCGTCAGCGTGTTGGCGTGTACGCCCAACAGCCGGGCCGCGCGCCCCTTATGGCCGCGGGTGGTCCGCAGGGCCTGAATGACCGCCTCGCGGCGCAACTCTTCGAGATTGAGGTGCGGCAAAGCCGTTTCCCCTTTCTCGGAGTCGTGCGCTGCGGGAAGTGTGGGGGCACTGTCGAGCACGTACGACTGCTCGATGACCTGCGAAAGCTGGCGGATGTTGCCCGGCCAGGGGTACGCACAAAAGCGGGCCAGCATGTCGGCGTCGGGACGCCAGAGCGGGCGCTTGTACTTCTGCGAGAAGCGATGCGAGAAGTGCTCGACAAACTCGGGGATGTCCTCGCGACGCTCGCGGAGGGGCGGAACCTTAAGCTCGATCAGGTTCAGGCGGTAGTAGAGATCTTCGCGGAAGCGCCCCTCGTGCACTTCGTGCTCGAGGTTGCGGTTCGTGGCGGCGATCACCTGCACGTTGATTGGCACAGGGCGCGATGCACCGACCGGCGTGACCTCTTGCTCTTGCAGCACGCGCAGGAGCTTGGGCTGCAACTCGATCGGCATTTCGCCGACCTCGTCGAGAAACACCACACCACCATCGGCGGCGCGAAACACACCGAGCGAGCTGCCGGCGGCGCCGGTGAATGCCCCCTTCTCGTGGCCGAACAATTGGCTTTCGGCCAGCGTGGGGGTGAGCGCGGCACAGTTGACCGGCACAAACGGCTTTTGACGTCGCGGGCCCAGGCAATGAACTTGCGTGGCCCAGACCTCTTTGCCGGTGCCAGTTTCGCCGCACATCAGGAGCGTGCACTCCTTCTCGGCGACGCAGCGCACATGTTCGGCGACTTTGCGAACGTTTGGGGAGCGACCCAGGATCCAGTTGGGAACTGAGTCGGAACCGCGCGTGTCAGAAGACGAACGGTTTTCTGGAATGTTGTCGCGGCCAGCGCGCCCAATGAGCGCGTGGAACGGGGTGTCGTTCATCGCATGCCTCGCCACGCAACGGCGCAGTTACGGAAGAATCCGCGCCGCTGAGCCTCGTCTGTGGGTGCAAAGGGTGGCTGCTCAGCGGTCAGGCCGCTAGCAGTCGCTTTGCGATCCGTGTCATTAGCACTCTGTTCCGGTCATTGTCCTACGCCCCATGAAACTGTCGCCTGTCGTGTTACCGACCCGCACATGTGGCGACACGTCTCTCCGAATCGGTGTGGATTCGTTCCAGACGCTTTAGCTTCATGCCTCGAGCCTGGCGGTGTCCGCCGCCGACTCGAAACCTTCAACAGGCCTCTGACTCTTTGGCCCTTGCGGAGCAAGTCGGGCAACCTCTTTACGAAGCCCAGTCCACAAGGTTTTCGTGAAAGTCAAGATTTCGCACAAATCCGCACAGTTTGACTTTTCACTTGCCGAGTCAGGTTTGATTGTAGATACGGACTGCAATCAATGCAACGATTTGTTTGAAGTAACCGTTTCTAAGCTAACTACTTGCATAAATTACAAAGTGCGCGCCACGTACCAAACCAGCCTGATTGGATCGAACTATTTGCCATTGCCGGGGTGTCTCTCCTGCTCCATCTCGTCCGCCCTGCGTTGCAGCCTTCGCTCGCGAAGCAGCAACATGGCTCCCCAAAAGCTGATAAAGCCCAGCGAACAACTCGCCACGACCACTCCAGCCCAGCCACTGGCGTTGTTCCAGTAGGCACCAAGCGCGAGGATAGTACCCCAAATCCAAAGTCCGATCAGTATCAAATAGACGACTCGGGAGGGTTGCATCGAAGGTTTTGCCTGGGGTGGGTGCGGGGGATATTGATCGTACGATCTTTGCGGTCCCGGTCTAGACACTTAGGTGCATTCATGGGTCCCCCGATAAGTGGGGTAAATGGTGTCGAGGGAATCGGACCATTGGGCGTGGCGTATTGTCGCAGCCGCGATTTTTTTGGTGAACGAAGGGATGCGGGCGAGGCAATTTATTCCGCCAATCGCCTCCTAACTTGCTTGCGGAAGCCGAGGGCGCGATTTCAGAATGGGTCGTGCCCCGGGCTTAGGATTGACTCGAGATTTGGCCACCGGTGTCGTTGGCTCTTCGTCCCCGCGATCGCTCCCAAACCCATTGCTCCCACAGCAGAGAGTAATAACGATGCCGGTGGATGGTTGTGGACTTCTGGACGGTCATGGCCAACGTTCGACCGGTCGCCGGGGGGGAGATCGTCGTGGTGATCGACGCGGCTGCCGGGTCTTGGGAGCGCTGCTCACCGCTTTGGCCCTGGCGGCTACGATAACGGGCGGTTGCCCGGTCGCGAGCTTGGCCGCTGATGCACCAATCGGGGGTAGCGAAGCGGATGCCTTATTTCGCCAGCAGTTGGCCCCGCTGCTCGAGGCCCGCTGCGTCGGTTGCCATCGCGGCGTGGCCGCTCGGGCCGATCTGACGCTCGACTCCCGCGAGGGGCTGCTCAAGGGGGGCGAAAGCGGGCCGGCGCTCGTGCCGGGTAAGCCCGACGAAAGCCTGCTGATCGAGATGATCTCGGGCGACGAACCATCGATGCCCAAGGATGCCCCGCCGTTGGCGCCGGCGGAAATCGATGCGATCAGGCGCTGGATCGCCGCCGGCGCGACCTGGCCCGAGGGCGTTGTCTTGCAGGACAAGCGCGAGGGGGGCGCCTGGTGGTCGCTGCGGCCGATCGCGCGGCCGCGCGTTCGGGAGGCGTGCGACACAGCGGTCGGCGAGTCGCTGGCCGCCTGGCCGCGCACTGCGATCGATCAGTTCATTCTGGCGCGGCTCGTCGGGGCGGGTTTGCGTCCGTCGCCCGAGGCCGATCGCGCGACCTTGATCCGGCGGCTGACGTTCGATCTGCACGGCCTGCCGCCCACTCCCGCCGAAGTTGCAGCGTTCGAAAGTGATACCGATCCGCAAGCGTATGAGCGCTTGGTCAATCGGTTGCTGGCCTCACCACGCTACGGCGAACGCTGGGCGCGGCACTGGCTCGACGTCGTGCACTACGGCGAGACGCACGGTTACGACAAGGACAAGCGCCGCGATCACGCCTGGCCCTATCGCGACTACGTGATTCGCGCGCTCAACGACGACAAGCCCTACGCGCGGTTCGTCAAGGAACAGTTGGCAGGCGACGTGCTCGATCCTTCGTCGGCCGAGCTGCGGATCGCGACCGGCTTTATCGCCGCCGGCCCGTGGGACTTTGTTGGTCACGTCGAGTTGGGCGAAGGGACAATCGAAAAGGCCAAGACGCGCTCGTTGGATCGCGACGACATGCTGGCCACGACGATGAGCACCGTGGCAAGCATGACGGTGCATTGCGCTCGCTGCCACGACCATGCCTTCGATCCGATTCCGCAGGTCGATTACTACCGGCTGCAAGCGGTGTTCGCCGGAGTCGATCGTGGCGACGTGCGGCTCCCCGATCCAAAGACGGACGACGAGTGGAACCGGCTCAGCGAATCGCGCTCGCAGGCGGAGAAGCGGCTGCAAGACGTCGACACCGCGCTCAAGACGGCCGCAACGACGAACGCGGCAGCGCAGAGCGACCTGCAAGTCCAGCGCGACGAGCAGGCCCGGCGACTAGCGGCGATCGACGAATCGCTCGCCCGGCTTGGCCCGCGACGGCTGGCCTATGCCGTGCAGTCGCACGAACCTCGCGAGATTCAGTTGTTGGAGCGGGGCAACGTCGAGCAACCGCTTGGGATGGTTTCGCCGGGGGCGCTGGCGTGCGTCGACGAGTTGCCGGTCGAGTTCGCGATTGCGCCGTCGCAGCCGGAAGGAGCCCGCCGCGCGGCGCTCGCCGATTGGCTCATCGACCAGCGCAACCCGCTCACCTGGCGATCGATCGTCAACCGTGTTTGGCAGTATCACCTGGGCCGTGGGCTGGTCGACACGCCGAACGATTTCGGTCGCAATGGTTCGCAGCCGACGCATCCGGAATTGCTCGATTGGCTGGCGACGGAGTTCCGCGACAGCGGCGGCTCGCTCAAGTCGCTGCACCGCTCGATCTGCACGAGCGCGGTGTATCGCCAGGTGTCGGCGAGCGACGCCGCGGCCACGAAGGTGGACTCGGGCAATCAGTTGCTGTGGCGCGCGAACCGCCGCCGGCTCGAGGCCGAGGAAATCCGCGACGCGCTCTTGGCCACCAGCGGCAAGCTCGACGTAACGATGGGTGGGCCAAGCTTCGAGCTGTTCGCGTTCAAGGACGATCACAGTCCGCGTTACGACCCGATTTCGCCCGACAAGCCCGAAGTGTGGCGGCGGACAATCTACCGCTGCATTACGCGCAGCGTGCCGAACCCTTGGCTGGAAACCCTCGATTGTCCTGATCCGTCGCTCAGCGCGCCGGTGCGTGGCACCACGATCACGGCCCTGCAGGCGCTCGCCATGTGGAACAACGAGTTCGTCGTGCAACAGGCGGAACATTTTGCCGCGCGATTGGCCGCTGAAAACGATACATTGGCCGGCCAAGTCGAGTTGGCGTGCCGCTATAGCTTTGGTCACGCGTTGCCAGCGGCTGAGCAGGCCGCGCTGTTGGACTACGCGAACCGCCACGGGTTGGCTGCCGCTTGTCGCGTGTTATGGAACACCAACGAGTTTGTGTTTGTCGATTGAGGGGGAACATCGTGCCGCGTCAACCGTCACCGCGAACCGCGAGCCTCACGCGCCGCGACCTGCTGCAGCACGTCGGCGGCGGGTTCGCCGGCCTGGCGCTGGCGGCCTTGTTGGATCGCGAGGGCTTGCTGGCTGCCGAACCGACGGTGGCCGGCGCGGCCAACCCTTCGCTCGATCGGACGGCGCGCGGCGGACTCCACCACCCGGCTCGCGCCACGCGGGTGATCCAGTTGTTCATGTCGGGGGCGGCCAGCCAGGTCGACACATTCGACTACAAGCCGGTGTTGATCGCGCGCGACGGCGAGCCGTTCAACCCCGGCGGCAAGAAGATCGAACTGTTCCAGAGCCAGCCCGGCGCTTGCTTCAAGAGCCCTTGGTCCTGGAAGCAATATGGCGAGTGCGGCAAGTGGATCTCGAGCTTGTTGCCGCACCTGGCCGAGTGCGTCGATCGGATGACGTTCTTTCCGTCGATGCAGTCGAAATCGGCCGTGCACGGGCCGGCGACGTACATGCAGGCGACCGGCTTCGTGTTGCCCGGCTTCCCGAGCATGGGTTCGTGGGTGAGCTACGGTCTGGGGAGCCTGAATGAAAACTTGCCGACGTTCGTGGCCTTGCCCGATAGCCGCGGCTTCGCCCCCAATGGACCATCGAACTGGGGCGCCGGCTTCTTGCCAGCCGCCCACCAAGGGACGATGATCCGCCCTGGCGCGGCGAACCCAATTCAGGACTTGTTTCCGCCGGCCGATCGCCAGCTTTCGCCCGCAGGGGAGCGCGAGGGGCGCGCGGTGTTGGCGCAGCTCAATCGCGAGCATCTACGTGAGCGCCCCGACGATTCACGGCTCGATGCCCGCATTGCCAGTTATGAGTTGGCGGCCCGCTTGCAGCTTAGCGCCCCCGAGGTGCTCGATGTTTCGCAGGAGACCGCCATGACCCAGCGGGCTTACGGGCTCGAAGACCCGGTGACGGCGGACTTCGGCCGCAACTGCCTGATCGCCCGACGGCTGGTCGAGCGGGGCGTGCGGTTCGTGCAGGTGTGGAGCGGCGCCGACAACGGGTTTCCGCGGCGCAACTGGGACAGTCACGAGGATATCGCCCGCGACCATGCCGACATGGGGCGCAGCATGGACCAGCCGGCGGCGGCCCTGGTGCGCGATCTGGCGAACCGAGGTTTGCTGGATGAAACGATCGTCATCTGGACGACGGAGTTCGGCCGCATGCCGTGCCGCCAAGGGGGCAAGGGTCGCGATCACAACCCCGACACGTTCACATCGTGGGTGGCTGGCGGCGGTTTCCGCGGCGGGACGACCTACGGGGCGAGCGACGAATGGTCGTTTCGCGCGGCGGAGAACCCCATCTATTGTTACGACTTGCACGCGACCGTTCTGCATCAACTGGGGATCGACCACGAGCGGCTGACCTTTCGTCACAATGGCATCGACCGGCGTTTGACCGACGTTCACGGCCGGGTGATCGAGGAAGTGCTATCGTGAGACCCCCGGTGCCGGTGGGCTGAAGTTGCCCAAGAGAGCGTAGGAGGTCGCGTCCACGTGTCCCTTTGTCTCTGGCTGCCGACAATAGGGCGAGTGGGGAGCCGATTGCAGCTTTCCAGAGCGCGACCTTTGGCCACGGCAGCGGGGAAGCCGTGGGCGATTTTGCCGCCGCACTAGGACAAAAATAGCGTGAATTCGCCCGTGTTGGAGCGGTTGCTGTGGTCCCCCCGCGAACGTATGTTTATTGGTTACCGTTTTGGAGCCTGTCCGCGAACCGCCTGCGGGCGATTTGCGGATAGGCTCTTACAAACCCGACCGCCTTTTCGTACCGCCAGAGAAAGGTGCCTTGCGATGTCGATCTCTCGTCCGTTTGCCCTCCGCGTGTTGGCCGCCGCCGCGCTGCTGACCGTTGGCTTGGCCTCGACCGCCCAAGCCGCGAAGAATCTCGAATGGAAGTTCAAAGAAGGGGAAAAGCTAAACTACGCCCTGCGCCAGAGCGTGGGCATGCTGGCCGATTTCAACGGCATTGAGCTGGATATCAAAATCAAGTGGACGATGGACACGGCCTGGACCGTGAAGTCGATCAAGTCCGACGGTAACGCCGAGCTGGTCCTGACGATCGAGCGGCTGCAACTGCTGCTCAACACACCGTTCACCGGTGAATTCAAGTACGACTCGGCCGACAAAGAGAACAAGCCCGAGGGCGAAGTCTGGGAGCGGCTCGGCAAGCCAGCCGAGGCGATGCTCAAAGGCGAATTTGCCTTGACCGTTTCGAAGAAGGGCAAAGTCACCGACGTCAAGTTGCCTGAGGATCTCGTCAAAGCGCTCAGCGAGGGGGGCGGCGGCGGTGGTCAGGCCATGATGATGGGTGGTGGCATGTTCACCGAGAGCTCGATCAAGCAGTTGTTCGAGCAAGCCGTGCTGCCGTTGCCCGAGGAGGGCGTGGCGGACGGCGTGACCTGGAACAAGAAGCTCGAGAACAAAATGGGCCCGCTGGGGACTCAGAAGATCGACGTCGTCTTCAGCTATGCCGGCACCGAAGAAAAGGACGGCAAGGTCCTCGAGAAGATCGGCGCCAAGACTGAAGTCGCCTTTGAGGCGGCCGAAGAGGGTGACCTCGAAATCGAGATGGAGCTGACCGAACAGGAAGGTTCCGGCGAGATTCTGTTCGACGCCGAGGCGGGTAAGACCGTCAAGTCGAACATCACCCAGAAGCTGACTATGTCGGGCGACTTCATGGGGAACGAATTCGAGCAGGAGACAACCCTTAACCTGCTATTGCAAGCCGGCAGCAGCGACGGTCTGCCGAACGACGAAGAAGAGTCGGCCGAAGAAGGCGCCGACAGCGACTCGGACGCCGACAAGAAGCCCGAGGACGAAAAGAAGGAAGACGAGAAGAAGGACGAATAATCCCTCTCGAGTAGGCTTCTCGGCAGCACGGCGAACCGAGCCGTGAGCCAGTAGCTGGTAAATGAATAGCCCGGGCGCTGCAAAGCGCCCGGGCTTTTTTGATTAGCAGTGCGGAGTTTTCAGTCCTTGGTGATCGGGCTGTTAGGCACTCGCCACTAATTTGAGTGCCCGATCCATTCGCGCGAGCGAGGCCTCACGCCCCAGAATCGCCAGGCAATCGTACAGGCCAGGGCCGACGCCCTTGCCGGTAATCGCCACGCGGATGGAGTGGATGATGTCGCCGATCTTGATCCCCTGGGCCGCGACGAACGACTGCGTCGCATGTTCCAGCGCGGCGACATCCCACGTTTCGAGCTTTTTCAAGTCATCGCCGTACTTCGCCAGCAGTTCGGCTGCGCCGGGCTTGCGCAGCCGCTTTTCGAAGGCGTCGGCCTCGAACTGGACTTCGCTCTGAAAGAAGAAGTCGGAGTAGGCCAGTACGTCGCCGAACACTTTCAGCCGATCGCCGGCCGCTTCGATAATGCGGGCCAACTTGGCGCGGTCCGCGTCGCTCACGGGCTCGGCCAGCAGCTTCGCGCGCAGCAGATACGGCAGCGTGCGTTCGACTTTGTCGGCGGTGCTCAACTGCCGCATATAGTGATCTTCGAACGACCAGAGCTTCTTGGGGTCGAAGCTGGCCGAGGCCTTCACCACGCGGTCGAGCGAAAAGTGCTGCACCAGTTCTTCGCGTGTGAGGAACTCCGTGCGATCGTCCAGCGACCAGCCGACTAGCGCCAAATAGTTGATGATCGCCTCGGGCAAGTAGCCGATCAGTTCGTAAAACTCGACGATCACCGGGTTAAACGTGTCGAGCGACGTGGTCAGTTGCAGGCGATCGGCAATTTCTTTGCCATGCTCGTAGACCTGCGCGAAGTCGCGATTCTTCAGATAGGTTTGCAGCTTCCGCTTGCTGAGTTTGTTCTTGCTTCCCGGTTCGGCGACGAACGGCAAGTGGGCATACACCGGCAGCGGATAGCCGAGCGACTGCGCGATGAACACTTGCCGCGGCGTGTTCGACAGATGCTCCTCGGCCCGAATCACGTGGCTGATCTTGAAGTCGAAATCGTCGACCACGCTGGCCAGATGATAAAGGCAGGTGCCGTCAGCCCGCTGCACCACGTGGTCTTGCTCGCGGGCCCACTCAAACTCGACGCGGCCGCGCACCAGGTCGTCGATCACCAGCGAACCTTCGCGCGGCATTTTCAGCCGCACGACCGCTTTGCGACCTTCGGCCGTGAAGCGGGCGTCGTCGGCCGGCGACTCCGCCATCCAGCGCCGGCTGTAAAGGAACGGCCGTTTGTCGCGCTGCGCCTCCTCGCGCTCGGCGGTGATCTCGTCCGTCGTGGCGTAGTCGCGGTACGCCAGTCCGGCGGCCAGCAATTTCTCGACGGCTGCCTGATAGCCAACCAACCGCTTCGATTGGTAATACGGCGCGCACGGCCCGCCGATATCGGGTCCTTCGTCCCAGTCGACCCCCAGCCACTTCAGCCCGTGCAGGATGGGGGCCAAAGCCGACTCGACGTTGCGCTCGGCGTCGGTATCGTCGATCCGCAGAATGAACTGCCCGCCGTGGTGCCGAGCGAACAGCCAGCAGAACAAGGCGGTTCGTACGCCGCCGATGTGCAAGTAGCCGGTCGGACTGGGAGCGAAGCGGGTGCGAACGGTGGTCATGCGAAAGCTGCTCGGCGGTTAGGGAGGTCGGGCGAAGCCCTTGGTAGGCACCGGCCGCGAGCCGGGCCGACGTTGCTCACGGTTGGATAGTTCCGCGGAACGGTTTCTCGGACTGGGTCAATTGTGCCGGTCGCGGCCAAGGCCACAAGCCCCGGCGAATCACCCCGTGGCGGGCGGGACCTAGCGCCGCTATCCTAAAACTCGCCGCGCGCAAGCAACCGGGCGGATGCCTAGGCGCTTCGCGATCCCCCTTGAAAGCCTCCGACGAGTTCGCATGAGCCAGCCAGCCGTAGCTCGCCCCCCGCTGTTGCCGTCGCTCACGGGGCTGCGCTTTCTGGCGGCGTTCCAAGTCGCCTCGTATCACGCGATCATCGTGCTCTACGTCGTCGGGCTGGCCGGCGATCCCCAGCATCCGCGGTTCGCCGCCTGGTGCGCCGAAGGGATGGAGTTCTTCAATCAGTACTGGTGGCTGCGCGGCATCGTGCAGGGCTGCTGCATCGTGATGGCGTTTTTCTTCACGCTGTCGGGCTTCATCCTGAGCTATACGTGCCTGTCGCCCGACGGCCAATCGCAGTTCAACACGCGCAATTTCTTCGCGGCGCGGGTGGGGCGCGTGTACCCCGTCTACCTGCTCGGGCTGCTGCTGTATCTGCCGACGTTCATCATGTTCGCCAAGGCGGCCGGCTTTACGCCGCTGCGCTGGCTCGGGGTGTCGGCCAGCACGCTGACGCTGACGCAAGCCTGGAACCCCGATATGACCGCGGCCTGGAACCCGCCGGCGTGGTCGCTGTCGGTCGAGGCGTTCTTCTACGTGTTGTTTCCGCTGTTGATGCCGATGTTCGACGGCTGGCCGATGCGGCGGCTGTACACGGCGCTGTTCGGCTTCTGGATGCTATCGCTGATCCCGCCCGTGGCCTACGTGCTGCTGGACCCCGATGGGATTGGCCCCACCAACTGGCTTTCGGACGCGCCGTGGTTCAACGCGGTGAAGCACAATCCGTTGGTCCGCTTGCCTGAGATCTTGGGAGGTATGACCTTGGCGCGGATTTACGCCGCGCGGCGAATTGCCGAGGCGCGCGGTGACGTGCCGAAACTCAACGGCGCCTGGCTGTCGATCCCGTGTGCCGCGGTGCTGTTCGGCATCCTCACGCTCAGCGAGCACATCTCGTATCCGCTGTTGCATGGCGGGCTGCTGCTGCCGCTGGTGGCCGGTTTGATCTATGGGCTGGCGGTCGGCGGCGGACCGCTCGACTGGCTGCTGTCGCGTCGTTGGGCGGTCTACTTGGGTGAGTCGTGCTACACGCTCTACATCCTGCACTCGGCGATCATCGCCTTGATGACGGGCTTGTTGATCCATGTGCTGGATGTGGAAAAACGCCCGGATCCGCCGAGCCCGTTGACGTACGTGCTCGAGTGCGCAATCGTGAGCATCGTGCTGGCGGCGCTAGTGTTCAAGTTCTTCGAGGAGCCGATGCGGCGGCGGATTCGCCGCTGGCTGGGGACGAAATCGGCGCCGCGCGCGGCGGTTGCTGCCGTATCCGCGGCCGTACACGTCGACGAAGCCGCAACCGGCGCTTGAACAGGTGTCTGGAATCTGCCAGGGACCTTTCTTACTGCGCGGCATGGATCGCCGCGGCTCGATCTGCAAGCGCTTCCTCGCACCTTTTCTCCGTCGCCAAAGCCACGCGGGCAGGCTAAACTCAGCAGGCCGTGACGACACCTGCCATCGAGATCGAAATAGCATCGCCCCGCGCGACGCTTTGGTTCAATCGCCCTGCGGGGGCCAACGCGCTCGATCGCGCTATGTTCGACGCGCTGGCCACGGCCGTCGATCAACTCGAAGCGCGCGACGACATTGGGGTGATCATACTGCGTGGGCGAGGACGCGGCTTCTGCGCGGGGGCCAATCTTGCCGAATTGGGCGCGCTCGACGCCCGAGCCGCTGCCGAGGCTTCTTTGGTCTGGCCGCGATTGCTCGATCGCCTGGCGGCGCTCCCTATTCCGCTCGTGGCGGCGCTGCACGGCTATGCGCTCGGCGGCGGGTTCTTGATCTCGCTGTACTGCGACGTACGGCTGGCCGTGGCTGGCACGCGAATCGGTTTCCCGCAGGCATCGCAGTTCTGGCTGCCGCCGTGGGGATTGTCGCGATTGGCGGCCTGGTTGGGGCCCGCGCGGGCGCAGCAGATGCTGCTGTTCACGCCTGAGTTCGACGCAGCGGCCGCACTCACGCATGGGTTGGTCGAAGCCGTGGCGCCGGCTGACGAGTTCGATGCGGTCGTCGACGAGGCAGCAGCGCGACTGGCTGGCTGCCGGCGCGACGTAGTGCTCGAAGCGCGGCGCTTCTTCGTGGCCTTGGCCGGACGCCCGCACGCCGATTGGGACCGATTGTCGGCCGAGGGCTTTGCCCGCACGTTCGGTTCGCCGGCGGCGCAAGCGGCAATTCGGTCGATCTTGGAGCGGAATCGAGAGCGTTGACCTTGTTGGTTGTCGCACTGTGCCGAAGAATGCTGTGCCGACATGATGTGGCGCTGAGTAGGATGCAGCCGTAAGTCTCTCGCTCCGTCGCGGTGCTCACTCCTCAATCACCGCGTCGGCTTCGATCTCGACCAGCATCTCGTGATTGATCAGCCGGGCGACTTCGACCATCGACGTGACGGGGCGGATCTCGCCGAACACGGCGCCATGCGCGCGGCCAATCGCTTCCCAATCGTCGATATCGGCCACGAAGATCCGCGTGCGGACGACGTGCTTAAGCTCGGCGCCGACGGCTGCGAGCGCCGACGCGATGTTGGCCAGCGCCTGCTCGGTCTGTCGGCGGGCATCACCAGGGCCGACGATGTTGCCGGCGGCGTCCGTCGCCGTCGTGCCCGAGACATAGACGAACTGCCCGACGCGTACGGCCCGCGAATAGCCGACAACGGGCTCCCAGGGCGTGCCGGTGGAGTAGTTTTGGCGTGGCACCGCTCTGAACCTCATCGGATCGTGTTCAGTTAATCGTACGGTTTCGCTTCAATGGATCGCACGCGGCCATCCGGCGAATAGTGAATCTCCATGCCGTTGTAGCTTTCGAATTCGTACGGCCCGATGGCGTCGCCCCCCAAACCCGAGCTGGTCGATTCCTGACGTCCTAAGGCCGCGCGCACGTCCGCTCTCGACTTGCCAAACAGGTGCTGGTAATCGGCCGCATCGAGTGGCCGGTGGTAGAGCAGCGGATAGCTCGCCATGTAGATCAAGATCGCGGCCGGCGCGGCCAACTGTGCGAGCATCCACTTCGTCTCGGCGCGCTTGATCGAGCGTACAAACCCGACCACGAACAACAACAAATAGATGCCGGCCAGGATGATGAAGTGGTCGTAGTCCAGCCCGAACGCGCCCGGAAAGTCGAATCCGATATCGCCAAAAACGAAGATGGCGATGATGAGTAGTTGCAGTGCCAGGATGACTCGGTTGGCCTTCATCGTCGCGCCCCGGCCTTGCAAGCGGCCGCTACCGCTTCTCCACCGCCACGTATTTCTTCGGCTCGGGGCCCGTGTAGCGTGCCCGCGGGCGGATCAAGCGGTTGTTGTCCGACTGCTCGATGACGTGTGCGCTCCAGCCCACCACGCGGCTGACCACGAACAGCGGGGTGTAGACGTCGACAGGCAGCTTGAGGTAGTGATACAGCCGGGCGCTGGGCCAATCCAAGTTCGGCGGCAGCTTTTTCTCGCCGACTACGATCCGCTCGATCACGTCGGCCATCCGCTCCATGTCCTCGTGCGCGGTTTCGACCGCTAGCTCGGCGCAGAGCGTTTTGAGGTACGTGGCTCGTGGATCACCGTTCTTGTAGACACGGTGACCGAAGCCCATGATGCGGCGCTTCTGGGCCAGCGCGTCGCGAATCCACTTCTCGGCCTTGTCGGCGGTGCCAACTTCGGCCAGCACGTCCATCACGGCTTCGTTGGCGCCACCGTGCAGCGGGCCCTTGAGTGCGCCGATGGCGCCGGTCACGGCCGAGTGCAGGTCGGACATGGTCGACGTGATCACGCGCGCCGTGAAGGTCGAGGCGTTGTACTCGTGCTCGGCATACAAAATGAGCGACACGTCCATCGCCCGTTCGGCCCGCTGGGTCGGCGGTTCGTTCCAGAGCATCCACAACAGATTGCCCGAGAGTGATCGCTTCGCGTCGGGCGCGACCGGCTCCTGCCCGCTACGCAGTCGGTGCCGCGCGGCCAGCACGGTCGGCATCTGGGCCAACAACCGCTCGCTCTTGCGCAAGTTGGCTTCATGACTGTTGTCGCCGGCGTCGGGATCGAAGTGCGCCAACATGCTCGCGCCGGTGCGCATCACGTCCATGAACGATGCCTTGGGCGGAATCGATCGCAGCGTGGCAATCACCTCGGGCGGAATCGCCGCCGCGGCGCCCAGCCGCTTGTTGAAGGCGTCGAGCGCGGGCTTCTTCGGCAAATCGCCGTAGAGAATCAAGTAGGCGACTTCCTCGAACGTGGCGTTTGCCGCCAGGTCTTCGATCGAGTAGCCGCGATACGACAAGCCCCCCGTGATCGTGCTGATGGCGGTTTCGCCGGCGATCACCCCTTCGAGCCCCGGGCTGTAAACTTCGTTGGTCATGTGGTTGCCTCTGGACGAAAATAGGCGCGGTCGCGCGCCTCGTAACCGGTATACCCCAACAGATCGTACAGTTCCTGCCGCGTTTGCATCTTCGCAAGCAGTTCGCGCTGATCGCCGTCGGTTTTGAGCGCGGCGAGCCCCTCTTCGACGGCCTTCATTGCCAAGCGGAAAAGCGTGACCGGGTAGAGCACGCCCGCGTAACCCAGTTCCGTGAACTCCGAGATCGGCACCAGCGCCGACTTGCCGAACTCAGTCATGTTCGCAATCAAAGGGACCGGCACCTCGCGGGCGAAGCGGGCAAACTCGTCGCGACTGGTCAGTGCCTCGGGGAAGATCCAGTCGGCGCCGGCCGCGACGTAAGCTTTGGCCCGCCGCACCGCGTCTTCAAAGTCGTAGACGCCGCGGGCGTCGGTCCGCGCCAAGATCACCAGGTTCGGATCGCGCCGGGCGGCCACCGCCGCGCGAATCTTCGCGCACATCTCGTCGCTGTCGACCAGGCTCTTGCCGCTTAGGTGCCCGCAGCGTTTGGGAAGCTGCTGATCTTCGAGCTGGATGGCGGCCGCGCCGGCCGCTTCGAGCTCGCGCACGGTCCGCTCGACGTTGACCGCGGCCCCAAAGCCGGTGTCGGCGTCGACAATGAGCGGCAATTCCGTCCGCCGGGTGATGAACGCGGTTTGCGTAGCCAGCTCGGTCAGGGTGAACAGCCCGATATCTGGCAGGGCCAGCACGCCGGCCGAGAAGGCCGCGCCCGACAGATACAGGGCCCGAAAGCCTGCCTGTTCGATCAGCCGGGCCGTAGCCGCGTTAAACGCGCCGGGGATTTGCAGCGTGCCGGCCGCGGCGGCCTCGCGCAGCCGCCGGCCGGGGCTCGGCGAATCGACAGCGAGCGGTACTGGCACGGGGCTTTCCCTAACGTTGCGGCGTGAGCGAACGGCACGATTGCCAGGGGCACTGTGGACGAGCGTCACCGTGGAATATAAAGGTGCCCGCGCGGCCTTGCAAACGGCCCCGCGCGGTGGCGAAAGACTAATGTCTCCGCCTGCTCATAGCGCCGAATGCGACCGCTAACCGCCGATTTGACCGAGCCCGCGGCGGATCTTCGAGAGCACCTCGTCGCGTAAGCCGGCGTCGGTGACCTTCTCGGCCAACTGCTGCGCCTCGACGAACAACGGGCGTGCCTGGGGGGCGTGTTTCGTGGCGGCCAGCTTGTCGGCGATGGCCGTCAGAGCATGAGCGCGCTTGTAATCGTCTTCGGCGGCCAGGGCTGCTTGCTTGGCGACCTCGAGCGTGGCCGTCGCGCCGGCCGCGTCGCCCGCGGTGAGTTGCGTCGCAGCCACATCGGCCAACGCTTCCGCCTTGCGGCGGGCGTCGTCCAATAGGCCGGCTTTGGTAGTCGCCGCGTCGAGCAACCGTCTGAAATCGTCGGTTTTGCCGAGCGTGTGATACGACGTCGCGATGCGGCTATCGATGCCGATCTGGCCGACGGGATCGGTCACCGTGGCCGCGGCAGCTTCGGCCTGTTTGAGGTACTTAGCCGCGTCGTCATTCAGCTTGGCCGCCGTGCAGGAGTTCGCCAATCGCACCAGCACGTCGGCTTTGCTCTCGGCATCGGGAACCGAGTCGACTTCCTGACCGGCCGTCGCAATCAGCTTGCGCAGTTCCAGCGTCTCGTTGATCGCCAAATAAGCCCGGGCCAGCCGCGCGGCCGCGCGAATTCGCTCAGCTGGATCTTCGATCGCGCGGACCGCCTTGGCCGCGTCGGCCAGCGTCGAGCGGGCCCCGCCCAGGTCGCGGGCCTGGCCCTGTTCAAAACCGATCGCGGTGAGCTTGCGCGCCCGCGACTCAGGCTCGGGATCGGCGGCGGCCGCCTGCACCTGTTCGGAGTACGAGAGCTGCCCCGCGGCGCCGCCGCTGTTCGATGATCCGCAGCCGCTTGCCAGCGTAAGCAAAATCAGCAGCGGCGCAATGACACAACAGCCGTGGCGCGCAGTATCGCGCCCAGTATTCGGAGAAACGGTCATGGCCTCGTCCTTCTGCTGCTCTGTTCCGCCCGCTGCGTTGTCCCGTTTACGCAAATACGGGCTTGATTTGCTTTAAGCGCCGCGCGGTCTCGGCCATCAGCTCGTCCTCGGCGGCCTCGGTCGGCGCTTCATACGTTACCGAGAAACGCAGGAACGCTCCCGCATCGTCCCAAGGGACCGTGCAGATCGAGTGCTCGCCGATTAGGTACTGGCTGGCCGCCTCGGCATTGGCAAAGCTCGGACCGCCGTCGATGCCGCGCGGCGAGGGTGTGTACAAGAAGTACGTGCCGCCAGGCACGCGGCAATCGAAACCGACGCTCTTGAGCGTGGCGACGAGTTTTTCGAGCCGCCGCTTGTACTTGGCACGCGTCGCCAGCGGAATCGACGCATCATCGAGCGCGGCGGCCGCGGCCTTTTGAATGGCGATGAACTGCCCCGAATCGCAGTTGTCCTTCACGTCGGCAAACGCCTGCACGATCTTCGGATGCCCGCAGACGAAGCCGATCCGCCAGCCGATCATGTGAAAGCCCTTCGACAGCGAGTGGACCTCTACGCCCACCTCCTTGCCGCCGGGCACGCTTAGAAAACTTAACGGCTTTCCGTCATAGGTCAGCATGGTGTGCGCGGCGTCCTGCACCACGACAATTTTGTTCCGCCGCGCGAAGTCGACCACCCGCTCGTAGAACTCGCGCGCCGCCACCCGCCCCGTCGGGCTGTTCGGGTAGTTGAGCACCAAGAGCTTGGCGCGCGACAGTACGTCGGCCGGAATCGAATCCAGGTCGGGGAAGAAATCGTTCTCGGCCAATAGCGGCAGCGTGTAGACGCGACCGCCGTAGTACTTGGTGTGCGTGCCGGCCACGGGATAGCCGGGCACCGTCATCAGCGTGACGTCCCCCGGATCGATGAAGCAGGCGGGCAGCATGGCCAGCGCCGGCTTCGAGCCAATCGAGTGGTTAACTTCGGTGGCCGGATCGAGCGATACGCCGAACTCGCGCTGCATGAACCGGGCGGCCGCCTCCTTGAACTCGGCGATACCGTTGTCGGCGTAGCCGCGGTTTTCCAGGCGGTTGATCTCGGCGGCCATGCGGGCCCGCACCGGCTCGGGGGCCATCTCGTCGTTTTCGCCGATGCCGAAGTCGATCAGTCGCCGGTCGGGGTGCTCGGCCAGGGCCTTGCGTTTGGCGCGCTTGATCTTCTCAAACTTGTAGATCTCGGTCCCTTTGCCGTAGTTCGCGCCGCCGATCCGTTGGGCAAAACGCTCTTGAAAGTAGGGGTCGCTCATGGGGCTCGCAGGTTGGGTGCTGGCGGAAGGAAAGTGCGGGTTGGGCGGGCTTTCGCGGGGCCAAGCTCGTAGCCTACCGAAGCCCGCGCGGGGGGACAAGGAGCCGAGCCGCAAGTGCAATTCACGCCGTACCGCAGCCGTAAAGCGACGATCACTCCGCCGGCGGATTGAGCCGCCAGATGCGATAGAACAACGGCAGATCGTAGGCCACGACCCAGGCCACGTAGACCAGGTGCGTCCACGCCGCCGGCGCGTCAAAAACGAAGAGCGCAACCTGAAAGATCAACAGCGGCGCGAGAAACGCCAGCAAGCCCAGCCAACCGATGAGCGTGTTGCGCGTGGCGAAGAGCGCGCAGTTCCACAGCGCGTTAAAAACCATCACGACGACGAGCGCCGTGAGGCCAATGACGCGGCTCCCGGCAACGTGGCGACTGACCACAAGCGATACGCGACAAAGCCGTCGATCGCATAGACCACGATCGCCACGGCGACGAACGCGGCAAACGGCATGTTCCACCATGGTTTCTTGAGCGTCGGGTACCAGGAGCGCACCGCGTCGGGCGTGATCGCTCCTTCGAGCACGGCCATCGAGACGCAAATGCCGACGGCGACCGCCAGGCCAATCCAGTCGAGCGTCATGCTTTCGTCCTACACCCGATCGCTCGCGAGCTCCGCACCCACCCCCAAAACCAGGCCATCGCGACACGGTTCACTTCCGATTCACGCATCGTACTCTTCGCCTGAGGCCAAGCCATGCGCCCCCAATAATGCAAAGTCCATCGAGTCGTCAAAACCAACATTTTGAGTCATCGAAATTTTTGTTTGCAAAGGACAAAATCCTTGCTACAATGCCCTGCACGTTCATCGGTTCAACCGTCGGCGGATTGTTGTAAACCCTTATTTAAATTGGTTTTTTGGAATCCAATACGATGACGCTTTGGGGCTCGCTCGCCGCCTGGCCGCGAAGGCAGTTCTCAATCTCCCGCCCGGCTCGGACTGGTTTCACACTCGTCGAACTGCTGGTCGTTATCGCCATCATCGGGGTGTTAATCGCGCTGTTGCTCCCGGCCGTGCAGGCCGCCCGCGAGGGGGGGCGGCGATTGCAGTGCGGCAACAACCTCAAACAGTTGGGGGCGGGGATGCACCTGTACTTGGAGTCGTTGGGCTGCTTTCCCCCCTCCTATGTAATCCAGCCGAAGGGGGGTGGTGTCAACGGCCCGCCCGATCCCACCACACGCGATGCCGGCCCGGGTTGGGCTTGGGGGACGCTGTTGTTGCCGTTTATCGAACAAGATTCGCTCTACCGCACGTTCAATCATCGCTTGCCATGTTGGGACCCCCGTAACGCTGTGGCCGCGCAGACGAAGGTGGGACTGTTTCTTTGTCCCTCGGCCACGGGCACTGAAGATGCGTTCGACGTGATCGATGCCAGCGGCAACGTGTTGGCCAACTTCGCAAGAAGCTGTTACGTCGCCAACGTCGGGCAAGAAGAGCCGTGGGGACTGACCATGGACAACTATGGCTCGATTCCCGACGGGCCGCTCTATCGCAATGGCGGACTTCGTCCCGCTGACGTCCGAGACGGGCTATCGAATACCGTCTTTCTCGGGGAGCATCATCCTGTGCTCTCGAGCAAGACATGGGTCGGCGTAGTCCCTGGAGCGTCTGTTTGTCCGACCCCGCGGTTCGCATTTTCGGCATGCGACCATGCCGCGACCCTGGTCAACGTCCATAGTGGCCCTGCCTCCGACGAAGTGCCAACCGTCATTCACCCCCCCAACAGCCCGCTATGCCACGTCTGCCAGATGTATGCAGAGCACCCAGGTGGCGCGAATGTGCTGCTGGGTGACGGCAGCGTGCGGTTCGTAAGTGAATTTGTCAACCAAGATACGTGGGCGGCCCTTTCCAGTCGCGCCATGGGAGATCAAGTCCGTGACTTCTAAACCAGGTCCGTGGTGGCCGCGGAACCTTCACTTAGGAAAACTGTGGATTGCCGCCCCCCTGCTACTTGCCGCAGGCTGTTATCGCCCTCCACAAGCGGCGACCGACAATCTGGAGTTCATCAGTTCGCTGCGCACTGCGATCTCAACACGTAGTCAACAGCGCCTGGATGACAACGAACGAGTGCTTACGGAGCGGCATTCTCAAGGGAAGCTCAGCGACGACGAATTAAAGGCCTTCAACGACCTCATTGCGCTGGCTCGTGCTGGCGATTGGGAGAAAGCCGAACAACGCGTTGTGCAGTTCCAACGCGCACAGCGGCCCACGCAGGAACAAATTGATCGACTCCCCAGGCCCAAAAAGCCCAACTAGTCTTGGCAATTCAGCCTCCGCCGAATCCGTCGGGCACGACATGCGTGGGCCGACCTGCAGTGCCTGACCAGCAGCTCTTTTCGGCAGCTTTAGGGCACCCTTGAATCGTCCATCGTTTACGCTCCCGGCCAGCGTCACTGCCCCTTGGCAAGCTCGGCCACTTCTTCGGCAGTGAGCGCCCCGCGGTAGAGCCGCACGTCTTTCATCCGCCCTCGCAAGCTATCGTGCTGCCCGCGTCCCAGCAGCAGCGGCCGATCGTTGTCGACGTTGAGTGGGCGATCGGCGGGCAGCCGCGCTCTCGACACTTCCCGTCCGTCGACGTAGAGCAATAGCTCCCCCCCTGAACGCACACCGGCCAGATGATGCCAACCGGCAGCGAGATCGTGGTCGTGCGTTGCCGAGCAGCCGGCTTGCCACGACCAGACGTGCCCCGATGGCAACGTGCCGGCGAACAGCCGACCACGGTGTACGGCCATCGACCAGACGCGGCGATAAGTCACGTCGGGCATGTGATCGATTCGCCCCACGGGGCTCCACTGGCCACCGCCGACAAGATGATTGTCGAATCGGTAGACGCCGGCCAACGGCAACGTACCGGCATAGAACAGCCCGTTGTAGAGGGCCAAAGGCATGACTTCTTTTTCTTCTCCCAGGCGGCCGCAGTTCGTCCAATCGTTCGCCCCGTCGTAGCGATAGACGCAACCGGTCGGCCAGGTGCCGACATAGAGCGACCCCTCGTAGATACCGAAGCCGTAGGTCTGCGTGTTGTCGGCCAAGGAACCGACAACCTGCCAGCCGCCGTCGGGCTCATAGCGATGAACCTCCGCGGCGTCGTAACTGCCGGCGAAGATAGCCCCGTTAAAGACCGCTAGCGCCTCCACCCGGCGATTGTTGGCCGTGCCGAGTGACGTCCAGGTGGTCCCGCCTTCAAACCGAAAGAACCCCGGCGAGTAAAGCGAACTGGCATAGAGCTGCCCGCGATAGACGACGAGCCCGTTGATCGCTTCGACGCCGGGAAGTTGCCCACAGTCGATCCATGTTGCGGTCTTGTCGTCGAAGCGAAAGACGTGGCCGCCGAGTGTTTCGTTGGGAGAATCGGTCAATGCCGAACCGCGCAAGCGATATCGGGCCGTGGCCGCGAAAAGCTGCCCCTCGAATTCGGCCAGCGCCGCCACGGAGTTTGCCTGGTCGGGGCTCCCCAGGTCGTGCCACCGGCCAGGCCCGTCGAAACGATAAACATGCCCTGCCTGGCCGGCCTCGGGTTCGCAGGTGCCGGCATAGAGCTTGCCGGCGTGCGTCGTCAGCGCGAAGATCAGCACGCTGTTGCCGGGGCGTCCCTCGTCGCGCCAATTAGCGTCACGATAGTCGTCGTCGATGCCGAACTGCACCTGGCAGCGGTTCGACGTCCCGCTCGACGCCCCGGCGTTGGTGACAATCGACAACCCAAACCCACGGCGCTTGGACGCGTCGAATTTGCTGACGACATCCCCCATCACGTCGTCGAGCTGCACGGGTAATTCGACAAGTGCGGCGATCGTAAAGTTACCCGTGCTGGATCGCAATGGCGCGGCGTCAGGCACTTCGACGACTGACGTGCGACCGTCGAACGTCGCCCCGCCAGCGGCAAACTCGATCTCGCGCGCGGCGCCCGGCAAGGCGTGCGGACCCGCGTCGCGCGCGTCGACCTTCAGCGGCCAACAACCAACGGGCTCGGCCGCCGACAGCACGCCGCACCACACACATCCAAGCAACAGCGGCAAAACGCGGCACGCACCAGGCAGTATCTTACTCATCAACCGATTCTCCCACCAAGGGCACGAAGCGACACGCCGACAGGTGCTGCACTTGTAGCCGACCATCTCGTTTGCAGATTCGTTCGAGCGTTTGCCCGGCGGTCGATCCCAAAGGAATCACCAGAATACCGCCATCGGCCAACTGCTTCAGGAGTGCCGGCGGGCAGCGATCGGTGGCCGCCGTCACGATGATGCGATCGTACGGCGCGCCGGCGGCCCAACCTTGCGTACCATCGCCGACCAACAGCCGCACGTTGGTGTAACCCAACTCGCCGAGCACGGTGGCGGCCCGCTCGGACAGCGCGGCGTGCCGCTCGATCGACACGACGTCGTGCGCCAACTCGGCCAGCACCGCACACTGATAACCGCTGCCGGTGCCGATCTCCAGCACGTGCTCGCGGCCGGTGAGGGCCAAGGCCTGCGTCATCAGCCCCACGATATACGGTTGACTGATCGTCTGATCGCACTCGATCGACAGGGCCCGATCGGCGTAGGCTTCGGTCGTGTGCTCGGCCGTCACAAAGCGCTCGCGCGGCACTCGGGCCATCGAGTCGAGCACGCGCGGATCGTCGATACCTCGATCCAGCAGATCGCGCGACAGCATGTGATGCCGGGCCGAGTCGAGCGCAGGATTGGGACGGGGCCGATCGGGTGCAACCATAACCAGGATTCGACCGCGCCCGAACCGATTGGGCAACCCGTTTGACGAGAGCCGCTCGTGCGACCAGACACGCTGGTGCGGCCGTGATGGTTCTGATTTTCGAGCGCGGCTCCCCTGCCCGCCGATTTGCCCAGGCCCAGAAAAAAAGCTATGTCCCCTATTGAGGCACCAAGCTGTGCCCCGCGGCGACAGGATGGTTGTCGCCCGTTCTCGCATCCTCAAGGAACGCTCTGTTGGACTATCTACTTTCCGCCGCGCTGGCTGAAGCCCGCCGCGGCCTGGCCGAGGGGGGCATCCCCATCGGCGCCGTGTTGGCCGTCGACGGCGAGATCATCGGCCGGGGGCACAATCGCCGGGTGCAGCGCGGCAGCCCGATTCTGCATGCCGAGATCGACTGCCTGCAGAACGCCGGCCGACTCTCAGCGTCGACCTATCGCCGCGCAGTTCTCTACACGACTCTTTCACCTTGTGACCTGTGCAGCGGCGCCGCGCTGCTCTACAAAATCCCGCGAATCGTCATCGGCGAGAACCGCACCTTCTGCGGGCCTGAAGACTACTTGCGCGCGCGCGGCGTTCAACTCGACGTGGTCGACGACAGCGAGTGCCGGGAGTTGCTCGAGACCTTCATCCTCGCGCGATCGCACATCTGGCACGAGGACATCGGCGTCGGCGGCACTCGCTCCACCGAGCTCACGCTGCTGCGCGCCGACGAGCTGGTCTACTCGGCGGCCGGCTCGATGTGAATCACCACGTCGAGAATGCCCAGCCCCGAACCAAGCAGCGCGTTCTTCACTCCGTGCGAAATATCGTGGCCGCCGCGCACGCTCATTTCGGCGTCGACCACGACGTGCAGATCGACGAAGTAGCCTAAACCGCTCTTGCGGATGCGGCACTTGTCGAGCCCCAGAGTGCCGGGCACGTTGCCGGCGATCGTGCGCACCTGCTGTTCGAATTCGGGGGGCGGCGCCACGTCGAGCATGTCCGCTAGTGCCGCCCGCAGGATGCGCACGCCGTTGGCGGCAATCACGGTGCAAGCCACCAGGGCGGCCCAATCGTCGGCGCTTTCGTAGCCCGGCCCGCCGAGCACCGCGATGCCGATACCGACGAATGCGGCCAGCGACGTAATCGCGTCCGAGCGATGATGCCAGGCGTCGGCCCCCACCACGGTGCTGCCGATCGCCTGGCCGGTCCGCAGCATTTTTCGAAACAACAGCTCTTTGGTGACCACGACCGCGACCAGCACCACCAGCGTGAACGGCGCCGGCAAGTGATGCGGCGTGACGATCTCGCGAATGCTGGCGTATGCGATTCCGGCCGCTACGACCATCAGCCCCAAAGCCACGACCAGAGCGCCCAGCGGTTCGAAGCGGCCATACCCGAACGGGAAGCGCTCGCTGGGGAGCGCGGCCGAGGCCTTCAGGCTCCCCCATGCGACGACCGAACCGAAGATGTCGAGCATCGACTCGACGCCGTCGGCGATCAGCGCATAGGCGTTGCCGACCATGCCGGCGAAGATCTTGATGGCCGCCAGCACGATGTTCGCCACGACCCCGGCGAGCACGGCCTGCGCGCCGCGCTGGGCGTCGGCGGCCACACGTCGATAAGCGGCTTCCGTCTGGGCCTTGCTGGCTTCGGATGGCAATCGTGGGCTCCGCAGTGCGAGTGAATCGGAGGCCCCAAGGTGAATCACGTCACCTGGCCGGGCGTGATCACGTTGATTTGATAGCGACGAAAGTCGGTTGGGTTCATTGTGAGAATGTCGGCGATCCCACGATCGAGCATGATGGCGACAAGCCTGGCGTCATGAACGGAAGCACCGGTGACGCCGTGCGACGCGACCAAGTCGCGCCAAATTTGGTATGAGTTCTGGTCTCTGTGACGACCTCGCAGTAGCGCTCGATTGCCATCACTCTCAAGGCCACTCGCCCAGCGGAATGCCCCATACCACCTCGCGCCGCGGCTGGTCGCGTGGAGACGTTCCAGAACTCGGCGACATTCTGCATTGCAGTTCTGGGACGTGCGCTGCTTCGCAACGTTGGTCGCAGCGCTAGCCAGATCTTGGCGCGGTCGGGGTCAGCACGATCAAAGGCACGCAGCAACACGCCGGTATCGATCAGCAGCGCCATTAGTCGTGATCAATATAGATGTCGGCTCGAGAGAAATCCGCTGGAAGCGATGGACCGTCAGTCGACAACTCTTCAGCGAGCGCCCGGAACTCCTCGAAGGTGAGTCGATCTGCTTCCGTTACAGCACCTGGATTCGGCGCCAGCAATCGCTGCAAAAGCGCATCGACCGATACTCCCTCGGCAGCGGCACGCGCTAAGACCAACTCGGCGGTTTGATTGTCGACGGGAAGACTAGCCATAGGGCACCTCCAATTGCTTCTCTATTCTACCCTTCGTTCAAACTGCTTTCCTCTACATCTTTTCCACCACCCCGATCCCCAACAGTGCCAGCCCGCGTTGGAGCGTGCGGGCCGTGAGATCACACAGCAGCAACCGGCTCACGCGCAACTCGTCGGTTTCCGCCTTCAGCACTGGACACTGCTCGTAGAACGTTGAGTAACGGTTGGCCAGTTCGAACAAATAGCTCGTGAGCTGGTTCGGCCGGAAGTCGGCCACGGTGTCGTCCAACGCGTCGCCGAAGCGCAGTAGCTCGAGCCCCAGCGCTCGCTCGGCGTCGGCGTCGAGCTGAATTGCCGCGCCGCTTGCGCGAAGCGCCGCCAGGTCGACCTTTCCCTTGGCCGCAACCCCCTGCACCCGCGCGTAGGCGTACTGCAAGTAGGTGCCCGTGTTGCCGGTCATCGCCAGCATCTTGTCGTAGCTGAAGACATAGTCGCTGGTGCGGTTCTGCGACAAGTCGGCATACTTGAGCGAGGCGATACCCACCACATCGGCAATGCGAGCGCGATCGTCCGCACTGAGCTCGGGACCGGCCGGTTTGCGGTCGTCGTTTTCAGCCACGATGACCGCGGCGCGTCGTACCGCTTCGTCCAATAGCCCTTCGAGACCGACGGTATCCCCCGAGCGCGTCTTGAACGGCCGCCCATCGTCCCCCAATACGGTGCCGAAGCTGATGTGTCGCAGATCGACCTGGTCGTAACCCAGCAGCCGGGCCGTGGCGAACAACTGCTCGAAGTGCAGGCTTTGCCGGTGATCGACGACATACAGCATCGCGTCGGGGTGCCAGCGCTTCGTGCGATAGTCGATCGTGGCCAGGTCGGTCGTCGCGTACAGAAACGCCCCGTCCTTCTTTTGCACGATCATTGGCGTCGCCTGGCCCGGCAGAAAAATGCAGACCGCGCCGCCACTCTCGCGGACCACATCGGGCAGCTTCGCGCGCAGCGCGGTCACCAGGGGGCCAAGTTGTTCGTGATAAAAACTCTCGCCGAGCGTCTCGTCGAACGTCACCCCGAGCCGGCGATAGACGCGATCGACCTCGGCCATGCAGAGGGGCATGAACTCGTTCCAGAGCCGACGATTCTCGGCGTCCCCCGCGTGCAGTTTGGCGGTTTCGGCCAGCACGTCGTCGGCGATCGTGGTGTGTTCGCGCACCAGGCTCGACAGTTTCGCGTCCGCGTCGATTGCCGCGATCTTCGCTTGCGCCGCGGCCAATTCGGCGCGCGCGTCGCTCACGCGTCCTTCGAGGCGGCGCTGCTCCTTAGCGACCTTCTTCTGTGCTTGCGGATCAGCGGCGGCCGCGCTGGGGTGCGCCGACACGGCCGCTTCCGCTTCCTTCACGCGCTGCTCGAGTTGCGGCAGTTCGGCTTTCGTCTCGAAGTAGCCGACGAGCGTGGCCACGAGCCGGTATAGCCTGCCGAGTTCGGCCACAGGCTCGCGCGCGTAGTCGGCCTCGTTGCGAAAGTGCTTGTAGCCGTACAAGATCATGCCGAACTGGGTGCCCCAGTCGCCGATGTGGTTGTCGCCGACGACGGTGTGACCCAGGAAGCGCAACGTCTCGACAATCGCCTGGCCGATGACCGTCGAGCGAATGTGTCCGACGTGCATGCTCTTGGCGACGTTGGGGGCGGAAAAGTCGACGATGTAGGTCTTCGGTTTAGCGGCCGCTGCGATACCCAGCCGATCGTCACTGGCGGCCGCCGCCAACTGCCGGGCGAGAAACTCGTTCTCCAGCCGCACGTTGATGAAGCCGGGCCCGGCGACTTCGGCCGGCGCAGCCAGGCCAACCAGATCGAGCTTCGCGACGACATCAGCCGCGATGTCACGGCTGGCCCTGCCGAGCGTGTTCTTCAGCGGCATCGCGAAGTTCGCCTGATAGTCGCCGAACCGGGCGTCCTGCACAGGGCGGATCATCTCGAGCGACTTCTGGACGTCTTCCGTCGACAGGCCCAGGCCAGCCAGGGCGGGTGCAAAGCGGCGGCGGAGTTCGGCGAGTACGTTCATGGAGCATCTGCGCGAGAGCGGGCATGGCGGACAGCACGGTAGAGCGGAGACTACCTGCGCCGTCGCGATCGACGCAAGGGCGCGTGACGAAGCAGGCACGAAGCTGTGCGCCGAATAGCACCCAATTGTCGTGGCATGGGCTACCAGCCTAGGTGGGTGTCGGCCAGGATGGCCGTGCCACGAAGCTCCTAGCTCACGGTGCGCAGCGGGGGAGCCGCTGGCTCAAACGGCACACGCTTCGCTTTGCACCAGAGCTGCTCGAGCGCGTAGTAGCCGCGCGCCTCGGGGTCAAAGAAGTGGACGACGACATCGCCAAAGTCCAACAGAATCCAGCTAGAACGCTGGTAGCCTTCAATGCCCAGCCGCTTCTGGCCCAAGTCGCGCGTCAGCACGTGCTCGGTCTCGTCGGCCAGGGCGTGCAATTGCCGGCCGCTGTTGCCCGTGGCAATCACGAAGTAATCGAAGATCGGGGTCAGCTCGCGGACATCGAGAATCTGGATGTCGCGACCCCGGTTGTCGTCGGCCGCCCGGGCGGCAGCCAGCGCGATCTCAAGGCTATGAGGGCGGGTGAGGGGAGCGGGAGACGTGATCAGTTCGCTAATGGGATTAACCTCCTCGGGCCATCCTTTCCTTGCGTTCGGTCAGGCCAAAGCCCGCCGGGCGTTGCGGGCTTACCTAACTAAGTGTACTCAATGGCAGGACACTCGGACCAGTCGCCCGGTTCGCGAAAAGCCACCCGGGCTGCTCGACGCGGACGTTCGCGGGCGGAAAGAACGGGGCGGATAACTTCGAAGTGTCGAGCATTTAGGGGCCGCACGGGCTCTACCAGCCTCGACTCGACCGCTATACTTCGCTGGACACTCAAGCAGCCGAGAGGGCCCAGCCCTGGCGGGACGAGCAGCAACCGGAGGTTTTCAAGCGATGAGCGACTGGATCGAAGTGGGAGCCAAAGCGCCTGATTTCACCCTGGCGGCCGACGACGGATCGAAGATCAAACTGTCGGCGCTCAAAGGGCAGCCGGTCGTGCTGTACTTCTATCCGCGCGACGACACTCCGGGCTGCACGCGTGAAGCCTGCGCCTTCCGCGACGCCAAGAAGCAGCTCGCGGCCGCCGGCGCCAAGGTGCTGGGCGTCAGCACCGATGATGTCGCCAGCCACCAAAAGTTCCGCGACAAGTACAAACTGAACTTTCCGCTGCTGGCCGACCCCGACCACAAGGTCGCTGAAAAGTACGGCGCCTGGCGCGAAAAGAATATGTACGGCAAGAAGTCAATGGGCATCCAGCGATCGACCTATTTGATCGACGCCGAGGGCAAGGTCGCCCGCGTTTGGCAGCGCGTGCAGGTCGACGGCCACGACGCGAAGGTGCTGGCCGCGCTCCAGGAGTTGCCCTGAGACAAGCCTGATACCTTCCCGCGGCCCCAGCAATCCGCTACCGCCGGAAGGCGTCGGTCGGGCGCTGCGTAATCGCGTCGGCTTCTTCGCCATGTCCGGCCGCGTGCGGCAAAATCAATTGCGTGCCCGGGCGCAAGTAGTCCATGTCGTCGCCCAGCGTCTGCCGATTCAGGTCGTAGATCTCCGCCCAGCGCGACGCCTTGCCCAGCTCATATCGGGCGATGTCGAAGAGCGTGTCTCCCTCTTCGACCACGTAAACGCGCGACCCAGCCGGCATGTGCTGTTGGCTCACCGCGTGTACCGAGCCGTGCTGCTGCGACTGCGTCAGCGCCTGATGGTGCTTCGGCGTCGGGCACAAATCGGGGAAACGGTGCGCGAGCACTTCGACGGGCGGGGCCAAGATCACGTCGCCCGTCTTCAGGCGATCGGCGCGCGGGTGCTGTTTGCGATTCAACTCGTAGAGCGCCTTGAAGTACGCCCCCGTGCCGTAGAGATGCTTGGAAATCACCCAGTAGTTTTCGTTCGGCTGAACGACATATTCATCGCGTTCGTGAACCTGCCGGCTACTGCTCGCATCGTGCGCGGGAGCGTAGGGTGTGGCGGCGTGCGGCGCGGCGTCGCTCACCGTGTCGTCGACGACTTCATGCTCACTGGCCTCGAACTTCTCCTCGGCACGCTGGAACAACGAATGCGGTTGACTGTTTTGCGCCGCGGGTGCCTTGCGACCGGCAGCCAGGCGAACGTCGCCACGGGCAGCCGCGTCGTCGATGGCATCGAGCTGAGTTTGGCCACGCTGTGCGGCAGTACCGAACGCTTCATCGGCAGCGCGCAAGGCAGCGTCGCCAGCGGCCGTCGCCGCCGCGCCCAGTTCTGCGGCCACAGGCGCATCGTCGCCGTCGTCGAACTTCAACGGCTCGCCTTGCCGTGCGTAACCGGCAGCCGGCTCGTCGTATGGTTGTTCGTCAAACGCCGGATCGCCCGCGAGCGATTGTCCGTCGTCGACTTGGCCTTCGAGCGGCTGACCGTCGCCAGATGGATCGACGGGCGCATCCGCGCCACTCCACTCGGCCGGCGCGAATTGTTCGCTGGCCAGTGCGGCTCCGCCGGCAGCGTCCGCGGCCGGATCACTATCGTAGTTTTCTAGCGGCTGGTTTCCGTAAGGTGATTCATCGCCGGGCACTTCGTTACCGGGCGCTGCACTACCGGCATCCGCGTACGCCGGATTGGACGCTTGACCCGGCGCGCCAAACGGGCTGGCATCGCCCGGCGCCGCGGCATTGCTCACTTGACCACCCTCGACCGGTGGCTCGTCGTCGATCGTCCACGCGGCTCCTTCGACGCCGCTGGACGCTGCGCCCGTGGTCTCGGCCGCGTACTGAGCGGGCTCAACGTCTCCCTGGGCCGGCGCGCCGGACCACGCATTCGAGGCCGCCGCCGAAGCTGCGGCGTCGAGCGACGGCGCCCCTCCCTCGGCCACTGCCGCCATATCGGCCGCGGCCTGCGCAGCGTCATCCTTCCCCTGGGCGAGCTTCTCGCGCAGCTTCGCTAAGGCATCGGACGTGTGGACGCTCGGGCTTTGGAACTTGTGATAGCAGACGTAGCCCAGCAAGCCGACCAGCACGGCCAGCACGCTCAAACCAATTTTGACATCCTTGCCCATGATCGATCCTCCTTGATCGAAAGCCATTCGTTGATTTGTCGGTCGTTCTGTCTTGTCACGTTGCGCCCGCATCCTGCTGTGCACAACGTACATTGCGAATTCCTACGGTTTGCGAATCGCGACGCGCAGCTTGGCGCTACGCGCGCGGGGGTTGACGTCTAATTCGGCTTCGGAAGCCTCGATCGGGCGGCGCGTAGTCGGTTCGAGCCGTGGATCGCCGCGAAACGCTTCCTTCACCAGGCGATCTTCCAGCGAGTGAAAGCTGATCACGGCGAACCGCCCGCCGGGGAGCAAGAAATCGACGATTCGCCGCAGCCCGATCTCCAGCGACTTGAGCTCGTCGTTCACTGCAATCCGCAGCGCCTGAAAGACACGCGTCGCCGGATGGATGCGCTCGCTGTCACGAGTCCGTGGCACCACCGAGGCCACCAGCTCCGCCAAATCGGCCGACGTGCGGATCGGCTGCTTGCGCCGCACTTCGACAATTTTGCGGGCAATCCGCGGGCTGTAGCGCTCCTCGCCATAACGGCTAAAGAGTTGCTGTAGATGATCGGCGCTCAGTCGCTCGATTAGGCGCGAAGCTGGCTCGCCGGCCATGATATTGAAGCGCAGGTCGAGCGGCCCCGCCGAAGAGAACGAAAAGCCGCGCTCGGCGTCGGCCAACTGATCGCTCGATAACCCCAGATCGAGCAACACGCCGTGTACGCCGGCGATGTCGAGCTGTGCCAGCACTTCAGGGAGATCGCAGTAGTTGGAATTGACCAGCTTGACGGCGCGGCCCGCCAGCCGCTGCGCGACGCGCTCGAGCGCGTTTTCGTCGCGGTCGAGGCCGATGACCAAGCCCGTGGGGCTAACGCGGTCGGAGATGGCCTCGGCGTGCCCACCACCTCCGACGGTGCCGTCGACGAATGTTTCGCCTGGCGCCGGGCGCAGTGCGTCAAGCACTTCGACCATGAGCACCGGCACATGTTGAGTAGGACCGGCGGCCATGGCCGTGGCAGGTTGAAGTGGCGGTGGTGAGTGCCGCCCTGGGGGCGGCCAGCAAAGTGTGGTCGGCGTCACGCGAGCCAATCTGGCAAGAGGAATCCGCACCCGCCCCAGGGCGCATCCTTGCACCCTCGCGGGGCCGAGTGCCCGCGGAGGCGTCCGTCGGGGGGGACGAACGATTCCACGGCCCGCAGCCGCAAGGCATCCTGCCTGCGACTCGCAAAGTGAAGCCACCCGATCGCGTCGGGCCTGTCAGCAGTCGGTGGCCGGTGACTGATGACGACTTCGTTTGCGCGAGGCGCTGCTCAAAGGCTCCTTCAAAGTTTCACGGAAGCGGAGAGTCGCGGGAGGATGGACCTGGGCGATCTCGTGAGCGCTGTCCAACCCACCGACCCAGCGGAGACCGACGTGGCCCGCGCAACGTCGCACAGGCCCCAGAATTGACGCGAACGACCGGCAGGGAAACTGGGCCGGCAACCAGAAAAAGGGCGTAATCCAAGTCGCACAATTTGGGCCTGCCGTCGCGTCTGGCGAGGGTTGGTGTCAAGGACGACACCGCGATCCATCACTCGTCCACCCCGACGCTTCAGGTGACCCGCTGGGCCCAAGAATATCGACTTCAGAGGGTGCGTCAAGCTGGTTTTCGGAGCATCAAAACGTTGGCGAGCGCCGTCGCGCCGCAGCCTCTTTGCAGAGAAGCACTTGGACGCTTGCTAGCATTTTTCTTCGTTTTTTTTTCGCGTTACAAGTTCGCGTGATCGAGCGCGCGAAGCCAGTGCGTCGGACCAGAGCACCTCGTAAGCGGCGACCATCCGCGCGAGCGAAAAACTCCCCGCACGGTGGCGATTCTCATCACCCAGGCGACGAATTGCGCTGGATTTCCCGCAGATTTCCGCGATTCGCCGCGCGAAACCCGCCGCATCCTCACCCGGCACGATCTGTTCGTCGCCGCTCCCCAACAGCTCGCGCACCCCCGTCACGTCGCACGCCACAATCGGGCGCCCCGCGGCCATGGCCTCGAGCACCACGTTGGGCATCCCCTCCCACGCCGACGGGAGCACCAGCGCGTCGGCAGCCGCCAAAATGTCCGGCACGTCGCCGCGCTTGCCACTGAAGTGGACGCGCGCTTCGAGATTCAAGTCGCGCGCCAGTTGTTCGAGCGCCGCACGCTGGGGACCATCGCCGACAAGCACCAGATCATGCTCAGGCAGCCGAGCGAATACCTCCCCCAACAAGCGCAGTAACCACGCCGGGCGCTTCTGTTCTTCCAAGCGACCGATGAAGGCAAAGAATCGTCGCCCCGCCGGGATGCCGAGTGCGCGGGCATCGATCGGCGTAGCGCCGGCGAACCGCGTGAGGTCGACGCCATTGGCGATCACCGTCAATTTATCGGCCGGCAAGCCGCCGTCGCGCAAGGCATGTTCGGCGACATCCTCACTCACCGCGACGTAGCGCTCGACGAGCCCCGATGTCGCCCGATCGATCCGCAGTCGCCAGCGGCGCGTCGGTTCGGCCACGCGCAGTCCGCAGATCACGTGCGGAACCCCGGCAGCCCGGGCCGCCATGCGGGCAGCAAGATTCGCATGAAACAAAAAGCTCTGCACGAGTGCCGGTCGTTCGCGCTGCCAGCAAGCCGATAGCCGAGCGACGGTCGCCGGAGCCTGCCAGCGGCGCGTGGCGTTGAAGAATGTGATCGGCACGTTGGCGGCGCGCAGGCGCTGGACGAGCTCGTCGCGACCGACCGCGGGCGCCGGGCTCAGCACGTACACGCGCGGCGCAAAGCGCTGGCGATCGAGCCGGGTGGCCAACTCGACGAACATGAGCTCAGCCCCACCGACTTCGAGCTCGGTGATGCAGAGTGCGATCGGGTGCGGTGCGTGACGGTCGCCGTCGATCAACGGGAGCGCTGCCTGCCGGCTTGGGAATCAAACGCGCGATGCGACGACTGCCGTCACAAAGCCCGGCAGCCGCGCGCTGGCTCGCGCGCGGCTGCCTGATCCCAATGTACTCGAAGGCACGTGACGATACTCGCAGGCGCGCCATCGAGCAGCGTACTCCAGCGATCAATAGGCAAATCCCGCCGCGGCGGTCACGCCAAAGAAACCGAGATTCCCCAAATCGCTGAAGACGACGAAGTTCGGTCCACCACCTCCGTTGTTGTTTGAAAAGGTGTTCGGCAACCTGCCCACACCATTCCAAAGCTGCGCCTCGACGCCGGAGCGCACAAAGAAGGTCGCGCCGCCGGCGAGCAGCTTCGTCCATTGGACGCCCAATTGCGTCTCGAAGATCGGCAGCAGCGACGCTTGCCGCAACTGCTGACCGAGCGGATTGTTGCCGACGTCGCTTTGCAGTGTTGTCACCGAGTTGCCATACAGCAGCGACGCCCGGCCATTGCCGTAAAGCGCGAACCCGCCGACGAGCGGTCGCCAGGCCTCGGCGGCCAGGGTTGGTCCACCGCCGACGAAATTCACACCCAGGCGCGCCGCGCCAGTCAAACCTTGCGTTGACAAGCTGGCGTTGATCGTGTTGCCGAACTCGACGTAGCGTCCGCCCGCTGCGAAGTTGAACAGAAAACGCCCAAGCGCCGCCCGTTGCGTGACTTCGGCGTCGATCGTATAGAGCCGCAAGCGGTTGTTGGTGGCGATTGTCAGGAAGTTGCCGTTCCCCTGATCGATGTCGAGTGACGCCCCGCGCGAGGTGTGATCGAATTGCCAATAGCGGGCCCGCGCCCCGAGGCCTGATTCGCCGACGTAGCCCAACCAGACACGCGGGGTATATTGGTAATTCCAGTTGTAGCCGCCCCCGGTGAGGTTGGTGATCACTTCGTTCGACTGGAAGAACGGTTTGACGATCACCGACTCGTAGCCCGCAATCCAGCCGCTCGGATACGCGCCGAGCAGCCAGGCGTTCGGGCGTGGCGCACAACAGGGCGCGCACGACGGCGCGACACAACTGGGTGACGCCTGGCTGTCGAGTTGAGTGTCGAGCTGGCTGCGCAGCGCGGCGACATTCGCCTCGAGCTCGGCTAGTCGCGCGGCCGCGATGGTCTCGCTGGTTTCCGAATGCGCGGCGACCGAATAAACCGGAATCGCCGGTTGCGTAGGATACGCGCTCGGTCCGGCGCCGATCGCCGACAGCGCACCAAACAAGGCAAACCAGTAACCAGTGACTTGCATACTGCGGATTTCCTTAGATGTTACGCGCTCTTCCCGTATGCCGGCGCGGCGTACGATTAGGCTCAGTTTGTGGGTTCGCTAAATCGCCACGCGATCAATCGGCGTAAGGAAACCCGCAGGTGAGTCGGCACAGAGCGCATGTCATACGACGTAACGTCCGCAGAGTTTGCTTCTCAGGCAATGTACCTCAGCGAGTTTTCCGATCCGTGAATTTGAATCGACATCTGCTGCTATGACCGACCTGAGCGACTATGACTACGAGCTGCCGCGCGAGCTGATCGCGCAACAACCAGCGGCGCAGCGCGACGACGCTCGGCTGCTCGTGGTCGACCGCCAGCGGCAAGCGCTCTCGCATTGGCGCGTGCGAGATCTGGCGGATTTACTTAGACCGGCAGATTGCCTGGTGCTCAATGAGTCGCGCGTCGTGCCGGCCCGGCTCGTCGGTCACCGCGCAGAAACCGGTGGCCGCTGGCAGGGGTTATTCGTCGAAGCAGATGCCGCCGGGCGATGGCTTGTGCTCTGCACGGCGCGCGGGCGGCTCCGCGCGGGCGAATGGATCGAACTGGCCGCGCCCGCTGCGAGTGACGATCTGCGCTTGCAACTCGTCGAGCGTTTGTCCGACGGCTCCTGGCTCGCGCGCCCCGACAGCACAGATCCACCGCACGAAGTGCTCGAGCGCGTGGGGCACGTTCCCTTGCCCGACTACATTCGCGGAGGCGCGATGCAGCCGGCCGATGCCGCGCGCTATCAAACCGTCTATGCCGGCACGCCTGGCTCGGTTGCCGCGCCGACCGCGGGTCTGCATTTCACGCGCGAGCTACTCGATCGCGTGCGTGCGCGCGGAGTCGCCACGGCGCTCGTCACGCTGCATGTCGGGCTGGGGACCTTTCGACCGATTCGCAGTGACACGCTTGCCGAGCACGTCATGCATCGCGAAGCGGCCCGCGTCACGCCGCTGGCGGTCGACACGATCACCGCGCGGCGCGCCGCCGGAGGGCGCGCGGTCGCGGTCGGCACCACGTCGGTCAGGGCGCTCGAATCAGCCGCCGCGCCGACCGGTCAGCTACAACCTTGGGAAGGTCAGACAGAGTTGTTCGTCCGACCAGGGCACACCTTTCACGTGGTCGATGCTCTGCTGACGAACTTTCATCTGCCGCGCACGACGCTGCTGGTGCTAGTGAGCACGTTCGGCGGGCTGGAGCTGATGCGCCGCGCCTATGCCGAAGCAATTCGCGAACGCTATCGCTTCTATAGCTATGGCGACGCCATGCTGATCGTGTGAAGCGCGGCTGGGTAGAAATGACTGGCAATAGGTGTCAGTAACTTTTTCCAACTCCATCAGGTAGCGTTCATTCCGTGTCATGGAAAAAGTTCCTGACACTTTTTTCGGACACGGTCAGGATGGCCGTGCCATCGAAGAGGCGATCCGTTACCGCCCCTGCTCGGCGCTTAGTCGTTGCTGCAACATGTTGGCGGCTCGCTGCTGCATGACGTTAGTGTCGGAATGATCGGCCACGCGCATCGCGCTAGTCTGTGCCGGCCGCCCCGAGCCGCCACCGGTAGGCCCGTCACCACTATCGATCGGTCCGATGGCCGCGGCCTGCTGTACGGGTGAGCTCCCTTCAGAAAACGGAATCCAGCGGACACCGTCTTTGACCATCTCGGTGCTCTCGAAAGTGGCTTCCGGATCGCGCTCGTAGCGCTCGAAGCCTTGCAGGGCTCGCTGTGACTTCTCATGCCCTGGGTCGCTCGACTGCGCTTTTTGGAAGCAGACCTTGGCTTCGTCGATCTTCTCTTGCGTGGCGTACACAAAGGCCAGGTTGAACTGCGCGTCGGCCTCGCTGCCGGCGCGGCGGAACGACTCGAGCGCTTCGTCGTAGCGCCCCATGTGGCCGTAAACTAGGCCCAGGTTATTGCGGAATCGCGGCACGCTCGGCGCCAGCGATACGGCCTTGATCATGGCACTTTCGGCCTTATCGAGCTTACCCTGCAAGTAGAAGCAGTACCCCAAGTCATTAAACAACTCGGGCTCACCGGGCTTGCGGGCGATCGCTTCGGTATAAAGACCCTGCGCTTCGCGATGCCGCTGCTGTTTGTCGGCCACGACGGCTAGTCGATGGTATGGCTCATAGCGCTTTGGATACGCCACGATCAGTTCTTGATAGCAGTTCCGGGCGTCTTCGAGTTGCCCGGCCAGCTCAGCGTTGCGGGCTTTCGTAAGTCCGTCGTTGAAGCTGGTACGCCCGGAAAACTTGGCGCGGGTCGGCGGCGTCAGCAGCGACTGCGGTTTCGTCAGCTCGAAATTCGCACAACCAGTCAGCGAAGTCGCGGCCAGCGCCAGCAGGACGATGGAACAGACACGCATCGCAATCGCTCCCTGAATCGCCGCTCGTTTGGGCGTCGCACGCATTGACAATCGCCACGGCCGCTTAGCGGAACATGCCACCCATGCCGCCGAAGCGTCGGCCGGCGCCGCCACCGCTGCCGAAGTTGTTGTAGAT
>CAZBWM010000007.1:17910-140914 GCA_964495375.1 uncultured Planctomycetaceae bacterium | reverse complement strand
CCGAGAGCCCCGCCAGGACGCCCAACACGCCACTCGAAGGGACGAAGACCTCGAGCAAGATGAGCCCCAGTCCGACGATGAGCAGAATTATGGACCAGACCAGCAGCGACATTGCAGTACAAACGCGTGACTAGGAATTCGGTCGACATCCGGCCGCTATGAAAGCGCCGTCATGTGAACCGGGTCAGGACACTCAATTGGTATAGCGTGGCTCGCGCGAATGTGCGAGCGGCGGGGGTATGCAGCCGTCAGCGGCGAACTGGCTACTCGTCGATCCGTACTACAACCCGCGAACCGAGCACTTCGATCACCCGCACCTGGGTACCCGGGGGAATGAAGCCCCCTTCAGCGAGTACGTCGACCACTTCGCGACCGATGCGGGCTTTGCCGCCGGGTATCAGGGGTGTGGTCGTTCGGCCGCGCTCGCCGAGTAGATGGTCGAACGTGACGAGGGCCTCGCGGCGTTCGACTTCGGCCAGTTCGGCAGGCGAGGGAGGCGCGAGAATCATGTGCCGCAATCCGGGGGTGCGTGGGAGGAACCTGCGCACGAAGATGGCCGCGCCGACGAAGCCGACGACCGCCCCCGACAGCACTCCGAACGAGTGCAGCAACTGGTTGACCTCGTAGTCGTCGTGCGGCAGCACGAACGTCTGGCTGGCCAGCACCAGCGAAGCGACAATCATCACGCCCCCGCCTAGTCCGAAAATGCCGAACCCGGGCAGCAGAAAAACTTCGATCAGCACGCAGACGATGCCAGCCAGAAAGAGAATAAACTCGAGCCAATCGGCGGTGCCTCCGAGCCAATGCGCCCAGAAGAACAACAAGAAGCACACGCCCGACATGAAGATGCCGATGCCGAGACCAGGCGATTGCGCTTCGATGTACAAGCCACCGGCGCCCAGCAACAAAAGCAGCCAGCCAACGGCGTCGGAGCTGAGCACGGCGATCAGGGTATCGACCCAGCCAGGCTCGACGACACGAGGATTCTCTTCGAGGCCATAGAGTTCGCGAAGTTCATCGGGACCATTGACCGACGCGCGGGCGAGTCCGAGTTCGACGCTACGTTCGCCGGAGAGCGCGAGGGGCTCGCCATCGATCGAAACCTGTTCACCGCGCACCCAGTGTGCTGCCGGGTTTTGTTCGCGTGAGTTGAGATCGATTGCGTCCTGTGCGGCAAGGTAATCGACGGCGTCGGTATCGGACTTGGTATAGCGATTGACCGTGAGGTGCGGATTGACGAAAGCCGCGACCAGCGCGGGAGCGCGGCCTTTGCGCTTGGCCAGATCGATCAGGCTGGTGCTCAGCGTGTCGATTTCGGAATCCGAAGGGTTAATCCGTTGCCAGTCGCCACCGAGGTTGGCTTGCGGGCCGACGATCAATTGATCGCAGGCCAAAGCAACGAAGGCGGCATCGGCCCGCGCCTCGTTGGCGACATAAGCCACGGTGCGGCGCTCCTTCGCTTTGAGGCTGGCAAGGTATTGCGCTAGCGAAAGGCTCTCGACCGGTGCCCCGCCGGGGCTATCGATGTAGATAATCAGTAGATTGGCATCGTGCTCGCGAATTTGCTCGTCGATAAGTCGCTGGGCGCGAGCCGCCAACGATGCGGTCATGGGGCCACGCACGTTGATTTGGACGGGCGCCCAAGTCATCACGAGCGAAGGATCGGCCACGAGCGAATCGGGAGGCAGCTTCCAAGCCCGGGCGATCGAAGGCAGGTCGTCGGCCAAGAGCGCGACGAATCCAAACTCCTTCGCCTCGCGCCCCGTGAATCGCCCCGGCTCGCCAGCGCGGATGATTACCTTTTGCGAGACAATCGCCTGGCGCTTGGCCAATTCGTCGAGCCCGTCGCGGAGGACGAACTCGCGGCCCATTTCGGTCACAACTTCAAAGACTTCGAGCGCCGGGTTCAGCAGCCCCAACGCGACGTCTGGCGGGATGGTCTTGCGCCGCTGGGTGATTTCTCGATAGACGCTCAGCAGATCGGGACCGATCGATTCTTCATTCGCACCCGCCTGGCCGATTTCGGCGTCGGGTGGCATGACAATCTCGTCGCAGGACAGCGCCAGCAGCACCACGTGCCCACGCGCTCCGGCCGGGAGCCAGGCGATCGTCGTCGTGCCATCGAGCTCGGGCCCCGTGAGGAAATGCGCCAAATCGAGCGTCTGGCCGAAGGGGCTACGACCATTCTTGAATTCGAAGACCAGCACGGGCCACTCGCCGCGGCGGCGCGATTGGTCCACGATCTGGCGAACGCCATGACGTAACCGTTCAACATTCGGGAGCGGCGCCGAGACGGGGATCAAATGACCGACGCGCTTCGCTTCACCGGCGGCCTTACCTAGAT
Organism: uncultured Planctomycetaceae bacterium; assembly: GCA_964495375.1. GTDB lineage: Bacteria > Planctomycetota > Planctomycetia > Pirellulales > JAEUIK01 > JAIESQ01. Next base: position 138,570 of record CAZBWM010000007.1, on the reverse strand, counting down.
CGGCGGCGGCAGGGCGCGCAGCGCCGGCAGGGGGCGCAGTGCCGTCAGGCTCGGGCTGGTCTGTAGGCGCGTCAGGTGGAGCGACCGGGGTTGCCGACTCGCTGTCGGTTGATTCGGACGCGGACTCGGCGGCTTGCTGCCCGAGCGCCGAGGCATCGGGGAACGCAAACGCAAGGAGGCCAATCGCAACGCAATCCGCGACCAGACAACGCAGGATCGACAAGAGGTCGCGGTGCGAACGTAGTCTGAGAGAAGCCGGCATCGGAATTCCCGCGGGCCGGGCGACAAAGGCGCTTAAGTGTAATCCGTTACTAGGTTTGAGCACTCCCGATTATATGGGCATGGGGAGGTGAGTCAAATCTCCGGCGGCGCAGGTCAACGACCGCTGCACTTGCCGAGCACGACAAGCGATTATCTCCGCGGAGGTTGCGCTGCCGTGCGTCGAAGCGCGCTGATTAGCGGTCAGGCATTGACGCCTCGCCGCGGTGGATATCCCGCAACCAACTCCGTCGGCTAACGTTGGCGCGGCGGTGCGGCGGTGGCCGGCACACCTGCCTGACGTGGAGCGGCTGGCGCGGTGGCTCCGGCCTGACGTGACGCAGGGCGCGCGCTGGGTGCCGGTCCTGGGGCGGGAGGCGCCGGCTCGGCCGGAACGGTTTCGGGCTGTTCGACCAGATGCGTCCAGCCGGTCGGCACGCGTGGCATCAAGAAGTCTTTGATGCCGTCGAGCGGATCGCTCGTCTTGGTGTTGTAGAACTGATGCACCGTGATGTTCTTGCCGTTGGGCAGATCGAGCTGTAAGGCAAACGGCGTGAGGCCTTGGGGATCGAGCAACAGCTCGGCCCGCTGAAAGTTCGCGGCGTCTTGCTGCAGCTTGGGGAAGGCCTCGAGACAGATTTTGCTTTCCTGGCCGGCCGGCGCGCGCTTGAGACGCATCCAGTAGCGCTGCTTCAAGGTCGCGGCCTTGGCGCCAAAGATAAACGGCAGCGGGCCGTCGGCGATCGCCTTACCGCGCATGTGCTCGGGCAGCACGCGTTCGATGACTTGCTTCTTCTCGGCGTTGAGCTCGAAGATCGCGTTGCCGTCGCAGATCCAGTGCTCGATCGACTCGCCGGTCTTTTCGTCGGCCACTCGATAGTTGCCGCGATCAGGCGAGCGGTATTTGAGCTCGCCGAGCCCGACCGTGCGCTTGTTGAACACGTTGTCGTATTCCCAGCGTTTGAAATCACATTTGAAAAGTTTGATCTGTTCGCTCTTGCGTTCCCAGTCGACGAGCAGTCGATCGAGATCGGCTTGTTCCTGAGGAGTCAGCTCAAAGGGAGCAGGGATTGCCGCTGGGGGCGCCGCAGCGGGATTGGGCGCTGGACGAGGACCCGTCGCGACGCGTGGCGGTGCGCCCGGCGCGGCGGCGGGGTGGCGCGGTGCCTGGTTTGGTGCCGCCGCTGTGCGCGGTTGGCCCGGAGTATTGGGTTGTCGCGGGGAGGTGGACGCCGGATCGGCGCTTTGTTGAAACTGGACGTTCCCGAGCTTCGCGGGCGCTTGATTGGTCGGAGTTTGCTGCGCAAGGGCTGCGGCGGCGCTATGTGCCAGGACCATGGTGGCCGCTATGGCAAGGCGGCACCGGTCTACGCGAAAGCCGCGAGCCAGAGAAACCGTGTTGATCACTGCAGATTCCGTACGCTTCACAGTTGCTCTCCCGGCGCGTCCTTGCGTCGTGTGAGAAACAGAAAATGGCGATTCCTGGTGGGCATGCGCCGTGATCTGAGTTACCCCTGTGTGTTGGTCTGGCCAACGATGGGCGGCGGATTGTAACGACGTCCGACGAACGCCCCTAGGCCGATTCGTGCGTGCCATTCCCCCTGCTAGCAGGGGGCCGCAGGCAATTTGCGCCACGACGGGACGCGCCAGCTTGTCAGGGATGAAGAAATCTGACGATAATTGCCCTGGGCCTGTTCAGGATATCCCGCTCGGCCTCGCCGGCGAGATATCCCCTGACGGGTAAACCGCGCTGTGACCCTTGCCTATGATGCATTGCTAATCGTGTCGTTCGGCGGTCCCGAAGGGCCGGACGAGGTTCTGCCATTTCTGGATAATGTGCTGCGCGGACGGAATGTTCCGCAGGAGCGCAAACTGGAAGTGGCCGAACATTACCAGCTCTTCGGCGGTGTCAGTCCGCTGAATGCGCAGAACCGCGCGCTGATCGCCGCCGTCGAGGCCGAACTGGCGGTCTCCGGTCCGCACTTGCCCGTCTACTGGGGCAATCGCAACTGGCAGCCGATGCTTGCGGACACCTTGGCGCAAATGGCCACCGATGGCATTAAGCGCGCGCTGGCGCTGTTTACTTCAGCGTTCAGCTCGTATTCGGGCTGCCGGCAGTATCAAGAGAATATTGCCGAGGCCCGGGCGCAAGTTGGGGATCGTGCACCGCAGATTGACAAGCTGCGAGGCTTTTTCAATCACCCCGGCTTCATTGAGCCGATGGCCGAGCGTGTTCGCGATGCACTGGCACAGATTCCGATCAACCGGCGGCAGGCGGCGGCGCTCGTATTTACGGCGCACAGCATACCGACCGAGATGGCCCGCGGTTGCCAGTATGTCGAGCAACTTAATGAAGCCTCGCGCCTCGTGGCCGATCTTGTCGGTTACTCGGACTGGCAACTCGCTTACCAAAGCCGGAGCGGGTCGCCGCGACAGCCATGGCTCGAACCGGACATCAACGACGTGGTGCGCGGGCTGGCCGCGGCCGGCACGCGCGATGTCGTGGTGGTGCCGATCGGGTTCACGAGCGATCACATGGAAGTTGTCTTCGATCTCGATACGGAAGCCCGCGCCACGGCCGACGAAGTGGGGATCAATCTGGTGCGCGCCGGGACCGTGGGAGTCCACCCGCGATTCGTGCGCATGATTCGCGAACTGATTGTCGAGCGGCTGACGCCCGACTCACCGCGACCATCGCTAGGAGTGCTCGGCCCACGACCCGACCAATGTGATCCAGGCTGTTGTCCCGCGAAATAGCGGTCGGATGCGCGAGTCGGAGCGATCTGGGCACACGCCGGCGCGCCGTCTGACTGGACAGGCGCGACAACCAGTCCACAATCTCTGCTGGGCGGCACCGCAACTTCTACTCCGGTGCGCGAGCATTCGTCTCGGCGCTTGCGCCGCCGCTTGCGGCGGGCGATTTCACCACTTACTATCCAGTACCACTGGCGTCTGGCTCACACCCGGATTTCAATTGGATATCAAAGAAAACTAACCGACAAGGAACGATCGATGCGATATTCGCTCTCTGGATTTCGTTGGGCCGCCGCGGTCCTGACGGGTTTGCTTGCCATGGGAGTGGCGGCTGCTCCGAGCCGCGCCGATGAGCCCACCTGGGTGTCATTATTCGACGGCAAGTCACTCGAGGGCTGGGAGAAGGTTGGCGGCGACAAGAGCAACTGGGAAGTCGCCGACGGAGCGATCGTCGGCTCGGGGCAGGCTTCGATGTTGGTTTGCACCAAGGGCCCCTACAAGAACTTCCGCTACCGAGCAGAATGCAAGATCAACGATCGCGGCAACTCCGGGCTGTACTTCCGCACGGCGCGCCGGCCAAATTTCACGCAAGGTTACGAAGCGCAAATCGACAGCACGCATAGCGACCCCATCCGCACCGGCTCGCTGTATGGGATGTGCCACGTTTACAAGCGACTCGTCGAGCCCGATCAGTGGTTCACCTACGAAATCGAAGTGCGCGACGATGTTTGGCGCGGGCGGCCCATCACGCGCATCAAGGTGACTGTCAATGGTGACGAGCTTTACGAATACTTCGACTTCGCGCTGACATTCAAGGAAGGGCACTTCGCCTTCCAGCAGCACGATCCCGGCAGCAAGGTTTCGATCCGCAAGATCGAGGTGGCCGAGCTGCCTGCCAAGTAAGCGAAAAAGTGCCGGCGGCTCTAGGTGCCGCCCGGTCGAAGTGTCGAGCCCATAGTCGAGCACGCGGTGGAGCCCTATGAGCCAATCGTGCGCGCGGATTGCCGGGCTATCGCTCTGCTTGCTGCTAGCTGCGCAGCCGCTGGCAAGCGCCGAACTGCCCTGGCCGTTTCGTAACGGGCCGCTGCAGAATGGGAGCGCCGCGCCGAGCGATGCGCGCGGTGTGCCGACCGAGTGGGACGAAGCCAGCGGTAAGAACATCGCTTGGAAAATCGACCTGGAGGGCTTCGGTCATTCGACGCCCGTCGTTGGCGATGGTCGCATCTGGCTGACCGCCGCCACGGCGGACGGCAAGCAACAGTTTGTCTACGCGATTGATGCCAGCACCGGGCGCGTCATCCATCACAAGCTGTTGTTCGAGAACGCGGCGCCCGAGCCGCTGGGCAACGTGGTCAACACCTACGCTTCGCCAAGTTGTGTGCTCGAAAGCGACGCGGTGTACGTCCACTTTGGCAGCTACGGTACGGCCCGGCTCGATCCGCGAACCGCCGAAGTCGTGTGGCAGCGACGCGATTTGCCGTGCCGGCACTTCCGTGGGCCCGGCTCGTCGCCGTATGTGTGGCGCGACCTGGTGATTCTGACCTTCGACGGAATCGATCAGCAGTATGTTGCTGCGCTCGACAAGCGAACCGGCAAGACGTTTTGGCGCACCGATCGCTCGACCAACTACCACGACTTAGACGCAGACGGCAAGCCGAAGCTCGAAGGGGACCTGCGCAAGGCTTACGGCACGCCGGGCGCTGCGGATGTTAACGGAACCGCCCATCTGGTTTCGATCGGCTCGCGGGCGGCGTTCGGCTACGACGCAGCCACGGGGCGCGAAATCTGGACGGTGACGCACGAGGATTTCAACGCGGCGGCTCCCCCGCTGTTCTTCGAGAACCTGGCGATCATCAACACGGGTTCCGGCGGCGCGAAGTTCATGGCCATCCGGCTCGATGACACCACGCGCGGAAATGTCGACGGCACGCACATCGTTTGGAACCGCACCAAGGGGAACTCGCGACTCTGCGCGCCGGTGCTCGATCGTGATCGGATCTGGATGTTGACCGATAACGGAGTGCTCAACGGGATCGACGCCCGGACGGGCGAAGAGCTGGCATCGAAGCGGCTTGGCGGGCAATATGTGGCTTCGCCGGTGGTGGTCGGCGATTGTCTTTATGCTTGCAATGAGGAAGGTGTGACGACCGTGGTGCGCACGAGCGTGCCGCCGGAGATCGTCGCTCAGAATCAACTCGAAGAAGGCATGCGCGCCTCGCCCGCCGTGGCCGACGGCGCCATCTACTTGCGCACGTTCACGCGCCTGTACAAGATCGCCGGCCAGGCCGCTAAGTAATCTCCGGGCTTATCCCGCTGTAATCATGCGTATGCGCTCCGGTGCGCCGGCGCTGCACAGCGTCAATTCTCTGCTGAATCGACGGTTGATCGAGCGAGAGCAATGGCTCGGTGTTGAACTACTCGGCCACCCGCCACCAACTCGGCAGCTCATAACAGGCCGTCTTTTCGCGATCAGATTACCGAGGCCGGTTACGTCGCGGCGGTGCTTCGTTGGTCAATTGATGCTCCAGGGGTCGATCCAGTGGGGGCTTTGCCGAGTCTTCTAGCTCAACAACCGCCCGCTCCGGAGCGTCGCTGTTGAGTGTGAGAGCAGCGCGCAGTTGCTGGTGGACCATTTGGCGCAACTCGGTGGGCTTGACGACTCGGGCACGGCCGGCCCAGCCCAGATACCACCACAAGATCTCTTGCAGCCCATCAACCCGAAACGTCAACGTCGCGCTGCCGTCGGCATGTTGCCGCGCTTGCTGTGTATTGTGCCAGCGTGTCTCCAGGACCAGCGGCGCTGCTTCGGGCAGAAACTCGATTTCCACATCGTAGGTCTCGCCCCCGCGAAAAACCCCCCACGCATTCCCCAGGTACGCTTGCAGATCGAAACCATCCAGTGGCTCAGCGGTCTCGTCGAGCGCTTCCATTTGCAAGAATCGAGCTACGCGATAGATATGCGGGGCCGCCAGCCCTTGCTCGCGCGCGATCAAGTACCAAGCCTGCTGTGCCAGGCAAAGTCGATAAGGGTGCAAGGTCAGTTGAAGCGGTTTGCCTTTGTACGGGCTGTCGTAGATCGCGCGGACTTGGTGGCGCTTCAGCAGTGCCCATTGCACTGTCTGCACGATCTCTTGATGCCGGCTGTGGTCGGCCAGTTTCAAGTCGAGCACCGCCAATAGCCGCTCGGCGTCGTCGATTAAGCGACCGACATCCGCCGAGGATGCCGTCGCCAGCTTGCGGGTCAAGGGCCGGGCGCCGGCATTGATCTGTAGACCTGGCGCACAAGATATTAGCCCTGCCGTGGCTTGGCCGAGGACCTCGTCTGCCGTCGGACTAAGGGACGGAAACTGCCAACCAGGACGGACACGGTAACTCTGGTCGTGGTCGTCGAAGTACCAAGGAATGCCGGCCACTTCGAGCACTTGCAGGTCGCGATAGATGGTGCGCTCCGAGCAATCCAGTTCCTTGGCAATGGCGCGCGCCGTCCAGCGGCCACGCCCTTGAATTAACTGGAGAACGCGCAAGACACGAGCCAGTCGGTCGTTCTGACGAGCGCGGCGATCGGCATCGTTACGGCGACGTTTACTGGCAGCCCCGGAGGATGGTTCGGCAGCCAACAAAGGCTTGGGCTGTACAGCGTCAACTTTACTCGACATGAAGTGATTGCCCCTGGAGCCCGGCGACAACAAGTTGTCGCTGTGTAGTCGCCGAGCCCCCCTAGGTTCCTACCCCGCCACTACCAGGATAACCACGCTTACTGCCGACGGTGGGTCAGTCGCGTTTGGTTTCCTGACGAGAAAACAGCGCAGTAGTCAAACTAGCCTGCGGCCAGGCTAAAGTCACGCACTTAGCTGGCGGGGCCGCAGAACGCCTGCTTCTGGCGGGTGGCCATTGCTAAGCAAGTTCAGATGGAGTGATTGCGCCTGGCCGCCATCCCTGGCGAACTCGGTAACAGCGATGGTGCTCGTCGAAATAGGCGGGCACTCCAGCCGAAATCAGCACCTGGAGATCGCGATAGACCGTGCGTTCTGAGCAGCCTAATTCGGTGGCAATCTCACGCGCGCCGCGTTGACGTGGACTTTGAATCAGCAGCAGCAAGCGGAGCACGCGCGCCAAGCGTTCGGTTTGTCGAGTACGCCGCTGGGCATCGGTCCGCTTGTGGCCATTGGCCGATGGTGTTAATGGCCGCATGAGTTGCCCCCGCTGTTCCCAACCTCGAAGCGCGCGGCAGGAGTTTACCGCAGGGCACTGACACGGTTGGGTCAGTAGCGGGCAGTTTTTTGAATCGGACAAACCGGAGTGCTCGGGATATTTTGCGTCGAGCTGTATTTTCTAGTGTGCGACTGACCCACTGCTGTCGCCGTCTCTTCGTAACGTTGTCTTCGGTTGCTAGACGAGCCACCGGAGAAATCGCAGACCAACATTCGTGTTCCTCATCGGTACACGAAGTCGGGGCTGGGGCCTGAGGCCGCTCTCGGCCGCCGTTGGTGTCAATTCGACAAAGGGGAACAGAGATGATCCGCGCGCACTTCGCTGCTTCCATCTTCCTTGCATATGCCAGCACTGCCGAGGCCGGCTTGTTCAACATTGTCGCCACCGGCGACTCAATCACTACCGGTTACGCGCCGAATCGGCTCTCGCTGGCGATGCAGGCACAAGGCGTTTCCGGCACCGGTTACTCAATAGCCAGCGGAGGCGCGACGGCCTCGCTTTACGTCGGCATGCAGCTCGATTTGAATTACAAGCCGGAGCCGGCCTACCACAATCAGGCGGTGGGCGCGATTGCAGGCCCGGTGTATGGCTTCGGCCCGCCCTGGTCCTACGGCTCGGTCATTGAGCCCAATCCCGAGCCCGATGCCGTGATCGTGATGCTCGGCACCAATGATGCCATCCAGCACGCCGCGGGGAACTACTTGGCCTGGCCCACCTATCAGACAAAGATGGCAGAGGTGTTCAGCTATTTGTCCAGCGCGCAGACGCCGGAGGGCAAGCGGCCTGACATTGTGATCGCCACGCCGATTCCGATTCTGGCCGCACAGTATGCGGCCGCCAATGAGTTTCTGACTTCGACCATGATCCCTTGGATCGAGGGCCAAGTGGCTGCACTACAGACCCAAGGACTGCCGGTCCACTTGCTCGATCTAAATTCCCGCATTCAGGAGCAAGTCGACTGGCAGTCTTGGTACGGCGACGGATTACATCTCTATGGAGCCAACCAAGCAGGCTATACCTGGTTGGCTACCTCGGTACTCAACGCGGTGCTCGATCTTCACCTGGGCGACGCCAATCTCGACGGAGTGGTAGATGGCCTGGACTACAACGCATGGGCTGACCGCTACGGCCAGGCGGGCAACTGGTCTCAAGGAGACTTTAATCACGATGGCCTCGTGGATGGTCTCGATTACGCTCTTTGGGCGGACCGTTTTGGGCCGGGTGCTGAAGCGTTTCCCAATTTGGCCTTTGTGCCTGAACCCTTCGGTATCACCGGCTTGGGGGGCGGATTGTCGACGCTTGTAATAATAACTCGGCTTCGTCCGCGCGTTTTGCGCAAGCGTTGACGGCCGCGGCGTGCTGGCGCACTTCTCACGAATGGCGATCTCAGTTTCCCTTTAGCTTGCCGAACGAGTCTTCTCCGGGACCTGCGTCTCAAGTCCTTGCGCCGCGCTTTGGCGGTCGGGCTAGGTTCCGACGTTTCGGCGAATCGCACGTATCGGCTGCCGCGCCAGGACGACATCCCCTGGATGGTGCGGGAGTTAGTGCGCAAGGCCAACGCGGAGGCCGCCCGGCAGCCAAGAATTTTGATTGGTTAGGTCGATTGTGGTGGTTGCCGTTCGACTATTTGGTGTGCCGAAGGGTAAACCCTTGAGTCCCACGGCGTCGCGCGAAACAATCTGGACTGCACAACCCGCAATCGCGATAGGGAGCCAACGCATGAGCAAGGTACGAGTGCTGGTCGGCACGCGCAAGGGAGCGTTTGTCCTCACGTCGGACGGCAAACGCCAGAAATGGGACGTGAGCGGCCCGCATTTCGCCGGCTGGGAGATCTACCACATGAAGGGGTCGCCGGTGGACCCCAATCGTATCTATGCATCGCAGTCGAGCGGCTGGTTCGGGCAATTGATTCAGCGATCGGACGACGGTGGTCAGAGCTGGACGCCGGTCGACAACAAGTTTGTCTATGAAGGGGATGCCGGCACGCACTTGTGGTACGACGGCACGCCTCATCCCTGGGAGTTCAAGCGGATCTGGCATCTGGAACCCTCGCTGACCGATGCCGACACGGTGTACGCCGGCGCCGAGGACGCTGCCTTGTTCCAGACGACCGACGGTGGCAAATCTTGGAAGGAGCTGCCCGGCCTGCGCGGGCATGGCTCGGGCAAGTTCTGGCAACCGGGAGCCGGTGGCATGTGCTTGCACACGATCATGCTCGACCCCAGCGATCCGAAGCGGATTTATATTGCCATCTCCGCGGCCGGCGCGTTCCGCACCGACGATGGGGGGCAGACCTGGAAGCCGATCAATCGCGGACTCAAGTCGGACATGATCCCTAATCCCGAGGCCGAGGTGGGCCACTGCGTGCATCGCCTCGCCATGCACCCCTCGCGGCCTGGCGTGTTGTTCATGCAGAAGCACTGGGACGTGATGCGCAGCGACAATGCCGGCGACCAATGGCATGAAGTGAGCGGCAACCTGCCGACCGATTTTGGCTTTGTGATCGACGTACACGCTCATGAGCCGGAGACGATCTACGTGGTGCCGATCAAGAGCGACGCCGAGCACTTTCCGCTCGACGGCAAGCTGCAAGTGTTTCGCAGTCGCACCGGCGGCAACAACTGGGAAGCGCTCACCAAGGGCTTGCCTCAGAGCAACTGCTACGTAAACGTGTTGCGCGACGCGATGGCGGTCGACTCGCTCGACCAGTGCGGCGTCTACTTCGGCACGACGGGCGGGCAGGTATACGCTTCGGCCGATGCCGGCGACAACTGGGCGCCGATCGTGCGCGACTTGCCGGCCGTGGTATCGGTCGAGGTGCAAACACTCGCATGATCCGAGTCGTATTGCCCTTTCATCTGCGGATGCTGGCCAAGGTCGACGGCGAAGTGCAGCTCGACGTCGAGGGCGCGGTGTCGCAGCGCTCGGTGCTCGACGCGCTCGAGGCCCGCTACCCGATGCTGCGCGGCACGATCCGCGACTACGGCACGCTGCGGCGGCGGCCGTTCTTGCGGTTCTTCGCCTGTGAGCAGGACCTGTCGAACGAATCGCCTGACGAGCCATTGCCCTCGGCCGTGGCGCGCGGCGATGAGCCGTACTTGATCGTGGGAGCCTTGGCGGGCGGTTAATTGACGGCAGTCCCGCAGGCAGTCGACTAGTAAGAGAATCTCGCAGCCTACGGACGACAGCTTACGGACTACAGCCTTGCAGCCTCTTCTATAAAGTGTTCCGGGATTTTGCGTCCGGGTGCGTCCGGGTGTCTTGCTATGTGACGCTAACTCAAATTGAGGGCACAGCTTGGGGCGATGGGGCATCGCGGAGTTTTGCGTCCGGGTGATCGTCCGGGTTGCGTCCGGGTGGGGCGTTTTGCGTCCGGGTGGGGGCGCCTACCGGCCTGATGACGGAACATTGGCGGTTCGGGCCCTAGATGCCGGCAGATCCGGTTGCGAATCGAGCATAATTGCCAATCGAACGCTGGCATGGCGCGAGTGAGGCGTGACAAGAGGAGAGGGGGGGGTAAAGGCACGCGGGCCGGACGCGAAGCATGCACACCGAACGGCCTTACTGTCGCTTCAAACAACGCCGACGGGATCAAGCAGGGGGGACGCAGTTCTTTGTGCGCGAGGAGCTGCGTACCCTGCCGACACGTGAGAATTACGAGACGTAATCCAGGCCGCAGTCAATTCACTTGAGAAATCCATGAATGATGCCAGACGAATGGCGGTTGAGACACGGTTGCTGCGAGTACTCGACGAAGTTGAACCTCAAGTCGAGGTGGAGGCCGAGTATCCGCCAAACGTTCTGCCGTTCGGCGACGAAATGAAGCAGATTCGCGAGTTCATTGAGTTTGGAGAGTACGGAATTGCCTATGAGTCAATGGTGGCGGATATCGAGGCGCTTCCGTTTGTGTTGTCAGGGAAGGCCGCAGTTTCGCTGCTGGAGTTAGGGCTTCTGTTTGGCTATAAGACCGACCGAGACGAGGATCGTGAGTTCGATCGGCGGTAAGGCGCGTCACACAACGAGACACCGTTCTTTGCACCTCCTACACCGCGTTCCGATCTAGCAGGGGTTTTTGCATGCTAAACGCGATCATCAATCAGACGCTCGTTTTTCAGGATGCTAGCGTCAATGTTCGCAAGTACTGCATGTTGCCATATGTCCCCCACGTGGGAACTTACCTCAAGGCTCGCAGCTCGATGCACCTCGTGGAAGCTGCGTGTTTTGACATTGATAATCAATGGGTGGAAGTCGCACTCGCGCACGATGGCATTGGCGGAGTGTTGACACTCAGCAGGCTGATGTACCAGTTTTCCAATCAGGAATGGATGCCGATGCGCGTTGACCGTGGTCGAGATCGCGTCTCCCATTCGGGTGTCGTCGCATTCGGTGATCAAGAATCATTGCGTTACGGTGATTCGACGGAGGGCCATAGCATTCGAATGTACCTTCAATCGTTTGATCAGCTAGTCGCAAAGATGCAACAGCCCGCCGACTCTTGATTGCGCACTGATCGGGCTGAAACAAAGAGGACGGGGATTAATTTCGTTGGCGCGGGGTCGAGGGGGACAGAAGTCCTTCCGGTCGGCGCGAGCACGATTCGCAACACGTAGCGCCGGAACGACTGCAGGAGCCGACGCGTTGTTTCTCGTTGCGCCGCGACGGTTGTCGTCGCCGCGCAGCGGCCGACAGAACTTAGCCGTGGGTGAAACCCACGGAACCGTTCGCGACGACGCTCATCAAGCCGCGCAGCGGCGACATGAAATATAGTCATCACGTTCTCGCGTGATGAATTCGTCACCGTGCATCCCAACGATGATCGTACGCGCGGACGATGGCGCGAGCGCCGATGCAACCGTGTAAATGAACGGCCCTGTCAGGGCCGGGGATTGCTTGGACACCTATCCCCAGGCCTGCGCTGCGCCGGTTCCCGGCTGCACTGCGGCCTGGGCTAGTTGAACCCGGCCTTGCAGGCCGGAAGGCGTGTCGCCGCTGCGCGGCTAGTGCGATCAACACAGATGCCGCGTCGCATGTCAGGTGGATTGACTGCCGCCCCGGGTGGGGCTTTGCGGTCAAATGCTCGACGGGACCAGGGGCTTCGCCACCTGGCTATTGACGGTCACGGCGCTAGCGTTGAAGAGGTCGATCGCATCGCATTCTCGCACGCAGGGCCGCACTGCTGGGCAAGCCAGCCGTGGCACCCGGATCAGCCGCGACGCTGCGGCCTGCTGCACGGGCCGCGATGCAACGAGCGCAGCCCGGCGCCGGCCGGGCTGCGCTGCGATTGGTCGTTGCCCCGCGTGCACGGATGCGATGGAGGTCGGCGCTTCACGGTGTCGTCGCCGAGGGCTCGAACAAGTTCGTGGCGCGCCAGGGGGCGTCGTCGGAACGGAGCGGCGACGTGCCTTGATTGCCGAACAAGTTGGCGGCCTGCACCGCCGGACGCTGCGGCGCGGGGCCAAACAAATTCACGCGACCGCCAGCGGCCAGAATCTCCTCAGGCGGAGTCTTGGTTGGGTCCAACAAGTCGACCGTGTTGTCCGCGACATTGACGCCGACGACAAAAGTCCCCTTCTGCAACTTCCTCTGCTTGACCTTACCCGACGCATCGTCGAACCGCACGATCAGAGGATAGCTCTCGCGATGATCCTTCGATTCGCCCGCGGCCAGCGTGAAGTGCTTGTTGTTGAGCACGTAATTGAAGTCGGCACTCCCGCCCTGGTTGTCAATCGTCGCGCTGAACGTTTGCTTGTAAAGTTCCCAGCCGTCGTCCGACTTGAAGACGTACGTCCCCGGCTTCAGCTTGTACTTGATATTGCCTTTACCGTTGCCACTATCGAATTCCACCGACCAATCGCGACCTTCGCTCAGTGGGTGTGAGTAAGCCGGTGGCATGCTGTGTTGCTTGCCATTGACCACGTAGTTCACTTCGGCGTCCGAAACGTTCATCAGCAGCGTTCCGCTGGTGACCACTTTCGACACCGTCGACGGCGCCGGCACGCCTTCGGTGGGCAGGCCCAGCGACTGTGCGATGCTGCCCGTGGCGATCATCGGGCCAGCCAGACCGTTGGGATTGAGCGGCCCCACGAGAGCCATATCGGGGCCGAGCACGACGACCGTCCCTGGCGGCAACGCGGGCATCAGGCCGATTAACACGTTCGCTCCTCCGGGCACGCCGGGCGTGCCGGGGACCGCCGAGTTGACCATTTGTGTGATGCTGGCCGACGTTCCCAGTGACGACAGCGAATTGTTCAGCGCGGCTTGCGCGCCGGCATTGCCTTGAACGAAGGGCCCCATGGCGGTAGCGACATTGCCGAGGTCGGTCGCCGTAAGCTGGCCGTTTAGACCCTTGGTTCGCGCGTCGATCAGCGCCTTGTAGGCGTCGCGCGCCTGGTCGATTTGGACCACGGGGGCCGTGGGGTACTTCGCTAAGATCGCAGTCGCCATCGCGGTGTCTTTGCCCGACTTCATCATGGCGATGACAACGTTGGCCTCGGCTTGCGTCATGCCGGGGCTGGCGGCCATGAGATCGGCGGCGGATGGCGCTTGGGCGTCGACCATCCCCATCTGAGTGGCGATTTGCGCATTGGTGTTCGCCGCCGCCAAGTCAGCCAAATCTTTTTGCATCGCCGGAGTGAGGACCACAACCGTCGGGCTGAACATGTTGGGTTTCGGGGTCACAGGCTTCGGCGGAACCTTGTTTGGTTTCGGTTTGACCACGACCGGTGCCGGTGGCGCCACGGGACGCACGTATTCGGGGTAATACTGCTCATCGGGTTCATCTGGCCAGGGCGAAATGCTCACGCCGCCGCCATTGGGATAGGGGGGGCGCGGTGGCCGCGAATCTTCGATAAGTCCTTGCAGGATGCCGCCAATAATCTGGCCCGTATTCACGCCCGATTGACTCGGGGGAGAAGAGTCAAATTCGGGGTTTTGCGACACGCGGCGCCGATTTTGAAAGCCACCTTGGTTTCGCTGGGCCGCTGCCGAGTCTGCCAGCCAACATGCCAGGCAAATCGCGAGGGCAACGATGGCGACATGCTTGTGGGAATAACGCATGGTGAAAGCCTCCTGATTCAATTTGCGCCAGCCGTGACCCGTCGAATTTCGGTGCCCCGACTGCCCTAGTAAAACGGTCCCTTAACGACACTTTTCTGACTGCGCTCAGTAGGCGAGGCCAGCGCCCACCCTTGCTGGAAAGCGATTTCGTCGTGTATCACATGGCGCACCGCCGATGCGCACTTTTGCGAGAAGTATTCGCAAGTGGTGTTTCTGATGAGAGTTAAAGAGACGCAGGAGAACCGGCTGACCCGAGCTGGCAACGGCCAAAGCGACGCGTATTCGCGACAGTAGTGGTCAAAGTGACTTCGTGCTGGACTTGGAGACGGTGTCGTGTTGGCGACAGTCGGCCCCCGCGACGTACTTACGCGCGGCGATCGTCGGACGTGTCGCGGTGTACTTTAAACACGCCCCGGCGGTCCTCGTCCAGACTATTTATGAAAAAAATCTAATAACCCTAATTTCGTTGGTTGGCCGCGAGGGCCGGTTGGGTTACGCACGCCGCGCGTACCGTTTGAAGGAGTGAGCGGGTCAACACCGTGCGACGTCTTGGCGCGAAGGGGGTGCAGAATGCCCGCTCAACTCAGCGGCCCTGGCACGCACGGGGTGCGTATCTGATGCACTAGAGTTCGAGGCGCCATCGACCTTACGAAGTGGGATCGAATCCGAAGACTCGTAGCTCTTGTTGGCAGCGGCAGGCCTTCGCGATGCGCGCGGCCCAGGCGATCGCTTCGTCGCGAGAGGGAATTTCGAGCACGAGGAAGCCGCCATTGAGCGGAGGCGCCCATGAGTATCCGCCTGCGGTGAACGTGCCATCGGCCGAGACGAGCACCGGCGGGACCGCTTCGTCGATGCCGCCGCCAAAGACATAGACGCCGGCGGCTTTTGCTTCTTCGATTACCGCATGGGAGTCGCGACTGACCGCCTCCCAATCGCCATCGGGCACGACCATCGCTGCGCTGGGAAATGAGATTAGGTATTTCGCCATCGAACTGTTTCTTTGGGAGTGGGACACCTCTATGCGGGGCTGACGCAAGAGCAGTCACGTAATTGCGCCGGTGCGCGGCTAATGCAACAGGGATTCCCGTCTCCGTCAAATCGCTCGTTCCCGTAGCTCACCGTCTGCGAGATAGAACTCTTGTTTCATGAGACATATCGCGCCATGGGACGTCGACTGCACCAACTGCTCTATCCAGCCGCGTTTGTCACCCTCGGCCAAACGTCGCAAACCAATGTAGAAATCGGCCTGACATAACTGCTTTGCCCTCAGCACAGGCTGAGCGCTCAAAGTCGAAAGCAGGTCGCTCTCGCCGCACTTGTGAAGTACAAAGGGCGCGATGGACCCTGGCCAGTTTTTAATCTCTGGCTGCTTGCTCAACCTTGAGAGTTGTGATTCGGCTTCCTGGCGAAGAGATTCGTCGCTGCGTCTCAGGGACGCATACAATAGCAATAGCCCAATCTCGACGCCACCAGCCGCATCTGTGTAAGTCGTATTGGTCGCTGCCCGCCAAGCCGCGATGGCTTGATCAGGTCGGCCATCAAGCCAGTGGCTTGTTCCAAGAAACGCAAAATCGGAATCTGTGTCGCCGTGTTGCTTTGCAATGATTCTGTCGCAAAGTGCCGCGGCATCAGCGAATTGTTTAAGACGAAGGAGTGCGAAAACCTTGTTTCGCAACGGCAGGACTGACGACGTTTGTTTGAACTCTTCGTCGGCGACCAGACATGCCTGTTCATAGTCGCCATTTTTAACCAATTCCCAGACGTTACTCATTGCTATTCTCAGAACAGATCAGTTTTACTACTCGCCAAGCGGTTCTTGGAGCCGCTTGCCGCGGAGGTTTTCGGGGCCGGTGATCGGATTGACGCGAGCCGGCGCGTGGTCTGCCAGGCCGAACGCCCGGTCGGCATCGATCTCACCGCTCGGGTAGTCGGTCGTCAGCACGTGCGCGCCGCTGGCCAATGCCTGCTGGCGGCGGTCGGCGTCGATATTGCCCTGCCCGTCGACGCGGGTGCGGATCAGGTAGCCCTGGCGCGCCAGCTCGGCGATTTGGGGATCGGTGGGGTCGTTGCGAATCAAGACGGCAGCATGCGGCTCGCCGAGATCGGACTCGACGAACATGGCGCGACCTTCGAGCGCGGGATGCCCATCGAGATAGGCGGCGCGATTGCGGCCGGTTTCGTGCAGGATCACGAAAACTTTGCCGGCCGCGTCGGCGAGCGTGGGCCAACCGCCGGCGCTAATCGCCTCGAACAAGGTGGCGTGCGCGCCGCGGACTTCGTCGGGGGTCAGCAAGCGATCGGCCGAGAAGACTTCACGAATGTTGGCGTCCAACAGCTCGATGTCCTTGGCTTGCGGCTGGCGGAAGTTGCGCTTGTTGAGCTGAAAGCCCTCTTCCTTGAGCTCCAGCAAGAACGAGATCGGGATATGTCGCGGATGTTTTGCCGACCAGGCCGCCACGGTCTTCAGCGCGTCGGTAAAGGTGGCCACCGTCGTGCCTGAGTCGAAGATCGGCACGTGCATGACCTGCCAGCCTTTGTCCGACACGTGGAGGTCAAGCTCGAAGCTGCGGACTCCTTGATCGAGCTGCTGGTCGAGCGGCTGCCGGGTGTAGTCCCACTCCTTGGCATCCTTACGGACGGCGATGGCCGTTTTCAGCATGCTAGCGGGCGGGCGGACGTGGTAACTGTTGTGGGTGCCGACGACCTGAATTTGATTGATGCGCAGCGCGTCAATGCCAGGTTCCGCGCCAGGCTCTGCGGCGTTCAGCGACGTGCTCAGCAGCGTGAGCACGGCGCAGGCCAGCCAGAAATCTCTTAGCCGGCACGTTTGCAAATTCATCGAGTCACTCCGGTATTGGTCGATAGTCGTGGCGTCGCCATGAATTAGCGATTGTAATTCGTGCAGCGCGCGGCAGTCACCAGCGCCCTAAGGAACAGCCGAGAAATAACCTCCAGTACTCTTTGCCCCATCACCCTACCCTCTCCCGCGAGGGGAGAGGGGAATAGGGAGAAGTTATTTCGCGGCTGTTCCTAGCCGCCGGTTTGCCACTGTTTGATCGCGTCGCTGGGGTAAATGAGCATCAGGATGTTGAGCGTCAGGTTGTCGCGGACGAAGAAGAGCATGGCCAGCTCGACGGTCACGATCAGAGCGAGCATCCATTTCCAACCGAAGCGCCAGGCGAGCCAGTAGCCGGCCACGGCGCAGAGGATGTCGCAACACGAGTTCATGATGCTGTCGCCGAAATAATCGAGCGAGGCGGTGTTCGCGCGGTAGCGCTCGATGATGATCGGCGAGTTTTCGAGCAGCTCCCAGCTCGATTCCACGGCCATGGAGACGACCGACCGAACGCCTACGGAGAACCGGTGTCGCAGCGGCCACAACATCCAGAAGAAGAAGACCCCATGCAGGATGTGCGAGGTGGAGTACGGATCGGCGATCCACTGCGAGGTGTTTTCGGTCCAGGCGCCGGTCCAGACGCCAAAGCCTGAATCACTGACAAACTCGCGACCCATCAGGCGAAGCAAGAGGGCAACCACAGCCAGCAGAACCGCGCAGGCGACGGCGACGTTGCGCGTGAAGACAGGCGTGTTCGATCGTGGCGGCAAGTTCTCGACGACGGTTTTATCACTCACGTGCTCGATACCTACCGAAGTTTGTGTTGCATGAGCTTGCGAGCAGGCGCCGCCTGAGTGCCGTTAGCTTGTGAAACGTACGCGGCCGCTGGCCTAATTGGCAGCGAGCACTTCGCGAGCGCGGCGCGCGGCTTCGCTGTCGGGCGCGTCTTCGGCCAGTTTCTTGAGCGCGGCCAACGCCCGTTGGCGTACGGCCGGCTTGTCGGAGGCGGCCAGTTGCTGTTGGCGCTCGAACAACTTCATCGCGGCCAACTCTTTCTTGTAGGCGGGCTTGCCAGCCAGGGCGCGGCGGGCTGCCGTGGCTTTATCGGCTGCCGGGTAGCCGGCAAATCGCTGCGCGATCGCCGTATATTGCTCGTGCGCGCGATAAGGGCTGGCCTCGCCCTTGGCTGCATCCAAGTCGCCGGCGATCCGCTGATCGACATAGTCGAGCAGCTTCTGGCCGGCGGCCTTGATCTCTGGTTTGCGGGCGGACTTGATTTTGGCCAACGCGGGGGCCGCGGCGGCGTAGTCGCCAAATTCGATGCTTCGCCAGGCGGGCTTGAGATCGTCAGGGATGTCGCTGGGATCGACATTCCATTTCGCGCCGGCCAGCGCCTGCTGAACGGTGCCTTCCAGATCCGACCACTTGCCGAGCCGCACTTGACCCTGCGCGTTGATATAGGCCACTTGGGCGATGTTTTGCAAGTTGACCTGGAGGATGCCGCAGTTGGTTTCAAAGGAGCGGTCGACGTCGACGATCACGGGCCAATCGAGGCCGACCTCGCGCACGTACTGCTCGACCTCGGCGCGCGATGTCCCTGAATTGACGGCCACGAAGACGATCGGCTGATCGCTGAATTTGCGCGCGGCGGCCAGGATCTGCGGCCATTCACCTTTGCACTTAGGGCACTGCTCTTCGTAGAAATAGAGCAACATCGCCTTGCCGCGGAGGACATCGGCGGAGAGCGGCGCGCTGCCAACCCACTCGGCTGGGAATTCCACTTCCGGCTTTTCGCTGGCCGCTTGCTGCGCTTGGCACGGCGACGGGCAGGGGACGCGAAGCGCCAGCCCCGCGAAGAGAACCACCAAAAGCACTCGGCTGGTCGAACGCATGGGACACCCCTGAATTGCCTGCGAAAGAGATCGACACGCTACGGCGACCACCTGATCGCCGACGATGCCTCTTACCGTAAGTGGCCGGCGTGTCGGTGACAAGCAGTTGCGGTCGGCCTGCTGATTCTTGCCGGACTTGGCAGCGATCGGGAACCGCGATCGAGGGGCGAGAGCAGCGAGCAGTCTAGGTTCTGTGCGGTGCCCCCTTTTGTGCAGCACAGGTTTTGACCAACTCCGCCAGGTCGCGTGGCGAGACAGGCTTGGTGATGTGTCGGTCGAAGCCGGCCTCGATGGCCCGTTGACGATCCTGGTCTTGCCCGTAGCCTGTCAGCGCAATCAGCATGGTGTGGCGCGTACTCGTATCGCGCCGAAGCGTCGTTGCGACCTGATAGCCGTCCATGCCATCGGGGAGGCCAATGTCGCAGAAGATCAAATCGGGATGATGCGCGGCGGCGGCTTGCAGGCCGGCCTGGCCGTGGTCAGCCGTATGGACGTGGCAACCCAGATTGCGCAAAAGCAGTTCAACGGCCCGCGCGGCGTCGGGACTGTCGTCGATGACCAGGGCGACAAGCCGGGGCGATTCGACCGCCGGCGCGCCGGCCGGCGCATCGCCAGCTTTCGACGACGGCGGCGCGCTGTGAGGCCGCGATGGCTTATCGGTGTGCAGTTGCGGTCGGGTGTTGTTGTGGTGCAACGGTAGCCGCACCGTGAACTGCGAGCCTTGACCGGGGCCGTTGCTCTCGGCGGCAACGGTTCCGCCGTGAAGCCTGATGAGCCCGGCCACCAAGGCCAGCCCCAGGCCGAGACCATCTTTGCCATGTTGCGCGCGACGGGTCGTTTGCTGAAACGGCTCGAAGATATGCCGGAGCAACTCGGGTTCGATGCCAATTCCGGTGTCGCGGACGGTCAGCTCGGCCTGGTGGGCTCGCTGATTGACTTGCAAGGAGACGGTCACGCTCCCCTGGGCCGGCGTGAACTTCGTGGCGTTTTGCAGCAGGTTGATGAGAATCTGCGCGAAACGGGTATCGTCGGCCTCGACCAGGACGGGTTCGGGGGGCAAATCGACGCGCAAGAGAATGTCGGCGTCGGCGGCCTGACGTTGGAAGTCGTCGCACGTCGAGCGGACGAGCTCGCCCAGCTCACAGGGCGCGAGATGCAACTTCAGCTTGCCGAGCGACACGCGCGAGACCTCCATGAGGTCGTCGACGATCCTCGTCATATGGAGGGTCTGCCGGCGGATAATGGCTTGCATCTCGGCGGCATCCGCGGCGGGGAGTTCCCCGGCTTCGAGCACCTGACTGGCTCCGGCCAGCGCCGCCAACGGGTTGCGCAGCTCGTGCCCGAGCATGGCTAAAAACTGGTCCTTGCGTCGATCGGCTTCAAGCAAGGAGGTTTCGGCGTTGCGGCGCATGGTGTCGTCGCGAAACACGACGACGACACCGAGCACGTCGCCTTGTTCGTCGCGGATGGGGGCGGCGCTATCTTCAATGGGCCGCTCGCTGCCATTGGCGGCGATCAATACGGTGTGATGGGCCAGCCCGGTGAGTTGTCCGCTCGTGAGCACTGCGGCCACGGGGTCGGGCACGGGTTGCCGCGTCTGTTCGTTGACGATGTGGAAAGCATCGGCCAGTAGTTGCCCGTAGGCGACATCATTCCAACCTGTCAGTTGCTGTGCCACCTGGTTAAAGAACGTGATGCGACCGTTAGTATCGGTGACCACCACGGCGTCGCCGATGCTCGCCAAGGTGACGCGAAACCATTCGCGTTCGCGGTGCAGCTCGTGCTGCGCGCGGCGACGTTCGGCCACTTCGTTCTGCAATTGGAGATTGGCGGTGGCCAGGTCGCGCGTGCGCTCCTCGACGCGACGCTCGAGGTCGACCTGGGCGAGCCGTAGCTGCGCTTCGGCTTCTCGACGTTGGGCAATCTCGCGTTCTAACTCGCGGGGGCTCCGCAGTGCCAAGGCTTGCGGCGCGACGCGTGCCAACGCAAACACGGTGCACCAAGATATCAGGGCCGTGGCTAGCTTGATCAAGCCCGCGAGCCGATAGGCTGGCCACCAGAAGATGATGGCTTCCATGAGGTGGGTCGTGCCACAGGCGAGAATGAACGCGCCGAAGAGCAGGAAGACAGAACGGAACGGCAGGTCGCGCCGGCGTGACGCAAAATAAATCAGCACGCAAGGAATCGCGACATAGGCCGACCAGACGCCGAGATCGGACAAGACGTGCAACCAGCCGTGGAATTCCGTCCAAGCGCCGCAATGCCAGCGCGGCGGAAAATCGCGGGTATCGAAAATTCGACCCGCGCCGTCGGCTAGCCAATTCCAGGCCCCCATCGTGGCTTCCTCCGCCTTGAACACGAACAACAAGCACCGCAGCGTTACGCGGCTGCCAACTGGCAAACACCGCGGAGATTATAGGCTTGGTCGCTGCAATCGTGGCACCGTAGCGGCGCCGCACGGAGGCGATCCTTGGTGTCAGGCCCCGCCGGGTGGGCGGGCCGCGAAAACTGCGCAGCGCAAGGCCTGGCTGCGGTGGCTGCGGTCGCTCACGCTGGCATGTCCATTCGTGAATTGGTCGAAATTGAACCAGCGACCAATTCTCATCCGAGCTGGAACGGTTCTCGTGCCGATACAGGTTCGCGTTGGCTCAGTCCGAACTTATCCATGCTCAGTCTGGCAGCTAGCAAACGAGTGACGCCCGCCCGCTAGGTTTTCCGGCGGCTGGCGGCGTGGACGTCGGCACGGTCGAAGTGCCATATACATTCACCACTTTGACGGCCTGGGAATTGTCTTGACCCGCGCCGCGCGAATTGGTAGGTGTACTAATCCCGCTCAAGCAACCAGCGCATTTCAGGGGAGCTGCTGCGTTGCGTGAATCGAAGCAGAATGTCGCCATCACGACGGCGCGCTTGTAAGTACTTTTGCCGATCGACGGCGCGCGATCTCCTTGCGCCGAGCAATCACCTTTTCCCATTTCGAATGCGCGCGGCCGACGGCGCCGCCGCTCAAATCGAGTAGTCGATTCGTCGGCATTGCGCCCGTGCGCAGGCAGGCGCCGGGGTTTCCATCGCCCGCTGTCACCAGGGACGGACTGAAGATAACGCCTATGCCAATCCCCAGCATTCGGAAGTTGGTCGCGAGCATTACCGGCCAGCTTTCCCCGCCGGCGCCCAGTTCGCGGCGTCCGCCGCGTCGCCAGTTTGCCCATCGTCTCGAGCGATTGGAAGATCGCACCTTGATGACGGTGCAGGCTTTTCCGTTGGCCACGGTCGGACAGGCGAATTGGGAAATCTCCAGCGGCCAGATCTTGAGCACGGTCAAGTCGGCCGCCGGCGACGTGCGCTACACGGTACGCCTCGATGCCGGCGAGCGCATCTCGTTTTCTGCGCTCGCCGATCAGGTGAACCTCAACTTCTCGCTGCTCGATCCCACGGGCAAGGTAATCGTCAACAACCTGGCCGCTGCCGGCCGCACGGCGCTACTCAACCCCTATAGCGCGAACGTGTCGGGCACTTACACGATCGTGTTGAAGATGCCCTCGGCGGGCGCCGGTTCGTACTGGTTGAATGTGGCGGTCAACGCCGGCCTGGAAGGGACCGGCACGGCCGTCGGCCTGAAGCAGGATCTCGATTTCAGTTTCGTGCGGCTCAACAACGGAATTGGTCGTTATGCCTGGCTTGGACAAGCTGACTCGTCGCGGCCGACCGACTCGTTTTCGATCGATTTGAGTTCTCAGGTGGGGCGCAGGATCGACCTGGGGCTGACGAGTCGCGGCGCGAACTTCGCAGGGCAAACTCTGGAGCTTGTGGCCCCCGATGGTCGTGTGGTGGCGCGCGGCGCCGCCTGGTCGCCCGATGGAATCTGGCAGCCCACGGGCCTGCGCATCGCCGGTTTCGTCGTGCCCAAGGCCGGCACGTACACCGTGCGATTCACCTCGCAGGTCACCGGCGGGTATTCGCTGGTCCTCAACGATTCGGGCGCCAGCCAGGCGGCCGGCGAGCCCAAGCCCATGACGACGAGCCAGGTGCTCAGCGCCATGGTCTCCAATGGTTGGACGACGCAGTCGTCGGTGAGCGCTTTGGTCGGCACGCTGTCGTTCGATCGTGTATTTCAATCGATGACCACCGACGAGGTGCTCAGCTCGCTGCTGCGCGTCGGAGCCATTAACGGCTACAGCAATCTGACATCGCTGAAGGCGGCGCTACCAGGGCGCGGTGTGGATTTGACAAATCTGCGACCCGATGGGGTGTTGAGCGCCCTGTCGGTCGCCACGTTTGGCAATCTGTTATCGCCGGTCAACGGGCCCAATGGGGCCTTGCGCGCCAGGCAAATGCTGCAAACGAGCTTCACTGCCAACCGCGTCGCCTTCCTGGGTGTGTTCTCGAATGCGGAGCTCGTGCAACTGTTCGATGACAGCATCACCACGTCCCCAAATAGCGCCCGCGATAAGTTCATGGCCTACGCCACGCAGCCGCCTGGCGCCGGGGCCAGCAACGTCGTCAAGCAGCATCAACTGTGGGTTCACGATGGCCAGCGCATCAATAATCCGACGCCTGTGTCCGCGGTGATTGCGACCAACGCCATGCCGAGCGGTGCGCGGACGATCCACCTGGCTGACTTCGTCGAGCTGGATGGCTACGGCCTGGGGAAATACTTGAACGCCGGATTTCTCGACCGGGTCGATAGCACCGGCAAAGCAACCCCTTACTACATGATCTGGATGGATCAGTGGGCGGCCACGGTCAAGGCGAAAATCACGACGTTCTTTACGCAATACAAAGCGCTCGGCGGCAAGCTCGATTTACTGGTGATGGATATCGAGTCGGTCGGCATGGACTATTTCCGGCTGCGAACCGTCGACCATCGCGTGAACCCCAATAGCAATCCTAGCCAGTCGGTGTTTGCAGCCATCATGGCCGACTCGCGCTGGCCGGCAGTCCGCGATCAATTGCTGAAAGCGGGCCTGACCCAGGCCGACTTGAACGGCATCGCCACCTGGCGGCAGAACGGGCGAGAAGCCTCGATCTGGAATGCGGTGATGCAGAATCGCCTGGCGAAATACATCGACCAGGCGATCTATCAGCCGATCAGGCAGCTTTATCCCAATGCCACGGTGCTGAACTATGGCACCTACCTGCACACGCCGACGATTGCCTCGGGCGATCTCGCCGCGCTGACACAAAGCCCCTTCACGATGGGCACCATCAACGGCAATACTCAGGCGGTCAATCTGTACGGTGACAGCCAGGGGGTTTACACCGCCAGCGACGAGATCGCGTATCGCTTTCAGTCGGGGATCACCAAGCTGACGTTCCAGCAGAATTACGACGGCGCGGGGCGGCGCGTGGCTTCGGGGCTGATTAACGTCGAGGTGGGCTTTCCGCTCGATTCGATCAAGGTCGGCGATACGTTCCGGATCAGCAACCCCGGCGGACAACCCTTTGACGCCCGCTACAACGGGACGTTTACCGTGTATTCGGTAGCGCCTGATCGACGCAGCTTTACTTATGTGTTGAAGCTCTCGAGCGCGAACAAGCCGCCGAAAAGTTATGCGTACTCGCTAAACGGGCCTGAGATTCCTGGCGTGGCCGACTTCTGGACGTCCTACCGCGGATTTGTCGCCGACGTCAAACTGCTGCGCACGCAAACGGCAACTTCCAACGTGCCGATGATGCCGTGGATTTCGTCGCCCAACTGGCTCGAGCAGGATCAGGGTAAGAAGCACACGCTCTACGCCGAAACCGTGTTTCACGCCGGACTCAGTGGTGCGCAGGATTTTCTTTGGTGGAAGCACACGTCCAAAGGGGATCCGGTGGGGACGCAGTTCATCAGCAAGCTGCTCAGTGAGCTCGATTCGCTGATCGGCTACGTCGACCGCAAGACGCTCAGCCGCACCGATCTCAATTTCGACGACAAGTATGTGCTCAGCGGCATGGAGGCCGGCGGCAAGCGCGTCTATCGCTTGACCCCCGACCCCAGCCAGTCGGTCAAGGTGCTCAGCAGCTCGGGCACGGTGCGCATCCAGGTTGGCACGCAGGTCGTCACGATCCCCAATGCGTCGATTTATACGCCTCCCAATCCGGCGTCGAACCTGGGTTACTGGATTGTGCAGACCAAGGGATCGACGCAACTCGTAGGGGGCGTCAGCCAGGTGCTGGCTAATCTCAACGCGCTGAACTGACGCGGTCTGGCACGGCACGAGTTTAGAAAAACGCATGCTCGCGGGCGAGGCGCGCCCAGTGCTCAGCCGCGGCCGTCCAAGAACACCATCAACAGCGCCAAATCGGCTGGAGTGATCCCGCTGATGCGGCCCGCTTGCGCGACGCTGCGCGGGCGGATACGCGTAAGTTTCTCGCGAGCTTCGGCGCGAAGCTGGCCAATGCCGGCGAAATTGAATCCGTCGGGAATGCGACGTTCGGCCAAACGTTCGTGGCGCGCGACGTCGGCCGCTTGCCGCGCGATGTAGCCGGAGTATTTGCAGTCGTTGGTAACTTGTTCGGCGACATCGGCCGGCACGCTGGCCAGGTCGGGCGACAGCGCGACGATTTCGCTCCATTGGGTCTCGGGCCGGCGCAGAATGCGTTCCAGCGGCACTTGTTCGTGGCGGCGCGTGGCCAACAGCCCGCCGACGCGCTCGATCTCGGTGGCCTTGTCGCTGAAGCGCTCCCAGCGTGACGCATCGATCAATCCCCGCTCGTGCGCAATCGGCGTCAAGCGGCGATCGGCGTTATCGTGCCGCAGCAGCAGCCGGTATTCGGCCCGGCTGGTGAACATGCGATACGGCTCGTCGACTCCACGAGTCACCAGATCGTCGATCAGCACGCCGATGTACGCTTCGTGCCGATCGAGCACCAGCGGTGGCGCGGCACGCAGCCGCAGGGCCGCATTGGCTCCGGCCATTAGGCCTTGGGCGGCGGCTTCTTCATAACCCGTGGTGCCGTTCAACTGACCGGCGAAGTACAGCCCGGCCACGCGCTTGGTTTCGAGCGTGCCGAAGAGCTGCTCCGGCGGGGCGAAATCATACTCGACTGCGTAGCCGTAGCGCATGATCTCGGCTCGCTCGAGCCCCGGCACCAAGCGGAGCATGGCATCTTGCACGTCGCGTGGCAGGCTCGTCGAAACACCGTTGACGTACAACTCGCGGGTCTGCCGCCCTTCGGGTTCGAGAAAAAGCTGATGCGATTCTTTGTCGGCGAAGCGGACGACCTTGTCTTCGATCGACGGACAGTAGCGCGGACCGCTCGAACGGATCTGCCCGCTATACATCGGTGCGCGATGCAGGTTGGCGCGGATCAGATCGTGAACGGCGTCGCTGGTGTGCGTGATCCAGCAGGGGAGCTGTGGCGCGTCAATGCGCTCGGTCAGAAAAGAGAAAGTGCGCGGGTCGTCGTCCCCCGGTTGCAGTTCGAGTCGGTCGTAGTCGATGGTGCGTCCGTTCAAACGCGGTGGAGTTCCGGTTTTGAAACGCTGCAAATCGAAACCCAGCCGCGTGAGGGCGCCACTGATGCCCGCGGTGGTTCCCTCGCCGGCACGGCCCCCGGGCGTGCGCGCCTCGCCCGTGTGCATAAGCGCCTGCAAGAATGTGCCCGTGGTGAGGACGACGGCGCTCGCACGATACTCGGCGTCGCCCCGCACACGCACGCCGACGATGCGCGCGGTGCGGCCGTGCTCGTCAGGTTCACAAGGTTCGACCAGCAAGTCTTCGACGACTTCTTGTCGCAGCGATAACTCGGGCTGCTCCTCGACCAGCCGTTTGACCTCTTGCTGGTAGGCCCGCTTGTCAGCCTGAGCCCGCGGGCTGTGCATCGCGGGGCCCTTACTGCGATTGAGCATGCGAAACTGGATGCCCGTGGCGTCGATGACCTGGGCCATGATGCCGCCGAGAGCGTCGATTTCGCGAACGATCTGCCCTTTGGCGACACCGCCGATGGCGGGATTGCAGCTCATCTGGCCGACGGTATCGCAGCTTGTGGTGAGCAAAGCGGTGCGCGCCCCGAGGCGCGCTGCGGCCACGGCGGCTTCGGCTCCGGCATGGCCGGCACCGACAACGAGCACATCGAATTGATAGGCAGAAGCGGACATCGACCCGCTATTTTAGTCGTTCGTCGGCAACATCATAGGCTCGTGCCACGCGGCTCGTGTCGTCGGATAAGGCGAGCGGCGCAGGGGCACCGTTGTGTTTGCCTGCCGAAGCGGCACAATAGGGACTTCGCGTGGGCGGCGGTGCTTGATAATGATCCGGACTGCCGCCTGCATAACGCACCTGAAGGAAGGAGCCGCCACGTGCCACGCCCTGTTACGCTGTTCACCGGTCAATGGGCCGATCTGCCGCTGGAGGATCTCGCGCGCCGGGCCGCCGAGTTCGGCTATCAAGGGCTGGAGCTGGCTTGCTGGGGCGATCACTTCGACGTGCGCCAGGCGTTGGACGACGACGGCTACTGCGCGGGGCGCCGCGACTTGCTGGAGCGTCACGATCTGCAACTGCTGGCGATCAGCACGCACCTGGTCGGGCAGGCGGTGCTCGACCGGATCGACGAGCGGCACCAGGCGATCTTGCCCGCCCATGTGTGGGGCGAAGGGAACGCCGCCAAGGTGAACGCCCGGGCGATCGCGGAGCTAAAAAATACGGCCCGCGCGGCGCAAAAGCTGGGCGTGAGCGTCGTCAATGGCTTCACCGGCTCGAGCATCTGGCATTTGTTGTATTCGTTTCCGCCGGTGCCCGACTCGATGATCGCAGCCGGCTACGAGCTGTTTGCCGAGCGGTTCGAGCCGATCCTCGACGTGTTTGCCGAGTGCGGCGTGCGGTTCGCGCTCGAAGTGCATCCGACGGAGATCGCCTTCGATCTGCCGAGCGCGGCCCGAGCGCTCGAAGCGATCGGCCGTCGCGAGGAGTTTGGCTTCAACTTCGACCCGAGCCATCTGCTGTGGCAAGGAATCGACCCGGTGGAGTTTCTCCGCGCGTTTCCCGATCGCATCTATCACGTACACATTAAAGATGCCGTGGTGCGGTTGGATGGGCGATCGGGCATTCTGGGGAGCCACTTGCCGTTCGGCGATCCGCGGCGCGGCTGGGACTTTCGCTCGCCGGGGCGCGGCGGCGTGAACTTCGAGGAGATCATCCGCACGCTCAACCAGATTGGCTACGACGGTCCGCTGTCGGTCGAATGGGAAGACCCAGGCATGGACCGGGAAGCGGGCGCTCGCGAGGCGTGCGAATTCGTGAAGCGGCTCGATTTCGCGCCAGCCGGTGCGGCGTTCGACGCGGCGTTTCAGAGCTGAGCGCTTAGGGCGGGGCTCTAAACGTGCGGCGTGGGCAAACGTGCGGCGCGGGGCGGTGTTGCGTTCCCGCGCCACGCAGGCTCGCGATCACGCACCACGCAGGCTGTAGCCGACGCCGCGCACCGTAACGATCATCTGCTGGCGATCGGTCAGTTCGACCTTCTTGCGCAGCAGATTGATGTAGACGTCGATCACGTTGGTCATCGCGCCGCTCGATTCTCGCCAGACGGCCCGGGCGATCATGTCGCGCGTGACGTTGTTGTTCTTGTTGCGCAGCAGGAACTCTAGCAGATCGAATTCACGATTGGTGAGCTCAATCAGGTCGCTGCCGCGGCGCACCTCGCCGGCCACGAGATCCATTTTCAAATCGCCAGCTTGCAGCACGGTCTCGCGACTGCCATCGCGGCGCAAGAGCGCTCGCAGCCGCGCGAGCAACTCGGCGAAGGCGAACGGCTTCACGAGATAGTCATCGGCGCCTGAGTCGAGGGCCAGCACGCGATCGTCGACGCCGTCGCGCGCGGTGAGAATTAGGACGGGCTTTTTGAAGCCGGCTTTGCGCAAATCGTTCAGGAGCTCGAGGCCGCTACGGCCCGGGAGCATGAGGTCGAGCACCACGGCGTCGACGCCATCGCTCATCGCGTGCTGAAAGCCGGTCTCGCCATCCTTGGCGGCGATCGTCGTGTAGCCTTCCTCCGTGAGGCCGCGCTCGAGCGATTGCAGCAGCTTCTTCTGATCTTCGATGACCAACAAGCGCGCGACCGGAGCCTGGCGGGGTTCGAGCACGCTGGAATTCATGCAACCACCTGCGTCCACGTTGTGCGAAGCTACGCGTCCCCTATGCACCAGCTTATATCGCAACTGGCCCGGCCGGAATCGAGGTTTTACCGAGATGTAATGTGATTCGCTTGTAACCTTGCGGAATTGCAAGCCTCGCGAGCGGTGACTGGCGAAAACCACGATAGTTGCGTGCAAAATGCGTGTGTGGCGCGAGCGCAGGGGTTTCCTTCCGACGCTTCCCGTGGCCGCCAGGTGGCCCCTCCCTCGAAGCACGCCAGCATCGTAGAATCTCTTTTTCGTAAGGTTGCCCGGCCGGCGCCCCCCCCGCACGCATCACAACCCCTCGCCGACCGCAGTCACGGAGACGAACTCATCATGGCCAAAGATTACGCGCACCCCGAGGCGCTGGTAAGCACCGAGTGGGTCGAAGAGCATCGCCACGATCCTCAAGTGCGCATTGTTGAATCGGACGAAGACCTGCTGCTCTACGACACCGGGCATATCCCCGAGGCGGTCCGCATCGACTGGGTGACCGACTTGCAAGACTCGGTGGTGCGCGACTACCTCGGCCGCGAGCGCTTCGAGCGGCTTTGCTCCGAAAAAGGGATCGCCAACGACACCACGGTGGTTGTCTACGGAGACAAGACGAACTGGTGGGCTTGCTACGCGTTCTGGGTGTTCAAGCTGTATGGGCATGCTGATGTGCGAGTGATGAACGGCGGTCGCAAGCTGTGGGAAGCCCAGGGGCGCCCGTTGGTGCGCGACGCGGAGCCGAAGTACGCGCCGACCGCTTACGTGGCCAAAGATCCCGATCCGGCGATTCGTGCCTTCCGCGACGAGGTGCTCAAGCATCAGAAGGCCGGCCGCCCGCTGGTCGACGTGCGCTCGACGGACGAATACACCGGCGCCAAGCTGCACATGGCCGACTATCCGCAGGAAGGGGCGCTGCGCGGTGGGCACATTCCTGGCGCTGTCAGTATTCCCTGGTCGAAGGCCGTCAACGACGACGGTACCTTCAAGAGCGCGCGCGACCTCGAAAAGCTGTATGCCAAGGAGAACAAGTTGACGCGGCGCGGGCGGATCATCGCCTACTGCCGAATCGGCGAGCGATCGAGTCACACCTGGTTCGTGCTGCAGTACCTGTTGGGCTATCCAAATGTGAAGAATTACGACGGCAGTTGGACCGAGTGGGGTAACCTGGTCGGCGTGCCGATCGAGAAGGGCATGCCGGCGGGAGCGGAAGCGTGAGCCGGGGCGTGAGTAGAATCATGATTACTCGTGCGGTTGAGGCTACTACATGAGCGACCTCACCGCCGAACCAGCACGGCTGACTGAGATCGTCGAGGAGTTCCAGGACTTCGAACCGCGCGAACGGCTCGAGGCGCTGTTGGATTTCTCTGATCGTATGGCGCCGCTACCGGCCGAGCTGGAAGCGAAGCGCGACGCCGACGCCCATCGCGTGCACGAGTGTCAGACACCGGTGTTTCTGTGGGTCGAGGTGCGCGACGGGCGCGTGGCGATCTTTGGCGACGTTGCGCCCGAGTCCCCCACGGTCAAGGGATTCGTCGCGCTGTTGATCGATGCGCTGTCGGGCGCTTCGCCCGCCGAGGTCGCCGCCGTGCGCGAGGACTTGCTGCAGCGGCTGGGGCTCGTCGACGTCTTGGGGATGATGCGAATGCGCGGGCTGCACGCGGTGCTGCACTACATTCGCAAGCGGGCGATGGCTGCTGCCGAGGCTTGACGCTTGAGACGACAGGCGTGAGGGACTAAGTGAACGGTGGTGCGAGGGTGGCCCGGCTGCTTGCAGCCGGGTGGCGCAGCCACAAGAATCTGCTCATGCCGCGCTGCCCACTTCAGCCGCGTTAATTCAAGAGGGTTTCTTGTCGCTTTGCGACCCAGCCGGCAAGCGGCTGGGCCACCCGTACGCATGATCTCGATCCGCCATATCACGAAGCGCTACGCCGGTGTTACGGCGCTCGACGATGTGTCGCTCGAGATTGGGCGCGGGGAGTTGCACGCCATTGTCGGCGAGAATGGGGCCGGCAAGAGCACGCTGATGAAGATCCTGGCCGGCGTGCTGGGGGATTTCGACGGTGAGTTGCTGATCGGTGGGCACGTGTGCCGTTTCAGCAGCCCGCGCGATGCCGAGGCGGCCGGCGTGAGCATCATTCACCAAGAGCTGAACCTGGTTGCCACGCTGTCGGCAGCGGCCAACATTTTTCTGGGACGCGAACGCCGCAACGCCTGGGGCTTGCTCGACGAACGGGGAATGCAGCGGGCGGCCGGCGAGTTGCTCGCGCAGCTCGAATGCCCGATCCGGCCCGATGCCCTGGTCAGTTCGCTGCGCGTGGGCGATCAACAGCTTGTCGAGATTGCCAAAGCGCTGTCGATTGCCAGCGATATCTTGATCATGGACGAGCCGACGAGCGCGCTGACCGAAGCCGAGGTCGCCCGGCTCGATCGCGTGATCGCCGAGCTGCGACGCCGCGGCGTGACGATTCTCTATATCTCACACAAGATGAACGAGGTGTTCCGCCTGGCCGATCGCATCACGGTGCTGCGCGATGGGAGGTTTGTCAAAACGCTCGATCGGAGTGCGACGAGCCCACGCGAGGTGACGCACCTGATGGTCGGACGCGAGATCGAGGCCACGCATTTGGTGGCGCGGCCCGCGCCGGGTGACACCGTGCTGGCGGTCGAGCGGTTGTCGCTCCCTTGGCCTGGCCACGCCCGGCGTTGGCGGCTCGAGGAGGTTTCGTTCCAACTGGCGGGTGGCGAGGTGCTGGGGATCGCCGGCCTGATGGGGGCGGGACGCACGGAGTTGCTCGAGTGTTTGTTTGGAGCCGCGACCGAGCCCCATCAAGGGACGATCCGCTTGAACGGACAGGTCGTGCGGTTCGCCCATCCCGACGAAGCGAAGCAGGCGGGTTTGGCCTTGGTGACCGAAGACCGCAAGCGGCTCGGGCTGTTTGCTAATCTGTCGGTCGGCGGCAATACCACGCTCTGCACTTTGCAGGACGTGCGCCGCGGTGGGCTGGTGAGCCTGTCGCGCGAGCATGACGTGGCGGTCGACACCGCGCGGCGGCTGTCAATCAAAACGGCCGGTGTCGAAGCACCGATCACGAGCCTCAGCGGCGGCAATCAGCAGAAGGCGATCATCGGCCGCTGGCTGCTCACGCGTCCGCAGGTGCTGTTGCTCGACGACCCGACGCGCGGGATTGACGTAGGGGCGAAGGCCGAGCTGTATCGGCTGATCGACGAACTGTCTCGCGAAGGACTGGGCATCATTGTCACGTCGAGTGAGCTGCCTGAACTGTTGACGTTGTGCGACCGTATTCTGGTGCTCTGCGAAGGGCGGTTGACGGGAGAGTTTTCGCGAGCCGAAGCGACCGAAGCGCGGATCATGGAAGCGGCCACGGCAATACATGTGGGCGTGGCCTCGGTCTGACCGACTTTCCGCGTGTTTGCCCGGCGATGTAATTCACGCGAGAATAGTTCGAGGCCGATTTGGTGAGTTCACTATGTCTCGACGCATCAGAAAGTAGGGTAATTCGATGCGGCGAGTTTACCTTCTGGTAGCCATATCGTTGGCGACCTTGCTAATCCCAAGCATCGCGATTGCCTGCCTGTGGACTTACCACACGGATATCTACGGACAATCCGTAGTCCTCGACAATCCGGGCGACGAATCCTACTTAGTGCAAGCCAGTCGCGATCGAGAACAACGTGCCGTGCATCTGCAACTACTTAGGGCCAAGTTCGAACGACAGCCGGAGATCGCTGACTACAAGGAGCGGAATGACTACGCCGTGGTGCTGATGAGTTTGGGCGAGTCCGCAAAGGCGATCGAGATTTTGCAGGCGATTGAAGCTGAGCGGCCCAACGTATACGTCACGTCGGTGAACTTGGGAACTGCCTACGAGCTGAGTGGCGAGCTGAACCGCGCGCTCGACTGGATCAAGATTGGCATCGAGCGAAATCCCGACGCCCATCGCGGCAGCGAATGGCTGCACGTGAAGATTCTGGAGGCCGAAATCGCGCTGCGGAGCGATCCCACGTGGCTCGAATCGCATTCGATTCTGGGGCTCGACTTCGGCGATGACGATGTGCCAGTGTTTCCCACGACAGGCGTGAAGGGCAATTCCAGCCAGGACTTGGATTGGCAGGACGTGGAATCCGGAGTGGAATATCAATTGCACGAGCGCATCAGCCTCATCCCGCCACCCAATGCTGTCGTTGCCGATTTGCTCGCCGATTTGGCCTGTCTGCGGGCGTTGAATCAATCGTTCGAGATGGCCATTCCGATCTACGAGTTGGCGCTTGAGTACCAGCCGACGCATCGTGAAGTCGTTGAGAAGCGCTTAGAGCGAGCCCGCGAAATTGTGAAGGCCAATCCGCTGAGCTTGCGGCCGGCCCCTGATCCAAGCGTCGGGATCGCCAAGAAGGCAATCGTGGTTCTCACGCTGACATGTGTAGGGATTTGTGCCGCCATTGCACTCGGACGGTACTTCGCAAGGAGGCGAATACGCCGCGCGGCAACTCGGCCAGTAGAGTGATTCCTACGCCCCGATGTAGCGGGAATAAAGCGTTTTGGCGGCGGCCGGGTCGTCGGTCCCCGAGATGATTGCCCGACCGTCGGCGAAGACCGTCAGCACATAGTTATCCACATGCAAGCGCAGCAGGTAGCTGTTGCGCGTGACGCGACCGGCCGCCGACAATCGCTCGGCCAGCGTATCGAGCGAGATGCGTTCGCCCGACGGGGGGCTGATCTGCACGGCGTTGCGCCCGCAGAGCACCACGGGCTGCCCACCGCGCTCGCCGGAGAGCCAGAGGTATTCTTCTCCACGGCAAGTAGCGCACCCGCCCCCTTCGCGCAGGGCGTCGAGCTTGATTTGCCGCGTGGTGTTCGACCAGAGATCGATCATCACCAGCGATCGGTTCACGGCGTCGCGTCGGCCGGCCAGGATTTTGATTGCCTCCATCGATTCGAGCGAAGCCACCACGCCGATCGTGGGGCCGAGGATGCCGGCCGTATCGCACGTGGCCGTGGTTCCCGGCGGTGGCGCGTCTTCCATCATGCAGCGCAGGCAGGCGGTTTCGCCCGGCAGGATGACGCGCATCTGCCCCTCGGCGCCGATCGCTCCGCCATAGATCCAGGGGATACGCCGCTTGAGGGCGGCATCGTTCAGCAGGAATCGCGTCTCGAAATTATCGGTGCCGTCGACGATCACGTCGGCGCCATCGACAAGCGCCAGCACATTCTCATGCGTCAGATCGGCGACGACTGGCTCGATCTCGATCGTGGAGTTGATCGTGCGGAGTTTGGCGGCGGCAGCAACGGCCTTCGGCAATCCGGCGGCGACGTCTTGCTCGTCGAACAACACCTGACGTTGCAGGTTGTGCAGTTCGAGAAAGTCGCGATCGACGATCCGCAAGTGCCCGACGCCGGCGCGGGCCAACGTGTTGGCGATCACGCTCCCCAGCGCGCCGCAACCGACGACGAGCGCCCGGCTGGCCGCAAGGCGCTCTTGCCCCTCGCGACCGATGTAAGGGAAAAGCGTTTGCCGTGAGTAGCGGGCGAGCGGATCGGCGTTGTTGGGTGCAGGTGCGGACACGGTTGACCTTTTGCGAATCGTTACACTTCGAGTTGAGCACACTAGCCCGCAGCGCAGCAAGGGTCCGTGGCGGTGTGTGAGAGCGTGGTTCTACGGAAAGCAGCAAATTCCCATGCATTGCGTTGTCTTCAATTACGAGCATTCGCTTCGCGTTCATCGAGGTTTGGAAACGCGGCGCGAACTCTCCCTCGCTGCGCGTCCGACTAGTGTTGCGCTGAATCTGCCGCGGTGCGAATCAAGTATCCCGCGAAAGCGCCGAGCCCTGCCGTGTCGGCTTGGAGCATATCACAGGCACGACGGGCGGCCGCGAGCGTGGCACACCTCGCGGTCACTCGTCCGACGAGAACTGGTAGTGACTTAGCCGAGACGGTTTCTGCGAACCGCGGATCGCGGGATTCAACTATCAGTGCTTGCGCCCAGGGCAGGGCGACGTCAATCCCAGCACTGCTGGGCAAGCCAGCAGTGGCACCCAATGCTGTGCGAATTCGTTGGACGAGGATAATTCCGCCGGCGGCGTGGCGCACGCTGGCGTCGAGCGGTTCGGTTGAGTTAACGATCGCCAGACCAACCGCGGCGTGGCGGGAGAGCCGCTTAAGCTCGGCGATGATGTGTTTTGCGGAACCGGCCAGCTCGGCCAGGAGGAGCACGCCGAGCTGGCTCGCCGCTTCGCAGAGTGTGTCGTCGGGCGAGGGGACGATCATCGCCAGGCTCTCGTCGCGCCACTGCGCTAATTCGGCGCCAGGCACGAGCGCTTGATCGGCCGCACGCAGCACCCAATTGGAGCCGTCGAACCAGAAGCCGCGCGCTCGCTCGCTCAACGGGCGTAATCCGATCCAGCGCTCGGAGCGGGCAAGCACTTCGCCGCCGCACGCTAGTTCGAGCTTCAATCGATAACGATGTGGCAGTTGCGGAGTCCAGAAACAGGGATCGGGTATCGACGCTTCGACGGTCACGCGCCGCGGCTCACCGGGGAGGGACGCATGTCTTATGGGAGTACGAAGCGATACGGTTGCCGTCAATGTCGAGGCATACTGGCAATGCGGGCCATCGATCGTGCCGCGGAGCGCTATTGGTGCCGCAGTCAGGGACGACGCTGCTTCGCCCAGTGGTGGCAATTCGACAAGGACATGAGCAACCACACCGGACATCTCGACGACGCGCACCGCAGCGCGATCGAGCAAGTCTTCGGCAAGCTGTGCGGGAGTTCGAGGCGCTGCGCCGATCATGCGATTTGTTCCTCGGCGTCCCGGGCGAGCGCTTCGGCCAGATACCGCCCGGTAACACTGTCGGCAACCTTGGCGACTTCTTCGGGCGTGCCCTTGGCGACCACTCGGCCTCCTTCCTCAGCCGCGCCGGGGCCAAGATCGATGAGGTAGTCGGCCGCCTTGAGAATCTGCATATTGTGTTCGACGACGATGAGCGAGTGGCCAACTTCGAGCAGGGCTTCGAAACAATCGAGCAATTGCACCACATCGGCGAAGTGCAACCCGGTGGTCGGTTCATCGAGTACGAAGAGCGTGCGACCGCGCCGGGCAGCGGCCAAGTACGCAGCGAGCTTCAATCGCTGCGACTCGCCTCCGCTGAGCGTGTTGGCCGGCTGACCGAGCCGCACATAGTCGAGCCCGACCGACATCAGCCGTTTGAGCCGGGCCTGCACTTTGACATGCCCTCGGAAGAAGGTGAACGCCTCGCGGACGGTCATGTCGAGCACTTCGGCGATGTTGCGGCCGCGGTAGCGGACATCGAGAATTTCGCGGCGATAGCGGGTTCCCTGGCACTGGCCGCAGCGCATGTAAACGTCGGCCAAGAACTGCATATCGAATTCGATCTGCCCGGCCCCTTGGCAAACGGCACACTGCCCGGCCTCGGCATTGAAACTGAAATGACTGGCCGTGTAGTTGCGCACCTTAGCGTCGAGCGTGTCGGCGAAGACCTCGCGGATTTCGTCGAAGGCTTTGACGTAGGTGACGGGGTTCGAGCGAGCGGAGCGGCCGATCGACGATTGATCGACCATCGTGATGTCGTCGAGCTGGCCGTCGCCGAAGACGTCGTCGTAGTCGAGAGGCTTAGGGGCTTCTTTGCGTTTGCGGCGGCAAAGTGCCGGGTAAAGCGTATCTTCGACGAGCGTGCTTTTGCCGGCACCGCTGACGCCGGTGACCACGCAGAGCAATCCGAGCGGAAACTCGACGTTGAGGTTCTGCAGGTTGTTGCCGCGCGCGCCGGCGAGGCGAATGGAGCCGTGCTTGGCGGGGCGGCGCTTTGCGGGAGCGCGCGTCGAGCGGCGACCGGCCAGGTAGTCGCCCGTGATACTTTTGGGGGCGACGAGGATTTCGGCCGGCGTACCTTGAAAGACGACCTGCCCACCGCGCTCGCCAGCGCCGGGCCCGATCTCGACGAGTTGCTCGGCTGCTCGCAGGAACGCTTCCTCGTGCTCGACGACGACGACAGTGTTGCCGCGCTCGCGCAATCGTTTGACCGTGCCGAGCAGGCGAGCGGTGTCACCGGCATGCAGCCCGACCGAAGGTTCATCGAGCACGTAAAGTGCGCCGACGAGGCTGCTGCCCAGTGCCGAGGTGAGTGAGACTCGTTGCAGCTCGCCGCCACTGAGGGTGCGCAAGGTGCGATCGAGCGTCAGGTAGCCGAGGCCGACCGCTTCGAGATACATGAGCCGGGACTGGACCTGTTCGAGCGGGGTGCGGGCGAGGGCACGCTGAAAGGTCGTTAATTCCAGCTCCCGCACGAAGGTCAGCGCATCGCGAACTTTCAATTGGCAGAATTCGGCGATGTTGAGGTCGCCGACGCGGGTGGCCAGCGACTCGGGGCGCAGTCGCGCACCGCCACAGGCAGGGCAAGGGCGATAGCTGCGCCAGCGGCTCAGGAACACTCGCAAGTGCATCTTGTATTTATGCCGCTCGAGCCAGGCGAAGAAACCGCGCAATCCGCCGAAGTTGCGTTCCGGCACGCCGTTGATCACGAGCGTCACGTGCTCCGGCGACAGTTCGGCGAACGGCACGTCGAGCGGAATGGCGTAGTCAGGCGCAAGCAACGTCAACTCTTCGAGCTCGTGAGCGTAGGCGGGAGTGTTCCAGGGAGCGACGGCCCCTTCGGCCAACGATTTCTGTTTGTCGGGCACGACCAGATCAAGGTCGATGTCCATCACGTTGCCGAAGCCCTCGCACTCGGGGCACGCCCCTAGTGGGCTGTTGAAGCTGAAGAGCCGCGGCTCGGGATCGGGGTAATCGATTCCGCAGCGCTCGCAGCGCAGCCGCGTGCTAAGAGTGAGGCAGTTCCACGGGCGTCCGTCGAGCGAGACGACATCGCCGGGCGGAATTGAACTGGTGGCGCTAGTTGCATTCAGGGAGTCGGCAGCATTTCGTTCGGCCGTCGCGGTTGGTGGTTCGATCCAGATGCGAGCGGCGCCGTCTCCCTTCGCAAAGCAGATTTCAAGCGAGTCGACGAGGCGCTCGCGCGTCGTGGAGCCGGCCGCGAGTCGATCGACGACGACGTAGAGCGGTGATCGATTGGCGGCTTGCGTTGGCGGCTCGTCGAGCTTCGCGTACTCGTCGAGCGTCAACGTGCGGTCGTTGAAGACTACGCGGGTGAAACCCTCTTCGCGCAACACCTCGGCTTGTTGCGCGTGAGTTGTTGCACTCTCGCTTGGAGCAGCGGAGTCGGCCGGTGCGGTTGCGTCGGACGTCGCTGTGAACGAGATCATGAATCGCGTGCCAGCGGGCAAGGTGGTGAGCAGTTCGGCGGCCGATTGTGGCGATTCGCGCTGGACCGGCTGCCCGCACGACTGGCAGAGCACTTGCCCGATTTTGGCGTAGAGCAGCCGCAGGTAGTCGGCGGATTCGGTGGCGGTGCCGATGGTGGCGCGGCTTGATCGGCTGGGCGATTGCCGCCCCACGGCGATGGCCGGCGGTAGCCCGTCGATCCGTTCGGCAGTGGGCTTTTCCAATCGTTCGAGAAACTGCCGCGTGTAAGCGGAGAAGGTCTCGATGTAGCGCCGCTGCCCTTCGGCGTAAAGCGTATCGAAGGCCAGGCTGCTTTTGCCGCTGCCACTGACGCCGCACAGCACGATCAATTGCCGATGTGGCAGGTCGAGATCGATCTTGCGCAGGTTATGGACCTCGACGCCGCGCAGCGAAATCACTCGAGGGGCGCTCATCCGATCAGCGGCCGCAGCACGTTATGTGAGATGCGCAGTGACCGCTTACGTCCTTCGAGATCGTGGCGGAAGGCGTCGTCTTCGACTTCGACCGAGATGGTGCCTCGGTAACCGACGTCGCCCAAGGCGCCGATCCAGGCGGCCCAGTTCACGTCCCCCAAGCCGGGGATTTTGGGGACTTCCCAGCCGATGGAAAAAATGCCCTGCTGATTGAGCTTGTCCCTATCGATTCGCAGATCTTTGGCGTGCGTGTGGAACAACTTGGGGGCGAACTCGTACATCGGCTTCACGTAGTCCATCATTTGCAGAATGAAGTGCGACGGATCGAAGTTCAGCCCGAAGTGGTCCGAGGGAATCGCCGCGAACATCTGTCGCCAGATTTCGGGCGAGCGGGCAAGGTTCTTGCCGCCGGGCCATTCGTTCTTGCCGAAGTACATCGGGCAGTTTTCGATGGCGATTCGCACGCCCCGCTCTTCGGCATAGCGAATGATGGCGGGCCAGACCTCGCGGAAGCGGCCAAAGTTCTCGCTGAAGGGGCGCGTGTGGTCGTTGCCGATGAACGTGTTCACGACGTCGAGCCCCAGCAGCTTGGCTGCGTCGATCACCTTATATAAGTGCGCGATGGCCTGCGACGACTCGGCCGCATCGCCCGACATGGGGTTGGGGTAATAGCCGAGGGCTGAGATGCCGACGCCGTGTTTCTGGCAGAGGGAGTTGACGTCGTCAGCCTTCGCCTGCGTGAAGCCGACCACGTCAATGTGGGTGACGCCGGCGAAACGCCGCTCGGCCGGGCCAACGGGCCAGCACATAACTTCAATGTTGTCGTAGTCTTCGGCGCGGGCGAAGGCCAAGAGCTCCTCAAGGGAGAGTTCTGGCAAGATGGCAGTGACGAAACCGAGCTTCATCGGGCACCTGGCGAGCGGAATCTGAGGCTCTCGTGGTAGAAAGCTTCATTATATCGCCACGCGGCACGGTCGTAACTGGCCGGTTCGCTGGGCGAAAGCGAGCTATTTTCCAAGTGGCCCCGCAGGTCAATTTGACCGACTCTTAGAGTGTTGTATGTTTGCTTGGCGAGTTGCGCCTTCTGCCTCCTCATCTCCCCTAGCAGAGGGATTCAAGCAATGCGACGAATTGTTCTCCTGCTTGCGCTGATCGGGTTAATCAGCACAGTCGCCGGCTGCAAAAGCGGCGCACAGTCGCCTGCGGGTGGAGCGGACGCTGGTCCGTATCTGGCTCCGCCCCATGTGAGCGGTGGGTACACGCCCGGCTAGAGAATCGAGTGACGTCGGGTAGCAAACGCACTGATTGCGAGCTACCTCTACAGGACTTGCGCGCTACGCGGCATGAGCGCGCTTGGACTGCGGTGCCGGCTCACCGCGCAGGCGGGCGCGAAAGCCGTTTTCATATTGTGCGGCCAAACGCTCGAGTCCTTCGCGCAACAGCGGCATGGGCAGCCCGAGATCGCGTCGCGCGCGGCGCGTGTTGAGCGAGGTCTCGGAGACGGGACGACCGAGCGGCAACTCGACGAAGGAGCCTTCGCTCTCCGCCGCTGAGGACGTCAATCTCAGGTCAAGCGCACCGCTCAACTCGCCGACGAACCGCGCGAGATTCGTCCGCTCGGCGCCGGTAATGTGGTAAAGGCCGCGCAACTCTTTCTCGTAGGCGACCGCCAGCAACTCGGCCAGATCGGTGGCTAGAATCGGCGTGGCATAGCGCACGCCATCCATCGCCGCAGGTCGGCCGGCCACCAACTGCTCGACCAGCGCGTCGACCAGATTCGAGGAGTCGTTATGCGCACTCCAGCCATAAGCGTGGGTGCGCACGACGAGCGCCTGCGGGCTGCCGGCCAGGGCATTCTCGACCGCGCGGACCTCACGAGCGAACGGAGTTTCGGCGGTCGCACGCGACGGCTCTTCGTGAAACAGCCTTGGTCCGGTGAATACGGCGTCGCTGCTCAACAGCGTGAGCGCGGCGCCGCACTCGGCGGTGAGCGCGGCCAATCGTTGTGTTAGGTGCGCGGTGCTGGCTGGCCGCTCGTCCGTGGCAGCATCCCAACTGCAATGCGAGGTTGGGCCTAGATAAATCACCCAGTTGGGGTGCTCGGCGGCGATCAGGCTCTCGATCACCGCTGTATCGAGAATGTCGCCGACTTGCGTCTTACGGCAGCCAGCGACCTCGGGCACCTTCGTCGCCAATCCCGTGCAGTCGAAGCGACCTTCGAGCGCGAGGGCCAGGTTGGCCCCCAGCATGGAATCGGCTCCGACGATTAGCAACTTGTCCATGAAACGGCCTCCCTGCCGGTGCATGCCAGCATTTTGCGGTCGAGCAGTCTATCGCCGCCCCGCGGCATGGCCAAGACGAGAATTGCTCCAGTAACAGGTTGCCAGCGGTCGAAAACTTGCCATCACGCAAGCCGTCGCGCTTGGCACACACTCTTCGTCTTGACCCAGCTTGATTAAGGCCACTAGACTCCGCGGCCCGCCAAGCTACCGGTAACACCGTCCAAGCCACCGGTAAGACCGTTCGACCGGCTTGTGAACTTGAAGATGCGTGGCACGGACCCTGTTGTCAGGCAGCGGGCCAGCGCCGACGACCAATCTCGACAACAAAGCACGGCTCAGTTTTTGTTTAGTAAACAGCTTCGAGGG
Organism: uncultured Planctomycetaceae bacterium; assembly: GCA_964495375.1. GTDB lineage: Bacteria > Planctomycetota > Planctomycetia > Pirellulales > JAEUIK01 > JAIESQ01. Next base: position 97,074 of record CAZBWM010000007.1, on the reverse strand, counting down.
ATCGACGCATGCATGCCCGAACCAGATGCTTAAACACTCTCGGGATTATCGTGGCGCGGTGGGGCGAGAGCGCCACGCGACAGAAACTTTCGCGCCGACTGGCTGGGCACACGCTGTTGGAATGGGTGGTTCGGCGGGCGACCGACGCCGCCCGGCTCGACACGATTATTGTGATGACCGACGCCGCTTCGACTGGCGAATTGCGCGAGTTCGTGCCGCGCGACGTGCCGCTCGAGGCGGCCGATTCGAGCGATTGGCTCGGCCGGTTCAGCGACGCGGCAACGGCTTATCGGGCCGATGGCGTGGTATCGCTCGACGCTGGCAACCCGTTTCTCGATCCGGCGCTTGTCGATCGGCTGGTCACGGAGGCCGAATTGGCTCTCGACTGCGATTGTTTGCGCTATCGTTCGCCGGGGGGCGGTACTCGGCCTGCTTCAGCGGCGGCCCCGATGGCCGAATGGTTTCGCGCCACGGCATTGGCCCGCGCGGCCGGTGCAGCCTCGCGGCCGCGCGACCGACAGCACCCTGGTCGCTACCTCAGTCAACACGCCGAGTGGTGTCACACGCGGTTGCTGGCGCTACCTGAAGGGCTCGATCAGCACGACGTGCGCCTGACCTTGGACGTCGAAGAAGATTGGGAACATGCCGAGCAGATCTTCGACGCACTCGGACACGACACGCTCGAATGGCAACGCCTGGTCGGCCTGTTGCAGCAGCAGCCGCGCTTGCGAGCCCGCATGGCGCGATTGAACTATTTGCCGATGCATTCGGTCGAAGCCCCTTACGTCGCTTGATGCCGAGGTTGCTACCGATGGCCCCTCTCATCGACTCAGTCGTGGCGAACCGGCAGACGACAGACGTGTCGCGGGCAACCGTTTATCCCGTGCTAGCGCCCGACGTGGGCGAGCATGAGGAGCCAGCGACCGGGCGTGACCTGACAATCACCACCGCGCGCGACTTGCTGGTCGGCATCGAGGCGATCGTCTTTGAGCCGGCGGGCGTACTCTACGACTCAACCCTGTGGTGGCGTTGGCTGCTAGCGCTGCTGGCGCGGCTGAACCCGACGTGCCCAGCCGAGAAATTCGAGCGGCGTTGGCAGGCCGAGTATCTCCCGGCCGTGCAGACAGGGCGTCGCGAATTGGCCGAGGCATTCGAAGCTTGCCTGGCGGCGAGTGGCTATGCCCGCTGTCAGATTGACGAATTGACAGCGGCCGCGATCGTCCGTCGGCGTGAGCTGGAGCTCGAGGTCCACCCGCTGCCGGGTGTGTCGGCAACGCTGTCGCGCTTGCGGGCGGCGGGCTTTCGGCTGGCCCTGACGTGCGACTCGACCAGTCCGCCGGACGAACTTGGCGCGCGGTTGGCCCGCTATCATCTCGAAGGCTCGTTCGAGGTGGTGCAATGTTCGATCGAGCTGGGATGTACGAAGCCGAACCTGCTAGCATTTCGCGCGATTCAACAGCGACTTGAGCTCGCGGCCGAGCGCTTGCTGTTTGTGGGCTGTCGTGCTGGTGACCTGGCCGGCGCCGCGGCCTGCGGATGGTCAACGCTGATGGTTGGGCCGGGGAACGCGCCGGGCCCCTGGCCCCGACCGCACGCGCATCTGCCGCGGTTAGCCGACCTGGTGCGCGAACTTTGCCCGACGCGGCTAACGGCGGGTTTCGGTACGTCGTCTTGACCCAATCAGCCGATTCTCTTACGGTTACTCCCCCCTAAGTGTCGCTGGCAGTGGCCACCGATCGATCGCACGATCGGAGTCGAGCGAACCTTTGGGACAACGGGGCTCTGGCGCGCGCTCGGGGGATGGCGAGGCGCAGCTCAAGGATGAGCACGGTGGACGCTCGCCCGATTTTATTGCCGCTAGTCTTGGATCGCGTGCCCGCGGGGTTGCGGCATGCGCTGGCCCAAGAAGGCGTGCCGTTTGTCGATCGACATGCGAAAGGATCGACAGGTCGCTTTGTACTATTCGATTCGCGGCAAGGCGCGTGCCGCAATCTGGCGGCCGATCAAATAGCCATCGACGTCGACCTGCTCCGTCGCGGTGAGCCGAGCGACCCCTTTGAAGACCTGCTCGACGAACGCAGCGCGCGGTTGCGCTGGACGATCGCGGGCCGCGACTTGGCCGAGGATGTCTCGTGCGTGGACAAGCGCGAGGTGCGGCGCCGATTGATGACGCGCTTGCGGGATCAGCTCGAATCGCGTGGCGGCATTTGGTTCCGCGTGGGCGCGGTCCCCTTTCCTTATCGCACGGCGTTTAATTTCCGTATCGATCATCACGGCTACGATGCCCGCGATTTTTCGGCAGTGCTGGGGGCCTTGGCCGGGTATGAGGCGGCGACGAGCCATTTTATCGGCGGTGTGGCGCTGGCCGATCAACCCGACGCGTTGGCACGATTGCGCGGACTGGATGTCGGCAGCTCCGGCTACTTGCCGCACTTGTATAAAGACCCGGAAGAGAATCTTCGCAACGTGCGTCGTGGCATCGAGGCGCTGCGCCGCGCCGGCATTGAACCGCAGGGTTTCGCCGCGGCAGGTGGGCGCACCAATCGTGGCCTGCTGACCGCGCTAGAAACGCTCGACGTCTCGCATGTCTCCGGCTTCGGCATGGCTTACGACGAGCTCCCCTTTTGGCTCGACGGCAGCCGCGTGCTCTATATGCCGGCGCATCCGCTGTCGCTCGGATCGTTTTTGGAAGCGGCCGTGCGGCACGGCGCCGACCGGGACCGTGGCAGCGATTCGTGGAGTGGGCTGGTCTTCGATACACTCTCGCGGGCTGCGCCGAGCGAATCCTCGCTGTTGCGCCGTGAGCGCTTGGCCGACCGCGCCTGGGACCGCGCCGAGGGGCGCGTGGCGCATCTCGAACAACGCGTGACCGATGAGATTGTGGCCCGCGCAAGTGATCATTTTCACGCAGTCGTGCAGGCTAAGTATCAGGCGGGGGAACCGATTTTCCTCGCCGGTCAAGTGCTCGGTCGCTTGGGACGATATCCACATTTTCTCCGCACCATCCTGGAGACTTGTGGCGATTTCGGCGCACTATGGCGCGTGGGGCTGCACGATTTTAATCGTTGGTGGCGAGCCCGCGGCGCCGTGAAAATCCGCGTGGTGCAGGCCGACGAGCGGTACGAGGTCTACGTGGAGAACCGCCCTGTGGGCTATCGGCTGGCCGGCGAGTACTGGCGCGGCGAGCATGTGGCGCAGGTGCCGCTCGACGAACCGCATGTGTCGCTCGTGGTTTCGGCTCTGGCGTTTCAAGGCCGACGCCCGCGAGCGCTTCCTACGGCATTGCGAGTCGATCGCCCGCAAGCGCTGCGCTCGGCTCGGCTTCCGCGGACGCGCGCAGCGCAGGTCGCTGAAGGGAGCAGTGTGCGCTCGTGGCGCAATTGGATGGACCGCACGTGGCGCCGTAAGAAGGATCAGATGTGATCGCATTCTTGCGTACGACGACGCGCGACCACAACGACGAGCCGCTGCTGTCAGCTCGGCGCGCCGTTGCCGAAGCGCTCTTGGCCCCGCCAGGTGAAACGCCCCGCACGCGGCCGGCCGCGTGGAAGTGCTGGTCACTCGTCGTGTGGATGGTAATCGTCGCAACTTCGGCGTGGACGCTGCTGTTGATTGGTTAGGAAGCGGCGGGGCTTGTTCGCGAGTATCGATATCCGGGGGGGCGACGTGGCTGACGTAGTTGCCAGTCTGCTCGAAAATGCCCGCTCGCTCACCAGCTTATTGGCGATCGGTCTGGCGGCGCTCGGGCTCGGTCGTCCGCTGTGGCAGTGGATTCATCGTGGTCCGGGGCCGCATACTTTTTGCGCGGATGACGTGGCCTCCGCGCCGTTGGTGACGCTGGTCTGGAGCGTGCCCCTGGGCATGCTCGCCGCGATCTTGGTGCTTTTTCCACTGGCGATGCTGGGGTGGATGGCGCCGCTCGTCGTCAGTGCGCTAACCGTGTTGGCAGCGATCCTCGGCGTGGCGGAGGTTGTCCAACTTGCCGGTCTCTGGCGAGCGCGTCGCGTGGTGGAGCGCAGTCGGGAGATGCCCTTAGGCATTGCGCAGGCCGGGCCGCCGCGGGGCCTGCTGCTGGTTTTGGGCATGGCCGCCTTGATCGTGCTCTGTTCGAGCCTGGTGGCCGCGCTTGCTCCTCCGACTGACGGATTGGAATTCGGTGGACCGCTCTGGTCGGCCCGGCGGCTGGTGCAATCGCATTCTCTAGGCCTCAACTCGAGTGGCGGTCCGTTGGTGGCCGTTGGGTTTGCGTGGGCATTGATCCTCGATGGCCCGGTTGCCGCGGGTTTGTTGAGTTGGGCCGGCGGTATCTGGTTGCTCCTGGCAACCGCGGTCCTCGCACAAGAAGTGTTGGGAAGCCGCTGGTCGATCGTGGCTCCTTTGGTGATGTTGGTGGTGCCAGCGGTTGGCATTGCCATGTCGGTTCCGCTGGCGGCAACTGCCGTTGCCTTGTGGTTGTCGCTGGCCTGCCACGCTGCTCAAGCGCGGTTAGCTCACGATTCGGGCAGAAGTTGGCTGACTTTGTTGGGCGTGGCAGCCGGAGCGGCGATTGGAGCCGATGCTCGAGCCTGGCCGGGCGTACTCGTGGTCGGAGGCGCGTTTCTGGCCAGTTCGATTCGCGCGCGTGGACTGGCGGACGGCTGTCGCGAACTGCAACGAGTGTTGACCGTGGCGTTGGCGATAGCAGGCGCGGCGTACCTGATGGGTAACAACCCATGGCGCGAGGAGGACGCTGGCCACTGGCTGGCAGCGACTGTTGCCGCGCAGCAGCCGACGACCAAGCTAGGGGCCTTAGTCGAGCAACTTGGACCAACCTTGTGGATGCTACTGCCGACGCTCTGGCTGGCGCGACGATTGCGGGGATTAAATGCGCTGACAGTCGTCGCGGGAGGCCTGCTGATCGCGGCGATCAGCATGCTGCAAATGCAATTGCTGCTGGCCGCCGCGGGCCCGTTGGCGATTGCGGTCGCCTGGTCGTACGCCGAGATCGGTCGCTGGCCGCGGCTCCCCAGGCGCGCTGCCCTGGTGGTGGTCGCATTGGGGCTATTGTCGACAGCAGCGCTGGCGATCGGGGATGTGAGCGGCAAGCTACCTGTCGCGATCGGCCTCGAAACACGCCAAGAGTATCTGTTGCGGGAAATGCCTGGCTATCGCGCTGCGCTCGTCATCAACGAGGTCTTCGGCAACGATGCCCTGGTATGGAGCGCTGAGCAAGCGGGTCTGTACCTCGATGGCGCCGTGGTGACCGATACGGACCTCGTGAGGGGCGGACCGCACGCGGGAAATGTTCGCGAAGCTGACGGCGCGCAATCGCGTGAGCGTGAGTTGATCGCGCGGTTAAGGCGTCGCGAAATCACCCATCTCTTGGTTTCGTCACCGGCGGCAGCCATCGAGGCGCTTCCGGCGCGTGCGTTGCGGAGCAGTCGTCGCCGCGCGGCCTGGTTTGCGGGCGGACCACATGCCGGTGTGCCGCCGCTGGAAGCATTGATGGAATCACCACCGCTCGCCGGCGCCAGCTCTCCCGCCGAAGGGCGCCAGCCGCCTCGCGACGAGACTCAGGACGGCATCTATTGCGTCAGCGACTATGTGGCCGGTGGGCCACAAGGGAGCCCGCGCCGCTATCGACTGCTGCTGGTGCGTTAACCTTGCCTGTTTGCCGGCCAGCACTGCTGGCACGGTTTCTTGACCAGAATTATTGGTGCTAGCGGAGGGTCTGTGGCCGAAAATATCGCAGAGTAGGGATCAAGCCGGTTTTAGCGACCGCAACGACCCAAACCTGCTAGCAAGGATGCCACAGCATGCGGCCCACGTTCGCGATAATGCTCTCGTTGATGGCGGTCGGACTCGTGGGCTGCACGATCTGCCAGCATCCTTACGACTACTGCGGTCCGACGTTCTCGGGCCCTGGCGGCCAAGACCCCTGCTTGATCAACGAGCGCGCTGGCTCGGCTTTCACCGGTACGATGGTGCCGCCGAACGCGATCCCACAGGAAGTCGAAGCCCCCTTCTCTGAGCCCGGCCCTGAGCAGCCGATTCCGCCGGGCCAATACGAAACCGTACCGGCCGATGGTCCAGACACTTCGGCGTACGAATCGAGTTCGACGGCACCGTCGGCTCCGGTTGTGCAGCCGGTGTCAGGCGTCACGCTGCGGCCGACCGGCAGTTATCGGCGCTAGAAACGCGGCGATTCCGTCGAACGCAAACCGGACGCTAAGCGATCATTGCAGCGAGCTTCTCGGCGCCAGCACGTCAGGCTGCACTCAACTCGCTAGTTCGCGCGGGCCTTAGCTCGGCCGGAAATTCTGCGGCGGCCGACCCAGCACAATAGTGCTCCGCCGAGTAGCGCCGAGACATAGGTCGCAGGCTCGGGCACCGCGAGGATGCTTGGTAGCGCCGCCGATCCGGAGCCGAAGTTATCGGCCCAGATCACGTAGTCGAGCCCGTCGACGTCGCCGCTGCAATTGAAGTCACCGGCGAGTGCTCCGAGCTTGGTCGTGCTACCGAAATTGTCGGCCCACGTGATGTAGTCGAGGCCATTGACGACGCCGTCGAAATTCGCATCGCCATTGGAATTGAAGCACATCCCTACCAGGCCGTCGGTAAAGGGATCAAACGAGCTCGATTGCACCGAGATAATCGACTTGGTGTGCAGGACGGGGCCGGGATCAAAGCCGTCTCGGATCAAGGCATCGACGTTGACGAGGAACTCGAACGAGCTGAGTACGCCGGGCGCTGTAAAGATCGCGTTGGTGCGGCCGTAAGCATTATCGAGAAGGGTGCCGGAGTTTCCGATCGTGCCCGTCCAGCGAAAAACTTCGGTGGAATCGGTGATCCCCGACGAGCTGTAGGCCGGTCCGGCGAAGAGCAGATCGCGATCCATTTGGATGCCACCGATACCTCCCCCGCCTGCGCTTTGGCTGCCGACGCCATTGCCTGGTGGCGTGAGCGAACTGCTGGCAGAGTAGGTCGCGGTGCCGGAACCAAACTTTGCCAGCACGCGATAGATATCGGTGCCGCCGTCGAGCATGACGCCGCCGAGGGCAAACACGAGGTCTCCCGCCAGAAACTTGGAGTTGATGATCGGCGAGGCGTTGGGGACGCGGAACACGGAATTGTAGAGATCAAAATTTCGATTGCCGGTGCCACGTACATAGGTGCCGAGCGTGAGCGAATTGCCTTTGAAGACCCAACCATCCGCGATGGGATCGCCCGTGAAGCCCGCGGCGTATGCCATGCTCGACGAGGCGAGCAAAATGCTAGTCGCGAGCGAGAGAATTCCTAGTCGTTGGCACTTCATCGGCTTGGTACTCCCACTACTTCGAGGGGGCGCTCAAATGCCCGGCCTGCGGGACCAGCCGAATGCCAGCACGTGGCGCATCGCGGATGCACTTGGTTCTACCCCTCGGCCGCCTGAATGGGCTGTAAAGACTTGTGGTCAGGTAGTTTGAGAGCTACCCGCGCGAAGCTAAGGATAATCGTGTTCGCCGGGAGTGCCAAGGAAAAAATCCCACGGCGGTCAAAGCGCGCGACAACTTGAGCCTGAATTACAACCCGCCAGCAGGCCGCATGGGTCCAATCCTTCGGGGGAATGGCGTCGTGGGAGACGGAATTGGTTAGCGCAGTCTGCAAACCATTAGTGCAGGAAATATTTTAATTTTTTTGTTGGCGCTAAAGATTATTCACGATAGACTGCCTAGCAATTCCGGCTGCGTGGGAAGTACGCGGCCGGGAGCCTGCCAGATGGATCGCAGGCAAATGTTGCAGATTTCGGCCTAAAGGCCTTAGCTTGGGGAGTAACGCTGATGAAGTTGACTTCGCGTTTGAGCTCCGCGTTTGGAGCGGCTCGCGTAGCCCTTGTTGGTTTTTTTGTGCTCTGTTTTTCGAGCTCGGTGGCCCTGGCAGGATCGGTCACCCACAACGCAAATTTCTCGTTCCCACTCTCGCCTGGTAGCCAGGTTCTTAGCCTTCCGCAGTGGGATCCGGCGCTGTATCCGGGCCAAGTGCTCACCAAGGTTGAGCTGAAGATCGCCGGCGACATCCAAGCCACGGTTAGTGCCGAGAATGATTCGGCAATCGGCGGTAACATGGGCGTCGATCTGACTGGCTTGCTCAAAGCGTCGGCCCCTAGCCTGTCGGCGACCGCCGCTATTCTGCAATCGGCTGGTCCGGTCTCCGTCAGTGCGACCGATGGCAACCCTGGTTCTGGGCCGGACTTCGTCAACTTCGGCACTGTGATCGGCTCGGATATTGCCTCGAATTCGCTGATCGCCGGCCTGGGCCCCTACATCGGAGCGGGTAACATTTCGGCGACGGTCAATGGCAATGGCGGATTCTCCGTCAGCGGCGTGAGCGACAGCACGATTCAGGTGAGCGCCTTCGGCGCCGATGGTGTCGTGTCGGTCACCTATACCTACAATCCAGTACCCGAGCCCACCACCATGGCCTTGGCCGGATTGGGCGGGCTCGGTTTGGCGTTCGCTGCTTGGCGACGTCGCCGCTCGTAGCACACAGCTTCCTCCTCGAAGCGGTTTTCGACGCACAACGGGCCGCCCCATCACTGGGGCGGCCCGTTTGCTTTTTGCAAGACCGTTGGCGCACCAGGGTCAAGCCGCCTGTGGGGGCTGGCACGTTATGCGAGCGTCCTGACGAAGCCCCTTGGCGACAGGTGAGCCGGAAGTCTGGCGCCTAGCCTTTGCATCTTTCCTAATTTGCGAGGTATTGCACAAACCGACCTTGTCCGATTCCGCGGTTTGCCGGGATGATGCTTCTCCAGAGTGTTCGTGCGGTGCGCTTCCGCCGCCGCCGAACGAATCTACTTTGACGTTCTAACGAAGACACGTTGCCAGTCATGACATGGATGTCATTTGAGTGGTCCACCCCGTGGGGCGACGGGGGTGGCCGCGACGTCGTACGTTTGCGAGCGCGCGCCGCGTTGTTAGCCTTGCTGGCACTCGTGGCGATGACGGCCGGCTGCCGGCCGGCGCTCGAAAGTCAGCCGCGGACGCCGTCGCAGGCTAAGTCTGCACGCGATCGTGGCGACGTTCGACACGAGGCACGACGGCCCACCGCGCCGACGGTCGACAAGGGCGAGTCACCGCTCGTCGTCATCCATACCTCGTACGGCGACGTGACCGTACGGCTTGATCCTCGGCGTGCCCCCGAAACCGTCACGAACTTTCTTGAATATGTCGACAACGGGCACTACGACGGCACGATCTTCCACCAGGTCGCGCGCGACCGCCTGGTGGTGGGGGGCGGTTTCACTCCGCGGCTGGTCGAGAAGCCGCCGCGGCGAAAACCGGTCGTCAATGAGGCCGCCAACGGGTTGTCGAACCGCCGTGGCACGATCGCCATGGCGCGTCGTCTCGAAGCCCCCGACAGCGCGACGTGCCAGTTCTACATCAACCTGGGCGATAACGACGAACTAGATCATCGAGACCGCTCGGTGGATGGTTTTGGGTACTGCGTTTTTGGCGAAGTGCTCGCGGGCCTGGAAGTCGTTGAAGAAATCGCCAGTGCCGAGGTCACCGATACCGAAGCGTTCGATCTACTGCCGATCCGTACGGTGCTGATTAAAACCGTCACTCGTGTGAAGTAGCCGGTTGTGGTCGTGGCCGGCGGCGCTGGCCAGGCCGGGTGCAATGATCAACCGTCGGCAGTTGGCGACGGGACATGGCTGAGTGGTGCTGATTCGGCTCGATACATCAGCAGGCCCACGAGCATAATGGCGATTCCCGCACCGAGAGCGGCGTCGGCCGGTTCGTCGAACAGCAGCACGCCGGCAATCGCGGCCAGAGCCACTTGCGACGCATTCAGCATATTCGCGTGCGCTACGGTCGTAAGTTCGAGGCTCTTGCCAAGCGCGAAGAATGCCGCCGCATTGAGGACGCCGGCCGCTAGCATCAAGGCCAGTGCCGTTGGCTCAGTCGCCAGCAGCGCGGGCAAACCGTTGCGCCACCAACTCAAAATGCCCAGCGAGACTATGCCCGTCAGGCTGATGGTGCCCAGCGTTACGGCGATCGACTCCGTTCGAGCGGCGCTACGGATGACAACCGCCGACAAGGCGTAGGCGACTCCCGACCCGGCCGCCACGATGAGTCCGAGTGAAATGAGGTGAGCGCGGTTCGCGGGCGCGCGGCGATTCAGCGCACGCTGGTCGCGCGCAGCGATCGTTGTCTGGCTGCGAGTGTTGCGGGGAGCCGCGTCGAGATCGCTTTGCTCGACTCGGCGTTCACTGCGCTCAAGCGCGAGGCGCGCGTGTTCTGCATGCCAGGCCAAGATACCGATCGCGGCGACGAACAAGCCCATCGCAGTGACGGCGCGCAGCGAGAGTGACTCGCCAAGCCAGATGCGACCCATGAGTGCGCCGGCAAAAATCAAAGTTGCGAAGCAGAGCGGTACCGTGAGTGCTAGGCCAATCGTCGCCAGGGCAAACTGAAACGCTAAATTCCCGCCAAGCTGCACGACGAGTCCGGTGGCGATAAGCACTAGCAACATGCGAGCGGACGGCCAGATTTGCCGCCCGCGCGCCAGTGCCGGAGCGATCAGGATCGCGGCGATGCCGACGGTCGGCGCCGCCTTCAAGCAGGAGATCCAACAGGCATCGTTCTCGGCTGCCAGATGGCGCAGCAACACATTCGTAAGTGTGTAGGCCAGGGCCGAGAAGAGCCCCAGCAGCGTCCCGGCGGCCGTGTGGTGTGAGGACGCGGTGTTGGGCGAGTCGTTCGGCATCCGATGAGGCAATCTACCTGCGGCAGCTTGGGTTCCCGCGAATTGTTTGTAATCGACGCGTGCGGGCCCGCCAGGTCGAAAAAATGCCCGTTCTCCCTGGCAGTTTTGCGGCATCGGCACCCATCGAATCGCACGGCAGGGGTCGGAGCTAGGGCCGCGGTCGAGCGAGAAGGGCATCTTCGAGGTCGAAATTGCGAGCCTGTCGAAGCCTGGTTGCTAGCTGCTTGCGCCACGATTTGTTACAAGTCGCGTGTCCATTGGTGGTTAGAAAAATTCATAATTGGGAAGTTTTTCGATAAATCCTTTGACACCGACGACGGTTCTGGATAATCTCAAAAAAGTGAAAATTCTGGCGCGTTAGTAGCGATTTTACTTGGCGCGCAGGGAATTGGGGCAGATTTCAGAGTATTGGAAATCGACTGCCAGTGACCAAATCACAATCCGTTTCGTCTTAAGCGAGCACCGCTAGTGAGTGTCTCGACATCCCGTTTTGCTTTGTTAGCTGGCCTCTAGGGGTCGGCCGCAGGGCCATCTTTTCAACGGGTTCATCCGCAGGCGTAGCACGAGCGTTTTCGTGCGCCGTTTTTGCGTTTCACGCTTGGTCATCCCGCGCGGTTGGTTTTATTCCGGTTGCGCGCGCTGCTACCGGGCAAATTCGTTCCGCAGCGCTCTCATTACCTGAGAGGGCTCGAATTACTCTGGAAATCAGTTCGCGTTTTTGTGAATCGGGAGGAGCTCTAATGCGTTTACTTTCAAGTCGGGCGCCCCAAACAGCATGGTCGCTGTTGACGCTCGGGTTTTGCCTGCTGGCTGCCAGTGCCCAGGCCGGTCCAATCACGATCGACGGCAATCTGTCCGACTGGGGATTTTACGTCGGCGACAACAATACCAGCACCTTCACGCCCGCCAAGGGCGTCAACATCGTCGGGATCGCTGTGGAAGACACACCCGACGGGTGGGGTAGTAGTAAGTTCCTCGGCCCTGGCCGCGGCGGGCAGGATTTCGATATCGAAGTTCTCGCGGCCGCAGTGCAAGACGGCAAGCTCTATGTGACCGTGGTCAGCGGTCAGCGCCCGGACAATGGTTTTACGGGCTTCGGGCCGGGCGATTTTGTCTTCAATACCAAGGGTGGCACCTACGCTCTTGAAGTCGGGGGTGGCAAGGGAGGTGGCTCAGGCACCGCGATCACCGAGGGCGCGCTGGGCTCGATCTACAGCCTCGACTCGCAGGGATTTGTGACGGGCGCCTGGGACACGAAATCGCCCAGTGCCGGAAGCCTGTGGTTGAATCCGACGATGTATAACGGCGGGTTTCAGCCGCCCCTACCAGTGCAGATTGACAATCAGTCGCCCGGCACGTTCGTCACCATGGCGGATTACATATTTACGCGCAATTCGGTAACGACGCAGCACTCGATCATCGAGTTCTCGCTGCCGCTAACGGCGTTTGGCGGCAACGTGGTCACGTCGATTAGTTACGCGCCGGCGTGCGACAACAATCACTTGATCATCAACCTGCAGAACTACGCCATTCCTGAGCCAACTACGGTGCTGATGGGTGGGATGGGGTTAGCGCTGGTGACGCTCGTGGGCATGCGTCGTCGCGCTCGCCGTTAACTGCAGCACTCAATTCTTACGGCCAATGATTCGCAGGACCGCTCGCACGGCCGTCGCCGGACGAGCGGTCCTTTTTTGTTCATTCGCGCATCATCTTTTCACGAACGCGGGTCGCCGAAATCAACCTCGCGCGGCGGTTGGCCTTGGTTGCCTGGCCGGGTGGATGCTAAAAATGTCGGCGAGCGGACCCCTGCCGGCGTCGGTTCGCCTGACGGCAGGCAGGTACAACTTTATCGCGGAGTCTTTTCGCCATGCGCTGCCCCGAATGTACTGCTGAAGTTGCCGAGTCGAATCGGTTTTGTCCCGAGTGCGGGGCGAAACTCGCCGGCAATGGGGATGCGACGCAACGCGCCGGCGCGGGGCGCGACAGTGGGCAGGCCAAAGGCGGCCAGGGGGGCAAACTCCGCCGCGGCCGCGGAGCCGACGTACCCGAAGAGGAGGTCTGGCAGGGGACATTCTCGCCGATGGCCATGCTCGGACCCTGGTGCATGGTGCTTGTGGTGACGATCGGCTCGGGCATTGCGGCTGGTGTCCTTGGCATGCCGGCGGAATATTGGAAGTGGCTGATCCTCGGCTGGGGGGTGATCTGGCTGTTGCCGGCTGTTGTACTGCTGTATCGAAGGCTATCAATTCGCTATCGCCTGACGAGCCAGCGGCTGTTTCACGAGCATGGCATTCTGCGGCGCGTGACCGATCGCATCGAGGTGATCGACATGCACGACATCACCTTTGAGCAGGGAATCGTCGAGCGGTTTTTGGGGATCGGCACGATTCGCATCAAATCGAATGACAAATCCGATCCCGATTTCTCACTGCACGGCATCGACCATGTGCGCGACGTCGCCCACGAGCTCGATCGGGTGCGCCGCGCCGAGCAGATCCGTCGCGGGCTGTATCTCGAGCAAATGTAAATCCGCGGCTCAATGCGCACGCCGGCGGCGATCACTTGGCCTGCGGCGCAAGTTTGTCGAACCGTGAGGACACGCGCGTTTGTGGTTGCTCGCGAGCGGTCCGGTTGCGCGAGCCGTCGACAAACAACGCGGCGCACGCGGGTCTGCGTTCGACGAACTCGAGACCGCGCTCGCTGCCAAAAACTGAAAGTGCGGTCGCTAAGCTGTCCGCGGTGATGCAATCCTGCGCGACGACAACCACGGCCAACGACGTCGTCATGCCGAGCCCCGTTTGCGGATCAACGATGTGCGAATACCGAATGCCATCGATTTCTACGAATTGAAAGGCATCGCCTGACGTCGAGATGGCGCGGTGCGCGAGCCAAACGTAACGGCTCGGCTCGGCTGTGTCAGCTAAGGGGGCGATGCCGATCTTCCAACCCCGCTCGCCGGGCGGCGGGTCTCCCGCCAGCAGATCGCCGCTGGCATCGATCAAGACTCGTCGGATGCCATGGCGGGCCAGGACCGCAAGCGCCTCGTCGGCTGCATAGCCGGCTGCAATGCCACCGAGGTCGAGACGCATCTCGGGCTTGGTGAGCGTCGCCGTCCGCTCGGTTTCGTCGAGTTCCAATAGTTGATGTCCAACGGCCGCTCGGGCCGTGGCGAGACGTTGGGCGCTGGGCAATTCCCTTTCGCGTCGCGCGCGGCGCCACAGCCGAATGAGCGGGCCGATCGTGATATCGAACGCGCCCGCGGTTTCGTCGGCCAAGCGTTGTGAAACGGCCAGCACGTTCCACAGATCGTCACTTAGAGGGATGGCCTGGCCGCTCCCCGAGGACTTGGAGAGTTTCGATAGCTCGCTGGCCGGATCGTAGTCGCTCATAACCGAATTGAGCTCGGCAATTCGGGCGTAAGCGGCCACGGCGGCGCGGTTTGCGGACGATTCGTCGGCTGCATAGAATGTGAGCTTAAAGTCCATCCCCATTTGCACCTGCGTAAACTCGAACCGCTGGAGCGGGGGATCGTCGCTCCCGCTCGCCGCCAGTGACGAGGTCAGCAGCCATAGCAGGGCGAGCAGCGGGCGCCGTGTGCCAGCGAGCGCCGGTACTTTTGTCATATCCAAACCTGAGGAAGTGATTTCCGTGCAGTCGATCTGTCAGAGCCTTCGCGATTCAGTGCAGTTTACCCCGTGGCGCGGCGATCCGCGCCGGAAACGCACTGGTGGAGCCGGTGGCGCCCGCTTTCTCGCATTCGCTCGCCAGATCGGGCCGTTTTTCCTGGCATGCCTGGCGACATTGGCCCCCGCGATCGCGCTGGCCGAGCCGGCGGTCGTCGCAACTGAAGAGGCTGCGTCCAGCGGCTCAGCCGAAGCTTCGACCGAAGCCGAGATGAAGCCCTACGTCGAGCAAATCTCGGGCACCCGAGTGTCGTTCGAAATGGTGCCGATCCCCGGCGGCAAATTCTTGATGGGGAGCCCGGCCGACGAGGCGGATCGCAAAGAGGACGAAGGACCTCAACACGAGGTGACGGTCGAGCCGTTCTGGATGGGCAAACACGAAGTGCGCTGGGATGAGTACGACATCTGGACGTTTAATCTTGATATTCAGCGCCGCTCGGTAACGAAGCTTGAGCCGACGCCGCGTGACGAGGTGGCCGACGCACTCACCCGCCCGACCAAGCCCTACACCGACATGAGCTTCAGCATGGGGCGCGAAGGCTACCCGGCAATCTGCATGACGCAGTATGCCGCCAAGAAGTACTGCGAGTGGCTTTCGGCCAAGACTGGGCATTACTATCGGTTGCCGACCGAGGCCGAATGGGAATACGCCTGTCGGGCTGGCACGACGACCGCGTATTCGTTTGGCGACGATCCGGCTGAGCTCGGCGACTACGCTTGGAGCTTCGACAACAGCCAGGACGCTTATCACCCCGTCGGCGAAAAGAAGCCGAATCCGTGGGGGCTCTACGACATGCACGGCAACGTATCGGAGTGGTGCCTGGATGCCTACTCGGCCGGTTTCTATGGCACATTGCCGACCGATCGCCCGACACACGCGCCCTTCATCGCGCCGACGAAACCGTATCCGCACGTAGCGCGGGGGGGCTCGTGGGATGACGACGCGGATCGCCTGCGCAGCGCCGCCCGGCGTGGGAGCGACAAAACCTGGAAGCAGCAAGACCCGCAGATTCCGCAAAGTATCTGGTACTTCACCGACGCGCAGTTCGTGGGCTTTCGCCTGGTAAGGCCGCTGGTCGAGCCATCAACCGAGCAGAAAGCAAACTACTTGGCGGAAGGAACCCAAAAGGAGTAGAACTACGGGGCCGCAGGCCGTGAGTTCAGAGCGATCTCAGATGGTCGGCGCACCGGCAAACACTCGCGTCGCCGCGCAGTACACCCTCTCGTTGGAGATTTCGCACATGACGAAGCCAGGATCCAAGTTGAGCCAGCCACTCGCTTCAACGCAGGATGCGAGCCCGTCGCGCCGCATGTTCATGAAAGGCTCGACGCTGGCAGTTGTTGGCGGCACATTGGCGGCCAATCTCTCGGTGAGTCGCCTGGCGCACGGTGCCGGCGCCGATGAAACCATTAAGGTCGGGCTCGTCGGCTGCGGTGGGCGTGGTACTGGCGCGGCTTCGCAGGCGCTACACACCGCGGGCCCGGTGAAGCTCGTCGCGATGGGCGACGCCTTCGAAGACCGACTCAACGACAGCTACAACAACTTGCAGAAAGATGGCGAGATCGCAGGCAAGATCGACGTGCCGGCCGAGCGCCGCTTCGTCGGTTTCGATGCTTACAAGCAAGTGATCGACGCCGGAGTCGATTTGGTGATTCTGGCGACGCCGCCGGGCTTCCGCCCGCAGCATTTGGCCGCGGCCATCGATGCCGGTAAGCACGTCTTTATGGAAAAGCCAGTGGCCATTGACGCCGCGGGCGTGCGATCAGTGTTGGCGTCGGTCGCCAAGGCAAAGGAAAAGAATCTCGGCCTGGGAGTCGGCTTGCAGCGGCACCATCAGGCCGCGTATCTCGAAACGGTCAAGCGCCTGCAAGACGGCGCGATCGGCGATTTCGTAGTTGGTCGCTGCTATTGGAATGGCGCCGGCTTATGGGTTCATCCGCGCAAGCCGGAGCAGTCCGAAATGCAGTACCAGATGCGCAACTGGTACTACTTCAATTGGCTCTGCGGCGATCATATCGTCGAGCAGCACATCCACAACATCGACGTTATCAACTGGGTGAAAGGCGCCCACCCGATCCGTGCCGAGGGCATGGGTGGTCGCCAGGTGCGCGTGGCCGAGCAGTTCGGCGAAATCTACGATCACCACGCCGTGGAATTTGAGTACGAGGACGGCACGCGGATGTTCAGCTATTGCCGGCATATCCCCGGCTGCTGGGACAGCGTGACCGAGCACGTCCACGGCACCAAGGGAACCTGCGACGTCAGCGCCGGCATCATTCGCGCTGCCGGCGAGAAGCCCTGGAAATATCGCGGCGAAGGGGGCAACCCGTATCAGGTTGAGCATGACGATTTGTTCGCCAGCATCCGGGCAGGCACTCCGCTGAACGAAGGTGAGAATGGCGCCCTCAGCACCATGACGGCGATCTTCGGCCGCATGGCCACCTACTCAGGCAAAATGCTCCGCTGGGACGACGCGCTGGCCAGCGAAATCTCGTACACGCCCAGCGAGATCACCTGGGAATCGACCCCGCCGGTCCCCACGGTCGCAGTGCCAGGGCAAACGCGCGTGGTGTAACTGCCACCGCGCGATCGATGTCGAAGCGAACCAAGCCCAGGGAGTGCATCCCTGGGCCTTTCTCTTGAGCGACCTGTTGCGCCCCCCCCGCGCTTACCAGGCGAAGCCGACGGCGGTCGTCAGGCCGAAGAAGCCCAGGTTGCTCGGCGTGAAGACCTCGCCGCTAACGGACGAGCCGGCCGTGATGTTGCCGGCGTCTCCCCACACCTGGGCCTCGATACCGGTGCGCGCAAAGAACACGCCACGGCCGATCGGTTCGCTCCACTGCGTGCCGAGCTGCAGTTCGCCGATCGGCAGCAAGCTCTCGTGCCGGTTCTGGACGTTGAAGTTCGAGTCAAAGATGTTCGACAGACCTTGTTCGAAGCGGTTGCCGAACAAGATTGAGCCCCGGGCAATTCCGTAGAACGAGAACTTCGACAAGAATGGTCGCCACATCTCGACGGCCAGCGTGGGGCCACCGCCGTGGAATTCTTGCACGAAGTGGGCCGATGACGTCTCAAACGGCGGCGCAGTAATCAACGTGAATTGGTTGTGGCTCGCGTGGTCAATCGTGGCGTAGCGCAAGCCGGCCGCGAAGTTGAACACCAGCCGGCCCATTTGTGCGCGCTGCGTCCATTCGACGTCGAAGGTTTGCAGCGCCAGTCGGCTTTGCAATTGCTGCTCGCTGCCGGGGAGCGCGAGGGTCTGCTGCACCGATCGATGATCGAACTGCCAAAAACGGAAGCGACCACCCATGCCACCGGGGAGCGTATAGCCCAGCCACGCGCGCGGCGCCATGTCGAATTCCCATTTTTCGGGCAACGTGGCTTGCGCGCCACCGAATCGCGGGGCGCTGTTGGTAGCGAAATAGGGCTTGGCAAGCACCGCCTCGAACCCCGCAGTCAGGCCGCTGGGGTACGGAATTACAAACGGCGCGCATTGCAGCCGGCAGAGCGGGCCGCAGTCGGGCGCGCCGTCAGCTCGGGGGACGGGCCGTGGTTCGAGGTAACCTTCGTCGGCGCCCGCGACGAAGGCCCCCGGCGGGAGTGGTTCGGCAGCCGCGGGTGCGGCGCCAGTCGATGGCTGGGTTGTCGAATCCGAGGACGGAGCCGTGCTCCCAGCGGCGTCCGTCGAGGGTTCGGCCGAGGGCAGGACGTCCGCGGCGGCGTCCGGCTCCGCGCCTTCCTGCAACTTGATGGTCGAAGCGCTGACCGCGTTCGAGGCCAGTGTTGGCACCAGCATGCTGTGCCGATTGGGCCCACGCGACCAGCCGCCGTTGTCGGCAGCACTAGCAACGCTGGCGGCAAGCTGTAACATCACGACGACGATGGCTACGCGGTCTACTCGTCGCATGGTCCCGTTTCCCTGGGAATTGTCGTGCTCGGAGGCAGGCATTGGATTGTGGGTAGGACCGCGGGTTTGCCAGTTGCGCAAACCTGTTGCGGTCGTTCTAGTGCATCGTCCGCGTAGAATCGGAAAATCGAGAACAACCCATACGTTGCGAATAGAGTTCCCTGTTTACCTAGTTCTCCGCCCGCCCGAGACGATGAACGCATCAATCGGGGCGATAGCAATTCAGCGCCAGCACACGCATGCCGATCCGGCTTTCTAATATCCGTGTGAACGTTCATGAGAGCGAGCTGGCACTGGCGCGCGAGGTCAACCGCGCGCTCGGGCTGCCAGGCGGCGCCGCGCCGCGCTGGCGCATCCTGCGTAAAAGTCTCGACGCGCGCGACAAAGCTGACATATCGTTCGTCTATGCGGTGGAAGTCGCGCTCGCTGGAGCAATTGATGTCGCGGCCGAAGAAGCGGAGCTGGTCGCCCGTTTGAATCGACGTCGCACGGGCGTGGCGGCCGATCTTTACGAAGAGCCTGCTTTCGAACTGCCGGCGCCAGGTAGCGCGCCGCTAGCGGAGAGGCCGCTAGTCGTCGGGTCGGGGCCGGCGGGCGTATTCGCGGCGTATTTTTTGGCCGAGCAAGGGTACCGTCCCCTGGTGATCGAACGTGGCCGACGGGTGCGCGATCGAATTCGCGATGTGGCGGCCTTTGACGCTGGCGGGACGCACAACCCCGAAAGCAATTACCTGTTCGGTGAAGGAGGCGCTGGCACCTTCAGCGACGGGAAGCTGACGTGCCGTTCATCGGGACCCGAGGTGCGCCGAGTGCTCGAAGTGCTGGCCGCCGCCAAAGGAAAGCCATCAATCCTCTACGATCACCGGCCGCACTTGGGGAGCAACCGCTTGCCGGCGGTGGTCAAAGCGCTGCGACAACAAATTGAAGCCCGGGGCGGCGAGTTCCTGTTTGACTGCCGTCTCGAAGACGTTGAGATCTCCGACGGGCGCGTGCGCGGCGTGATGACCTCGTCGGGGCATGTCACAGCGTCGCTTGTGTTGCTGGCGATCGGCCACAGCGCGCGCGACACCTACGAGATGCTGCTGGCACGCGGTGTGCCCATGGTGCAGAAGCCGTTTCAAATCGGTGTGCGGATCGAGCAGCCGCAAGAACAGATCAATCGCGCGCAATACGGTGGGCAACCGCTGGAGCAGAAACTTGGCTCCGCCGATTACAGCGTGGTGGCGCGCGGTCCGACGAACTTGTTCAGCTTTTGCATGTGCGCTGGTGGTTACGTGATGCCGAGCGTGTCGGAACCGGGCTATTTCGGCACCAACGGCATGAGCCTGGCCCGGCGCGATTCGCCGTTTGCGAATAGCGGCATGATGATCACGCTCGAGCCGGCGCAGTTTGGCTCGAACCATCCGTTGGCTGGCATGCAGGTGCAGCGTCAGTACGAGCGACTCGCATTTGCCGCGGGTGAAGGATCTTATTACTGCCCAATCCAACGAGCCGACGACTTCCTGGCGAATCGCAGGACGACGACCTTGCCCGCGTCGAGCTATCCGCGCGGGGTGCGGCCGGCCGAGATCGCGTCGCTCGTGCCGCCTCAGGTTGTGGTGGCGCTGCACAGCGGTTTGCCGGCCATCGATCGACGCTGGCGCGGCAAATTCCTGGCCAACGCGACGCTCGTGGGTCCTGAGTCGCGCGGCAGCTCACCGGTGCGGTTCTTGCGCGACGAGGCGACGCTCGAATCGCCAGGCATTGCAGGGCTTTACCCGATCGGTGAAGGGGCAGGCTACGCGGGTGGCATCGTCAGCGCCGCGCTGGATGGCCTGCGCGCCGCCAAGGCGATCATCGGGCGTTATGCGCCGCTCGAACGGCGCTGAATTTCGGTGATCTGTTGGCGAGTCCGTGCTATCGATTGCGATTGGCGCACCGCTTTCGATAACCGAATGCGATTAACCCGGCAGCGCCGATCAACGCGAGCACGATGGTGCTCGGTTCGGGAATCGGCGTCAGCACGAACGCTCGCTGTTCGCCGTCGGGATTGAGGCCGTAGCCGACAATCTGGTTGTAGTTGTTGATTCCGCCCACTGCGAGCAGCGTCCAACCAGTGCCGGTGGAATCGAGCAGCGTATGAAGATCCTGCATGCCCCCCGACGGCGTCCAAATGAACACGCTACCGTTGGAATCACCGATGACGTTGCCGTGATTGTTGATGGCCACCGCGCGGCTACTCGCATCAGCGGCCAGGCTCCCCAAGTCTTGCATTCCGCCGTCACTGGTCCACAGAAAGGCGTGGTCGACCGTTGCCGTGGAACTGGAGCCAACGACCTGGCTCTTGCTGTTAATGTCTAAGGCTCTGCTATTGCCGGCGCTTCCGAGCAAAGTGCCCAGATCGGTCATGCCATCAGTGGGAGTCCAGAGGAAGGCGTGTAGACCTTCCGTGGCGCCGCTGGCTCCGACCACTTGCATCAAGTTGTTAATACCACCCGCGGAGCTTTCGTCTGCCCCGCCGGGCAAATCACCGAGATCTAAGGTTCCCCCGCCATTGATCTTGAGGTAGGCGCGCGTGCCGGTGGCAGCTCCCGACGAACCCACGATGTCTCCAAAGTCATTCAGGTCACTTGCTGAGCTGCGGCCGTTTCCACCCGGCAATGCGCCGCCGCCGCCCCAGCCGCCGCCAACGGTCGACCCTGACCAGTAGAAATTCGTGGAATACCAAAATCCTGCCACCTCGCCGGGTGCGTTGATCGCCACGGCTCCGGTCCACAGCGTTCCAACAATTTCCGGTGTACCCCCGGATTTAGGCCAGCGAAGGGCCTGCGGGATGAGTGAATTATCGTATCCCGAGATCTGACCGGCGTCGTTGATGTCGGTCGCGTAGGCCGCGGGATTACTGCCATAGCTCCCCAGCAACTCCTTGAGCTTGTAAGGGTGCACGGAAGTGGAAATTGCGACCTCGTAGTTGCCGCTCGACGCTCCGGCGTCTGGAAGTGCACCTAGCGGGTCGCTCGAGACGTACTCTGTTGGGGCTGCCCAAGCTGAAGTGGCAGCAACGAGAAACAACAGAGCTGTTGCGAAAACCGTGTTGCTGGGCATTAGCGACCCCTTTGCGTCGAGCGAGATTAACCGCGATTAACGTCGACTCTATGAAAGCAGGCGAATAACGTCAAATCAAAAAGCCTGGATTTACGCGTAAATGAGGTCACTTGCGATGGAATTTGGGTAGGGACGGCGCAGGGAGTGCAATGCTGAATCGCCAGCGAGGAAATGCACTATTCGCGTTCCCCAATCGTTTCATCCACTGCGCGTGAAGATTCACATCTCGATGATGTTGGTCTAGAAAAAGCAGTCGGCGCGGCGCGCCACTCGCTTCCTCACGCTATTTCAGTTCCAGGATCTTGACATTCTTGAACCACACGGGGTGGCCGTGATCCTGAAAGCCGATGTAGCCCTCGCGCGGCATTTTCGCGATCGCGGAAAGAAATTTATGCCGCGTGCCATCGGGGCGCAGTCCTGGTTTGGGATAGTCGTCGCAGTTCGTGTGGGCGACATCTTCGCCGTTCACCTTCACGCTGATCTCGGGACCTCGGCAGGTGATCTCGATCGAGTTCCATTCGCCGGGCCCGTGGTTGGCATTCTTCGACGGGGCAACGAGATCGTAGATCGCGCCGAAGGAATGCAAGCCAGGCTCCTTGCTATCTTCGACTTGCACTTCAAAGCCGGTATAGACGGGGTTCTTCGGCACGCCGACGCGGAAGAAGACGCCGGAATTGCAATCCTCACTCATCTTGACGTCGCAGCGGAGCGTGAAGTCGCTGAACTTCTTCTTGTCGTACATGACGATGTAGCCCCCCGACTTGAACGGGAGCAGGCAGCCATCTTCAACGGCCGTGGCGATCGGCTTGCCGGTGTTGCAAATCCAGCCGTCGTGGTCGCGGCCGTTGAACAGCAGTTGCCAGCCGGCGGCCTTTTCTTCTTCGGTGAGCTCGTTGTCGGCGGCCGTGGCCCGGTTCGTTATCGCTAGCGTGAGGAGGCAGATCAGGATCGAGGTTCGCGTGTGCAACACGTTAAGTCCCCAACGGATAGGAAATTTGGTTTTCGTCGAAACTCGTATGATTGTGGGGTGCCGAGTGGCGCGATGCAAGACGCCGAGCAGACTCGACGGAGCTACTACATTGGAGCGATCACCCGCCATAGGCCGTCGAGCGGCGAAACTCCTCGACCACGCGCCCCTCCTTGCGCTTGATGATCGGGCTTGCCAACAGTAGCTTGCGTAGCGATTCACGCTTCTGTTCCAGGTTGTTGTCATCGTAACTGGTGACCATGTTGCCGAACTGGCTGGTGTGGCAGGCCGCGGCGCGGGCTTTTTGATCGACCACGTCGCTGATGTCGACCGTGTAGTTGGGCTGTGCCGAGTAGTAGAAAAAAGCGACAGGCACCTGGTGCTGCTTGAAGCCCTCGCGCTCGAGCTCCGGAAAGTATAGCCGCCACGCGGCTGCGCGCATGGCGTCGACGGTGATCAACGCGCCGCTGCGATGGTCGGACTTATGCCATTGTTCGTAGGCCGCACCGGGATCGATCGAGAAGACCGCGTCAGGGCGGATGCGGCGAATCTCGCGTGTGACTTGTAGTGTCAACGCACGGCGATCGACGTATTCCAGCATGCCGTCGTCGTGCCCTAGCCAGGTGATGTGGTCTTTGGCGATGCCCAGGACGGCGCAGGCGTCTTCTTCTTCGCGACGGCGGATCTCGGCCAACCGCTCGCGGGTCATGGTGGGGTCGTTCGAGCCAGCGTTGTCGGTCGTGTAGATGAGGATCTGCACATTGTTGCCGGCGGCCGCCAGCTTGGCTAAAAGTCCGCCGGCGCTGAAGGTCTCGTCGTCGGGATGGGGGGTGACGACGAGCACGGTCTTATCGCGCCAGTCTTCGATGCGGTCCTGCCCCTTATATTCCGGCTCGGCCGTCACAACCTGTGCGGCGGTCAAGTCTGCCAGTAACATTACGGTCGCCATAACGCTTAGAGTTACCAGCCCATTGCGGAAGCGAGCGCCCCTCTCCGATAACCAAGAGAACACGGGATGCATGATGCGTTGCTCCTTGTGCGGATTGGACTTGTAACTCGGCCAAAGTCGACATTGCGCCTGTAGATTATCAGGTCAATTGACGTATCACTACACACCGATAGGATGGCCGGAGTGGGGCTTCGTCGGTTGTGGACAAGGACTTAAGCGATGAGCATCGCGACGACTACTGCCGACGCGCGGGCGACGGCAGCGCCAGAACTGCCTGACGATCTGCCAGAGTTTGTCGTTGAGACCGTACGTTATCCGCGCGCGGCGATCATGCCCGAGGTGCGACGGCTCTCGAAGGTGAGCAATTGGCGTTCGGCCGGGATCATTGCCTGGCAATGGGTGCTGATCTTCGCGGCTGGCACGCTGGCGGTGCAAACCGGTCATTGGGCAGCCTGGATCTTGGCCTTCCTGGTGATCGGTAGCCGGCAACAAGCGCTCGGCATTCTGGTGCACGATGCCACGCACTACCTGCTGTTCACCAATCGCACGGTCAACGACATCGTGAGCGATCTGTTCTGCGGCTTTCCGGTCAACATCAGCACGACGCTGTACCGCAGCACGCACTACCCGCATCACCGCTTTACCAACACGCCGGACGATCCCGACTACGAATATCAGGTCACCGATCCCGACTGGCAGTGGCCCAAGACGCGCTGGGAAGCCGTCAAGGTGCTGCTCAAGAGCATGTTCATCATCAACATTCGTAGCGCCATCAAGGTGGCCAACCGCTGGGCCCCCGGCATGAACTTGTTTACGCCGATCACGCCAGCTTATCCATTGCGGGCACGAGTTTTATTTGTAACGGTCACCATCGCCATTTACGCGGTGCTGATCTACACGGGCTTGATCTGGAAAGCCCTGATCCTGTGGATGGTGCCGGCGCTCACCGTGGTGAACCTCACCAATCGCATGCGGGCGATGGCCGAGCACATCGTTGTGCCCGGTACGCACGAGTTGAACACCACGCGCACCGTGATCCCCAATTTGCTTGAGCGATTATTTATCTGCCCCCTGGGTATCAACTATCACATCGAGCACCACGTATTTCCGTCGGTGCCCTGCTACAACGTGCGAAAACTGCATAAGCTGCTGATGCAAGATCCGTGGTATCGCGCGACCGCGCACTTGAACCGCGGATACTTGAACCCCCGCCACGGCTTTCTGCGCGATTTGCTGACCACCGAGGCGGAGCACCTGGAAATGGCTGGCCGGCGCACGGATACCGCGGAAGCGTCGCGGCCGGCAGCAAACCGCACGCAGGCTGTGACAGAATAGATGCAGGGCGCCGTGACCGTCTTGCATCGGCACTACTACTGCAAGCCGCTTAGAAACTCCACCAGGTCACGTAGCTCGGCTTTGGTGAGCACTTTCACGGCCGTGTCGGGCATGGCCGATACTCCGCCGGCTCGGTCTTCGATCGATGTTTTGTCGACGGTGACGATCTGCCCCTCGGCGGTGATGATGGTTACGGCTTTCTCGTCTTCGCTGCGCAGCACGCCGACCAGCACACGGCCATCGTCGAGCGCCAAGACGACCGACTCAAAGCCCTTAGCGATCTTGCGATTGGGGGCGACGATCGACTCGAGCAGGTGTTCGCGACTCTCGCGTTTGCCGACGCCAGCAAGCTCGGGCCCAACCTGTCCCCCTTGATTGTGGATCTTATGGCAGCGCAGACACGCGGCTTCGGTCTTCTCATGGAAGATGGCGCGGCCGCGTTGGGCGTCGCCGCCCGAGAGGCACTCGCGATAGAGTGCCAATGGATCGTCAACGGCGCGCGCTTGGTCGTGCGCTGCGAGCTTCGCGCGGATGTGCGAGCTTTGACGTTGGCTGGCCGCGGTCAGCAGATCGAGCGCTAGCTCTGGCGGTAAGTCGCCCGCCAACAGCCGATCAAGCCAGGCGGCGAGCAGTTCGTCGCCCTGCGGATGATCGATCGATCCGAGAGTATTCAACGCGCCTTGCTTCTCGGCGAGCGAGCCGGTGTCGAGCGCTTCACGCAGCAGCGGCAGTGCGTCGTCGGCACGCAAACGGGCGAGGTGCCCCCGCCCGGCGGTGCGAAGCGTGGCGTCCGTGGATCCGACGGCGAGCTTGACCGCGGCTTCGAGTTCCGCGGCTTCGAGCACGGCTAACGCTTCAAGCGCGACGACGCGCAGCGAGCTGATGCGATTGTGGTCTGCGACGAGTGCGGCCAGCGGCGCGGCGGCTTCGCGAATCCGAAGCGCTGAAACGCACTGGGCGGCCGCGGAAAGCGCTTTGTCGGAACTGCCTGCGAAGACTGCCGACAGTCGCGGCACCAGAGCTGCCACGGCCGGCTCGGACGATCGAGCTTCGATGGGCCGCCACAAGCCGAGCACACGGTCGCGACCTGACGGCGTCCCCCAGGTGGCCAGCATCTGCAGGGCTTCAACGCGCGTGGCTTCGGGGCGCCGGACATCGGATGCCCACGCGGCGAGTGTCTCGGCCCCGGATTTTCCACCGACGCGGTAATTCGCACCGAGCACGCGCCAGGCCAGCGGTTCGGGCAACGAGGGTTCCGCGGCGAGCGCGGCCAACTGCGGCAGCGCGGCCGGGATCGGCGCATCGTAGATCGCCCGGGCGGCCTCGAGTTTGATATTCTCGTCGGCGTCATTCAGAAAGTGGGCGACATCGGGGCGTTCCAGACGCCGGAGCGACAAGACTGCTGCCATGCGCACGGCCGGTGAGTCCGACTGCCTAACCTCCATAATCGCGTCAACGTCGCCGATGCCCGCAAGCGCCATCACGCCGGCATGCCGCAGATACGGATCGTCAGCCCCTGCTTCGATCGACTTCCAGACAGCCGGCAATGCTTTGCGGCTGTGCAGCTTGCCGACTGCCGTCGCGGCCTGAAAGCGGACACGCGGCTCGGTGTCGGCGAGCAAACCAATCAGAGCGTCCTCGGCCGCGGAATCATGGGCGTCGCCAAGCGCTTTGGCGGCAGCAGCGCGAACTTCGGTATCGTTGTCGGGCAATAGACCACGCAATGCCGCGAGTGCATCGGCCTGGCTACGGCGGGCAAGCTGACCGAGCCCCCAAATGCCATGCAATCGCGAGATCGTCGTGGAACTCTTTGCGGCAACTTCAGACAGTGCGCTGAACGCGGGGTTGTCGGCATTTGCTGCTCGAGTGGCAAGCTCAAGCTGCGCGTTCTGCCGAATTCGCTGATCTCGGTGCGCCAACAGCGCGGCCAGTTCCGGCACGCTTCGTGACGACATGCCAGTGGCAATCAGTTGTCGTACTTCGGCTGCTGCTGCGGTCGCCGCGGGCTCGGGATCAAACAAGCGATAGATGCGACCGCGCCCCGTCGTGTCC
The DNA here is from genome assembly GCA_964495375.1 of uncultured Planctomycetaceae bacterium. GTDB lineage: Bacteria > Planctomycetota > Planctomycetia > Pirellulales > JAEUIK01 > JAIESQ01. The sequence goes on along the minus strand of CAZBWM010000007.1, from coordinate 70,368 downwards.
CAGCCCTGCACCCAGTCGCTGATGTAGACCGCGCTATCGACCCCAAATTCGACGTCGGTCGCCAGCACGCTCCAGGCGAATTCTTCCTGGCTCACCAGCTCATAGGTCGCGCCGCGCGGCTTCACTTTGATCGCGCGGACTCCGCTGATGCCGTTGCTGCCGCGGAAATCGGCCATCAGGAACGAGCCGCGATAAGCCTCGGGTAGACCGGTGCCAGGGTCATAGGCCAGGCCCGACGGCCCGTCCCCCACATTGGCAACCGGCGGCACAAGATAGGCGGCCTGACCCGCGTGCTGCGGGAACCAGAGTTTCTCGGCGTTCCAAGGTCCGCGGTTCACCGGCGTGGTGAGGTACTGGTAGCCGATGCGCCAACCGCTGTCTCCTCCTTCGACCAGATGGACGAAACGAGCTCGGTCGCCACTGTCGGAGTTGTTGTCACCGGTGAACAAGTCGCCGACTTCGTTAAAAGCAAGCTCCTGCGGATTGCGCAGGCCCGTGGCAAACACTTCGAGGTTCGAACCATCGGGTTCGCAGCGCAATACGCAGCCGGTGTCGGGATAAGCGAGCGTGCGTCCTTCGGTTTCGACGTTCATCCCGCGATCGCCGATGCTGAAGTAGAGCCGGCCATCGGGCCCGAGACAGAGACCGTGCAAGTCGTGTCCCAGAAACGCCACGTGTACCCCGTAGCCGTCGTGCAACGTGCGATGGTTTTCGGCGACACCGTCTCCATCTTCATCACGCAGCAAGTACAGCTTGGGAATACAGGCGAACCAGACATCGCGACCGCGGGCCAAGAGACCGGCGCCGATGCCGTCGGCCGCGTCGCGAAAGCCATCGGCGAAGACGCTCGCGCGATCGGGCCGGCCGTCACCGTTGGTATCTGTGAGCAAACGCACGCGGTCGTGCTCGCGGGCGTAACTGTCGAACTCGGCGCCCAGATGCTTGCGATACATGGCCACGCGGTCAGCCACGGTGCGGCAAGCCAGGTCGTCGTCCAACCAGACCATGTGGCGGCGATTGTCGGTCACGCCGGCGTGCAGGCGATAGGTTTCGACGACGTAGCAGCGCCCCTGCTTGTCGAACGTAAACGTCACCGGATTGGCCAGCAGCGGCTCAGCGGCGAACAGTTCGATCTGCATCCCCTTGGGGACGCGGACGCGCTTCATCAACAGTTCCGCTTCGTCGGCGGTCTCGGCGACGAAGGGGCGATAGGGCTCGCCGGCGGTTTCTGGAGCACCACGATCGACGGGTGCGTCCGCCGCTGGGACTTTCGAACGGGCGGTCGACGTCACCAGCAAAAACGCCGCGACGAGTGTCGCGGCAACGATTCGAGTCGTGGTCATGGAAGCCTATTGTGCGGACGGCGGGAAGGTGGGGCAGGCGGCACTGGGCTTCACAGTAACCGGCCAGCGGGGCGGGCTCAAGGATGGGGTGAGCGGCGTTTTCAGAACATTTGAACGTGCCGCGAACGACGCGAAGTGAGCGAGATCGCTCTACTTACTCGTCGGCTGCCCAGGCCGATTGGCAACGTCTTCCGCCCGGTGATGCAACGGCAGGAAGCGATAGTACACTTCGAGGCAGAGGGCACCGACCGCCGTGGTGTAGACGCGGCCGCCGTAGCCACCCCAGACGTCGTTGGTGTCCCAACTGCCTGCCAATTCGCCGTCGGTGTGCTGACGCACCAGCAGCACCCCCTTGAGTGCGCTGTTCCAACGTTCCCATTCGGGGCCTTGAAGCTGGTGCAATGCCAGTGTGGCGTAGTACCAGTAGTAGAGATTCATCTGGCCGTCGCCAGGTAGCTCCTGCATGACCAAGTCGAGTGCTTCGCGGCAGGCAGGATTGTTGGGCTGCATGCCGAGAAAGAGCCGGCAGGAAAGCGCCTCGGCGGTCATCGTGCGCGTGGGTCGCTCGTCGACGCGGTAACTCGCCAGACCCCCGCTACGGCCTGATTCCACGCTCTTCAAGAAGCGCACCATACCGTCGCGAGCCGTCGGCGGAATGGCAATGCCGGCCAGTTCGCCGCTGCGAAGCACCATGAGCTGCCACCCAAGTTGACTCGTATCTCCACGTGCTTCACGCGGGTAGTAGCGCCAGCCCCCGGTCGTCGGATGTTGCGCGGCGAGCGTGTAGCCAATGGCGCGGCGCAACGGATTCCGAAATCGGACATCGCCCGACATGCCATACGCTTCGCCGAGTGCAAGCGTGGCCATCCCATGGCAATACATGGCCGCGTAAACGTTCGCCTGCCCGGGCATACTGCCATCGGTCTTTTGCGAGGCGATGAGCGCCATCAAACCGCGTTCGACCGTTTGTTGATACGGGCCCTTTTGATGCGTGTAGCCGGCGCCAAGAAATGCCAAAAGCGCCAAGCCGGTTACGCCCGTATCGGCCCCTGCTCCCGCGCCTTGACGATCCTCACCGCCCACGCGCAGCTCGCGCCCGCCGCCGAACTTGGTTGCCGACCAAAGACCGTTCGCGCCTTGGTTCTTGGCCAACCAAGCGAGCGCGGCTTCGACGGCCCCTTCGGTTTCTTCTCCGCCCCCTTCTGCTGCGCTGAGTCGGCGGCGATCTTGCGCGGTGCGCTGCCGATAGGCCTCGGTGGCCGTCAGGCCTGCGGCGAGCCCAGCAGCCGCGGGAGCGGCGGCGACCGCATCGGCAGCTAGTCCTGGTCTCGCGTTCGACGCAGTGTTAGTAAATGCCGGAAGTGGAGTTGGCGCGGTGCTTCCGACCAATGGCGTCAAAGGCGGATTGATGGCCGAGGCAAGCGGCTGCTCGCTGCGCGGCAACAAGGGAGTTAGCGCAGGCGCCACCGGCTCAGCGGTCTCCAACAAATCGCTCGGCGCCGTAATCAGCGTATCGGTCGGTTCGGCCAGCTCCGTCGCGCGCTCGGGCTCGAGCAATTCGGTCGCGGTTGGAGCTTGGGACTCGGTGTTTTGGGCGATTGGCACTTCGATCGGCGCGGCCGGCTCGAGGGGGAGTGCTTTGGCAGCCAGAGAGGCGCCCAGCGCCGCGGCCACCGCCGGTGTCACTTGATCCGGCTCGAAGGCTGGCAGCTCGTCGGGAAGTGCAGGCTCAGGGCTTGACGCTACTGGATCGACGGCGACGTCTGGCGCGGCGGGCGACTCGGCGTCCGCACGGTCGGGCTCGTCGGGAAGCGCGTCGGTCTTGGGATCGGCCACCAGGGCGTCCCAAGGCTTCACCTCGGTTGGTGGTTTCGGCGCGGAGTCGTCGTCCGGGGTCTCGGAATCAGCCGTCCCGGGTTCGTCGTCGGCAGCGTCATCGTCGGTGAATTCAACCGTGCTGACGTCGCCCAGCCGCATCACGGCAACGTTGGGGCCCTTGAACGTGGTGTGAACGATGTGGACCGTCGTGGCATAGCCGGCCATCAGGAGATGCGCTAACAGCGACAAGCCCAGGCACTTGCCCAAGGGCTGCGACTGCCCCCAACGCGTGCGCATCATTACGACAAGCGCCACCGAGAGCACTACGAGGCCGCACCACAGCCCCCACCAAAGCACTTCGGTGGCGCTGGGGAACAAGCCAGGTTTAAGTAGTGCCAAGGGGAACACGATCGCGGCTACCTCGTGCGTTGACGATCGGAGCGAATGCGCACGGCGATGCCGACGTCGGCGATGCCCGCCTCTTTGCAGGCGCCTAGCACTTCGGCCACGCGCTGGAACGTCCCCTGACCATCGCCGCGCACCAGCACGCCCAGCGTGGCGTATTGCTGCCGGGCGGCGGACAATTGCGTGGTCAGCTCACCCAGCGAGACATTCTGGCGGTCGAGGTCGATGCGGCCATCGGCGAGCACGTTCACCACGCGACGCTTGGGAGCGTCCGTCAATGCACCGCCGCGGCGCAGCTCAGGCACCGCCAGATCGATGCTGCGATCCATGTCGGTAAACTCGGTTCCGACCATGAAGAAGATGATCAGCAGGAACAGCACGTCGATCATCGACGTAAGGTTCAGCGTTGGCAATTCGTCAATCGTTGTCTTAAGCGGCATGACTTTCCCCCCCGGGTGAATCCGCCTGTTGGCCCCGATCTGGAAATTGTGACAGCGCGGTTGCGTGGTCTAAGCGGCCTCGGATCGGGCGCTTCGCGTTCGCACGCGCGCCGCGGGACGCGAGCCTTCGGCCGAGATGATTCGCACGAGCTGTTGCCCCAAGGCGTCGAGCTCGACCACGAGCGAATCGACTCGGCTGACGAACCACAGATAAGCAATCAGTGCCGGAATCGCGATGACCAACCCGGTCGCGGTGGTGATGAGCGCTGCGGCGATTCCCTGTGCCATGAGCTCGGGCTTGCCCATCGCCGCGGCCGCGGCGATCGAATTGAACGAACTGATCATGCCGAACACAGTGCCTAGCAGGCCCAAGAGCGGCGAGACCGTGGCCACGCCATTAAGCACCCGCAAGTAGCGACGCAGGTGATTGGCCGCCCGTTCACCCGAATCCATGATTGCTTGTTCAACTTCAACGGAGGGACGCCCCCATTTACGAATGGCGGCGGCAAACACCTCCGCAACGGGGCTGCCGTTTTCTTCACAAAGCCGCAGCGCCGAGTCGGTGTCGAGTTCCCCTTCGCCAACCTGATGGAGAAAACGGCGGACGAACGGACGTGGAATCACCCGCCCGCGCCGCAGGCTGATCGAGCGCTCGAAGACGAATGCCACGAGCACGAACGAGCAGGCGCCCAGCGGAAACATCACGATCCCGCCGTCATGCAGGATGCCGATCAAGCTCTGCGTCGAAATCAGATCCTTGACCGGCTCGATAGCTGTTTTATCGTCAGGGGTTGTGCCCGCGTCATCGCTGACCGCCGCGCCGGCGCCGGCCGGAGATTGCTCGAGGGGCGCCGCACGTAACGCCCAGGGCAACATGCCGATGCCCATCACGCAGAGCATGCGAAAGACCCAGATGGCTAGTAGGTTCATGCGTGACATGCGACGATCCCCTCCGTGGGCGGTGTCGTTGTATTCAAGTGCCTGGCTGCGCGGCGAACCGGCGCCAGGGATGTTGTTCGCTTAGCGCTTGGGGTTGGCGGCTGGCGTTGCTGGCCGCGCGGCTTGGCTTTTGGCCATTTGCGCGCGGGCGGCGATCAGCCGCTCGGCGGCCTCCGTGGCGTGAGTCGTCTCGCTGTATTGCTTGGCAAGCTGTTCGTAAAGCTTGATTGCCTCGTCCCATTGTTCGAGAGCTTCGTGGCATTTGCCGGCTTGCAACAGCGAAGCGGCCTGCCACTCGGGATACGCGTACAGCGTCTCGCCGCGCAGGTATTCGCGGATTGCCGGGCGATAGTCTTGCTGGTGGAAGTACGTTTCGCCGGTCATCCACTGGGCCATCGCGACTGTTTCGGTCTTTCCACCCGTCGGCGAGTCGATCACCCGGCGATACGCTTCTCGCGCTTGCTGGAACAGCCCGCGGCTGGCCAACGATCGGCCGAGGAGGTAATCGACCTCGTACTGCTGATTGAACTGCGGAAAGTCGACGGCGATCCTGCGGGCAAGGCTCTCGGCGGCATCCCAATTCTTGAGCTGGGCGTTGGCTTGCGCGCGTCGCAGCGCCGCGACGGCGGCCCAACTCTCGCGTCGCCCTTCGATTCGCGGTGCCAGCTCGGCAAAACGGGCGGCGGCCTCGGCGAACTTATTCTGGCGGTAGAGCGCTTCGGCTTCCCAATAGTCGGCCAACAGCGCCAGTGCTCCCGAGGGCTTAAGCGACTGGACGCGTGCCATGCGCTCGGCAACCTGTGGCCAGCGCTCCTGGGCGGCCGCAACTTGCCCGGCCAGATACCAGGCGTACGGCGCCAGCTTCGGTGTTAGCGGCCCCGCGATGCCATCCGCCGGGCGTTCGGCCAAGAGCACGGTTGTCAGTTCTTCAGCCCGTGCAAAATCGCCGGCGCGATACGCGCATTCGGCCAGTCGATACGTGGCATCGTCCGCATACGGACTAGCCGGAAAGCGCTCGCGAAGCGTGGCCAGGCGAGCGTCGGCTTCTTCGGCCTGACCCAATTCGCGGAGTACCCAGCTTAATTCAAAGAGCGCGACATCCGCGTGTTCATCGTCGAGGTGCTCGTCGACGAGCCGCTTGTAAAATGCGGCGGCCTCCTCTTTTTGTTGCTTGCGATTCAGCAACCGCGCGGCGGCCAACAGGCCGTTACTCGCCTGATCGGAAGCTGGAAAGCGTTCGGCCAACTCACGGAAGGCCTGCGCGGCCCCGGCGTGATCGTCGATCTTTTCGAGCGCCGTGCCGCGCAGCAACAGGGCCTCGGCCGCATTGGCATGATTCTCGAAGCGACTCAGAAAATCCGCGAGCAACTGCGCCGCCTCTTGCCAACGCGACGCGCGATACGCGTTGCGGGCCTGCCCCCACAAACCGCGCGCAGCCACATCGGGAGGATTCTCCTTCTCGGCAAGTCGAGCATAGAGCACGCTCGACCAGGCGTCGCTCGCGGTGCCGGCCGTTAGGGAAGCAAGTCGCTCGCTGACCGAGTTTTCGGCCGGTCGGTCGGCGCCGACGGCCTTGATAAATGCGTCGTATTCCTGTCGTGCATCGTCATACTTAGCCTGGCGAGCGAGCGCAACGGCGCGCTCGCCGCGGCAGAACGAGATGCGCGATCCTTCGGGAAACTGTTCGATGTACTGTCCGAAGGCGGTGATCGCGTCGTCCCAGCGTTCGAGACCGGCCAAAGCCTGGGCCCGCGTCGCGAGCGCTTCACCGCGTAGTGCCGTCGAGGCGTCGACGGATTTGGAGTCAGGTGTGGTGTCGACACTCGTCGCGGTCGAGGCTTCGATTAGTTTGTCGGCAACAGTCAACGCATCGGCGAAACGTCCGGCCCGTTCGAGCGCGGCGGCATAGAGTAGTCGATTGGCAACCTGCGCGGCGGCCATTGGCGGTTCTTCGGTCGTGTTGGTTGTGGACGGTTCGGCAGGTGTCGTGGCAGGTTGCTCAGCCGGTTGGGCGTTTGTAATCGTCGTGGCCGGTGTCGCGGGTGCGGGCGCCGTGGCAACGTCGGTCGATTCGACTGGCTTAGCCGGTCTGACTGCGGCCTGATCGGCGCACGTCGATTCGAGCAGGGCGACGGCGTCGGCCGCGCGACCTTGTGCTAGCAGGCTGCGGGCGCGCCAGGCATCGACGTTGCTGCGATGTTCGCTCGTCGGCCAATTCTCGACGAACTGCGTGCCAAGTCGCTCGACCGCAGCATGGTCGCCTCGGTTGTGCGCTGCACGCACACGGCCGGCCGCGGCCTCATCGGCCCAATCGCTTTGGGCCCAGCGATCGAGAACGATCTCAAACTGTTCGTCGGCGGCTGTTGGGTTGCCGGCCAAGACGAGAGCGTCGCCGGCGTAGTAGTGCAACGCAGGAGCGAGCACGTGATAGGGAGACCGCTCCGCGGCAGCACGGAAGGTCTCGGCGGCCTCGCTCCATTGCTCACTCGCTTGTTGTATCACGCCGCACCAATAGCGAGCTTCGATCCCAACGTGTTCGCTCTCGAACAGTGGTGCGAGAGCCTGGCGGGCGTTGTCGGGGTGGTCCAGCCGAAACTCGCAGCAGCCGCGCAGCAACTGTGCCTGGTGCGAGACCGATTCGGCGACCTCCGTACGATCAAGCGGTTCGAGCGTGGCCAGCGCGTCGGTTGGCCTCTCCGCTCGGTATTGCAGTCGCGCTAACAGCACTCGCGCCTCGTCGGCCTGCGGATGGTCGGGTTGGCCGATCAACTCGAGTAACGTTTTGGTGGCTTCCTCGCGATTGCCAAGTTGCTCGAGCGCGCGGGACAGGCCGATGCGTAATTCGTCACCGATGCGCCCTTCGCTGAAATGCTCCAAGCCACGGCGGAACCAACGCTCGGCCGTGGCATCGTCGTGGCTGTCGAGCGCCAGAGTGCCTAGATACCAGAGGGCGTTGCCGGCGAACTTGTCGTCAGGGCACAACTCAACGAAGGCCATCAACTCGCGGCGCGCGTCGTCGGCCTGGTGGGCCAGATAGCGAGCTTCGGCGCTACGAAAGCGGGCTTGCGCGGCGTAGCGATGTTTTGGATCGTGTTCGACGAGTGCCTGATAGTGCGGCCGCGCATCGTCGTAGCGCTCGAGTTGCATGAGCGCTTCGGCCAGATAGAAGTGGGCTTGCGCCTGGCGATCGTGACGGCCATGGTCTTTGAGGAACTGATCGAATTCTTCGACGGCGAGTTCCCAGCGCCCTTGAGCGTAATGGCCTGCAGCCACGGCATACTGATCGTCGGCCGGCTCAGCCCAGGCCTTGTGGGCGCCGGTGGTAAGCGCCACCGCGACGAATGCCAACAGACTACATCGAAAGTTCCGCATGATGGCACGCTCGGGCACGCTGTTGCGGACCGCCCCCCATTTTGAGCGTATCCGAGGACCTCTGGCGAAGACCTTTTGGCAGGTGTTAGTACGGGCTGGTCTCCGTGTCGTCGACGGCGCCGACCTGATGCAGATGGTTGTGGTCGATGTAAACCACCTCGGAGGCGTCTTCGTCCACGACCGTATGCGGGATCGGCCAACCGATCGTTTGTGTTTCGGTGAAGTAGACCGTGCACTTGTAGTGCGCGTGGTGTTGCTGCACGGGCCCGATCAGCGGCATGACGCGCACGTCGTCGACGTAGTCGGCGATCGGCTCGGTTACCATGCGGATGTTGTCGCGGCGGATTTCATGCAAGAAGGGGAAACCACCCTGCACGGGACGAGCCCGCTCCAAGGCCCGCATTACTTCGTCGGGCGAAGGCGGATCGAGCGCGACCGGCGGTCCGCCCGAGGTCATCGGCCCGAGGATTGGCACGCGGTCGTAGCGTTCATGCTCCCAGGCTTTATCTTCGAGACGCTTCTGGAAGAACGGCGACACCGGCACCGGATACATCAGCAAGCCGATGTTGGGGCCCTGGACCACGTGACAGCCGGTCGCGGAACACAGCACCGCGGACAACAGTGCGAAGCTGGCGAGCGAGCGGGTGTTGAGCATAGGACGTCCTTCCCTGGCGACCTCGATGAAGCTGCGGGCAGGGGCGCACGCCCTCGAGCCGGCACTTCGGCGAACAGCACCATTTATCGAGTCAAGCTGTGCCGAACTTGCAGGTTTTTCCGACTATTCGGGCAACCGTGAAGCTACGTTAAGGTGGGCGCTCGCGCTCGGCGCTTGCCCGTTTGCCTAGCTTGACTGGTTTTTCAACGAGGGGGCTCGCCGGGGATCGTTGCTAGCAGGTGCTGTCGCGGCAGTTGACGGCGGTTGCAGCGGTCCGAAGTCAGCGACCGGATGGTAATCACCAGAGTCGGCGATTCGGTTCGTGCTGCGTGGAGCATCGGATCTTTTGTTTCTTGGTGCGATGTGCCCGCGGAAAAACCCGCACAGTTTGCCGCCCCGATCGTACGGCTTTTGGCGGCCGTTGCGCTTGAATCGAGCGCGGGTGCTGTCGTCGTACCTTGCGCAAATGCCGGACGATAAATGACTGGAGCCCTTTGGGTCTCGGCATCGCCCGGCAAGCGTCGCACGAGGTCCCCTCCACGGAATGGGCCAGAGCTTCTCCGCGACAAGGACGTGAACCGATGCGGCGCATTCGCTGGATCTTGTTGGCCATTGTGTTTTCCTTGAGTTGGATTGGCCAGGCCTCCGCGTTCGAGTGGCTCGATCGCGTCTGCTGTGCGATCAAAAGCGAATACCTCAAGATCAAGCTCTGGCCCGAGCCCTGGATTGAGCCCGATCGCGTAGCAACGCGGGCACCCTTCGTCGTGCAAATCGCCAATGGCTGGCGGGCTCACAATACGCTCGGGCCACAGCATTTCGATCCTGAGACGGGAGATCTCACGCACGCTGGCATGCTGAAGGTTGCCGACATCATGCAGATTTCGCCGGCGCCTCACCGCAAGATCTACATCGAGCGTGCCGATACGCCCGAGCGAACCGCGGAGCGGGTTGCCAGCACTCAGGAATACTCGGCGTCGATTGCTTATGACACACCGGCTCCGCCCGTGCTTGTGACCAACTCCAAGCAAGACACGATGCCGGCCGAGTACGTCGACACGATCCAGCGCCGCTTCCAAGAATCGACCCCCGAGCCGCGGTTGCCTGAGGGTGAAGTGGGCGAGGATTCGTCGAGCACGTCGTCGGGTACGTAGAAGTGTCTTGCACGTAAGGTCGTCGAGGGCGCACGCCCTCACGAACCTGCTGATCGCTGAAGGGCCGGCGCGCGGCCATCTCATTGTCGATCCGCTACGGCAGTCGCTTTTCGCACGTGCACTAGTGCTCAACTCGCGCCAGGCTTGCCAACAGCTCGGCGGCCAGGTGCTGCACCTGCGGTTCGCGAACCATGTGGACATGGTCGCCCGGTACGGTGTGCACGTCGACACCGCGTTTGGCGTACGCGCTCCAGCCCAATGCCGGATCAGCGGCCAGCTTGCTCGTCTGCTCGGCGGCGCGGAACAGCGTAATCGCGACGTCGGCTTCGACCGGTCGATAGTCGAGCATGGCCTTCAAGTTCGCCCGGAATACGTCGAACACATGTTGCGCTTGCGTGGTCCCTGGCACATCGTCGACCAGCCGAGCTTCGGCCGCGCGCTTGAGGAAGTAATCGAGCTGCTCGCGGGGCGGCAACTGCCGCAGCGCTTCGAGCGGCAGATTCTCTTCGGCCGGGAACATGCCCATGATGATCGGCAGGAAGTCATCAATGGCGGCCTGTTCGTCAGGGGGCAGGGCACCGGCATCCAAGAGGGCCAACAGCGCAACCTCGTCTCCTTGTTCGCGAAGTTGACGAGCCATCTCAAACGCCAGGTTACCGCCGAGGGACCAACCCGCCAGTCGATACGGGCCGACCGGTTGCACGCTGCGCATCGTGTCGATGTAGTGGGCGGCCATTTCCTCGACCGTGTCTTGCGGCGGCGCTTCGCCCGACAGCCCGCGGGCTTGCAGTCCGAAGAAGGGTTGATCGCCCCCCAGGTGCCGAGCCAGGTCGCGATAGCAAAACACGGTGCCGCCGGCCGGATGGACGCAGAACAGTGGCGGTCGCGACCCGCGCGGCTGCATTTCGACCAAGGACGAAATGCCCGCCACATTGGGCTCTTGCCGCAACAGGTTGGCCAGGTGCTCGATGGTTGGTTCTTGGAACAGCGCTGCCAGCGGCAGCTTGCGACCGAAGGTCCGTTCGATCTCGGCCATCAATCGCACAGCTAAGAGCGAGTGTCCGCCGAGCGTGAAGAAATCGTCGGCCACGCCCAGGCCACGCACCTGCAACAGTTCTTCCCAAAGTTGCACGAGCGCTGCTTCGAGCTCGTCGCGCGCGGCCACGTATCCACTGCCGCCGATCGGGCGTGTTAGCGCCGTCGCGGACAAAGCCTGACGATCGATTTTGCCATGGCGCGTCAGCGGCAGAGCTTCGAGCACCTGAATGCTCGACGGGACCATGTAGGCCGGCAACCGCTCTTCGAGTCGGGCACGCAAACTGGGGACCAGTCGGCGTAGTGCGACGGCCAGCAGCGGGCGATTCGTGTACTCACTCCAGGCCCGGCGGGCTATCTCCGGTTCGCTCGAGCTCGATCGTGGCGCTGCAACGTCTCGCTGACGGGCCGCCGCACGGTCTTCGCCCACATAACGGGCTTGAAACCGGGACGAGGGCTCAAACTTCATTGCCGTGCGTTCGTTGGGTTGAGTGCTTCCGTTCGACTTGGCCTTGAATGTTGTCGGGACAACCTCCTCGACCTGATTCACTGCGCAATCATTTGTTTGCTTCTGGCTGCGCTGCGAATGTCCGTTAGAGCCGTTCCACCCGTTTGGCTTGCAGAGACCATGGGAGTGGCCGTTGGCGTGGCTACCTCCGTTGCCGTTGGCATGACCGCCGCCATTTCCATTGCCTGTGCCGTTGGTGTGCCCATTCGCGTGGGCGTGAGCGACGTGGCCTTTCCTCGCGGCGTTTGTCGCGCCGTTGTTGTGCAACGCGGCCGCACACTCCACGGCTGGCGCTGTATCCTCGGCGGGCCAATGCCGGCGGCACACAACGTCGTAATGTGCTGGTGTTGCGCCCCAGGTGATCTCGATGTCATACGGCGACTCGCTTTCGAGCGCCCAGAACTGTTGCGGATCGATGGCTGAAGCGCGGATACCGGCAATTCGCGCGCGCATCTCGCCGACCGTTTCGTCCACCTGCGAGTGCATGGCCTGGGTGGCCAACACGTCCTGTTGCACTCGTGCGTTCGCCACGCCGTGCAGTCCGATTGCTGGGGGTTGGGTCGTCGCCAGCAAGTCGCGGAGAGCCGCCAGTGACCACTCCCCCTGCTGCCAGTCGAGCCATTGCGGTTCGACTACGGGGGCCGGCGAATCCACGTGCAGCGTCACGTCGTAGCGGAACTTGTTGAGCTCGTTTTGGTAGCTGCCGCGCTTGAGTGAGACCTCGACGCGCGAAATTGCCGGCATTGCGGCGGTAAGGTCTTGGAACAGTCGGGGATCGACGGCCAGCTCCTGCTCGTGTTCGCGGCGCTGCCGCATGCGACGCTGGACATCATGGAGCGTGGCGTCATCAGCGGCCTGCTGTAACTCAATCGCGACGTGCAGCGTTTCCAACAGCGGCAAGCTGCGCACATCACCCAGGAAGATCACCCCGCCGGGACGCACCAATCGGCTGGCCCCCTCGATCACGCGTAGCAAATAGTCAGCACAGGGGAAGTACTGCACGACCGAGTTGAGGATCACGGCATCGAAATGCGCCGCCGGCAATCCGGCGAGCTCGTCCGCCGCGCGGCGCTCGAGCCGCACGTGGCCCAGCTTGCGTTCCGGCTGGGCGACGAGCCTGCGCACATATTCCAGCGACGGTTCGCTGAAGTCGGTGCCGACATATTCTTCGCAATGCGGTGCGATCTGGAACAACACCAAGCCACTGCCGCAGCCAAGCTCCAGCACGCGCCGTGGGCGGTGTCGACGGACTTGCGCCGCGGTGGAGTCGAGCCAGTGCTGCATTTCGTCGCGCGGGAGCGGCCTGCCAGTGTACGCGGAGTTCCAACCTTCAAAGTTTCGCGTCGGATCGCCGGCGGGCAGGATCTGCCGATACGATTCGTCGAACAGCGTCTGCCAGTGTTGTACTTGCTCGCCTTCGACGGCACCTGCTTGGCCGCGATCGGCTTCCAACGCCGTGGCATCTGCCACGACGAACGCCAGCAACCGTTGATCGCCAGGGGTTTCTTCGCGCACGACGGCCACGGCTTCGCGCACGCCGGCGTGTTCGCGCAGTTGGCTTTCGACTTCGCCAAGTTCGATGCGGTAGCCACGCAGTTTGATTTGCTGGTCGGCTCGGCCGACGAATTCAAGTTGTCCGTCCGCGCGCCAGCGTGCTACGTCGCCGGTGCGATAGAGTCGAGCGCCGGTATGCTGATGGAAAGGATGATTGACAAATCGCTCGGCCGTGAGTTCGGGACGATTCAAGTAGCCCCGCGCCAGGCCGATGCCTCCCAGGTACAACTCGCCGGGCACTCCGACGGGCGTTGGCTCGAGGCGCGCGTCGAGCACATAAACCTCGACAAAGTCGAACGGGCGACCGATCGGCGGCCGGCGCGAGCTCGTGTGGCACTCGGCCCACGTCGCGCCGATCGTGCACTCCGTCGGTCCATAGCCGTTCAAGAACCGGCGTCCCGGCGACCAGCGTTCGACCAGTTCGCTCGTGCAAGCTTCGGCGACTGACACCAGGGTGCGAAGCTGCGGTAAGTGATCGCTCGGCGTGGCCGCGAGCACCGCGGGGGGAAGTGTCGCCGCGGTAATCCGGTGATCGCGCAGGAAGGCGTTCAGCGACGCGCCGGGCATCTGACTGTCGCCAGTCGCCATCACAGACGTCGCGCCAGCCACCAGCGGTACAAGCAGTTCGCAGATTGAGGCGTCGAAACTCATCGACGCGAACTGCAGCATCCGGCTCGTCGGCCCGATCTCGAAAACCTTGGCCAGCGTTTGCAGACGAACCGCGATACCGCGGTGTTCGAGCAAAACTCCCTTTGGCGTCCCGGTTGATCCGGAGGTGTAGATGACGTAAGCGAGTTGTTCGGGATGGGTAGTGAGCTGGGGCGCGGTTGTCGGCTGTTGGGCGAGTTGCCGCGCGATCTGGTCGAGGCAAACGACTTGTCCGCCGGCCAACTCGGGGAGTTGCGGCACCAGCGGCGATTGAGTCAACAGCACCGTCAGGCCGCTATCGGCGACCAGCAGTTCCAAACGGGAACGGGGATAGGCCGGGTCGAGCGGAACGTAGGCTCCGCCCGCCTTCCAGATCGCCAGCAGGGCGACGACCAACTGCGGCGAGCGCTCGAGCGCCACGCCGACCAGCGTCTCGCGCCCCACGCCCAGCGATTGCAGGTGCCAGGCCAGTTGATTGGCCTGCCGCTCCAACTCGCCGTAGGTGAGCGAGCCGCCCGCCCCTTCGACGGCCACTTGATGGGGAGTCTCGGCCGCACGCTGGGCGATCAACTCGTGAACGCAGTCGGCCGGCAAGACGTCGTCGTGCGGGCCGGCGGCTTGCTCCAGCAAGCGGGCGCGCTCGATGGCGCTAACCAGCGGCAACCGGCTCACCGGCTGCGTCGGATCGGCCACGGCCCCTTCCAGCAGGCTGACCAGCGACTGCCAGAAGCGCTCGATCGTGCCGCGCTCGAACAGCTCGGTGCTGTATTCCAATTGGCCGATGAGCTGCCCATCGGCTTCCCACAAGAACCACGTCAGGTCGTACTTGCTGGTGGCGGTGTCCAGCGGCTGGTTGCTGACCGAGAGCTCGCCACCGGCCGGCCATTCCAGCGGTGCATTCTGCAGCACCAGCGCCACCTGGAACAGCGGCGCGTGACTCCGCGACCGCTGCGGCGCCAGCACTTCGACCAGCTTCTCAAACGGCAGGTCTTGATGGGCGTACGCGCCCAGCGTCGTCTCGCGGACCCGCGCCAGCAGATCGCGGAATGAAGGGTCTTCGCTGACGTCCGTCCGCAGCACCAAGGTGTTGACGAAGAAGCCGATCAGTCCTTCCAGCTCGGTCTGGGTGCGATTGGCGATCGGCGAGCCGACGGCGATGTCGGTCTCTCCGGTGACCCGTGCCAGCCAGGCCTGGAAGGCGGCCAGCAAGGTCATGAACAGGGTGACCCCTTCTTGCCGGCTGAGCGCTTGCAAGCGCGCCGACAACTCAGGCGAGAGGGCGATCGACTGCGTGGCGCCGGTGAACTGGGGCGCGGCTGGACGGGGGCGATCGGCCGGTAGTTCGAGCACCGCGGGGCCATCGCCCAGTCGTGAGCGCCAGTAGGCCAGTTGCTCTTCGTAGACGTCGCCGGCCAGCCAGTCGCGCTGCCAGGCAGCGAAGTCGGCATACTGCACGGCCAACGGTGGCAAGTGGTAGCCTGTGTTTTGGGTAGCGGCCGTGTAGGCCCGCCCCAGTTCACGGACCAGCACGCCCATCGACCAGCCGTCGGCCACCACGTGGTGCAGCACCAGCAGCAGCACGTGCTCTTCGGCAGACAAGCGGTACAGTACCGCCCGCACCAGGGGACCGTGGGCCAAATCGAACGACTGGCGTGCCGCTGCCAGCATTCGCGTGGCCAGGGCCGCTTCGCGATTGGCTTCGCCCGACAGATCGACTTGCGCGAGGGGCCAACGGGCCTGTTGGGCGACGACCGGTAGCGGGCGACCTTGGTGGTTGGCGAACATGGTGCGGAGCGCCTCGTGCCGCGAGACGAGTTGATCGAGGGCGTCAGCCAAGGCCGCCACTTCGAGCGGTCCGCTCAACCGCGCGGCGGCGGGCAGATTGTAGAACGGATTGCCAGGTTCCAACTGATCAAGGAACCACAGCCGCTGCTGCGCGAACGAGGCGACTGGCGCTTCGTCGGCCGGGCGTGGCACCAGCGGTGGCAACGCGCGCAGACCGGCCCCTGCGCCTTGCAGGGCGGTGACGCGGACAGCCAACTCGGCCACGCTGGGGGCCTCGAACAACGCCCGCAGCGGCAGTTCGACGGCCAGCGCATTGCGAATCCGCGAGACCAACTGCGTGGCCAGCAGCGAATGGCCGCCGAGCCGGAAGAAGTTCTCGTGAATCCCCACCCGCGACAGCCCCAACACATCTGCGAACAACCCCGCCAGCGAAGATTCCAGGCCGTTGCGCGGTGCGATCGTTGTCGACTGCTCGTCGTCGCGCTCGCTAGTCGGCTCGGGAAGCGCCCGACGATCGATCTTGCCGTTGGGAGTGCGTGGCATCGCCTCGAGCCGCACGAAGACGGCCGGCACCATATACTCGGGCAGATTCTCGCTCAGGCTTTCGGCCAGTTCGCGGCTTGTCGGGGCGTTTTCTCCGGCCGGCACGTAATAGGCCACTAGCCGCTTCTCGCCCGTAGTGTCGGATCCGACGATTGCCGCACATTCGCAAACCTGCGGATGGCGACCGAGCGCCGCTTCGATCTCACCGAGTTCAATGCGGAAACCGCGGAGCTTGATTTGCTGATCGGCCCGGCCAACGAATTCCAGCGCGCCGTCGTTGCGCCAGCGAACCTGGTCACCCGTGCGATACATGCGGGCGCCGGGAATCTCGCTGAACGGATCACGCACGAAGCGTTCGGCATTCAGGTCCGGTCGATTGAAATAACCTCGCGCGACGCCGGTGCCGCCGATGAACAGTTCGCCGACCACTCCGGCGGGCACCAGATCGCCTCTTGCGTCGAGCACATGGCACTGAGTGTTGGAGATCGGTCGACCGATCGGGATCGGCATTTCGGCCGAAGTCAGACGCTGGATCGTCGACCAGATCGTCGTTTCGGTCGGACCGTAGACGTTCCAAAGTTCCAGGCCCAGCGCGAGCAGGCGGTTGGCCAGATCGGGATCGAGCGCTTCACCGCCGCACATCGCTTTGAACGACCCCCGGGGCTGCCAGCCGGCGGCCAAGAGCAATCGCCAGGTGACCGGCGTGGCTTGCATCACATTGACGTGATGCGACTTGATGAGCGCCGCAATCCGCTCGCCGTCGGCCGCATCATCGCGCGATGCCACGACAACGCGCGCGCCGACGAAAAGCGGCAGAAACAGTTCAAGCCCGGCGATGTCGAACGAAATTGTCGTGACCGCCAGCAGCACGTCGCTGGACGCGAGGCCGGGCTCATCGGCGAACGACTGCAAGAAGTTGACGAGCTGACGATGCTCGATCTGCACTCCCTTTGGCGTCCCGGTTGATCCGGAGGTGTAGATGACGTAAGCGAGTTGTTCGGGATGGGTAGTGAGCTGGGGCGCGGTTGTCGGCTGTTGGGCGAGTTGCCGCGCGATCTGGTCGAGGCAAACGACTTGTCCGCCGGCCAACTCGGGGAGTTGCGGCACCAGCGGCGATTGAGTCAACAGCACCGTCAGGCCGCTATCGGCGACCAGCAGTTCCAAACGGGAACGGGGATAGGCCGGGTCGAGCGGAACGTAGGCTCCGCCCGCCTTCCAGATCGCCAGCAGGGCGACGACCAACTGCGGCGAGCGCTCGAGCGCCACGCCGACCAGCGTCTCGCGCCCCACGCCCAGCGATTGCAGGTGCCAGGCCAGTTGATTGGCCTGCCGCTCCAACTCGCCGTAGGTGAGCGAGCCGCCCGCCCCTTCGACGGCCACTTGATGGGGAGTCTCGGCCGCACGCTGGGCGATCAACTCGTGAACGCAGTCGGCCGGCAAGACGTCGTCGTGCGGGCCGGCGGCTTGCTCCAGCAAGCGGGCGCGCTCGATGGCGCTAACCAGCGGCAACCGGCTCACCGGCTGCGTCGGATCGGCCACGGCCCCTTCCAGCAGGCTGACCAGCGACTGCCAGAAGCGCTCGATCGTGCCGCGCTCGAACAGCTCGGTGCTGTATTCCAATTGGCCGATGAGCTGCCCATCGGCTTCCCACAAGAACCACGTCAGGTCGTACTTGCTGGTGGCGGTGTCCAGCGGCTGGTTGCTGACCGAGAGCTCGCCACCGGCCGGCCATTCCAGCGGTGCATTCTGCAGCACCAGCGCCACCTGGAACAGCGGCGCGTGACTCCGCGACCGCTGCGGCGCCAGCACTTCGACCAGCTTCTCAAACGGCAGGTCTTGATGGGCGTACGCGCCCAGCGTCGTCTCGCGGACCCGCGCCAGCAGATCGCGGAATGAAGGGTCTTCGCTGACGTCCGTCCGCAGCACCAAGGTGTTGACGAAGAAGCCGATCAGTCCTTCCAGCTCGGTCTGGGTGCGATTGGCGATCGGCGAGCCGACGGCGATGTCGGTCTCTCCGGTGACCCGTGCCAGCCAGGCCTGGAAGGCGGCCAGCAAGGTCATGAACAGGGTGACCCCTTCTTGCCGGCTGAGCGCTTGCAAGCGCGCCGACAACTCAGGCGAGAGGGCGATCGACTGCGTGGCGCCGGTGAACTGGGGCGCGGCTGGACGGGGGCGATCGGCCGGTAGTTCGAGCACCGCGGGGCCATCGCCCAGTCGTGAGCGCCAGTAGGCCAGTTGCTCTTCGTAGACGTCGCCGGCCAGCCAGTCGCGCTGCCAGGCAGCGAAGTCGGCATACTGCACGGCCAACGGTGGCAAGTGGTAGCCTGTGTTTTGGGTAGCGGCCGTGTAGGCCCGCCCCAGTTCACGGACCAGCACGCCCATCGACCAGCCGTCGGCCACCACGTGGTGCAGCACCAGCAGCAGCACGTGCTCTTCGGCAGACAAGCGGTACAGTACCGCCCGCACCAGGGGACCGTGGGCCAAATCGAACGACTGGCGTGCCGCTGCCAGCATTCGCGTGGCCAGGGCCGCTTCGCGATTGGCTTCGCCCGACAGATCGACTTGCGCGAGGGGCCAACGGGCCTGTTGGGCGACGACCGGTAGCGGGCGACCTTGGTGGTTGGCGAACATGGTGCGGAGCGCCTCGTGCCGCGAGACGAGTTGATCGAGGGCGTCAGCCAAGGCCGCCACTTCGAGCGGTCCGCTCAACCGCGCGGCGGCGGGCAGATTGTAGAACGGATTGCCAGGTTCCAACTGATCAAGGAACCACAGCCGCTGCTGCGCGAACGAGGCGACTGGCGCTTCGTCGGCCGGGCGTGGCACCAGCGGTGGCAACGCGCGCAGACCGGCCCCTGCGCCTTGCAGGGCGGTGACGCGGACAGCCAACTCGGCCACGCTGGGGGCCTCGAACAACGCCCGCAGCGGCAGTTCGACGGCCAGCGCATTGCGAATCCGCGAGACCAACTGCGTGGCCAGCAGCGAATGGCCGCCGAGCCGGAAGAAGTTCTCGTGAATCCCCACCCGCGACAGCCCCAACACATCTGCGAACAACCCCGCCAGCGAAGATTCCAGGCTGTTGCGCGGTTCTTGTGTCGGGTCATCGCTGTCGGGGCGCTCGCCAGCAAGCGTCGCGGCACGCCACTCGGCCAACAGCGGCAGTTCGCAGCGCAGAAACAAATCGCGGCACGCGCGTCGCTGGGTCTTGCCACTGGATGTTTTGGGGATGCCCGCCGTTTGAACTAACGCGATTGCATACGGAAGCACGCCGTGTGCATCGGCGACGGCCGCCCGCACGCGATCGAGTAGCGACTCAAGCTTCACCTTTTTGGGGCGAAGTACTTCGTGCACAACGACAAGTTGCTCGGCGCCGTCGATTTCGATCGAGAAGGCGGCTCCGCCATCGCGCTTGAGAGCCGGATCGACCGCTTCGACCGTAGCTTCGATATCGTGGGGATAATGATTGCGACCTTGAACGATGATCAGGTCTTTCAAGCGGCCCGTGACGAACAGTTCGCCTTCGTGGACGAAGCCGGTGTCGCCGGTGCGCATGAAGGGGCCGTGCGCTGAGTCGGCAAGGCAAGCGTCGAACGTGTAAGCCGTTTCGTCGGGCCGGTGCCAATACCCCTGGGCGATGCTTGGCCCGCTGATCCAAATTTCGCCGACCTGGTTCTCGGCACAGGCGAGACAGGTTTGTGGGTCGACAATGGCGATCTGCTGATCGGCGATCGACTGGCCACAGCCCACCAGAGCCCGGCCGTCGGGTGACTCCGTGTCGCAGGCGATTGCAAAGTTATTCTCGAGTGCTTCGCTGGAGAATATGCGGACGACTGCGCCACGCCCTTTGCGACCGCCGGCCGCCATCAGCGAGCCTTCGGCCAGACCGAAGCAGGGGTAGAACGCGTTGGGCGAAAATCCGCACGGCGCGAAGTAGTCGACAAAGCGGGCCAGTGTGTCGGGGCGTACCGGCTCGGCGCCATTCATGGCGACTCGCCAACTACTTAGGTCCAACTCGTCCCGTTCGGCAGGCGTGATCTTGCGGACGCAAAGCTCGTAGGCGAAATTCGGCGCGGCGCTGATCTGCGCTCGATATCTCGAAATGGCTTGCAACCAGCGGAGCGGCCGCGTGGCAAACGATACGGGGGACATCAACGTCATGTGCCCGCCGCTGAAGATCGGCCAAAGGATGCCGCCGATCAGGCCCATGTCGTGATAGGGTGGCGCCCAAAGTACGCCGCGCGCTTCGGGCTCGTCGAGCCGGTGCAATTGCTCGATCTGATGCAACAAGTTACCGTGCGAGAGCATTACCCCTTTCGGGGCGCCGGTCGAGCCGGACGTGTACTGCAGGAAGGCCAAGTCGTCGAGCTCGGCACCAGGATCCGTCCAGCGGTGGGCGTGCGCGGTGAGCGCCGGATCGTCGACGGCGATCAACGTCTCCAAATGTGGAATCTTGGCCAACGAGGCTTCGGACCAGCCGAGCACGTCGCGCGTCGACAGCACGCAGCTCGCCTGCGAATTGGCAACAACCGCCATCAACCTTGGAAGATGGTGGTGCACGAGTAGCGGATCGATCGGGTAGGCGGGCACGGCGATCGTTCGCGCATACAGGCAGCCGAAAAATGCCGCGATGAAGTCGAGCCCGGGCTCGCACATCAACAGCGCCCGCTCGCCAGCCAGACCTCGCTGGACGAGCCGTACGGCAATGGCGCGAGCCCGCAGGTCGAGCTCGCCATAGCTGATCGGGCGTGCATCAAGCTCGCCATCGGCCAGAAAGGTGAAGATCGAGTGATTAGCAGCGCAGCGTGCGCGGTCGCGAAGCAGATCGACCAGGCTCGGAAACGTAGGTTGCCAGCCGGCTGCAAGTCGTGGTAGCGAATCAGTGGCCATGCGTTGTCTGCGTCCTGGGCATCCGTGGTCAGAGCGCTCGCTCTCTGCGGATAAATACTCCGCGGGTGGGCGCTCCCTGACGGCCGACTCAGCGAATTCTCAACTTCAGGAGGGTGCGGAACTTAGGATCCCCAATACGGTCCACCGTCATCATTGGGGTCTAGCGCTAGGGCGGGGAGGATTGCAACAGGGGAGCTAGCGGTGACAAAACGCCACGCCAAAACCCTTCCATTTGTTCAAATACCCCATTTGAAGCAACTGTCAAGGACGACGTGAGACGTGAGGTCGTGAGCCTAAAGCGAGCAAAATCGATACCATAGGCTATGCGTCTCAAATGATAGTCTTTGGGTAACACTCTTGCGCGTATGGACTTGAATGCGATAGCATTCTCCGGGGCCGTGTTCCATCTCCCTCCGAAGCGTCGCGTATATGCGGCGCATCCGTTACAGTCCTGATACGCGAGGCCGAATTTTAGATGGAATAGGTCGATTGGTAAATCTGAGAAAACTAGATCGACTGGAATATTCGGCAGCGACTTTGTTGACAATTAGCCACGTCGCTGCTCGCTTATTGGGCCTAAAGCTCGTTTCCAACGTTCACTAATCGCGACGCCCCAACCGTTTCTGTCGTAACAACACGCGCCCAATTGCCGCTGCTGACTCTCAGGTGCCCGGGCGCTGAGGTGAATGAATCCGACGATTGAATTCCCTTGGGTTGTCCGAGGAATGCTCGCGCCCCTAGACTGTCAATAGGCAAAGGAATTGTTGCGCGATGCGCCAGCGGGTGAAGACGCGCCTCGTGGGGAGAACCTGCATGATTTTTGGCCAACTTGGCAAATCGTTGATCGCTTTGATCCTGCTGGGGGGGCTGACGTTCTCCGCGCGGGCCGACGACTCCAATCCGTTGTATGAGGAACTGACGAGCAAAGGAGTCGAAGTCGGCGCGGCTAAACCAGCCGTGCTGGCGAAGCCACAGATGGCCGACGGGCTCGATGCGTCGGCGCAAAGGGCCGCGCTCGAGGCAATTCCCGGACGCACGCCGGTTCAATCGATACCGCGCATGCTGCAGAAATCGCTCGAAGCGCCACTGGTGTTGACCATGAAGACGCGCGGCGAAACGGCTGACGCCCGCATTCAGCAGGTCGATCTGTATTTCATCGTCTATGGCGACATCGATGAGATCAGTGACCAGGACTTTCTCAAGGAACAGGCCGAAGAAGAACGCCAGGAGCGGGCCGCCGAGCGACGGCAACGTGGTGAACAAGCTCCACAGGAAGAGAAAGAAGCCAAGACGCTAACCGCCGAACAACTCGCCGCCCGTGAGATCAAGCTGTTAAGTGGCGACGCCGAGCGCGAGGGCTACTCGCACGGTAGCGCCGAGATTTTCGACCGCGTGCTTTCGACCGGCACTTCGCACTCCCTGCGCACACGCACTGCTGAGGGCGTGATCGTGGCCTCGATGCTCGATCCGCGATTCGCCGACGACCCCGAGTTCCCGAATTTTTGGCAATCGATGGAGAACGACGAATTAGGACGGGTCAAATACGGCAAGAAGCAACCGTACTTTGGCAGTGGCACTTTCACCAAGGCCACCGCGTTGAAGGAACCCAATGGGGCCGTGTTCATCGAAATCCATACGGTGTTTCGCGAGCCGAATGGTTGGTTCAATAAGTCGAATCTGCTGAGCTCGAAGTTGCCAATCGCAGCCAAAGACAACGTTCGCAAGTTCCGCCGCAAGCTGGAAGAAGCAAAGAGGAAGAAAACGCCCAGCGCTGTGGCGCAACCGGCGGCTTCTTAGGCCATCTGACCGGGAGCAAAGGGATGCCGCAGAATTCCGATAGAAACACTGCGCATGCGAACTCGCTTTATCTTGGGCAGCATCCGGCCCGGCAGGTCGATCGGCGAGGTTTTTTTCGCTTCACTGCGACGGGTCTGGCTCTGGCGGCTGCATCAATTGGCAGCAAGCTTGGCAGCGCCCGGGCCGCTGAGGGTGCGGCCGCGAGCAAAAAGCCGCTTTCGGTTTGCCTCGTCTCGGGCTCGCTCGAATACAAGTCCGACGAATCGCTCGCGGCGCTGGAGCCCTGGCTCGCTAAACAATTCGGCATCCAATGCACGCGGGCATTTCGTCGCACCGACGAGGACGTGCCAGGCCTGGAGAATCTCGAAACTTGCGACGTAATGCTGCTGTTCACCCGGCGACTGAAAATTGAGGGCGAGCAGCTCCAGCAAATCAAGAAATACTGTGATGCGGGGCGCCCGATTGTCGGCGTGCGCACCGCGAGCCACGCGTTTCAAAACTGGCTGGCACTCGATCGCGAGGTCTTTGGCGGCAACTACAAAGGGCATTATTCCGAAGGGCCAGAGTCGGAAATTCAGCTCGTAAAGACTGCCGCCAACGATCCGATTCTGGCGGGCTTCACGCCGTATCGCTCGGTTGGCAGCTTATACCGCAATACGGGCCTGGCACAGGATTGCCGTGTGCTGCTGACTGGCAGCATCCCCGACCACATGGAGCCCATCGCTTGGACCCGCGAGCACAAGGGAGGTCGGGTTTTCTATACGTCGCTTGGGCACCCCAAGGATTTCGAGGTCGAGTCGTTTCGTAACCTAATGGCCAACGCCCTGCTCTGGACCGCGCGCCGGCTGGGCTAACCGCCGACGCTGCTGGCAGTGCTCGCATGCCAGCGTCGCAGCCACCAGGCTCGATCTCGCGCACCTGGTCGCGGACTTTTCCGCTTAGTTAATCTGCATGGTGGCGACCCACGCTGCGCGCTGAGAGGCGTGGCAATCTTTAACGCTTGTGTCGGACGTGCCGCAGTGTTGTGCCGGCGGTGACGAAGATAGGGGAAATGCCGGCTGAGGCGGTTGTAACTAGTTTGCCGGCTTTCCGACCTCGCACCAAGAGCTTGCGCCGCATGGCATATTCATCTACCAAATCAAGCGAGCTGCTGCGGGCGCACAGCGCCAGCGGGTACGTCGCCAGCGCCACGGCGTTCGTCGTTGTCGTGGCGCTGGCCGCTAGCGGATCGGCCGTTTTTGCGCAAAGCCCAACAGCGCCCATGCCGGCTGCTTTTCCTCCCGCGGCAGCCCAGCCGCCGGCGACGCAGCCGCAGGTGGTTAATCCCTCGTCGCTGCCGCTGGCCAATCCGGTCTTCCCGGCCGCGGTTGCGCCGGTCGGGTTCATATCCTCTGGATTGCCGTCGGTGAGTGGTTCGCCCGCCGCACGCAATGGCCGCGGCGACTTGATGCCCGCCTTGGCTAACAATGCGGCGCGGTTGCAAGTACCTGGTCAATTGCCAGAGCAACCGATTCCGCTTCCTCCGCCGACGCAAGTCAATCCGAACAATCCGCCCTCGGCTCCCGGACCGATGCCGCCGGCGCCGCCGGTCGTGGGCGAGCCCGTGCCGGTGCGCGAAGTGCCGACTGCGACGCTCGACGAATTGGAGCGGATGGCGATGTCGATCAGCCCCAATATTCGCGAGGCGGCGGCCCGCATCACGGCGGCGCGCGGCCGAGCCGTGCAGGTGGGGCTCTTTCCCAATCCGACGGTCAATACCGCCTCGCCGCAGATGAACGGAAGCGAATCGCAGTACAACGGATTTCTCACCCAAGAATTCGTGACGATGGGCAAGTTGCGGCTTAACCGGGCCGCGGCCATGCGCGAAGTGCAACAGGCCGAGTTGCACTTCACGCGCGTCCGTTTCGATCTGCTGACGGCCGTTCGAAGCGGGTTTTACTCGACGCTCGTCGGGCAGCAGCGAGTGCAAGTACTGACCGAACTGGTGGAGATTGCCAATACCTCGTTGGTCACGGCCGAACGCCTCAAACGGGGGGGCGAAGCCAGCGACCTCGATGTGCTCTTCTTCCGCATCGAGCGCGATCGTGCATCGATGGGCTTAGTGAACGCACAGGCCCTGCTGGCGGCCGCGCGGCGACAATTGTCGGCCGCGATGGGCATCCCTGAAATGGAAGTGCCGCGCGTCGCCGCTCAAGTCGATGCGCCACTGCCGGACTTTCAATACGTGGCGCTGCGACAGGGTGTCGTGACCGTCAACGCGCTGGCGCAGATTGCGCAGGTTGAAGTCGCCAAGAACCGCATCCTGTTGCAGCGCGCCGTCGTCGAGCCCTATCCGAACATCTTCGCGATGGGGGGCTACCAGTATCAGGTCAACTTCCCGCCGCTGAGTCAGGGGATCTTTCAGTTCACGATGAGTGTGCCCTTGTTCAATCGCAACCAGGGCAACATCCGGGCCGCGCGGGCCGAGATTGGCGCTGCGTCGGCGCAGGTAGCTCGCGTGCAGAACGAGTTGTCAGGTCAGGTCGCGCTGACGCTAGGCAACTTTCTCGTCGCTCAGCAGCAGGTGACTTATTACGAACGCGATATCTTGCCGAGGGCGGCCGAGATTCTGCGGATCTCGAAGCAGGCCTACGCCCTGGGGCACTTCGACTTCTTGCGGTTGTTGCAGTCGCAGCGCACGTTGCTCGAATCGCGAGTGGCGTATGTCAATGCCCAGGAGAACCGCTGGATGTCGGCCGCCGAACTAGCCGGCCTGCTGCAGATCGAGCAGTTTCCGTAGACGTGTTCGGGTTAGGTAATCTGGCGAGGACCAGTGCGACCGCTCCGCTTGCGCACAATGCACGACCCGGATCGCAAGCAAATCACGCCAGGTGCGGCGCAGTCCGAATAACAGTCACGGGCGGCAAGGCCACTCGCCGGTCAGCCGTCCGTTCGACTCGCCCCACTGCCCGCCCATGGCGCGATCCCGCGCGCTGGTTGCCTTCCGGAGACCCTGCCATGACTGCCAAGTGCTACCGTAGTTTGCTCGCGCTCGTCGTCGGAATCACAGCGCAACTGCTGGCGCTGTCTGGCGCTCGCGCCATCGAATGGTGCCACGGTTGCGGCAATTGCTATGGGCCCTTGCGGAAAGGTTGCTACCACGATTGCTGCGGGTCGTGCGCTTACGACACCTGCTGCAGCGGCTGCGGTGACTGCAATCCGTGCGGCGGTCCGATGTGCGCCTCGTGGCGCCCGACCCCCACGACCGAATGCTGGCCTGGCCTGACGCGCAGCTACGCCTGCAACACGAGCCGGGGCTTCGTCAGCGATTGCGGCTGCTACGGCGGGCCGTGCTGCAACCCGGGTGGTTACTACACTGGCCTACCATCGGGCTATGGTTCGCAGAGTGCGTATGTGGCGCCAGCCGGATACTCGTCGCCGGCCCCGATGCACTCGGCACCGTCCTCGTGCGGTTGTAATTCGCATGCGTCCACACAGCGCGCCGCAAACGGTCAGAGCGTCGCTCAGCGACGGGGGCATGCCGTGCAGCACGGAAGTGCCGCCCCGCAGGCCGAAATCGTCTACGAGGGCCAACAGGGTCGAATGCCGAGCCAGCACCGCACGGTTTCGGCCCACTCGCGACGCGCGGGTCGGTAGTGGGCACTATTTGCCTTGATGGCGCTGTAGCTCGATTGCAGGTGTAAACCTAGCGTGCATTTACCGGACCCAAACTCTGCACTGCTGGGCAGGCCAGTGGTGGTACCCTGGTCCGGCAAAAGGCGGCTCCTAGTGATTGAACAAGAATTCCTTCGTGTTCAATAGCGCCCAGAGGATGTCCTCGTAAGCCTGCTGTTTGTTGGCCGATTTGCCCAGGTGGGCCGTGGCCACGGCCAGCTCATCGGCCGATGGATCACGAGAATAGACCCAGAGGTAAAGCTCCTTGAGCTTCTCCTCGTCGGGGCGGCTCGTGTCGGCCACCAACACCGCGGCGCGCCCCGTGGGGGCGGTCAGCTTGCCTTGGATTTCAGGTGAGTTGAGCAGGTGCAAACTTTGCGCCAGGTTGGCCTCCTGCGAGCGCTCACACTCGCAGGCGGTATCGGCCTGCGGTCGGCCGAAGACCGTAAGGAAGTATCCCCCCCCAGTCTGATCGGGGAGTTGCACGGCCCGGGTACCGACGGGCAAGTCGGCGAAATCGGTCGCCGACACGGTCACCTGGTTGATGGCATCCAGCAGCACCTCGGCCGTCAGCCGCTTGGGGTAGTAGCGCGAGAAGTTCTGCTTGTCGCTCAGATTGTGCTCGTTGGGGTCGGATGCCAACTGGTAGGTCTGCGAGCGGCAAATCGTGCGCACGAGATCTTTGATGTCGAAGCCCGACTCAATAAAGCGCTGCGAGAGTGCCTTGAGCAACTCGGGGTTCGTCGCGGGATTCGTCACGCGCATGTCGTCTTCCGGATCGACGATGCCGCGATCGAAGAAGTGCTTCCAGTAGCGATTCACCAAAGCCGGCGCAAAGAAGGGATTGGCCGAGTCGGCCATCCAATCGACGAGCGCCTGGCGCGGATCTTTATCGGCGGGCAAGTTCAAAGGGGCCGCGCCTAACCCAGTCGGCGCGACGGGTTGCCCTGTCTTGGGGTTCGTGGCCTGGGCGACGCCCCGGTTGTGGAAGATGCGCTGCTCGGCGTTCTGATCGCCGGCCTTGCGTCCCACGCGCGAGAAGAACGCCGCGAAGCCGTAGTAGTCCTGCTGACTCCACTTTTCGAATGGATGGTGATGGCAGCGGGCACATTGCAGACGCAGGCCGAGGAACAACTGCGCACTGTCTTCGACCTGCTGGGTGACGTCTTGCACCTTGCGATACCAGACGACCGGCGGATGCTGCGCCGTTTCGCCCGAGGCCGCCAGGATCGACCGGGCAAACTGGTCGTACGGCATGTTGTCGTACAACGCCTGGCGAATCCAATTGTGGAAGGCGAACGTGCCGTGCACGAACTCGGCGCTGTCGCGCTTGTTACGGAGCACCGAACTCCACTTGTTCGCGAAGTAGTCGGCGTAGTCGCCACTGGCCAGCAATTGATCGATCCATTTGTCTCGTTTCTCGGGATCGGTGCTGGAGACAAATTGCCGCGTTTCTTCAGGGGTCGGCAAGCGGCCGGCCACGTCGATCGTCGTACGGCGGATGAACGTGGCGTCGTCGCACACAGTGGACGCCGGCACTCCCAAGGTCTTGAGCTTGCCGAAGACGAGCTCATCGACAAAGTTGCGGGCGGCAGGCATGTTGTCCGTGGCGGCGCCCAACGGAACGCTCGCCCGGAACACGGCGACCTGCCCTTGGTAGCGTGCCATCACAGCGACGTCGCCGGCCAGATCGTGCGTGGCGACCGCGCCGGTCGGCGTGCATTCGGCCATTTCCGGGTCGTTGGGGTCAAACTGGACGGTGCGCGTGACGTCGTCGATCGAACCATCGGTGTAGGTGGCCAGCACGACGAGTTGCTGCTGCCCGGCGCGCGTCATACTGCGCGACTCGGGATAGATGTCGATGCGCGCGACCGTCGGATCGTCGGGCTTGCCGTAGGGCATGCCTTGCGCAATCCAGCGGCGAATCACTTTGTACTCGTAACTATCGCGTGGCAGTCGTTGGCCACCGCCGTGTGGCACTGTGTTCGTACCCTTAAGCAACAGCAGGCTCTGATCGGGAGCGGCGGGGAACAAACGCCGGCCGCGCCCTTCTTTGACGAGGTATTCGTAGTCTTCGCCGGGCTCGAAACCGAGCAGCGATAGCTTAAAGCCGTTCTGCCCCGAGGCCTTGCCGTGGCAGCCGCCGCTGTTGCAGCCAAGCTTGGTGAAGATTGGCACAATCTGATTCGGGAAGTTCACGGGGAGCAGATGCCCGAACTGCTCGACCTGAACGTCGATCTTGGCTTCGCGAACTTCACCGCCGGCGTTGGCTGTCACTAGGATCGAAGCTGCGCCATCGGCGATGGGGGTCACCAGTCCCGTCGAGTCGACCGCGACAATGCCAGCGGGCTCGGCGCGATAGGTCGTTTTATCCGTGAGATCTCGAACTTGGCCCGAAGCAAACGTTCCGGTGACCAGCAACTGGCGCCGCGCGTCAGCCCCGCGGAGCGTGAAGCTCGATTCACCTGGCTTGCCGGGCTCGACCACGAGTGCCGACAAGGGGCCGAGGTCTTCACTGGGGGCGGTAGCTGTGGGAGCCGGAGTCGCCGTATCCACATCGCCGGCGGTGAGCCGCGCGGGCGTGGCCACACAAAGTGCGCCCAACGATAGCAGTGTCCAGCAAGCTCCGAGCCCTAGGCTACGCATCGGATCGTTCTCCCTTTGCGGCGGACGGTTTGCGGCCGGGGCGGGCAGCCAAGCCTGATCAGTTGCGGGGTGGCGATTATTTCGCCAGCGAGGCAGGCGGGTGGCAGGTTCCGGGTTTCCGGCCAAGGGGGGGGCATCGTGCCAACGCCGCCGATTTTGGCATGGAACTTCTGAATACGCAAGGAGATTTGAACATGCGTTGATGGGTCGGCCGGGGGCCCAATAGCCCGTCTGCCCGCCCCTCCCCCGGATTTAACGGTTATTTGGGCCCCCGCTGCTGGCATTGCGAGCTAGGTTTGCCATGCGGTCCCGGCTCTCCCCCGCCGGCTGACCGCCTTCTACTGTGATTCGGAGTCGGCGGGCTTAGACTGCCGAGGCCGAGACCGTCTGGATTGAACATTGAGCCGGCCGACCCGTGTCGCCCGCGCGTTGGGGGTGTTGCCACCTGGCGTGCGAGACCGAAATGACCGCTGAAGTGAAGCGCCGCTGGTTCGTCGTGCCGATCGCGGAGCTTGTCGCGATGCTGGTGCTGCTCGTCGGGTTGGTGGTCGGCGTTGCTTTTAGTTGGCAGACGCTGGCGACCAACTTCATCGGGCCGGACGCCGATCAGGCGATGCTGGCGCTCGATTTGGGGACTGCTCGCGACTGGGCCTTTTCGTCGAACAACACTTACGTGGTGCGCTTCCAGCGGAGTGACGCGGGGCGTATCGAAGGCTACGTCGTCGAGGGGCAACTGCGGCAAGCAGGGCCGCCCGTGCAACTCATCCGGCGGCGCATCGCCGCCGATGTCGACGTGACGTGCTCGCGGCTGATCGTGGAGTTCATCGCCGGCAACAAGGTCCCCAACGCCGCGAAGCTCGAGATCTCGAACCGCCGCTCGCAGCAACGCTGGACGATCGAAATCGAGTCGCCCCAAGCGGGCATCGTGCTGCAACGGGCGTAAGCGCCGGCAAGTTGCCGATTCTCGCGAGGCGAGTGCTCGCCAAGCCTCCTCTGTCTTTCCAGGTGTGTCTGCGCGTTTGACGACGCGCGCCAATTGTTCGGTTGTCCCGGCGTTCGCTATGCTACCGGCGCCTGCCGGCCGCGTCGTGCGGCAAAATAGGGTGTACGGTGCTGTCGCGCTCCCGCGTCGATAATCGTTGCCACTAAGCTGGGAGAGTGTTTCGATGAATTGGCTCCTGCTCTTGGCGGCGATTGCTCTTGAAGTCGCCGGCACCACTTCGATGAAGGTGTCGCAGGGCTTCACGCGATTGGGACCATCGGTTGCGATGTTTATCTTCTATCTCAGTAGTCTGGCCTTGTTGAACCTGGCGCTGCGGACCATCGACGTGAGCGTCGCCTATGCAATCTGGGCCGGCTTGGGAACGGCACTCATCGCGCTGGTGGGCGTGGCCTGGTTCAACGAGCCGGGGGGCTGGCTGAAATTCGTCTGTATCGGCGTGATCATCGCCGGCGTGGTGGGGTTGAATCTGTCAGGCGGCGTGCACGACGCGTCAACGGCCGAGAAGGTGACTCTCGGCAGCCGCCCAAGCGACCATGACGCCGAATCGCCGGGTAACTAGCAAGCCACGTTCAACGTCATTTTACGATCAGTGTTTCGACAGGACAGTGCATTGTGAGCCAATCGCTCGAGATTCATTTGGCCGACGACGCGGAACTGCGTGCGGCCCATGCCAACGTGCACGACGTCTGGAGCATGGGCTTGCCGCTGGAGGCCCACATCGAGCGCCGCTTGACGGCCGCGCATCACCGGCGGGCGACGTGGATTGTCGGCACGTTGGCCGGGCGCGTGGTCTGCTGCTTGGGACTGCATCCGCTCGAGTTTCAGCTCCGTGGCGTCCAAGTGCCGGCCGTTGGCGTGGCCTCGGTGCATACGTTAGCCGAGTTTCGTGGTCGTGGTTTCGCACCACAACTCATCGCCTGGTCGGAAGAACACGCGCGCACGCAGGGGGCACAGCTCAGCATTCTGTTTAGCGACGTGAATCCGAATTACTACGAGCGGATGGGCTACCTGTTGGCGCCGGCCCATCAGGGCGAGGCGATTGTCGCCGAGAAGCTGGCGGCGGCGCAGCAATTCATCGACGAAGCCGGTACGCGATTCGACACGCTCGATGCCCCGTCTGGCATCGAGACTTTGATGCGCGTCTACCAGGAAGACCAGGGCCGCGAGCCACTGTCGATTGCCCGCAGCGCGGAGTATTGGCGCTACTTGATCGCGCGGCAGCCCGACGATGAGTTCTTGTCGCTGGTTCGGGGGAATGAAAACGCGGTCTACGGCTACGCACGTTGGAAGGTGGCGGGCGATGCGCTTTTTTTGCGTGATCTGGCGGTGGCATCGGATGAAATTTCAGGCCGCGCGCCGGGCCGATCGCAGCGCGATGTGCTCTTCGCGGGGCTGATCTGCCGCGCTCGCGAAAAAGGGCTGGCGCGCGTGGTCGGCTGGTTGCCCGACGGGGCGGCCGAGCGGCGCTGGTTTCGCGTCGAGCCGCGTCGGATCGAGATCACGATGTTCAAGCCGCTGGTTGCCGGAGTGCAGATCGACGCGGAGCCATTGGCCGCCGCCGATCGCTTCAACGAAATCGATCACGTTTGACGCTCTCCAGACTCCGCATTTCTTGCGGCCAGGCCGGCACGAGTAATTGCCTTGCACGGCCCTCCTTCTCGGCTGCTAGCGGCGGCCGCTGGCAGTGCTGGCCAGACGGCAATGTTTCGCGCCGCCGGCTCACCTCCTGCAACCGGCACGGTCGATAGAGCATTCAGAGGCGCTTATCGAAACTGCTGGCGCATGGTAGCGCGCGAGCAATCGGGGGTCACCAAAGCCTCGTCGGGTGCGCGGTGCCGCGCAGTGCCTATTCCTTAAGCGAGTGGGGCGTCGCCATGCAACGGGCAGAGCTCAGCACGTCCGCAGTCAGCGGCGCAAATCAGGTAGCAAGTGGGGCGATTGTCGACAACCTCCGCACGGTCGCGGGGCGTCGCACCAGTCTATTCGTCTTTGCCGGCTGGTTATTGCTCTCGCTGGCCGCGCTCGATCATGTGCGCCGCTTCGCGCTGCAACTGCCATTCGCCGACGAATGGTATCAGATCGATGTGGTCACGGGACGCGCGACCCCTAGCTTCGGCTGGTACTGGTCGTTGTTGAGTGAGCATCGCATGCCGGTGCCGAAGCTCATCTATCTCGTGATGGGCAATCTGACCGACTATCACTTTGAATCGATGGCGCTGCTGAACGTCGCGGCGCTGTCGGCCGCCTCGGCCGTGTGGCTCATCGCGATGCAGCGCGCTCGCGGGTCGAGCGAAGTATTCGATTTGCTGGTTCCCTCGGCACTTCTACATTTCGGTCACGAGATCAATCTCACCTGGTGCTTTCAGATCAATTTCGTGCTGGCCAGCGTGCTGGCGGTTGCGTCACTTTTAATTGTCGCCCTGGCGCGGCAGCCGCTGCGGCTCGGCACGGCGCTCGGCTTAAGTGTGATCCTGGTGATTACCGCGGGCTGCGGCACATTTGGTTTGTTGTACGTGCCGCCGTTGGCGCTCTGGATCGGCTTGTGCGGCGCCTGGCAATGGCATCGTGGGAATGCGCCCCGATCTCAGTCGCTGGGATTGCTGCTGTTGGCGGCCTTGCTCGTGGCGATGGTGGCGGCTTACGTCGCGGCCTTTCCACGCGGGCTCGGTGGTCCCCTTGTGAGCCCTAGCATCTGGCAGACGTTGCTCGGCGCCACGCGCTTCAACACGACCGGATTCGGCCCCATCGGCCGCGGACTCAAACCGCTGACCGCCTGGCTGCTGCTCGCGCTGTTGGCCGGCGCCGGCTGCTGGCTGGCTCGCGAGTGGCGACGCGGCCGCACCTCGCGGATGACGCTGATCGGGTTGGCTCTGTTCATCGCTGCCGGATTGCTGCTCGCGTTCGGTGTTGCGCACGCCCGGGCCGGTGGAGGTTGGCGAGACCTTTATCAAAGCCGCTACGGCATTCTGGCGGCGCCGCTCGTTAGTGCCCTGTTGTTGATCTGGGAACGATTGGCGCCGCACCACATCAGAAAGCGATTCGTCGCGATGGCCGTTTTATTGATGCCGGTGCTGGTGATCTGCAACGACGTGAAGGGCCTGCGCGACGCCCGTCGCCGGCACGCCGTGTTCAACGACGTTGTAGTGGCGGCGCAGCAGAACCGCCCGCTCCCAGAGATCAGTGCACGCTGGTCCGGGGCATTGCAATGTCCACCGGCCGAGCTCCAGCGCCATCTGGCCGATCTTCGGGCCCGCGGGCTGAGTCCCTATCGCACTGCGCAAGTCTCTGACCAGCAAACCGCGCAGCGTCCGGCCGCGGCGGCGGTGCGCTAGTAAAGGCACGGCACCGGGCGGTCTCGCTCCTACCCGCTTGCGGTGGCGCGTCCAACGTCGATAATCTCGGGCTCCCGCAACTGTCCCGACGATCCCCGACCTGAGAGCACCACGATGGACGACAACTTTGCGCTCTTGCCGCGCGATACGAATCAGGCCCGCGGCATTGCCCAGTACGCGATCGATTTCTTGGGGGATCGTTGGCCCGACCCCGCGGCCGCGGTGCTGCAAATGGTCGAGCGGTTTCACTTGGACAGCATTGCCTGCGCCGTTTCGGCCTTGGCGTGCGGGGCCAACGCTCCCAAAGTGCTGCGGGCCGAAGCCCTCGAATACGCCGTGACCGACGCGCAACCCGGCGCCCCGCTGTTGGGTTCCCGTGTGCGCGTGAAGCCCGAGAAGGCGGCGCTGGCCGGTAGTTCGGCCGCTCGCGAGTGGGACGCCAATGGCACGAACTTCGGCTTCAATCCCAAACGGGGCCACACCCGCGGCGAGTTCGGGCATAACGACTTTTACCCCGTCGCGGTTGCCGCGGCGCAGATCAAGGGCTTCGATGGCCGCCGCACGCTGCGGGCGATGCTGGCGATCGACGAGATCCGCGGCCGGCTCGCCGAAGTGTTCGCGCTGAAGAACTACAAAATCGACCACGTGCTGCACGGGGCGATCGCTTCGGCGGCGGTCTATTGTGCCGCGATGGGGGGCACCATCGATCAAATCGAATCGGCGATCGGGCTGGTCGTGGCGCACTACGTTCCGTTTCGCGCGATTCGCGCCGGCAAACAACTTTCCGATTCCAAGGGCGCTTCGGCGGCGATCAGCACTGAAGTCGCCGTGCTCAGCGCCCAGCGGGCGCTGCGCGGGTTCATCGGCCCGGCGGATATTTTCCGCAACCCCGAGGCGGTCTTCTGTTTGTTCGAGAAGCCTGCCGAAAAGGGGACAAGTCCTTTCGACTTGGCGCTGGCCTCCGGCGGCGACGATTTCGCCGTGATGGGCATGCACTTCAAGCTCGGTCTCTACGAACATCAATCGGCCGGAGCGCTGCAGGGGTTGCTCGACGTGCTGGCGACGCACCCGCATGTGTACGACGATCCGAAGCAGCTCAAGAGCATTCGCATCGATATCTACGAGCCGGCGTTCGGCATCATCGGCGATCCAGCCAAACGCGACCCGCGCACCCGCCAGAGCGCCGATCACTCGATGGTTTACATCGTGGCCACGATGCTGCGCAAGGCTTACGAGCAGCGCCGCAGCGGCTGGCAAGAACTGATGCTCGCGCCGGCCGACTACGATGACGCGGCACTCGTGCATCCGCTCACTCGCGAGATCATGGCGAAGATCGACTTCCGCCACGGCGGGCCCGAGTACGACGCCCGCTACCCCGATGGCATTCCCACGACACTCACGATCGAACACGCCAAGCTCGGCTCGCTCACCAGCGGGCTGGTGATGTACCCCGAAGGACACGCCCGCAACACGGCCGGCAAGCTTGATCAGCGGCTCGCGCACAAGTTCCGGCTGCTGGCCTCGCTGGGAGTCGACGACGTCGACGGACTGTATCAGCGGTTCACTGGCATGATGAACAAGTCTGCCCGCGAGATCGCCGAGCTCTATGACTTCACGATTCGTGGAGTGTGAGGATGTAGTGCTCAGTGGCTAGTGATCTGTGGTTAGTGGTTAAATCCAGCCACGTTCCGCTCACTCCTCCGGCCTTGAACCTGCGGACGTACGGGTCTTCTATAAAGTGTTCCGGGATTTTGCGTCCTAACCGTCCTAAACCTGCCGAAAATGCGCCGAAGTCCTTGCCGCAAAAGCACTTGACCTTAGGACGCAAAACCGAAAAAGCTTGCGTCCTAAACCGTCCTAACGGGACGTTTTGCGTCCTAAGCTGGGGCTGGCAGGCAGGGGCCAAAGGGGCTAGGGTCCACCCCTATTCTGACCACTGGCCACTGATCACTGCCCACTAGCCACGATAAGGTGTTCCGGGATTTTGCGTCCCGATTGTTCCTTCCTCAGGTAGGGGGGATTTGCAAGTTGCCTGTGTGCAGGCCGCTTGCGTCGTTCATCCCCCCAGAAGGGACAGGGACGCAAAGCGAAAATCGTTGCGTCCCGCTTGCGTCCCAAGGGCCGGTTTTGCGTCCCGAAGTTTGGCGGCACGGGTGACAAAGCCGGCGATCTGAGTGCGATTCCTGGGGATTCTGGGCGCCATGAGTCTGCGCCCGAATCATTTGGCATTCAGTCGGCGACGAACGACTTTTCCAAAGCCGCGAGCGTGGCCCGCCCTTCGACCGACGGCTTGCCGGCATCGTCGGTGTTGTCTTGCAGCACCAATAGCCGCGTCTGCTTGCCTGAGCCGATGCGGAAAACGTCCATCGTCATAGCGCTACCGGCGATTGAGACCCTGAGGCGGGTGCCGGCGTATTGCTGCTTGTTCAGCGCGATCGACGTCTTCGACTTCGTGCACTTGTCCTCGCCGAACTGCCCGACCATGGCGCCGACGTACTGCGCGTCGCTGACGTCGTCCTGAATGACGAAGTACATGATCTTGAAATCGTTTCCCGAGAGGGTCCAGTGTTTCGTGTCGGCGTCGGCGGTATCGGCTTCGAAGGTGAAGTGGCTGGGGTAGCGGAACCGGACGCCGCCGTAGAGAAACTCGCGAAACGGCTCGGGCCGGATCGTGATCGTGGGATCGGTGCCGACGCCCGCGAGTTTCAGCGGTTCCCCTTCGGCCAAGGTAAAAATCTTGCCGCCGACTTCGCAGCGGTACTTGAGCGCCGGCTCGCGGTTCTCGTCGGCGGCGCGCACAGTGGCTGAAGTGGTCAGCAGCGCGATCGCGAGGCCGACTGACCAACGGAGCAATGCCGTGGCGCGCTTAGGAATCGTCATTGGTATGTCCTTCGAGAGGATGGGCAGGCGGAGCGAAACCGTTGTACCTAATACGTTTCGATGGGCCCAATCTTACAAGCGTAGTGTGGGAAAATCACGCGCACAGAAGCCGAACTCCTTTCAAGTGCCACTGCTTGCCGGTCGATCGACGGGGATGCTGTCTCAGCCTGGCACCGGCAAGCAGTGCTGAGTTTCTACGAGCCGCCCGCGCACTGCTTGTTCGTCGGCATTACGTTGCACCGAAGCAACGCCTCGCTCTGCCGACTGCCAAGCAGTGGCACACCTCGAAGCAATGTGCCGTCGTGTCGTTGTGTCGTCGTGGTAACGTGATCGTCGCGCCCGGGGCCGAGGGGGACAGGAGTCGTTTCTGTATGGCGCGGCATGTGATTGCGGAGTCGAACGCAGAAACGACTCCCGTCCCCGACAAGCGTCGTCCCGGAAATGACTATCCCCTGGTTGGCTGGCCCGCGATTGCGAGTAAAATCGTCGGCATGACTGTCAAAGAAATTCTTGCAACGCTCGAGTCGCTCGGCAACGACGCCCGGCGGAAGCACAACACCAAGGCCGGCGCGCCGGACAACCAGTTCGGCGTCAAGCTCGGCGACATTCGCACGATTGCCAAGAAGCTCAAGACCGATCACTCGCTGGCGCTGGAGCTCTGGGAGACCGGCAACGTCGAAGCGCAGCTCGTCGCCACGCTCATTATGAAGCCCAAGTCGCTTTCGGCGGCTGAACTGGAATGGTTGACCACGTCGACGACTTGCGCGCAGGTGGCCGACTGGCTGAACGCCTACGTCGTAGCGGAGCACCCCGAAAAGGAGAAGCTGCGCGAGAAGTGGATGAAATCCAAGGATCGCTGGGCCGCCCGGGCGGGCTGGAACCTGACGGCCAGCCGCGTGAACAAGGGGATGGCCGAGGGGCTTGATCTGGTGGCGCTGTTGGATCGCATCGAGAAGGAGCTGCCCAGCGCGAAGCCGGAAGTGCAGTGGACGATGAACAACACGCTGGGTGCGATTGGTATTCACCACCCGAAGTTGCGCAAGCGGGCGATCGCCCTGGGGGAAAAGTTCGGCCTGTACCGCGACTGGCCGGTCTCGAAGGGGTGCATCCCGCCGTACGTGCCGGTATGGGTCGAGGCGATGGTGAAACGGCAGGGGTGAGGAGAGTGCAGGAAACAAAGTAGTCATCAAATTCCCGCGTGATGATCGCGCCGTCATTGCACGGCGCGAAGTGGGGCGATGTTGCCACGCCAGGGGGACGGGAGTTCGCCGCGCAGCGGCCGAAATAGCTTAGCCGTGGGTGAAACCCACGGAACCGTTTGCGAACACACATCAAGCCGCGTAGCGGCGACATCGAGAGTGTGGCAGATCCATGTCGCCGCTACGCGGCTTAGAGTGTCTTTGGCGCAATTTGTCCGGGGGCTGACGCCGCCCGGCTACCTGATTCCGCCGCTGCGCGGCTGATGCAATTACAGCAGAAGGCACGTCGCGTGCGGGGCCGAGGGACGCACGAAGCCTAGCCACCGTTGACTTTGTCGCGAAGCTCTTCGGGCTGTCGCTTCATTGCGTGGTCAACAGACTCTTCGTCGTCAACGTGTATCAGCTCCCAGAATCCATCGAAGCAAACGGCCGATACCTCCAATGTACCGATCAGTGAATTAAATTCCGCATTGCCGCTAAACTCTAGTAACTGAGCGATATGCAAACGCTTTACAACGTCCCGGCATTCGTCCAAGTCGATTATGGTGCGGTGTCCGAAGGCCTGCGAATACAACATTGACTCCGTGAGGATGTCCACAAAATCGCTATCGCTACCTTGCAGGCGTGACACAAAAGAGTCTTTCGGTCGGACCAAGAATCGAACGATTGTCTGGGACATGCTACCTGCATTTACTTCCACCATGGGTCGAGTTCCTGTCGCAAACGACCTGTCAGACGAGAAGTCTTGGATCGAAGAGACTGCAACCTGATACTCAGCCCGCTTCGCTCTCGCGAAGCAGCCGGCGTTTGATTTTGCCGCTGGGGGTTTTCGGCAGTTCGGCGACGAACTCCACTTTGCGCGGATACTTGTAGCCCGCCACGCGATCGCGCGACCACTGCTGAATTTCGGCTGCCAACTCCGGCGAGGCGCTCTGCCCAGCGCGCAAAACAATGAATGCCTTGACGACAAAACCGCGCACGCTGTCGGGGCTCGAGACCGCGGCCGCCTCGAGCACGGCCGGATGTTCGACCAGGCAGCTCTCGACTTCAAACGGCGAAATGCGATAGCCGCTGGCTTTGATCACGTCGTCGTTGCGTCCCTTGAACCAGAAGCGGCCCTGCTCGTCGCGCGTGAGCACGTCGCCGGAGAGATACCAATCGCCGTCGAAGACCTCGGCCGTGCGGTCGGGCTTGTTCCAATAGCCCTGCATCATGCCGGGGTGCGAACTGCGGCGCACGCACAGCACCCCTTCTTCGCCGACGGGCACCTCGCGTAGCTCGTCGTCCATCAGCCGCACATCGCAACCGGGGGCGGGGCGGCCGCAACTGCCGGGCATCACTTCGTCGCCAGCCGCATTGAAGCAGTAGACCATACACTCACTCATGCCAATGCCGTCGAGCGGGGTGATGCCTAGCGTGTCGCGAATCGCGAGCAGGGTGTCGGGGGGCAGTGGTTCGCCGGCGCTGGTGCCGTGCCGGAGCGTGGTGAGTTTCGTTGGCGCGAAGGTGGGATCGGCGATCAGCATGCGATACATGGTTGGCGTGCCGACGAAGTTCGTCACCCCGTAGCGCGTTACAAGATCGAACCAGGCTGGCGGATGAAAACGTCCATCGAGCGGATGATAGAGGACGATCGAAATGCCTGCCCGCATCGCGTACATGAAGGTCGAGGCGACCGGCAGCAGCCAGCCCAACTCGGCGGGGCAGGTGACGATGTCGTCGTCGCGGTAGTCATGCCAGTGGCGGATCAGCGACTCGTACGAAATCGGGTAACGCTGAAAGTGGACGACTCCCTTGGGGTCGCCCGTCGTGCCTGAGGTGTAGGCGATGAAGGCCAAATCGTCATGAGCGGTGTCGGCCGTGGGGAAGTTGACGTCGGCCGATTCGACCAGCTTCCAGAAATCGAGCTGCCCGGCGGCCAGCGGCGTGCCGGCATACTCGAAGGCGATGACATGGCGCAGCGTGGGGGAATCGGCACGCGAGGATTCAATTTCAGCGGCCAGACCGGTGGTGGTGACGGCGGCAACCACGCCGGCATCTTGCAAGCGGTAGGCGACTTCATTGGCGCGAAACTGGGTGCTGGTGGGGATGAACACCGCGCCGAGTTTGGCGACACCGAGCGCCGCGATATAGAACTCCGGAAGATTGGGCAATCGCAAGAGTACACGATCGCCGCGCGAGACGCCGAGCCGTGTTAGCGCGCTGGCGAAGCGGCTGGTTAACTCGTCAAGCTGCGCGTACGTGTATTGGCGGCGCTCGCCGGCCGAGTTTTCCCAAAAGAGGGCGACACGATCGCCGCGACCGGCCTCGACATTGCCGCGGGTGAGCGCCGCGCCGAGGTTGTAACGTGGCGGGATGGCAGCCCAGGGATCGGCGGCCTGGCAAGCGGCGGCGTAGTTGAAGTGGTGTGGTTCGTTCGGCATGCGCGTCCGTTCGCTGTTGAGTAGTGGTTAGTTGAGAGCTCGTTCCCCTGAGTTACCACGTCTGCTACTCGTTGTCTGTCAATACCGGGATGGGGATACAAGCAATTGGCATTCTTCGTGTCGTCGTGCCGTCGTGGTCGACCTGAACTTGTGAAGGAACCACAACGACACAACGGCACAACGAAATTGGATGACAGCAAGCGAATTTGACTGAGCAACAACGCCTGTTCCGTAAAGGTCTGATAGTTGCCCGCTTACTTCCCCGTCACCTTCAGCACGACTTCGCTCTCCGCGTTCTCTTTGACTTCCTTGGCGGTGAACCAGGCGGGCTTGTACTGCTTCTTGGCGTACAGCGGCAACTGGTCGGCGAAGTGCTTTGAGTCTTCCTGGTCGCTGACGCCGAACGGCAGGCAACTGATCGACC
The DNA here is from genome assembly GCA_964495375.1 of uncultured Planctomycetaceae bacterium. GTDB lineage: Bacteria > Planctomycetota > Planctomycetia > Pirellulales > JAEUIK01 > JAIESQ01. The sequence continues at coordinate 29,930 of CAZBWM010000007.1, read as the reverse complement.
GGCCGCCGGCGCTGAAGTCGACGACCATCGCATAGCTGGTGCCACCGGTGGCGAAGCGTTTCCCCCCGTCGATCACGCCGTAAGTTGGCCGCAGCGTGGTGAGCATGCCCAGGCGGGGATCGCGCGAGCCGTTGCCGGCGATCGCCAGCTCATGCTCGCCGCGGCGGATGCGGCTGAACTCGCTCCACGGGGCATCGAGTTTGCCATACTTGGCGACGACACCATCGGCCGCTTTGAGAATCAACTGCGCCGGCGCGTCGAAGTCCTCTTTGTCGAGCGCCGCCGGGAACGCCGGGTTGGCGAAGATATACATGAAGAGCACGCCCCCTTGGCTGTCGAGCTCAGTGCGGCGATCCCAGGCTTTGAGCACGCCAGCGATCTCGCGCAACCGCTCGGCCTGCTGCGAAGACTTCTCCGCGTGCCGCTCGATGCGCTCGATGAGTTTAGGCACCCAAGCGTCGAGCGTTTCGCTGTGCGTGTCGGTAGCGTAGGTGTGCATTTCGTCCCAGGTGATTTCGTCGTCGGCCCCTAACAGCGCGTTCAAGCGAATCGAGCGGCTGTTGGCCTCCTGACCGAAGATGTACGGCGGAAAGTTCGAGGGCTGCGGCGCCACGTCGGGGCAGACGTTGTGCGGACCGCTATTGGTGTTCATCAGAAAACCGCACGGCGGGTTGAGCACCTGCGGCAGATCGGCCAGCGGGTGGAAGCCGTCCCAGCGAGCCCACGCTTCATGACCGGGGCGAATCTCGTGGCTGTCGATCCGCTGATCGCGGCGCGGAATGCGGCCGTTGGAGATATAGAAGATGTCCCCCTTGGCGTCGGCGTACACCACGTTGAACATCACCAACGCCAGCGATTCGAGCGCTTTGCGGAACTCGTCGGCGTTGGTCGCCCGGGCCATGTTCATGATCTGCGTGGCGCGGTTGGCGTTCTCGTGCCAGGGCAAGGCGAAGACGTACGCTTTACCATCCGCTTCGGCCATCACGGGGCCGAGCACGGTTTGGCGCGTCTTCTTGCGCACTTCTTGGACTTTGTCTCCCTGCTGCACCCGGTAGGTTTCTTCGTGGTCGGTGAACTTCTTCCAGCCATCGACGTCGCGATACTGCGTGGGATCGTCGGGCTTGATCTCAAAAGAGAAGACGTCACCGAGATCCGGCGCGTTGACCGTCATGCACCAGGCGGTTTGCGGAGTGCGCCCCATGCTGATGTACGGTGAGCCGAAGAAGCAGCAGCCCATCACGTTCACTTGCGGGCTGACGAGGTGCATCTCATACCAGCGGTAAAAGCCCGACAGCGGCAGATGCGGGTCCATCGAGAGCTGCGCCGTGCCGGTCGCCGAGCGGCGCGGCGAAACCGCGAACTGGTTGGAGCCGTAGGCTAGCTCGTGCCGATCGGGCACGCTGGAGAGGGCGGCCACCTTGACGCCCGCTTTGCCGAGGTCGCGCTGGCAATCGCTGACCGAGAACTGCACGTCGACGTAATTGTAAAAGGCCAGCACATCTTGCGGCCGGGCCGGCTCGATCCAATCAGGGAGCTCGGCTTTGTGCTTTTCGCGATAGGCATTCAGTCCCGCGACAAAGGCATCGAGCTGTGCCCGCAGCTCGGGTTTGAGGATTGTGTACTGCTCTTCGGCGCGCTCGCGGACTCGGAGCGCGCGGATCAGGTGGTCTTGATTCAGGGCGCCGGGGCCTTCGAATTCAGCGGCGCGGCCGGCTGCTCGCAGGAAGTTTTCGGCGACGTTTTCAAGCTGATCTTCGGCCTGCGCGTAGCCGACGCCGTAGAACAGGCTGGCGTCGTCGGCCGCAATGATGTGGGGGACGCCGTACTTGTCGCGGATGATTTTGACCGGGCCGGCCGGCGGCGGGGAGTAGTCGTCGATCATCGCGGCACGTGTGGCGGTCGTCGCGAGGCAAGCGAACGAGAGCGCGAGGAGAGCAGCGGCGCGCGACAGGCGGAGCGACATGGACATTCTCCCGATTGGGTCGGTAGCTGGCAGTAGCGGCGGTTCGCGTCATGGTCACTTCCCACGCGGGGGAAGTCAAACGCGGCGTGTGGTGGGCGGAGCCGCCGTGCATGCGTTACTTCCGGTTTGCAGACAGCTTCGGCGCTGACAGGCAGACCTCTTATCGCTGCGCGACCCAGATGCGGCTGCGCCGTCTCTGGGCCACCCACGGACATCTGACCGGCAACGACTCCACGCCCCGGCCGTCAACCGCTCTAGGAGAGAAGCACGGTCAGGGCCTATAATTTCGCCCAACGGCCCAGAATCGCGCCGCGAGCCCAGGCTCGCCGGCGCGACAACAAACTACTGCATGCATGATCTCGGAGAGGACGTCATGGACGCGACCGCCTCGAACCCTACGGCCCAGCCCACGCCTGTCGTGCCGGCGGGGCCTGGCGTCGCCGGCTGGATGCAACGTTACCGCTGGATGATTTTGCTGCGTTCGTTTCGCTTGGCGCTCGACGCCCGGCAGATGATCGTGGCCTCGGCGGCCGTGCTGGCGATGGTTGTCGGCTGGTGGGGGCTGGCCAAGGTTTTTTCGGGAGCGAGCGATCCCGAGGTGAAGCAGTTGACGGCTGCGTACAGCACACTTCCTTGGCAGAGTGCGCCTGCGGCGCATGCGGACGTCGCGAATGAAACTTACGTTCGTCAGGTGCCGTTCGCGGTGACCACACCCGATGGGCGATCAGAGATCGCCACGCGAGCGGAAGTCGTGCCTGCGACCAGGCCGAGCGGCACCGCGAGTCAACCGTTTGCCACGCAAGCTTCAATCAACGCCTACTTCGGTCCTTATACCAGGCTCACGGCTCCCTTCGCGAAGTTGTTTAGTGCCGGGCTGACGATCTCGGGCTTCACATTTTCGTTGTTGGCGGGCATTTGGGGTGTCGCGGTCTGGGGTTACGCCGGCGGCGTGATCACGCGGATGGCCGGCGTGCGGCTCGCGCGCGACGAACGGGCGACGCTCGGCCCCGCGATGCGCCACACGCGATCGCGCTGGGGTTCGTACTTTTGGGCGCCGCTGATGCCCCTGGTCGGCTTGCTGGTGTTGGCGCTACCGATCTTCGCGCTCGGCTGGCTGTTGCGGTTCGACATCGGCGTGCTCGTGGCGAGCATCGCCTGGCCGCTGTTTCTGGTGCTTGCGCTCGTGATGGGCATTCTGCTGCTGGGACTGGCGGTCGGCTGGCCACTGATGTGGGCGACGATCAGCGTCGAAGGGACTGACAGCTTCGACGCGCTGAGCCGCACCTACGCGTATGTCTATCAACGACCGCTCCAGTATTTGTGGTATGCCGCGATTGCCGGCGGGCTGGGTGTATTAGCCGGGCTGCTGATTACAGTCTTCGCCGGCGCGATTGTCTATCTCAGCTTGTGGTGCGCGAGCTGGACCTCGGGAGGCGCGGCCGCGGCGCGGATCGCCCGCGAGCTTCCGCAAGGGGTGATCGGCGTATCGCAGTTCGCGGAGCGAGACAAACAGGTGGCGATGGGTGTGACCTATCCGGCGGCGACGTCGTATCGGGCCATGCGCGCGACGCCCGTATCTGTAGACAACCCAGCGCCGGCCACGGAGACAGCGACTGTCACCATCGTGCCCGCGCCGGCTCAGCCGGAGAGCCAGACGCCCGCGGTTGTCGCGACGAGTGACCCGGTCGTGGCGGTCGCGGCCCAGGTTGCTGGCAGCGCCCCGACGCTTGACGATCCGGTCACCGTGACGACACCCTCGGTGACGCCGCCTAGTGCACCGACCACGACCACGACGATTCCCACGGTGACGACGGCCCCCACCGTAACTAACGTTCCATCGGTGGCGCACGCGGATATTCCAGTCGCGGGCTCCGGCGAGACGCGGAGCGCGACGTTCCGCGCGGGCGTGGCCGTGCTCAGCTTCTGGCTGGCCGGCGTGCAAGTGCTGCTGCTGGGTTTCGGCTTTAGCTACTTCTGGACCGCCACGACGGCCATTTATCTGCTGCTGCGGTTCGACGTCGATGCCACGGAAATGGACGTCGTCCATCTCGAGGACGAGCCGGCCGTGTTCGGGCTGCCGCCGTTGGCAACCGACGCCGCGGGGGTGGCCGTCGCACCAGCCGAAGAGGAAGAAGAAGAGGCCGCGCCGCTTCGTACCGGGAGCGAAACGTCGAGCGCCGGGAACACCGCCGCCAGCCAGTAACTTCGCAGCGAATGAAGATTCGGCGAAGCCGGCGTTTCCACGTCGCCATCGCGATGGTCAACGGCCGGACGGTCACTATACTGGCGGCGTGACTTTCGACGCTCGGCCCAGTGGCTTCGTAGTGAGGCCAGCGGGCGACGATCGTCGCCACTCGACCACGCTGTTGGCGGTCGGAGCTTCATGTCGGCATCGCACACGCAACGGCCCGTCGGCGAAGACTCGGCGCGGCGCCGCGCATTCTGGACGATCTGGTCGCTCGTGGCCGCGTTCGGTACGTACTTCTGCATGTACGGCTTTCGCAAGCCGTTCACGGCTGCCAGCTTCGACGACGCCGAACTGCTGTGGGGGCAGACTTTCAAAGTCGTGCTCGTCACTTCGCAGGTGCTGGGCTACACGCTCTCGAAGTTCTGGGGCATCAAAATCATCTCCGAGCTGCCGCCGCAACGGCGCGCGATCGGTATCGTGGTGCTCGTCGCGCTGGCCGAAGCGGCGCTCGTCGGGTTTGGCCTGGTCCCGCGACCCTGGAATGCGGTCTGCTTGTTCTTGAACGGGTTACCGCTGGGGATGGTGTTCGGCCTGGTGATCGGCTTTCTCGAAGGGCGGCGCTTGACCGAAGCCTTGAACGCGGGCCTGTGCGCGAGCTTCGTGCTGGCCGATGGCGTGGCCAAGTCGGTCGGCGCCTGGCTGCTCGAGCGCGGCGTGGTTGAAGACTGGATGCCTGCCGCGGCCGGGCTACTGTTCGCCGCTCCTCTGGCAATAGGCGCGGCAATGCTGGCGCGCATTCCCGCTCCGTCGGCTGCCGACGTCGCGGCGCGCTCCGAGCGCACCACGCTATCGAAAGCCCAGCGCTGGGCACTCGTCCAGCGTTATTTCTGGGGGCTGGGGGCGATCGTGCTGATGTACCTGGCAATCACGATCGTACGCAGCTTGCGGGCCGATTTTGCTCCGGAGCTGTGGCGCGGTTTGGGCGTCACGGTCGACGATACGATCTACAGTCGTTCGGAAATGCTCGTCGCCCTGGGGATGATGGCGATCAACGGTTCGCTGGTCCTGGTGCGCGACAATCGCAAGGCGTTCTTTTGTTCGCTGGCGATTTCGGGACTGGGGGCCTGCTTGTTCATCGCGGCGCTTGTCGCCCGGCAGTCGGGCGTACTGGGCGGGTTCGCCTTCATGGTGTTGATCGGCCTGGGAATCTACATGCCCTATGTCGCGGTCCACACCACGATCTTCGAGCGCATGCTGGCCATGACGCGCGAGCGGGGGAACCTCGGCTTCTTGATTCAAGTGGCCGACGCAACGGGCTATTTGGGCTATGTCGCGGTGATGATCGCGCGGAACTGGATCATCTCGTCAAGCAACGGCGGCACGTTGGGGGCGTCGTCTGGCGCTGGGCTACTCGGTTTCTTCGACTCGATCTGTTGGCTGGCGGCCCTGACGACGCTCGTCAGTGTCGGCATCACCTGGCGATACTTCGCGCAGCGCGCACCTGTCGCGGTCGATGTGGCTTTGGCTGGCGAAACCGCATGACGAGCGATCGATGAGCACTTCGCTGACCGCCATCTTTCATGAGCCCGCGCAGCCGCTCGAACTGCGGCGCGTTGCGGTGCCGACACCCGTGGCTGGCGAAGTGTTGGTGCGCGTGCTCGGCTGCACGCTGTGCGGTAGCGACTTGCACACGGTCAGCGGGCGGCGCACATCGCCGGCCCCCAGTGTGTTGGGGCACGAGATCGTCGGCGAAGTTGTCGAACTTGGGCCTGCCGCGCCGACGCACGACCTGTCCGGCGCGCCTCTCGTGGTTGGCGATCGCGTGACTTGGGCCATTGTCGCCAGTTGTGGTGAGTGTTTCTATTGCCAACGCGCGCTGCCGCAGAAATGCCTGCGCGGCGTGAAGTATGGTCACGAGCAGTTCACGGCGCGGCGCGAACTGACCGGCGGACTCGCCGAGTATTGTTTGCTGGCCCCGGCCACGGCGATCGTGAAGCTGCCCGAGGGGTTGCCGCTGGAAGTCGCTTGTCCTGCCAATTGCGCGACGGCTACGGTGGCGGCGGCGCTCGCGGCGGCCGGGCCGATTGCCGATCGGACGGTTGGAATTCTGGGAGCTGGCATGTTGGGGCTGACCGCCTGTGCGATGGCCCACCTGCGCGGCGCGGCGGCGGTGATCGCGGTTGAGCCCAACGCCGCGCGGCGCGAGCAGGCGCTGCGCTTTGGGGCCACGCACGCCATCGCCCCCGAAGAATTGCCGGCCACGGCGGCGCAAGTTTCGGCAGGGCAAGGGCTCGATGTTATTTTGGAGCTTTCCGGCGCGTCGACCGCCTTCGACACGGCCTGGCCGGCGCTTTGCATCGGCGGCACGCTGGTGCTGGTGGGGGCGGTTTTTCCCGGCCCACCGGTCGCGGTTTCGATGGAACAAATCGTGCGCCGCAACCTCACGATCCGCGGGGTACACAACTACACCCCCAAAGATCTTTTGGCCGCGGTCGAATTCCTCACGGCCGCGCAGGGGCGATTTCCGTTGCAGGAGTTGGTCGGCCCGTGGTATCCCTTGAAGGAAGTGGCCGCGGCATTTGATTCCGCTCGCGATCCGCGGCATTTGCGCGTCGGCGTGCGGACTTAGGCGGTCGGCCGTGCGACTATTACAAGGGAGTCGGTGTGTGCCACTCTAGGCCTCCATTGTCGTGATTGGGGGCCAAGGGTGGCCCAGCCGCTTGTCGGCTGGGTCGCGCAGCGACAGGAAGCCTTCTGAGATCGATGCGGCTGATGTAGGCCACGCGGCATGAATAGATTCTTGTGGCTGCGCCACCCGGCTGCGAGCAGCCGGGCCACCCTGTCAGGCCACGCGCCCGACAAATCGTCTTGGAGTTAGCCATGCAATCTCGATTGATCCACACCAAGTGTTGTGCGCTGGTGTTTCTCTGCGCGGCGGCCATAGCGGCCCGCGGGGAGACGACCGTCGCCGCGCGGCATGGCGCCAGCTTGCGGGCATCGGTCGACGGTCGGGCGGTGCTGGTGCTGCGCGGCTCGCATGCCGAGCGAGGAATGGCGCATGGCGTGCTCGGTGCCCGCGAGATTCTCGAGACGGTCGACTTCCTGGCGGCCAAGCTCAACACGATCGGCGCGCTAGTCGATCCCGATCGCGCGGCAGCCGACAAGCCACGCATCAACTGGCAGAACTTTCGCAAAGCGGCCGAGCACTTCGAAATGCCCGACCGGTTCCGCGAAGAGCTGGCTGGCATGTTGCACGGCATCGAGCAAGCGCTGCCGATGTACGCCGATCGCACGCTCAAGGCGACGGGTCAGGCGATCTCGCTGGCCGATCTGGCGGCCCTGCAAACGTGCGATGTGTTGGAATTGATGCGCTGCAGCCAGTTCTCGGTGTGGGGCGATTTAACCGCCAACGGGCAGGTGCTGGTCGGTCGCAACTGGGATTATCCGCCGGTGTTTTCGTCGACCACCTATTGCGTGTTTGCCGTCGAGCCGAGCGAGCCGGGGCTGTCGCCCACGCTCGACGCTATGTGGTTCGGCATGCTGGGGACCGGCATGGCCGCGATCAATCGGCACGGCATCTACCTGGCGGCCAACGACGGGGGCGTACATCGCTCGATGCTGGCGGTCGAGCATCCGACGCCGGCGGCCTTGGTGAGCCGAATCTTGATCGAGACGATGACTCCGGAGAACGCCGCGGAGAATCTGCAAACGATGTTGAAGAATCGCGTCGCACTCGCGTTGATTTTCCATCTGGTGGTGCCAGCCGACTCGCCAAGACAAACGACGCGCGCGTACGCCCTGGAATACGCGCCCTGGGCCGACGCGGCGCGCAATCTGCTGCGCGAACCGGAGCTTGCGCTAGGCGACTGCCTGGTCTGTACCAATCATTTTGTGGTCGACGCGGGGCAGGCCACGGGCAACACGGCTGAGCGCTTTGGGCTATTGGCCGATGGCATTCGCACGCACCGCAAGCAGCATGCGAAGATCGACTTCGAGGCCGCGCGCAAGATGCTCGACGCGGTGGGGCGCCGCTCGCCGCTGAACACTACGCAGTACAGCGCCGTGGCCTGGCCGGCCGAGCGGAAGCTGCGGATCGCGGTGTCGCCCAAGACGGGCAAATCGGCCACTGCGGAGCCGTACGTGCTGTTTGAGTGGGATGAGCTGTTTGGGCTGAAGTAGGTGACTTTGGCAGTGTGTGATTCGCCCCCCCAGAGGGCCGGCGAAATCTCGTGCGTCGTGTATAATCTTGGGTGGACACGAGTAGGAGTATTGCCATGGCAGTCGATCCGACACCAGACCTGGAGCGATTTCGCGACTATCTATCCGGTTGCATTTCGCAAGGCAGCCATCTGTCGCCGGAGGATGCTCTTGATCTGTGGCGCTCCGAGAATCCATCGGACGAGTATGCTTCGGATGAAGTCGAAGCCGCCCGACAAGCGCTGGCCGCCATGGACGCCGGCGACACAGGCGTTTCGCTTGAGGAATTCGATCGCGAGTTTCGCAAGCGACATGGCCTGGCGCCGGAATCATGAGTCTGCGTATTGCTACGGCTTGAGCATCCAGCGAGAACGATTTAGCACCGTTTGAGCAAGTGCCAATGCCGAGCGAAATGTGGGGCTTCCTTGTGCGCTCCGCTCGGAAACATATGGCAAAGTGTTGGCGTTGGGTGCCAGTTTGGGTGATACCCTATTGTCTTACGCCTCGGTTGTGGTTTCTTCCTTCGCGAAGTCACCTGGCTTTTTCTCGGCAGGCAGTTGCGGTTGCGTCGGCGATGTCGGTTCGGTCGGCGGCGCTTGCTTCGCAGCGGTGGCATCGTAGAGAAACACCGAGACCAGTGCAACCAAAGTTGCGCCACCGAGGATGCCAGCCACCCACTGTTGCTCAAAGTAGGCGGCCAGTCCGGTTGTGGCTAAGCCAGCGAGTCCAATAACGAGGGCGTAGTTCTGACCTCGCCTGCGCTCGCGTCGGTTTTCGCGAAGATCCTCAATTCTGGCATCCACCTGACGCACTTCCAGGTCAAAGCGGTGCGCTTGCTGACGCTCGGCCATCGCGATGATTCGCTCAGCCGATCCCGGATATAGCTTTTCGTAGGCCGCCAGATCCTCCGGCGCTGGGATTGGGCCCTGGTGACTTAGGCGCGTATTGGTCTCTTGATAGACGATACGCTCGGCCGGAACCGGGAAATCTTGAGCGACTTCCAATTCAATTGGCAGAGGTGTCGGACGCGGCGTAGTTGTCGCTTGGTTTCGCTTAGACTTTGCCACGGCCGTGCTCGCGGTGCTGCGGCGCACGCATCGACTCTTGTCGTCTGTAGTGGTCGGCTGCCCATTTGATATCGTCGCCAACCCGAGACCAGTCGCGACGGACAGCCTCTTCGGTTGTGACGTCGATGAAATCTTCGGCGATGCGGTGCCAGCGCTCAGACGGTCGAATCGAGAGAATCGACCCCATGCCGCCCAGGACGTTGCGTAAGAATTGAGCCATCGCAGAAGCCTATCGACGAACTGGGTGTCATTGCAATCGAAAAAACAGCCGAACCAGCTACTTCTAGGATACGGCTCGACTCGCGTTAGTTCAACAAAACCAACGAAACTCCAGACGTGCACTGCGTTTGCACGATTTAGGCAAATGGCACAAGTACAAAAAGATGGCCCGAGGCTCTCTGAGCCAAGTCGCTACGGATTAAACATCCGATACGACTTGTAGCCGCCGCTGAGGTTGCGGACGTCGAAGCCTGCTTGCTTCAGGACGCGCGTCGCCAGGTAGCCGCGCATGCCGACCTGGCAGTAGGCGATCACCTCGCGGTCGCGGGTGATTTCTCCCAAACGCTCGCGCAGTTCGTCGACCGGGATGTTCGTGGCGCCGGGGATGTGTCCTGCCGCGAACTCTTTGGGCGTGCGGACATCGACGAGCGTGCGCTCGTTTTCACCAAGTGCCGCGAGCGAGGGAACATCGAGCTGCGGGTGGTCGCCACGCAGCATGCCGGCGGCCACGAAGCCGGCCATGTTCACCGGGTCTTTGGCCGAGCCGAACTGTGGTGCGTAGGCGAGTTCGACTTCCTCCAGATCAAAGACCGTCATGCCGGCTTGGATGGCGACCGCCAGCACGTCGATTCGTTTGTCGACACCAGCCCCGCCCACCGCCTGCGCGCCGAGCACGCGACCATCGCCAGGTGCGAACAGCACCTTGAGCGTCATCCCCTCGGCGCCGGGATAGTAGCCCGCGTGGTTGGCCGGGTGGATGGTCACCGCGCGATAAGGGACGTTGCGGCTGCGCAGTGCTTTCTCCGTGGCGCCGGTCACCGCGGCAGCGCGATCGAACAGGCCGACGATGGCGGTCGCTTGCGTGCCGCGGAACTTGCTCGGCCGGCCGAAGACATTGTCGGCGGCGATGCGGCCCTGCCGATTCGCGGGGCCGGCCAGCGGCACTTGGACGGGCGCGCCACTGATGGCGTCGCGGGTTTCGATCGCATCGCCGACGGCGTAGATGTCCGGATCGCTGGTCCGCAGGTGTTCATCGACTTTGATTCCGCCGCGCGGGCCGACTTCCAGCCCGGCTTCGACTGCCAACTTGTTCTCGGGCCGCACACCAACGCCGAGCACGACCAGGCCGGCCGGCAACTCGCGGCCGGACCTTAAGCGCACGATGAGCCCATCGGCCGATGGCGTGAATGCCTCGGCCGAGTCTTGCACAATGAGCGTCACACCGCGCGATTTGAGCGCCTCGACGATCGGCGCGGTCATCTCCTTGTCGAGCGGGGGGAGCACCTGATCCTGCAGTTCAACGACGGTTGTCTGCACGCCGCGCTCGACAAAGTTCTCGACCAGCTCGAGCCCGATGAAGCCGGCTCCCACGATCACGGCTTGCTTCGCACCGCCGTCGACCGCGGCCTTGATGCGGTCCATGTCGGGCAAATTGCGGAGCGTGAAGACACCGGGGAGATCAATGCCATCGATCGGCGGGCGAAGTGGCGCCGCGCCGGGCGCGAGAATCAGCTTGTCGTAGCTTTCGTCGTACTCGCGACCGGTGTCGACTTCGCGAATGCGCACCGTTCTGGCGGCGCGGTCGATGCGCTCGACCGACGAGCGGGGACGGACGTCGAGCCGGAGCCGGGTGCGCAACTGTTCGACGCTGACGACCAAGAGCTTTGCGCGGTCGGGAATGGCGCCGCCAATATGGTACGGCAATCCACAGTTGGCGAACGAGACATCGGGCCCACGCTCGATGAGGATGATTTCGGCGGCTTCGGACAAGCGCCGCGCCCGGGCGGCCGCCGAAGCTCCGCCTGCCACGCCCCCGACAATGACGAGTTTCACGATTCCGTTCTCCTCAGTTCAAATCCGTTGGTATATCGCGCGTTGCTTTGTCGACCGACCGTGAGCAGTCGCGGGGAATAGTCTTGCACAGCTTCACGGCCCGACAGCGATCAAGTGTTTCTCGCCGCGAAAGATGATCTGTCCACTGCTGATGGCCGGCGAAGAAAAGCACTGCTCGCCGAGTTGGTTCTCGGCCAACAGCTCGAACTTTTCCGCCGGGCGAAACACCTGCGTGACGCCATCGTCGGACGTGAAGTACGCCAGGCCATCGGCGGTCACAGGGCTGCCGCTGTAGTGCGTGCCAAGCCGCTGCATCCACGCGCGGCGGCCGCTCGTGGCTTCAAAGCAACTGCAGACTCCGCCGTCGGAGACGACCAGGAAATAATCACCGACCGCCAACGGCGAGGGAACGTACGAGGCGCCTTTCGTTTCGCGCCAGGCGATGTGCGTGTCGGTGACGTTGCCCAACCCGTCAGGCCGGATCGCCAGAATGTGATGCTCGGGGAATCCGCAAGTCATGAACAGCAGGCCGTGGCCATCGACGATCGAGGCG
>CAZBWM010000007.1:0-17900 GCA_964495375.1 uncultured Planctomycetaceae bacterium | reverse complement strand
GAACTGTTCGGTCGGCCCGTCGATCACCCAGTGGCGTCGGCCCGTCCGCGGATCGTAGCTGGCGACGCACTTGTCGCCCGAGAGAATCATCTGCGTGCGGCCGTCGATCTCGCGGATGATCGGCGTGCAGTAGCTGCGGGTGTGGTTGTCGCGAGGGACTTTCCAGACCGTTTCGCCGGTGCGGCGATTGAGGGCCACGAGATACGAGTCGCCATCGTGATCGCCGTTAACGATAACGGTGTCTTCGAACACCACGGGGCAACTGCAAAAGCCGTGCTTGCTCGAGAAGCCCCCCGGCCGGACGAGCCATTGCTGCTGCCCGCTGAAGTCGTAAGCGGCCACGGCCATTTGATCGCCATCGAGGAAGGCAACGTAGACGCTTTGGCCGTCGGTGGCCGGCGTGCTCGACGCGTAGCTGTTCAGGTCGTGCTTGCCTTCGAGCGGCGCCTTGAGAACCGTCTGTTGCCAGAGGAGCTTGCCGGTGCCGCGATCGAAACAGCAGAGGGCCCGCTCTTGGCGATCCTCGAGCGCCGTGGCCAGAAAGATGCGGTCATCGTACACGATCGGTGAAGAATGCCCTCGCCCGGGCACTTCGACTTTCCACGCGACGTTTTTGCCTGCGGGCACGTCCCACGTGGTCGGCAGGTCGCGCTCGAGGCTTGTGCCGTCTCCGCGCGGGCCGCGCCAGTCGGGCCAGTCTTCTGAGCGCGCCGTACCGATCGACAGCCACCCGGCGAGCGCGCACGTCGCCATGCAGGTCAGCGCGCGACACCTGCGAAGCGAGCGAAACAGGAATGGCAACTGCGGCATCAATGCGTCTCGGATCAACGTGCGACTCCCCCGATCGGCCGACGGTGAACGATCGGATTGACACCGGCGGGCGGCCAATTCGGATGCTGTCAAGATAACGATCGCGGCTGGGCGGGCCAACTGTTGGCTGGGCAGTGATGCGGTTAACCGCGTACAGTGGTGGGCGTGACATCATCAACGTTACCTACGAGCGTTCCCCGGATTTGGCCAGTCGCGGCGTGCTGGGGTCTCGTCCCTGTGGTGCTGGTTGTGGACGCGGCGCTGGCAATGGCGCGCGGGTGGTGGCCGGCGTCGCGTGTCGAGCTGATGTTGTTGGCGTCGGTCGCGGCGCTGGCGGCGATCGTCCTCGTGCTGATGGTCACCGCGTCCGTTCGCCCGCGAGTGCAGAACTGGTTTGCCCGGCGCGCGGGCAAGTTGACGCTGCTGGCCGTGGCCGTGTGGGGTTCGTTGGCGCTGATGGAACTGACGCTGCATACGGTTGGCAGATCGTGGTGGATTGAGCCGGCGAACGTGCGGCCGCCCGGTTTGCGAATCGTCTTTCATCCACGCAGCGACATTATGCCTGGCGTGTCGGGCGACGCCCATTACCGGACAAACGGTGACGGGTTGCGGGGGGCAGAGATGCCGCCGTCGGACACGACATCGCGCGAAGGGAACCAGAGCGCCAGCAGCCGCCGGATCATTTGTTTAGGGGGCAGCACGACTGAGTGTACCTATCTCGACGACACAGAGACGTGGCCGGCGCTGGTTGCCCAGGATTTAAACGCCGAGGCGGTTGCGGGCGAGGGAGCGGGGAACTGGGTCGGCGCGGCAGCCGTTAGTGGGGCGAGCACGCGCGAGCACTTGCGATTTGTCGAAACGTCGGCCCTGATGGACGAGATCGACACGCTCGTCGTGCTCTGCGGCGTCAACGATCTGGAGCTGGCGCTGCGTGGTGAGGATGCGTCGCGGAAACCCAGCGCGCCGTGGTTATGGTCGCAGTTGGCGATTCCGAAGCTCGTCGTGCGAAGCTGGAGTCGCTGGACCGCGGCGTCGCGGTTGGCCGCCGAGGATCCCGAGGGGCGCAACTACCTGGCGCGACGAGCCGAGCGTGTGGGGGCCAAGATCAGCAACGAGACACCATCGTTGGCAAGTGCAATTGGTGCCTATCGCGAGCGATTGAAACGCATCGCGGAAATCTGCCGACAGCGCGGCGTTCGATTGGTGTTGGTCGAGCAGCCTGTGCTATGGCGGGCCGATTTGCCAGACGATGCCGCGCGGTTGCTGTGGTTGGGCAAGTTGCCAGATGGCGGTTTCGCTTCGAACGGCACGCTGCGCGCGGCGATGGACGAATTCAACCGCACGATGCAGAGTGTGGCAACGGATACGAGCGTGACACTTGTCGATACCAGCAGCCTGGCCGGTCGGCCGGAGCTATTCTACGACGACTGCCATTTGAACGAGCGCGGAGCTCAGGAGCTGGCTGCTTTGGTCGCGGCGGCGCTCGAGTTGGAAGCATCGCCTGCGGCGCCGGCCTTGCCTGCCGCGGGTCGATAGATCAGCAGACGTTCCGTTTCCCCCGCAGGCGCGAAGGACTGCCGCACGAATTGCCAGGCCCGGGCGGTGCGCTCGTGAAAGCGCTGGCTGCCGGCGTCGTCTGGTGCTGGCAGTGCGACAAACTCAGGCGTCCCTTTGACGACGGCCGCGACCGTGGCGGTGCTGAACGCGGGGCGGTCGCCGCGCCCTACGAGTGTGACTTCATCGTCGACGAACAGCAGTTCGCGATTGGCATACCAGAAGACGGCCGGATTGTAGGGCACGCCGAGCAGAAGCACGGCGTCGTCGGCGCGCGTCGCGGCGGCGACTTCGGTGCCAATGAGCCAGGCGTCGGGCACGTTATCCAGGTGAAGCGCTTTGGTTGTTCGCAGGCTCGAGCGCAGGAAGAACGCCACGACGACGAGCGTCGCCAGGACGCCCGCACGCCGCCAGCGTTCGTTGTTCCACAGGCTTTGCAAAGCGACGGCCCCGGTTGCGGCCGCTGCCGGCAGGTAGAGGATCGACAAACAATCGTGCACGTACATCGCGCCGGAGAACAAGAGCGTGTGACACGCGGCCGGCGCTGCTAACAAGAGCGGGATCGCCAGTAGTTGTCGCGTGGCAGGTTCGCGCCGCATTCGCCAGGCGATGATGCTCATGCCTGCGACCGCCAGCGCGCAGAGCGGCAATGTGAGTTCGGTTTGCAGCTGTTGCCCCATTCTCACGAAAAACTCGCCGAGCGAGTAATCGGTCACCTGGCCTAGCTCAGCGAGCTGCCGTTGGGAATTCAGCAGTCCTGTGCGAAATAGAACCGTCCGGTAAAGATCGGCGAATTGGCTAGGATCAGCCAACAAGACGTGCAACAGAAAGAGCGCGAACATCAGCGGTGCGACGCAGGCCAGACCGAGGAGTGGGCGCCACCGCACGGGGCGCGGTCCCAGCAGCCACGCGGCGACGGGGAGAATTGCCGACAGATAATACGCCTGCCATTCGATCAGCATGCCGGCGACGAGCACGCCGACGAGCAACCAGTATTCGCGCTGTGTACCCGTTTCTCGCCAGCGGTTGAAACACCAAATGGACGCCACGATGGCCACGAGCACGGGCTGCTCGAGCGATACGATGCGGCCGTCGCAGAGCGTGCCCGGCGCCAGGCCAAAGAACGCGGCGGCGGCCAGCGCCGTCGGCCAATCAAAGGTCCGCCGCATCAGCGCGAACAACAGACAAGTCGTCGCCAGCGAACAGGCGATGGCGGTCGCCCGCGCGGCCAGTTCGGTCGCGCCAGCCACTTGAAACACGGCGGCCAGTACCAGAGGATAGCCGAACGGATGATGTGCGTAGATGGCAACGGGCTGGGGATGCCGCGGATTGACTCTGAGAACCGAGGCCCCTTGGGTGACTTTCAAGCCAAGTTCAATATGGTTGCGCGCCATCGCGGCGAACGCGGCGCTGGCAAAGTGATGTCGCTCGACCCACGGTGCGCTGGCGCCGGGGAACATGAGGGCCGCCATCAGGATCACGATCAGCACGAGCCCCGGCCAGCCGTGCTCCTGCCAGCAAGATCCCAGCCATATTGCTCGCTGATTCGCTGCGCGGGCGTTTAGCAAGGCATTCACCGTGATTGGCAGCGCCGGAGCAGGGCGGGACGTGGGATGGCACTACTGGCCGATGCTAACGTACAATTATCTTATGCAACCGAATATCGAAAAATGCCATATCGAGATCACGCCGGGCATCTGCGGTGGCAAGCCGCGGATTGCCGGAACTCGGATCAAAGTCAGCTTGATCTACTTGCTGACGGTCGATGGCATGTCGCCCGATGACATCGTCGCTGCTTATCCGCACTTGACTCTGGGCGACGTGCATGCCGCCTTGGCGTATTACTTCGACCATGTTGAGGCGATCAACAACGAAATTCGCGAAGACGATCTGTATGTCGAAGAATTCCGACGCCGGTCAAAGAACGCCGCGTCCTAGCGACCGATCGGATTCATAAAGCGGCTTGCTGCGCTGGTTACGACCAAGTTAGTCCGTCGTTGGCTGTTACTGCGAGTGGACGTCGGAGTGACGGTGGTCCTGGCGTTGAATGAGCGAAGCATTGCAATTCTATATCGATGAATGCCTTCCGCCTTAATTGGCAAGTGCGCTGCGAAGTCGCGGAATCGACGCGATAGCTGCGCGTGACGTTGGCCTGCTGGAAGCGAGCGATCTCGATCAGCTCGCATACGCCACACGAGAAGGAAGAGTGCTGGTGACGAGTGATAAGGACTTCTTGCAGATCGCAGATACAGGATTGTTCCACGTTGGAATCGTCTATTGTACCAAGAAGCCAAGAACCATTGGCAGTCTCGTCCAAAGCCTTGTCACTCTAAAGCTAAGAACGACGGCGTCGGCGATTCACAACGTTGTTGAATTTGTTTGAAATCCAGGCATCGCATCGTGAACGCACTCATCACCGGCATCACGGGCTTCGCCGGCGGGTTTCTCGCCGAGCACCTGTTGGCAGCGGGGGACCGCGTGCTGGGAACTTCGCGCGGCGGGCGCTGGGCCAGCGACAGCTCGCCGAGCGCCGCGAATCGCTGCGAGCTGGTCGCCTGGGATGTCTCGCGAACGGATGCCGCCCAGAGCGCGGCGCGCGACGCCATCGAGTGCTTTGCGCCCGACGCGATCTATCACCTCGCGGCGATCAGCGTGCCGGGAGATTGCGGTGGCCGGCAACCGACCGACGAGGCGTATCGTGCCAACGTGCTCGGCACCCGACGCGTGCTTGAGTTGGCCGCCAGCCTGCCGAGCCGGCCGCGCGTGTTGGTGGTCAGCACCAGCCACGTTTATGCTTCAACGCCCAGTAGCGCGCCTTTGAACGAGGACGCCCCGCTCGGGCCGGAACGCGGCTACGGAATCACCAAGCTCGCCGCCGAACAGGAAGCCGCCAAGGCCGTGGCCTCGGGCACGGATGTCGTCATTGCTAGAGCGTTTCAGCACACCGGCCCGCGCCAGGCCCCACGCATGATGCTGCCCGAGTGGGCCCGGCAATTCGCGAACCCGGCGCGACCGCCGGTCAAGGTCCTCAGACTCAACGCTTACATCGACCTGAGCGACGTTCGCGACGTGGTGCGGGCGTACCGGTTGCTCGTTGCCCACGGGGCGACGGGCGGAGTTTATAATGTCGGCACCGGCCGCTCGCTGCGTTCGGGGGACGTGTTGGCAGAGTTGGCCCGGTTGGCCGATCCCGCGCGAGTTATCGAAGAAGTCGATTCGGCGCCGAAGCAGGATCCGATCGCGGACATCGATCGCCTGATCGCCGCGACCGGCTGGCGCCCCGAGATCGCCTGGCAGCAAACCGTCGCCGACACGTACGACTACTGGCGCGGGCGAATGGCGGGCGCGTAGTGAGTTGACCAGCGGCCCTGCGCCCGCCGACGTTGTGCCAAACGGTTCTCCGCAACAGACCTCAGGACCCATCGCGTGAAGATTGCAGTCATTGGCACCGGTTATGTGGGGCTCGTCACCGGCACCTGCCTGGCTGACAGCGGAAACACCGTGACGTGCGTCGACATCGACGCGGAGAAGATCAACAGCCTGGCCGTGGGCCGGGTGCCGATCTACGAGCCGGGCCTGGCCGAGCTGGTGCGCCGCAACGCCGAACGGGGCCGCTTGCGCTTCACGATCGACACGGCCGAAGGGGTGCGCGATGCGCGGCTGGTGTTTCTGGCCGTGGGCACGCCGTCGAACCACGAAGGCGCCGCCGATCTATCGAGCCTGTGGAAGGTGATTGACGGGCTGGCGCCACACCTGCCGCCGCGTTCGATTCTGGTCATCAAAAGCACGGTGCCCGTTGGCACGAATGCAGCCGTCGCGGCGCGGCTCAAATTGCGCACGGGGCGCGAGTGCGACGTGGCCAGCAATCCCGAATTCTTGAAGGAAGGAGCGGCCATCGAAGACTTCAAGAAGCCCGATCGCGTCGTGGTGGGAGTGCGCCGCGAAGAAGTGAGCGAAGTGTTGCACGAGCTGTATCGCCCGTTCTTGCGAACCGAGCGACCGTTTTTGGTGATGTCGCCCGAGAGCGCAGAAATGACCAAGTACGTCGCCAACTGCCTGCTGGCGACCAAGATCAGCTTTATCAACGAAGTGGCCAATCTCTGCGAGCGCACCCAGGCCGACATCAACGAAGTGCGGCGCGGCATCGGCCATGACCAGCGGATTGGCTTCGCCTTCTTGTTTCCCGGCGTTGGCTACGGTGGGAGCTGCTTTCCCAAGGATGTGCGGGCGTTGGGTGCCACGGCCCGCGAAGTGGGGCACGCGATGCCGCTGTTGGAAGCGGTCGACGCGGTCAACGAGCAGCAGAAGCGAGTTTTGCTCGGCAAATTGATTGGCGTGTTAGGCGAGGATTTGCGCAAACGGCGGATCGCCGTGTGGGGACTTGCGTTCAAACCGCGAACCGACGACATTCGCGAGGCGCCGGCGCTGGTGCTCATCGACGCCTTGCTCAAGCGCGGCGCGACGGTCACCGTGCACGATCCCGAAGCAACGGCCAACGTGCATCACCTGTACGGCGACCGTCTGCACTACGCCGAGCAGCCGTACGATGCGCTGACCGACGCCGATGCCCTGGCGATTTGCACCGAGTGGGAAGAGTACCGCAATCCCGACTTCGCGCTGATGCGCGAGCGGATGCGGGCGCCATTGGTGTTCGACGGCCGGAATCTCTACGAGCCCGACGACATGCAGGCCGCGGGCTTCGCGTACCACAGCATCGGCCGGGCGAGCGTGGGGGGGTAGGGCGGTCGCGCAATCCACAACGAAACCGACGCTCGTCGAAGACTTGGGCCTTTCGACGTTTATTGCCCCGCACCGAAGCTGCCTAGAAACCTCGCCTTAGCGAAGGATTTCTGCAAAGCTCCCAGTCTACCCAGCCACTTATTCAAGTTATTTGACAGCCACCAGGTAAGAAGGGCAGGGTAATGGCGTATCTCCAGCGGCAGAGTACCGTGAGTTGAGCCGTTCCGACCAGGGCAATCGTGGCGGACCTGAGGGCAAGTCGACTCAACGAGCGTTTCAAGGCAATCCGCCGAAAGGGGAGCGAACCATGCAAGGTCGCGTGTTCGCGTGCTATGCCGTGATCGGGACCGCCGTGTTGTGCGCCGTCGGTGGCGCAATTGCAGCGAATGGCGAAGAACGCCCCCCTGGGGCGCAGCCGGCCGCGTCCGACGACTCGGCGCCGGGCACCGCGCAGGCAGCGCTCATTCAGCAGCGTGACAAGATCGTTGCTGAAGGAGAGAGATTGTATCGCGAAGGCCAGCCCGACACTGCGATCGAGTTGGCCGATCGCGTCATCGAAGTTCAGCGCGAGATCGCCGGTGGCGACGATGACAACATCGCGAATACGCTCGAGTGGGTCGCCAATGTGCTGGTGGAGAAGAATGACTTTCAGGCTGCGCTCGATCGGCGCCGGCGGGCGCTAAAGATTCGAACCACGTTACACGGCGAGCAACATTGGCTCTCCATCAATGCGCGATTGGGGGTCCAGCGGCTGGAGCGTCTTGTCAACGCTAACGACGAGGAGCGTGACGCCTTTGCCACCGCTTCTCGCCTGTACATTCAGGCTCAAACGCGCCGCGCCACAAATGAGTTTGCCGAGGCTGCCAATCTTATCGAGCAAGCGCTCGAACTGCGCGAGCGCGTACATGGCAAAGAACAGCTTTACGCAAAGTGGCTACTAGAGCTTGCGTCGCTATGGAACCTGGCGAGCGACTCTACTCATGCGGAAGCACTGGTGCGTCAGGCGGTGGAAATCTGCCGCAAAGTGCTCGGCGCGGATCATCCGGATTTGGCCGAGGCCCTGTACAAACTGGGCGCCGCCTGTGCGGCGCAAAGCAAGTTCGAGGCGGCAATCGCCCCTTGCGAGGAGGCAGTTGCCATCTACGCGCGAGTTGTTCCCGGAGGCAACGAAAGCTCGGCCCAGGCGCTGCACGTCCTGACGCTCGCCCTGGACTTGGCGGGGCGTCGCCCCGAGGCGGTGGCGCGTTATCAAGAGCTCGTCGACGTCCGCCGCCGCGTGTTTGGCGAGCAGAGCATGCCCGTGGCCGACGCGCTCATCGACCTCGCTCGTCAGCAGTACCTGCTTTCGAAACACGAGGAAGCCAGGCCCAACTACGCCGAGGCCGTGGCGCTGCTACGTCACTTGCCGGGAGACAACCAACTGCGCCTGGCCGAGGTCTTGACCGATATGGCGCGCACCCACACTGAGCGAAGTCAGATCCGTGACGCGACGCCGTTCATCCTGGAAGCCGTGACGATCAAGCGTCGGTTGCTGGCCAATGACGACCCCCAGTTAGCGGAGGCACTGCAGTTCGCCGGCGACGTTCTGACGGCGACCGTTCCGCATGGTCAAATCATGGAGTTTCTCAACGAGGCCGTAACGGTGCGACGTCGAGCTGCGCCTGCGGATCCGCGCGCTCTGGCCGGCGCGCTGCAATCCTTGGCTGTTGCCCATGACTGCTTCGGCGAGACGACTGGCGCGGCGCGATGTATCGAAGAAATCGAACGGATCGCGGAGCAAGGGGGGGCCGAATTGCGCGACGTGCGCCTTCGTGCGTTGGTCACCAAGGGGAGCATCCTGAAAGCGGCCGGCCAATACGCCGAGTCGTTGTCGGTCCTCGAGGAAGCCGTCGCCGGGTTGGCGGAAATGGCCTCGGAGCGGCACACCTACGCGACGGCGCTGAGCAACCTGGCGTTCACGTATGACGCCGTGGGGGATTACGCGCGCTCGCGGCAGCTCTGGCAGAATTCGGCGGAAGTGTTGCGCGGAGTCGATGGCGACCTGTCGTTGTCCTATGGATTGGCATTAGGGACGTATGGCTTCGCGGCCTTCAGCGGTATGGAGTACGAAACGGCGCGGTCAGCATTCGATCAGGCTAAATCGATTTTTCAAGCTTCGCTCGGCGAAGACAACCTAGTAACGGTAATCTTTCATGTGGCCCTGAGTGCCTGCCATTTGGCCAAGCAAGAGCCTGCCGACGCGGAACGCGAGGCGCGAATCGTCTGCGAAGCGTTGGCGCGGATCGACACCGCAGATCAAACCGTGGGGATGCAGCTCCTCGCCAGAACGCTTCGTGTCCAAGGCAAGATTGAGCAAGCAATCGATCTCTATCGAGACGCGTTGAGCGCGACGCAGCGCGCGGCCACGACGAACAGCTTTGCTTATGCCGAGCTGCTCGTCGAACGCTCGGCCACCGAACTGGCGATCGGCCGACGCGAAACGGCCGCCGAAGGTTATCGGCAAGCGCTTGTCATTCGCCGCCAGCTTGCGGACGTGGTGTTCTCGGCGCTTTCCGAACGACAGCAGTTGGCGCTTACCGATTCGCTGCGCGGAAACCTCGACGTCTGCCTGAAGCTCGACGATGAGTTCTCAGCCGACGAGCTGTACGATTACGCGCTGCGTTGGAAAGGTGCCGTCTATGCGCGACAGCGCTGGATGCGTTCCCAGGAAAAGAGTCCGCAGTTGCGCGAGCGGTTCGCGCAATTCGAGACGATCTCGGCGGCCTTGGCTAGAGCGGGCATTGGCGGACCCGATGCCGGCGAGTCTCGTCCTGCCTTTGCCGACCGCATCGCCGGCTTATCCGAAGAAAAGGAGCGGATCGAAGCGGAGCTGGCGCGCGATTCGAGTGCCTTTGCCCAGCAACGCCTTTCCCAGCGGCTCGACGTGGCAGGCCTTCGTAAGTTGCTGCCAGCCGATGTCGTGCTGTTCGACTTTCTGCAATACGACGCCGCCGCGGCCCAGCTCGATCGGGCGGCGGACTCGCCGGGACAACCGCACCTGGCGGCGTTCGTAGTCTCGCGAGATCAACCGACTCGCCTGGTACAGCTCGGCCCCGTCGCTCCGCTGGAGGAAACCTGCCGAAAGTTTTTCTCAGCATTACGGAACGGCTACGATCGCGAGGCCGGAGAATCGCTGAAGCGCAAGCTTTGGGAGCCGTTGCAGCAAGGAGTGCCGGCCGACCGGATCGTGCTGATTTCGCCGGATGGAATCACGGCGCGCATCCCCTGGAGCGCGTTGCCCGGGCGCACCGCGAATCGCTACCTGCTGGAAGAATGCTCGATCGCAATTGTGCCGGTTCCGCAATTGATTTCGGAGCTTCTCGATCAGCAATCACCAACGCCGGCATCGCCCGACGCCATGGTGCTCCTCGGGGGTGACTTCGCTTACGGCGCCGGAGGGCGCGCGAAAGACGCGATCGCCGCCGGCCTGCCATCGCTGCACCGGTTGCAGTTCGCTCCCTTGCCAGGCACAGCCGCCGAGATCACCGAGATTGCACAACTCGCGCAGGCAACCCAGCCGCATGCACAAGTTCGCGTCCTGGCCCAGGAGTCGGGCTCCGAGGCGGCTTTCCGTCGCCTGGCGCCGTCCGCGCGATACATCCACTTATCGACGCATGGTTTCTTCACGTCGCCGCCCAAACCGCCAGAACACGCCTCCGTGCGCCAATTGATTTCGTCGTTGCCCTTTCCAACCTTGGGAGCCAGCGGAATCTCAGTGGTCGCCCAGGCGAATCCAGGCCTGTTCTCGGGCTTGGCGTTTGCCGGTGCAAATCAGCATGCTCAGCGCCGAGACCCCAATGACGATGGCCTGCTGACGGCCGCCGAGGTCGCCGCGTTGTTGCTGGACAATACTGAGCTTGTCGTCCTTAGCGCGTGCGAAACCGGACTCGGCGAAGCCGTCAGCGGTGAAGGCCTATTGGGACTGCGGCGCTCGTTTCAGATTGCCGGAGCGCGAACCGCGATTGCCAGCTTGTGGAACATCGATGACACGGTGACCGCTGCGCTGATGAAGGTCTTTTA
Source organism: uncultured Planctomycetaceae bacterium (assembly GCA_964495375.1). Classification (GTDB taxonomy): domain Bacteria; phylum Planctomycetota; class Planctomycetia; order Pirellulales; family JAEUIK01; genus JAIESQ01. Next base: position 6,737 of record CAZBWM010000007.1, on the reverse strand, counting down.
CCATAAGCTGTGGATGGAAAAGCTCTCGCCGCTCGACGCGCTGCGAGAGGCACAACTGGCGATTCTGAATCATCCAGAGAACATCGACACTCTGGCCACGAGCCGAGGTCAGGAATTCGTGATCGCCGTCAACGAGCGGAAGCCTAAGTCGTCCGTGCCACAAAACGAACGAACTCGCCGTGGTTTGCCACGTCTCTGGGCGGGTTTCGAATTGTCGGGTGATTGGCGGTGAGGTACGAAATCGGTCCGTCGCTGGCCAAATCCGTCCTGGATGCGATCGTGGCCACCTCTCGGTAGATGGGGCGCAGGTTTGACGCGAGCTTCCTTCGTGGAGCGGCGGCTCCACCGTTGACGCGCGCTGGCGCGGTCGGTACGTTCGAGGGCTCTTTGCGGCGACCGCTCGTCCGCGGCGCGCAAAGTCTGGGGGTCATTCGACTTGAACCGCACCGCCAACCGAACTTCAAGCCGCACGGTTCTCCGCTCGCGGCTCGATACCCACAGCGAGGTTTACGCCGCGAACCGTAAGGCCTCGCTGGCGGGCCTGGCCATGCTCGATCAACTGCTCGCCCAGTCGCGCTCCGGCGGCGGTGAGAAGTACGTCGTCAAGCATCGCCAGCGTGGCAAGCTGCTGCCGCGCGAACGGATTGAAGCCCTGTTGGATCGCGATTCGGCGTTTCTCGAGCTCTCGCCGATCGCCGCGGCCGGCACCACTTACGAAACCGGCGCGTCCGTCGTCACAGGCATTGGGGTGATCTCGGATGTCGAGTGCCTGCTGATCGCCTCCGAGCCGACCGTGCGCGGCGGCTCCATCAATCCGTACACACTCAAGAAAACGCTCCGGGCGATGGAAATCTGCAGGCAGAATCGGCTGCCGCTGATGTTTCTGGTCGAGTCGGGCGGAGCCGACCTGCCAAAGCAGGCTGAGATCTTCGTGCCGGGAGGCGCCGGATTTCGCGACATGACGCAGTTGTCAGCCGCGCGCATTCCCACGATCGCGCTGGTGTTCGGCAATTCGACGGCCGGCGGCGCATACAACCCGGCAATGTGCGATTACTCGGTGTTCGTCAAGAACCGCGCGAAAGTGTTCTTGGGAGGCCCACCGCTGGTGAAGATGGCCACGGGCGAAGAATCGACCGACGAAGAGCTCGGCGGCGCGGAGATGCACGCCCGCGTGTCGGGCTTGGCCGATTATCTGGCGGTCGACGAGCTCGACGCGCTGCGGCTCGGCCGGCAGATCGTGGCCAACCTCAACTGGCACAAACAGGGGCCCGCGCCACGGCGCCCCGTCACACCGCCGCGGTACGACGAGGATGAGCTGCTGGGGCTCGCGCCGGCCGATCTCAAAGTGCCGGTCGACGTCCGCGAGGTGATCGCCCGCGTGGTTGATGGCTCGGAGTTCGACGAGTTCAAGCCGGCCTATGGCACGAGCCTGGTGACCGGGTGGGCGTCGATCCACGGTTTTCCGATCGGCATTTTGGCGAACGCCCAGGGAGTGCTCTTTTCAGCCGAGTCGCAGAAGGCGACTCAGTTCATTCAATTGGCCAACCAGCACGACGTGCCGCTCGTGTTCTTGCAGAACGTGACCGGCTACATGGTGGGCAAGCAGTACGAGCAAGGGGGGATCATCAAGCATGGAGCGATGATGATCAACGCCGTGTCGAACAGCACGGTGCCGCATTTGACGCTGCAATTCGGCGCGTCGTACGGCGCCGGCAACTACGGCATGTGCGGCCGCGCGTACAACCCGCGGTTCTTGTTCGCCTGGCCGAACGCAAAAACCGCCGTGATGGGGCCGCAGCAACTGGCCGGTGTGATGTCGTTGGTGGGGCGCGCTTCGGCCGCCGCGGCTGGCAAACCCTTCGATGAAGAACGGGACGCCATCCAGCGGGCGATGGTCGAGAGTCAGATCGAGCAAGAGTCGTTGGCCGTGTTCAACAGCGCCCGCTTGTACGACGACGGATTAATCGATCCGCGCGACAGCCGCACGGTGCTGGGATTGGCGCTGTCGGCCGTCCATACCGCCGAGGTGCGCGGCACGCGCAACTTCGGCGTGTTTCGGATGTAATCTCGTGAGTGTCGAACGCGGACAGACTTCCCGATTTTGTGTACCCCTTACCCTGCCCTCTCCCGCAAGGGGAGAGGGGAAATTCGAGAAGTCTGTCCGCGATCGCATGCATCGGATGGTAAATCGATCGCAACCGATTCAATGAGGTCTGCCCGCGTGATTCAAAAGGTGCTGATCGCGAATCGTGGAGAGATCGCCCGCCGCATCGTGCGCACATGTCGCGAGATGGGGATCGCCACGGTGGCGGTTTTCTCCGAGCCCGATCGTGACGCACTGTTTGTCGGCGATGCTGACGAAGCGGTGGCGCTGGGGGGCGCGACGCCGGCCGAATCGTATTTGCGCGTCGACGCGCTGGTCGAGGCGGCCTGCCGCACGGGGGCCGACGCGGTGCATCCCGGTTACGGTTTTCTGGCAGAGAACGCCCTGTTTGCCCAGGCCTGTCTCGACGCGGGCCTCACGTTCATCGGCCCGTCGCCCGCGGCCATTGCGGCCATGGGCTCGAAGATTGAAGCCAAGGCGCGCGTGCAAGCGGCTGGCGTGCCGGTACTGTCGACTGTTGCCGCCGCGGGGCTTAAGCCGGCCGATCTGGCACGCGAAGCTGCCGGACTAGGCTTCCCGCTATTGGTCAAGGCCTCGGGCGGAGGTGGCGGGCGCGGCATGCGGATCGTGCACAGCGCCGGCGAACTGGCGGCGGCGGTCGATCTGGCGAGTCGAGAGGCCGCGGCCGCGTTTGGCGACGACCGTGTGTTTCTCGAGCCGTATCTCGTTGCGCCACGGCACGTCGAGTTTCAGGTCTTCGGCGACCGTCACGGCCGGATCATCCACTTGTTCGAGCGCGAGTGCTCGATCCAGCGGCGGCATCAAAAGATCATCGAAGAATCGCCGTCGCCCGCGCTTGATGAGGAGCTGCGCGGCCGGATGGGCGAAGCGGCGATCCGCGCCGCGCAAGCGGTCGATTACGTGGGGGCCGGCACGATCGAGTTCCTGTTGGATGCCAGCGGCAAATTTTATTTCCTCGAAATGAACACGCGGTTGCAGGTCGAGCATCCGGTGACCGAGGCGGTCACCGGGTTGGATCTGGTGCGACTGCAATTGCTCGTGGCCGACGGCGCCCACTTGCCCCCCGAGGCAACCGAAGCGGTCCTCTCGGGGCACGCCATCGAGGCCCGGCTCTATGCGGAAGATCCGCTGCACGACTACCGCCCCGCGACTGGCACGCTGCATCGGTTTCAATTGCCGGAGGTGCCGGGCCTGCGAATCGAGTCGGCCGTGGCCGATGGTTCGACCGTCAGCCCCTACTACGATTCGATGCTGGCCAAAGTGATCGTGCACGCGGGCACTCGCGACGACGCCACCCGCCGGCTGGCGCGCGTGCTCGCCGGCGCGCAACTTCATGGGCCGACGACGAATCGCGATCTGCTGGTGCGCATTCTGCGACATCCCGAGTTCGTCGCAGGCCAGACCGACACGCATTTTCTCGATCGCCACCCGCCGACCGAACTGGGCAAGCCCTTGGCCGACGCGGCCGCGCAACAGCGGCATGCCGTGGCCGCGGCGCTGGCAGCACAAGCCGAGCGACGAGCGGCGGCCGTCGTACTCGATACGCTCCCCAGCGGCTGGCGCAACAGCCCGTCGCAATCACAGTCCGCTCGTTTTGTGACGGCCGCTGGGCCCTGCGAGGTGCGGTATCGCCTGTCGCGCGAGGGCCTGTCGGCCGAAGTGGACGGAACAACGCTCGAAGGGGCGCGGCTACACGGCTGCGCGATCGACCGGGTCGACCTGGAAGCGGGGGGCATCCGGCAGACGTCCCGCCTGCACCACGTGGGCGACACGTGGTATGTCGACAGTCCCGTTGGAGCGAGCGAACTGGCGGAGTTGCCGCGATTTTCGCTACCAGATGCCGAGCAGGACAAGGGCTCGCTCGTGGCCCCCTTCCCCGGAGTCGTGGCAGAAGTCAAAGTAACGGTTGGCGCCCAGGTGGCCGCCGGCGACCCCCTGCTGGTGATCGAGTCGATGAAGATGTTTCACTCGATCAACGCGCCGGTCGCGGGCAAGGTTGCCGAACTGCGAGCGGTCGCTGGCGCGCACGTGCAGGCCGGCGCTTTGCTGGCCGTGATTGAAGCCAGCGACGCCTAGCCCCATCGCAATTTACACGACAAAATCGATGCGAGCCGTCCGTTTGGCCCGTGCCCAGTAGAAGGTTGTTCATCATGCCCGCCGATGCCGAAGTTTTGCGAATTGCCAACTGCTCAGGATTCTGGGGAGATCGGCTGTCGGCCGCGCGCGAAATGCTCGAAGGGGGCCCGATCGACGTGCTGACCGGCGATTACCTCGCCGAGCTGACGATGCTCATTCTTTGGAAGGGGCGCCAGAAAGACACCGCCAAGGGCTACGCCACGACCTTCCTCAAACAGATGGAACAAACGCTCGGCATGGCGCTGGAGCGCGGTGTGCGCGTCGTGGCCAACGCCGGTGGCTTGAATCCGCGCGGGCTGGCCGACGAGCTGCGCAAGCTTTGCGACAAGCTCGGCCTGAAGGCGCGCATTGCCCACATCGAGGGAGACGATCTGCTGCCAAGGCTCGACGAGCTGCAGGCAGCCGGTCATGAGCTCAAGCATTTGGATTCGCAGCGGCCACTGGCCTCGCTCGGGCGCCCGCCGCTGACAGCCAACGCCTATCTTGGTGGTTGGGGGATCGCCGAGGCGCTCGGCAAGGGAGCCGACATCGTCATTTGCCCGCGCGTGACTGACGCGGCGCTCGTCGTGGGTCCGGCGGCGTGGCACTTCAACTGGCAGCGCGACGATTGGGATCGGCTGGCAGGCGCGGTCGTCGTGGGGCACGTGTTGGAGTGCGGTTGCCAGTGCACCGGTGGCAACTACGCCTTTTTTCAAGAAGTGCCAGGGCTCCAGAAGCCAGGCTTTCCGCTGGCGGAAATGCACCGCGACGGCAGTGCCGTCATCACCAAGCATCCTGGCACGGGCGGGCTGGTGTCGGTCGGCACGGTCACCGCACAGTTGCTCTATGAAATCGACGCGCCACGCTACTTCAACCCTGACGTCGTCACGCGTTTCGATACGATCAAACTGCGTCAGGCGGGCCCCGATCGCGTGGAAATTTCCGGCGTAAAGGGGGACCCCGCCCCCAGCACGCTGAAGGTGTGTCTCAATTATCTGGGTGGCTTCCGCAACACGATGACGTTCGTGCTGACCGGGCTCGACATTGAGGAGAAGGCGGCCTTGGCCCAGCACACGTTAAGTGAAGCGCTCAATGCCGGGCGCGATTTCGAGTCGCTCACAATGGAGCTGATTCGCAGCGAAAAGCCCGACGCCGCGACCAACACCGAGGCCAGCGCCCTGTTGCGAGTGACGGCCAAGAGCCTTGATCCGGACAAGGTAGGCCGCAAATTCTCGAATGCGATTATCGAGATGGCGCTCTCGAGCTACCCGGGATTCTTCTGCACCACGCCGCCGCAAGAGGCGACGCCGTTTGGCGTCTACTGGCCGGCCCTGATCTCGGCCGACGTGGTGCCGCACACCGTGGTGCTCGACGACGGTACGCGGATCGAAGTGCCGCACTCGATAGCAGGTGGCGCAGGCAATGGTTCGACGTTCTCCTCCGCTGCGGCTGCGGCGACGCGAAGTACTGCATCATCGGTCTCTGCCGCCGCGAGCCCGCCGAATGGGCCCAAGATGCGACTGCCGCTCGGCACGCTGTTCGGCGCCCGCTCGGGAGACAAAGGGGGCAACGCCAACGTCGGCATCTGGGGGCGCAGCGACGCCGCGTATGCCTGGCTCGCGAAGTACCTCACCGTCGAGCGTTTCGTCGAACTGTTCCCCGAGGCCGCCCCGCTGCGCGTGGCGCGGTTCGAGTTTCCGAATTTGCGGGCGCTCAACTTCGTGGTGTACGAGTTGCTGGGCGAAGGAGTCGCTTCGAGCGTTCGGTTCGACGCGCAGGCGAAGAGTTTGGGCGAGTTCCTCCGCTCACGCGAAGTGGAGCTGCCCGAGAGCCTGCTGATCGACGCGCCGATTGGCGCCGGCGTGGCCGCGGCCGCCGGGTAGACGTTTTGCCAGCACGAGACTTCGCCTGCTACAGTTTTTCAGTCGTTCTACAATACCCGCCGAGTCGCCGCGTTCTGTGCCATCCCTCCTCCGTTGAGCACACCGCCTCGTGAAACTGATTCGTGATTTGGCCGCTTTGCCTGCCGAGCTGCGCTCGGGCGCGGTGGCGATCGGCAATTTCGATGGCGTTCATCGTGGACACGCGCGAATCGTCGAGCGGCTCGTCAGTCACGCCCACGCGGTCGGTGGTCCGGCGATCGTGCTGACCTTCGATCCACATCCCGTGCGCATCCTGCGCCCCGACGCGGCGCCGCCGCCGTTGACCTGGACCGATCGCAAGGCGCAACTGCTCGCCGAGCTGGGAGTCGACAGCACGGTGGTGCTGGCGACCGACGAGGCGCTGTTGGAGCTCACCGCCACTCAGTTCTTCGATCAAATCGTCCGCAACCGGCTCGACGCGCGGGCGCTCGTCGAAGGGCCGAACTTCTACTTCGGCCGCGGTCGCGAGGGGACGATCGAGGTGCTGCGAAATATGACAGACGCAGCAGGCATTGAGTTGGAGGTCGTCGAGCCGGTGGTGCAGTCGCCGGATACCGTCCAGAGCGAGACCCCGG
>CAZBWM010000006.1:61041-149988 GCA_964495375.1 uncultured Planctomycetaceae bacterium | reverse complement strand
GACCCGCGCGCGGCCGCGGAGCGCGCGGCCGCCGCGATCGACTCGGGCCGAGCGCGCGAGCTACTGAAGCGATTGATCGAAGTGACCAACGCCTAGTATCGAAGCTTTGAAGCTGGCAACTCGCTCGTGGCTGTGTCGACTCTTTCGCTATCGGCCGGCTTGCCGCCGCAGGGCCACGTCGCGCTCGACCAGCGCTGCCTGCTCGGAGAGGATCAACAGCGCCATTCGCGTCTCGCGCACCAGCAGGCTCGAGCCGTAGACCAGATTGCTCACCGCAAGGCAGCCGGCGCCGAACGCCACGGCCAGCATGCCATGACGCAGCAGTTCCTGGTGTGCGACGAAGAATACCGCCCCCAATAGCGAGACCAGGCTCGCCGCCGCGAACGAGCCCAGCGAAAAATAAAAGCACTTTAGCGCCCGCACCAACAAGAGCAGCCGCGCCTGCCCGACTTCGAGCTGCCGCAAGTAGGACTCGGTTTTGGTGGCTTCGAGCTGATCATCGGCCAGCCGGGCCGTTAGCTCGCGAGCGCGGTCCATCCCCCGCGCCAGGCGGTTCGAGGTGCCTAGTGCCATCACCGACGAGGCGTTCGTCAGAATTGCCGGCGCCACGATGAATGTCAGCACGCCAAAGGGGTTGTCTTCCACTGCGAGTCCTCCTTGACGTGGGGCGATCGAGTTTCAACCACGCATGGTAGAAGCTCGTGCCCTGACCTTGATACCAAAAGTTCTGAGCGATGAACGGCGCCGCCGCGATTTGCTACGATACGGCACCGCACAAAATGACCGGATGCAAGTTTTGGGAACCCCACTATGGTAGCGGACAAGCAGCCTACAAATCCTCCCAACTCAGCAGCAACTTCGCACGGTTGCCGGGCCGACGCCGATCACGATCGCGAACTTCCCGAGGTCGATTTGCTCAGTCCGCTGAATCTTCGCGGCGTGACGCTGCGCAATCGCATCGTCATGTCGCCGATGTGCCAGTACAGCGCCGAGGAGGGGTTGGCCAATGATTGGCATCTCGTCCATTTGGGGAGTCGCGCGGCCGGCGGCGCGGCCCTGATCTTTGTCGAAGCGACGGCCGTCACGCGCGATGGCCGTATTTCGCCCGGCGACATGGGCATCTGGGGAGATCAGCACATCGAACCGCTGGCGCGGATCGCCCGCTTCGTCCACTCGCAGGGGGCGGTCGCCGGCATCCAGTTGGCGCACGCCGGACGCAAGGCAAGCTGCCAGCCACCGTGGGAAGGGGGCGCCAGCCTGAAGACTGCCGACGCCGGCGGCTGGCCGGTCGTCGGACCTAGCGCCATCCCGTTCAACGACGGCGACCCCGTCCCAATCGCGCTCGACGAAGCTGGCATCGAAGCAATCGTCGCCGCGTTCGAGTCTGCCGCGCAGCGGGCACTGGCGGCTGGCTTCCGCGTGATCGAGATCCACGCCGCGCACGGTTACTTGCTGCACGAGTTTCTGTCCCCGCTCGCCAACACGCGGACCGATCGCTGGGGCGGAAGTCTCGAGAACCGCATGCGGCTGTTGCTCGTCGTGGCCGACCGCCTGCGGCGCATCGTGCCGGCGGAATTGCCGCTCTTCGTCCGCATCTCGGCGACCGATTGGGCCGACGGCGGCTGGGACCTCGAGCAATCGGTCGTACTCTGTCGCGAGCTGAAGTCGCTCGGCGTCGACCTGATCGATGTCTCGTCGGGAGCGCTCGTGCCCAAGGCGCGTATCCCGGTCGGCAAGGGATACCAGGTCCCCTTGGCGAGGCGAATTCGCGATGACGCCAAGATCAGCACCGGCGCGGTGGGCTTGATCACCGAGGCCCAGCAGGCCAACGAGATCGTCACCGGTGGCGATGCCGACCTGGTGTTCATCGGCCGCGAACTATTGCGTGAGCCGTACTGGGCCCTCAAAGCGCAGCACGAATTGGGTGAGGAGCCCGCATGGCCATTGCCGTATGGCTACGCCGTGAAGCGGAGGGCGAAGTAGCGGCTGAGATCAACTCACAACCGAATGATCGCGTGAGTTGATTCCCGCGTAAGTTAATGCCCGTGCGACGCCGCGGCTGGGCGCCCCGCGGCATGCCGGGCGACGCGCAACTGGGCGCGGCTTTGCGCGACCGAACGCTCGCGGGCGGCGAGCGTCTCGTCCGAATGGGCGGGGCGAGCCTGTGCGGCATGCAACTGCTCGTCGATCACCGCGGCATCGAGCTTTTCGGCCGGGATCGCCCGGGGTGTCAGTACCGATATGACGTTGTCGGTCACCTGCACGAAGCCACCGTCGATATAGAACCGCCAGGTGCGGTCCCCTTCGGTCAACCGCAGCTCGCCATAGCCGAGCCGGCCAATCAGCGGCGTATGACCCGGCGCAACGCCGAGCTCACCGTCGTACAGCGGTACCACGACGAACTGCGCCGGATGCTCGAGCACCGTGGCCTCGGGCGTCACAATGATGCACTCGAGAATGCGATCGTGTGCGCCTGCCACTTGGGGTACTCCCGACGTAATGCCTGCGGAATGTTCGTGCTGTTCCATAATTTCTTTAACGCTGCAATACCCTAACGCGGCGGTTGTTTCCAGCGCCAAATGCCGAAGCGATGCCTGGCCCCGCAACCGCTACTTCTTCATCTTCTTGGCTTGTTCTTCCGCTTGCTCGATCACGCCGACATACATGAAGGCGCTCTCCGGCAGGTGATCCCACTTGCCGTCGGCGATTTCCTCGAAGCTGCGGATCGTTTCGGCCAGCGGCGTGATCTCACCCGCCTTGCCGGTGAACACTTCGGCCACGAGGAACGGCTGCGACAGGAAGCGCTCCATGCGGCGGGCACGATGCACCACGAGCTTGTCTTCTTCGCTCAATTCGTCGACGCCCAGAATCGCGATGATGTCCTTCAACTCGCGATAACGCTGCAAGGTGGACTGCACGCGGCGGGCGATGGCGTAGTGCCGATCACCCACGTACTGCGGATCGAGAATGCGGCTCGACGAAGCCAGCGGATCGACCGCCGGGTAAATACCCTTCTCGGCGATCGAACGCTCGAGGTAGATGAACGCGTCCAACTGGCTGAACGCCGTGGCCGGCGCGGGGTCGGTCGGATCGTCGGCCGGCACATACACGGCTTGCACCGACGTAATAGCCCCCTTGCTGGTCGAAGCGATCCGCTCCTGCAAGGCGCCCATCTCCGTGGCCAAGGTGGGCTGATAACCCACGGCCGACGGCATGCGGCCCAACAAGGCCGACACTTCGCTGCCGGCCTGCGAGAAGCGGAATATGTTGTCGACGAACAACAGCACGTCGGTGCCGGTCGAATCGCGGAAGTACTCGGCCATGGTCAGGGCCGACAACGCGACGCGCAGGCGGGCTCCCGGCGGCTCGTTCATCTGGCCGAAGACCATGCACGTTTGTTCGATAACACTGCGACCCGTGTCGCCGATCTTGGCTTCCTGCATTTCGAGCCAGAGGTCGGTCCCTTCGCGGGTGCGCTCGCCCACGCCGGCGAACACCGAGTAACCGCCGTATGAGCTGGCGATACGGGCGATGAGCTCGGTGAGAATGACCGTCTTGCCCAAGCCGGCCCCGCCGAACAAGCCGGCCTTACCACCGCGGACGAACGGCGTCAGCAGGTCGATAACCTTGATGCCCGTCTCGAACAATTCGGTCTTGGTCGACAGGCCCGACAGCTCGGGTGCGTCGCGATGGATGGGCCAGCGCTCTTCGGTGGCGATCGGTCCGCGCTCGTCGATGGCGTCTCCCAGCAGGTTCATTACGCGCCCCAGCGTGGCCTTGCCGACCGGCACCGAGATCGGCGCGCCCGTATCGACGCACTCTTGACCGCGGAGCAGGCCGTCGGTGCTCCCTAGCGCGATGCAGCGCACGCGACCGCCGCCAAGGTGCTGTTGCACTTCGCCAGTCAGGTGAATCTGGACTCCCTTATGATCGGCATCGACTTTCACGGCGTTGTAAATCGCCGGCAGGCTGCTCTCGGGGAACTCGACGTCGAACGTCGAGCCGATGACTTGCGTGATGTGGCCGATGTTGGTTTTTGTGTCGGTTGCGGTAGCCATGAGCGTTGGTTCTCGATCGATGGATTTCTACGTGGTCTATTTTTTTGTTGGCCGATTGTGCGGTTGATGTTCGACAGTTTAGGAGGACTTGAGGGCCTCGACGCCGCCAAGCACGTCCAGAATTTCGCTGGTGATTTGCGACTGCCGAGCACGGTTGTAGGTCATGCTCAGCATCTTGATCAGGCCGTCGGCGTTTTCCGTGGCCGACTTCATCGCCACCATGCGGGCGACCTGCTCGCTCACCGCGGCGTCGAGGAAGCACTTGAACAGCTTGATCTTGAAGCTGGTCGGCACCACCTCTTCGAGGATGCTGCCGGCCGAGGGAAGAAACTCGTACTGCTTCCCGGCGGCGTGTTCGTCAACCGGGCCTTCGGCCAACGAACCCAACGGCAACAAGGTTTCGACCGTGGCCACTTGCCGCGACACGCTCTGAAACTTGGTATACGCCACGTCAAGCCGATCGAGCCGGCCGGCGATGTACTCTTCGAGATAGCGCGACGCCAGCAGATCGACCTCGCCAAAAGTGGGGCGGTCTTCGAAGTGCGTGAAGGCGTCGTCGACGGCGATCTCGCGAAACTTGAAGGCGGTGATGCCGCGCTTGCCTGAGACTTCGACACGCAGGTGGGGCACCATCTCGCGCAGCTCGGCCAACCGCGCCAGCGCCAGCCGCAACACGTTCGAGTTGTAGCCGCCGCACAAACCGCGGTTGCCGGTCAGCACCAGCAGCGTGGCCCGCTCGACCTTGGGGCGCTCGACCAAGAGCGGGTGATTGACTTCCAGGCCGCTATTGGCCAGGTCGGCCACGAGCGCCGTCATGCGTTTGGTGTAAGCCGTGGCGGCGTGCGCGCGGTCCATCGCCTTCTTGAAGCGCGCCGTGGCGATCAGCTCCATCGTCCGCGTGATCTTGCGGATATTGCGGACGGACTTGCGCCGCTTGTCGAGTGCTCGGGCCTTGGCCATAAGAGTTTCTCTGTAGCCGGTCTCACCGAGGCCGGACTGCTCCGGGATCGCGGACCCCGGCTACCAACGGAATCTCAACAAAGGGTCTACTTTTTGCCGGCGGCAAACTGCTTCTGGAACTCGGCGATCGCCGCTTCCAACTGCTTTGCCACGTCGTCGTCGAGCTTCTGGCTCGACTCGATCGCGCGGCGGACTTCACTCTTCTGCTCACGCATGAACTGGTGGAAGTCCTTTTCCCAGGCGTCGACCTTGTCGAGCGGCACCTTGTCCAAGTGGCCGCGCGTGCCGGCATAGATTGACAGCACCTGGTCGATGACGTCCATCGGCTGGTACTGCCCCTGCTTGAGCAACTGCACCATGCGATAGCCGCGATCGAGCCGCGACTGCGTTTCGGCGTCGAGGTCGGTGCCCAACTGGGCGAAGGCTTCCAGTTCGCGGAAGGCGGCCAGGTCCAATCGCAAACCGCCGGCCACCTTCTTCATGGCCGGAATCTGCGCGGCGCCACCCACCCGGCTCACCGAGATACCGACGTTCATGGCCGGCCGCTGACCGGCGAAGAACAAGTCGGGCTGCAGATAAATCTGCCCGTCGGTGATCGAAATCACGTTCGTCGGAATGTAGGCCGAGACCTCGCCTTCGAGCGTTTCGATGATCGGCAGCGACGTGAGCGAACCGCCGCCAAGCTCTTTGCTCAGCTTGCACGACCGCTCGAGCAGCCGGCTATGGCAGTAGAACACGTCGCCGGGGAAAGCCTCGCGGCCCGGCGGGCGACGCATCAATAGCGACAACTGCCGGTAGGCGGCCGCCTGCTTCGACAAGTCGTCGTACACAATCAGGGCGTGGCCGCCGTTGTAGGTGAAGTACTCGGCCATCGCCGTGCCCGAGTAGGGAGCGATGTACTGCAGCGGGGCGGGGTCGCTAGCGCCGGCCACGATCACCGTCGTGTAGTCCATGGCGCCGTTGGCCCGCAGGGCCTCGATGATGCCGGCCACGGTCGCTTCTTTCTGGCCGACCGCCACGTAGAAGCAGCGGACGCCGGAGTTCTTCTGATTGATGATCGTGTCGATGCAGATGGCGGTCTTGCCGGTCTTGCGGTCGCCGATCACCAACTCGCGCTGGCCGCGGCCGATTGGCGTCATGGCGTCGATCGCCTTGATGCCGGTTTGCAGTGGCTCACGCACTGGCTGGCGATGGGCCACGCCGGGAGCCAAAAACTCGACCGGGCGGCGCTCACTCGTCACGATCGGCCCGCGCTCATCGAGCGGGGTACCCAGCGGATCGACCACGCGGCCGATGAGCGCATCGCCGACGGGCACGCTCAACAGCCGGCCCGTGGTGCGCACCTCGTCTCCCTCGAAGATGCCGAGGAAGTCGCCGAGAATGATCACGCCGACCGAGTTCTCTTCGAGGTTGAAGGCCAGGCCTTGCGTACCGTTGGAGAACTCGACCATTTCGCCGGCCATCACGCCCGACAGGCCGTAGACGCGCGCAATGCCGTCACCCGCCTCGAGCACGCGACCGACTTCGCGCACGTCGATTTGCGATTCGTACTGCTCAATTTCCTGCTGAAGGACTGAAGCGATCTCGTCCGCTCTGAATTTCATGGACGCTCCTGTTGATCATCTGATCGCAGAGATTCTTGAGTTGGGTGGCCACCGAGCCGTCGTAGATCATGTCTCCCACGCGGAGAATGATGCCGCCGATCAGCTTGGGATCGACTTTGGATTCAATCTGTGGTTCGCCGCCGAACATCCGCCGCAACTGGTCGGTGAGTGCCGGCAATTGGCCGTTGAGGGGAACCGCCGTGCGCACCTCGACCCGCACGCGGCCGCGGAGCACGTCGTATTGCTCGCGCAGGGCTACGGCCACGGCCCGCAAGGCATCGAGCCGGCCATGCTTGGCCAGCACGGAGAGCGAGTGTTGTGTAATCTTCGACACGCGCGAGGCGACCACGCGGTCGATCATCTTGAGCTTGGCGTCGGCCGAAACCAGCGCCGAGGCGAGCACCGCGGCGAACTTGGGATTCGGCTCGACCACTTCGGCGACAAAGGCCTCGAAGTCTTCGACGACGCGGTCGGTCTCGCCTGCCTTCTCGGCCGCAGCCAAAATGGCCTTGGCGTACAGCGCGCCAACCCGCTGTTCGGCCGGATCGATGGCCGAGCGTGACCGAACTGCGGGCTGCTGTGCGTCGTGTTGGGACATCGCTGTTTAGGCTTCGTCAGTGTGACAGTGAAACGCGGAACTCGAACGGCACCAACTATGATTGCTAGTTGCGTTCTCCGTTGCCGGCCGGAAATCTCGCCAGAGCGTCGGAGATCAGTTGGCTATGCCGATTCTGATCCAGTTCGCTCGAAACGATCTTGCCAGCCAACATCACAGCCAGGCGAGCACTCTGCTCGGACAGTTCCTTGACCGCCTGCACCTTGGCCGTGTCGATATCGCGCAGGGCGCGATTCTTCTCGGCTTCGGCTTCGCTGGCGGCCTTGGCGACAATCTCTTGCCCCGTGGTCACGGCATCGCGACGCGCCTCGTCCAAGATGCCGCGCACCTCGTCCTGAGCTACGGCCAGCTTCTGCTCGTACTCGGTTAGCATCCGACGAGCTTCCTGCTGGCTGCGCTCGGCAGCGGCGATCTGCTCGGCAATCAATCGCTCGCGGCGATCGAGCGCCTCGGCGATCGGCTTCCAGGCAAACTTCGACAGGATGACGAACAGGATCACAAACACGACCAGCGTGTAGACCGCCAGATCGGGATCGAGCTCGACCGGACTGGTGTTCACCGGGGCATGTGCGCCGTGGGCGGCGTCATGTTCGCCCGCATGCTCTCCGTGGGCGGCGTCGCCATGCGCCGCATCGGCGTGCTCCGCATTGTCATGCTCCAATGTCGGCGCCTCGGCCGTGGCGTGCTCTTGCGCGCTGGCCGACGGAGCACTCACGCCCCCCGCCCAGACAGCAATTGCCAAGCCGAGGACGAAACCTGCCAGCACGCCCGGCGCCTGCGGCCTCCGCACAGAACTGCGATCGCACATGACTTCACCGGCGAACATAACTGTCACCTGACGAAAAGGACGCGTCTACAAATCAAACCACACTGCCGTGCAGCCAAATAACTGCCGTGCAGCCAAATAACTGCAGAGCAGCCGAATGCCTGCCGTGCAGCCGCAACTACGACTGCATGCAAACGATGAGCGCGAAGAACGTGGCACCCTCGATCAGGGCCGCCGCAATCAGCATCGCCGTTTGGATACCGCCGGCCGCCTCGGGCTGACGAGCCATGCTCTCGACCGCGCTCGAACCAATGCGGGCGATGCCGTAACCGGCGCCGATGATCACCAGGCCAGCGCCGAACGCGCCACTGAAAGCGATCAGCGGGCTCGCGACTACCGGCGGACCAACAGGCGGCGCCTGCGCAAAGGCCGGCGAGGCCACCATCGATACCACGAACGCCAACGCCACCATCTTGACGAACTTGCTCACGGTCCAGTTCTCCCTTCGTTTCGTTTGGAAAATCTGCGTTAAATCAACTGAGTTTTGCGATTACGAAATCGACAAACGGTTAATGCGGATGCACGGCGGTGCCAATGAACAGCGCCGTCAAAAACGTGAAAATGTAGGCCTGAATGAAGGCCACCAACAGCTCGAGCATGTTGAGCGCCACGGCCCCCAGCACGCTGGCGGGCATAACGCCGTACCACAAGGCCGAATCCTGCAGCGCCTTCTCTCCGATGAAGCCGATGACCACGGCCAGCACCAGGTGGCCGGCGAACATGTTAGCCAGCAAACGGACCGACAACACGAAGTGCTTGATGATCAAGCCCAACAGCTCGATGACGAACATCAGCGGAATCAGTAAAACTGCGATCGGCTTGGGCAGGTCCATGTGTGGAACCAGCCCCTTCCAGAAGCCTACGAACCCCAGCTTGGCCGAGCCCGCCCCGATGACCACGGCCAGCGTGATAATCGCCAGCGCTCCCGTGGTCGCGATTGCGCCCGTCGCGCTACCCATCCAGGGCAGGATGCCCAGCAGGTTGGCGAACAGCACGAAGAAGAATAGCGTCCAGAGGAACGGCAGGAACTTGTCGCCGTCGTGATGGCCGATGGCCGGCCGCGCGATCTGATCGCGAATGAAGAGCAGCGCCCCCTCGAACATATTGGCGAACCGCCCCTTGGGTGCGCCATACGCCGACGAGCTGGCGATCTTGCCGGCCAGCCGAATGAAGATCGCTGCCATCAGCACCGCCACGATGAGCTCGAGCACCATGAACTTGGTGATCTTGAGATCCAGCGGCGCGAACGGCCCGCCCAACTCGATCTTGCGGCTCTCGCTGTAGAACGGCTGCGGGATCGTCAGGTGGCCGGTCGACGAAATGAACCGCGGCACCTCGAAGTAATCCGAGTCCTTGACGTGTCCGATGGCGTGTGCGGCGTCGGCCATAACGTTAATTTCTGCGTGAGTGTCTCTAGGCGGATTGCGACGGGACTTCGGTCCGACTTAAGGGCGTGCCGCTGCTTGCGACCGGCTCACCAAGCCCGCCGGGTGGCAGCAGCCACAGCGTCTCGGCTGCCAACGTCAGCAAGTAGAACCCGATCACGAAGTACAAGGCGCCGGCCTCGTAAAGCGGGCCGCCGTTAAGTCGTAGCGCGACGGCTCCGGCCAGCGGCACAAACATCCGCGGCAGCATGGCGGCCAATACTCCGGCAAACGCTTGTTGACCACGAAGCAAAGTCACGACGACCAGGCCGAGCACGGAGCCTGCCACACACAACCCGGCTGCAGCCAGCGCGGCCCAAACGCCGGCGCCACCATAGAGCCAATTGCCTAGCAGCGCGGCGGGCAGACAGGCCACGAGCGTGACGGCCACGAGCACCAGCGTGCCGCGCGCGACTCCGCGTGTGCCCGGGGCACCTGCGGAACTCGTGCGCTCGAGCGCTAGGTTCGTCACTGCAATTCACTTTCCGGCCGGGCACAACCCCTTGGCGTGCGCCTCGGCTCAGAGTGGCCATCCGCCTGATCGATTCACTACCAGCTTGAGTTACAGCCCGCTCGAGTCACTGCCGACCTGAGAGAACCCCGCCAAGGCATTTCCGCCCTAGCGCTTCAGCCCCTTCGACAAGCGAAGCAAGCTGTAGACCCCCAAAGCCAGCCCCCCCACCGCGCCGAGCATCGTGAACACAAACTTTGTCGCCAGCCAGCGATCGAGACCCACACCCAACAGGGCGGGCAGCGCCATCTCTAGCGAGATAGCGGTGATGGTCGACACCCACGACATGGCCTTGGCCAGCGGGGAGCGATCGTCGGGAGGGCTTTCCACGGGCGTGGGGCTCGCAACTAACTAACCAGGGCGACGCTTGCTGGCGATCGAAGCCTGAGCTTCAAAGTTCGGCGGCGACATCGCGGCAACTTCCGCGGTGCAACCACTGCCGACGACTCGTCAATCGCAAAATGGCGATCGTGTGTCGGCTTGAAGCGGTCGCTCAACCGGCGGGCGACCCTGGCACTTTTTCCCTTGCGATCCCTTAAGGCCGCTCACTCTACTGGACACGTTTTGGGGTGTCAATCAACGGCAGACTCAATTCGTGTTATTTTTCACAATGTATTTTCTTCTATCGTAAATCGTACGACATTCAATGCTTAGAATCTCGGGCCGGCGTGCGGCATTTTGTCGCAGGAGGCTGTCACTAGGGCATCCATCCGGCTGCAATCTGCGCCAAAAATTGGTTGGCCGCGACCGGTTTCGGGCAGGGCCGCCAGAGGTCAGAATCAAGCTGCCGCGGACGACATGCTCTCGGCGCTTGCTCCACAGAATCTTCACGAGGATTTCACCATGCCGCTCAAACTCGGCATGCTCGGCATGTGGCACACCCATGCCGATGGCATCGTCAATCAGGTCGCCGCGCACCCCGACGAATTCGCGCTCGTCGGCTTCTGGGACCCCGATCCCGAAGTCGTTGCACGCCGCCGCGAACCGTGGAGCGCGAAGATACCCGGCTATCGTGTGTTCGATTCTGCCGCCGCGCTGTTGGCCGAACCGCTCGATGGCGTCGTTGTCGAAGGACGCGTCTTCGAGAATCTCGCCCTCGCCCGGCTCGCGCTCGAGAGTGGCCGCCCCGTGATGCTCGAAAAGCCGGCGGGCAACAACCTCGCCGAGCATCGCGAGCTGGTCAAGCTTGCCCAAAGCAAGCATCTGCACCTGCAGATGATCTACCTGTTCCGCTACATGTCGGGCGTGCAAGAGATGCTGCGCCGCGCGCGGGCCGGCGAATTGGGCGCGATCTACGAGTTTCGCGCCCGCTTGCCCAAAGACCTCGGCGGCTACGACCGCTTTGTCGAAGAGCTCGAGCCGTACCGCGGCGGCATGTTCTTCGAGATGGCCGGCCACATGGTCGATCTCTCGGTGGCGCTGCTGGGCAAGCCGAAGCAGGTCACGCCGTTCCTGGCCCATCATCACCGCGTGCCCGGCACGTTCGTCGACAATGGCGTGGCGATTCTCGAACATGACCACGCGTTTTCCATTCTCGAAGTGCCGGCCATGGAAGTGGCGCCCCACTCGCGCCGCTTCGAGCTTTATGGTACGGGCGGGGCGTGTGTCGTCCCGCATCTGGGGAGTGGCCACCTGGCGAACCGCAACTTGCAACCGGTCGAGGTCTTTCGCGCCGGCGACAAGGATTGGCAAACGCTGGAACTCGAGGCCGCCACGCTGCAAATCCGCGATCTGCGGGAGTTCGCCGCCGTGGTCGCCGGACAAAAGGAACCCGACTTCAGCCTGCAGCACGATCTCGACGTGCAAGAAACGCTGCTGGCCGCCAGCGGCATGCTGTAAACCGTGTGCCTGGTTGATCTCCCGTCGCCCCCACTGGACCGGTTGAGTAAGATGTAGAGACCTGACTTCCGCCTCTCATCGGCATAAGCATCCAGCATGAGCACCGCGCCCAACCGTCGCGAAGCCTCGCCGTACGACGCCACACTCGAAATTACATCGGGCACGCCGCCGATTCATTCGGCAAGCCTGCCGGCTCGTTCGGCCGGCCCCTGCGTCGAGCTGGTCGAGGGCTCCGGCTGCCGGATGACGGCCGAAACCCAGTCGCTCTTGATCCGCCGGCTGCGGGCCGCCACGCTCGTGCTGTTCGTCGGCTCGGGCGCGTTCCTGACCTGGACGCAGATTTATCCCCCCGCGACCATGCAGGTCAGCCCGCTGGTTACCCTATTCCATGCGGCGCTCGTGCTCGTGCTGGGGGGGGTGACCTATGTGCTGTTCGGCCGCTGCCCGAACCGCCTAAAGAACTTGCGGCTGGTCGAGTTATTGGTATTCGGACTGACCGCGGCTTTCTTTGGGGTCGTGCAGTTTGAGTCGCTGCGTTGCTTCGCGGTCGAGCGCCCCGACAACATGAACCTGGCGATCACACTCCACTCGTCGACGTTGTACTGGTGTACGTTGGTGTTCGTGTACGGCATCTTCATCCCGAACACCGTGCGACGGGCGGCCATCGTCGTGGGCTTGATCTGTGCCGCGCCAGTCCTTGTGATGGCGATCGCCTGGTGGGCATTTCCCGCCGTCCGCCCGCTGGAAGGCATCAGTGTTTTTGGCGAGACCAGCTTGATGATGGCCATCGTCTACTTCGCCACGGTCTACGGCATCTCGACCATGGGAGAGCTGCGCCGCGAAGCGTTCGAGGCTCGGCAGTTGGGCCAGTACCATTTGCGCGAACAAATTGGCGCCGGCGGTATGGGCGAGGTTTACCTGGCCGAGCACCGGCTCCTCAAGCGCCCCTGCGCCATCAAGCTCATACGTCCCGAACGCGCGGGCGATCCGAAAGTGCTCGCCCGCTTCGAGCGCGAAGTGCAAGCGACGGCCAAGCTGTCGCATTGGAACACCGTCGAGATTTTCGATTACGGCCACACCAACGACGGCACGTTCTACTATGTGATGGAGTTTTTACCGGGACTGTCGCTGGCCGACCTCGTGAAGCAACACGGTCCGCTGCCTCCGGAGCGCGCGATTCACCTCCTCGCTCAAACGTGCGACGCGTTGACCGAGGCTCACGACCAGGGGCTCGTGCATCGCGACATCAAGCCAAGCAACATCTTCGCGGCCCAGCGCGGCGGCATTCACGACGTCGCCAAACTGCTCGACTTTGGCCTGGTCAAACCGCTGGCGGATGTCGAGAGCACGCAACTCACGCAAGAAGGAATGATCACCGGCACACCGCTGTTCATGTCGCCCGAGCAGGCACTCGATCGGGATGCCGACGCCCGCAGCGACGTCTACGCGTTGGGAGCCGTGGCCTATTACCTGTTGACCGGGCGACCACCGTTCGACGGGATGAAGCCGCTGCAGCTTTTGTTAGCGCACGCGCAAGAACCGGTGCAGCCGCCGTCGCAGATCAATGCCGACGTGCCGACCGATCTGGAGCAAATCGTGCTGCGTGCCTTGGCCAAGAAGCCTGAAGATCGCTGGGCCGACGCCGCCAGCATGCGTCGGGCACTCGACGAGTGCGCGGCGGCCGGGCGCTGGAACTCGCAGCGCGCCAGCGAGTGGTGGCAAGGCCTCTCCGCGCAGCAGCCCGTGCCGGCCTACGCGTAAGGCGATCGTCTATCCGTTGCTAGTGCGGCGAGTGCGAGACATTCGTCGGGATGTTATCCTGCCTGGCATGTCGATCACGCCCCGTTATCTCGTGCCGTTTCATCCCAAGCGCGTCCCCCATCACTTTGCCGATGTGTTGGTGATTGGCGGTGGTCTCGCCGGCCTGCGGGCCGCGATGGCCGTCGACCCGCGCCTGTCTGTGCTTGTCGTTACCAAGCACGACCTGCAGCAATCAAACAGTAGTTGGGCGCAAGGCGGCATTGCCGGCGTGCTCGACCCCGAGGACCGCTTCGAGAATCACATCGCCGACACCTTGCGCGCCGGCGGCTCGCTGTGCGATGAGGAAGTCGTCGAGATGGTAGTGCGCGAAGCCCCCATCCGCATTCAAGAGCTGATCGACTGGGGGACCAATTTCGATCAAAGCGCCGGCTCGCTGGCGCTCGGCCGCGAAGGAGGGCACAGCCACGATCGCATCGTCCACGCGCTGGGCGACGCCACGGGGCAAGAGGTGATGCGAGCGGTGATTGCCCGCGCCGCGCTGAATCCGAACATTGAAACCTGGCAGAACACGTTCACGCTCGATTTGTTGACCGACGATGACGGAACTGGTCGCGGAGCGAATGGTGCCTGCCGCGGAGCGCTGGTCTGGAACCCGCATCACGGCAAGACGCTGGTCTGGGCCAAGCAGACGATCCTTTGCACGGGCGGCTGCGGTCAGCTCTATCGCGAAACCACCAACCCCGACGTCGCCACGGGGGATGGTCACGCCCTGGCCTATCGCGCTGGCGCCGAGCTGCGCGACATGGAGTTCATGCAGTTCCATCCCACGGTGCTCTATATCGCCGGTTCGAGCCGGCACTTGATCACCGAGGCGATGCGCGGCGCCGGCGGCCACCTGATCGATCGCACGGGGCATCGCTTCATGCCCGACTATGACGAGCGGGCGGAGCTCGCTCCGCGCGACGTGGTGAGCCAGGCGATCGTCACGCAGATGGAACGGAGCCGGCATCCGAACGTCTATCTGTCGATGCGGCATCTCGACCCCGACTGGGTGCGCGCGCGCTTCCCCGGCATCTCCGCGCTCTGCGCGAAGTTCGATCTGGACGTCGCCACCGACCCCATCCCTGTGCGCCCCGGCGCGCACTACATGCTCGGCGGGCTTTCGGTCGATCTCGATGGCCGCACCACGCTGGCCAACCTGTGGGCGGCCGGCGAGGTCACTTCCACCGGGCTGCACGGCGCCAATCGACTGGCCTCGAACAGTTTGCTCGAAGGGCTTGTCTACGGCGCCCGCGCCGGCGAAGGGGCCAGCGCCGCGGCCGCCGGGATCGCCGACGACTATCGCGGGCTGCCGCTGGAGAACCCGCGTCTCGAAGAGCCAAGCGAGGCGCTCGATCTATCGGACATCCGCAACTCACTCAAGAGCCTGATGTGGCGCAGCGTTGGCATCCGCCGCGACGGACCTGCCCTGGCCGAGGCGCTCGAGAATGTCGAGTTCTGGTGCAGCTACGTGCTGCCACAGCAGTTTGTCGATCCCGACGGCTGGGAGCTGCAGAACATGCTGGTCGTTTCGCGGGTGATGATCGCCGCGGCGCTGGAGCGAGCAGAGTCGCGAGGCGTCCACCTCCGGCAGGATTTCCCCGAGCTGGACGAAGCGCACTGGCGCCGGCACATCAGCTTCCGCCGGGCGGAGGAACGCGTGGCGGGCTGATCGAGGGATCCACGGTCGCCCAAATGTTCCACGTGGAACCTTGAAATTTGAACCAAAATGTTCCACGTGGAACATTGCTGATTGCGCCACGCTGGGCGAATGTTCCACGTGGAACATTGCGAATTGAGCCAGATCGAGGCCCGCCATGCGACCTCACGGACGCATATATTTAGTTCGTTTTTTAGTTCATAACAGCGTTCGCCCTGGCAGCAGCGGTCGCACCTAACCGCCTGCGCTCGCTCAACTTAAGTACCGCGGCAAGTACCGCAGTGCGCCGCGGCCCATCTGGCGTCTCCCAACCTAGCGCGGGCCCAAGCGGCGGTGCAGAATGTCGAGATGGTGCTTCGTGTGGCCGGCGATCGCCCAGGCCAGGGCGCGCGGGGTCATCGGGTGGTCGTTGACCATTCCGCTGCGGAGCCAGCCAGCCGGTTCGAGGTGCGCGAACAGGTGCAAATGCCCGCGACGGACACACGTAAACTCATCGAGCAATTCGACAAACGGCCACCGATCGAACGCGGCGGCCTGCATGAACGCGTGCTCGTCGAACGTGGTGAGGGGCGCCGTTGAACCCCGCGCGATCCAGTGCACGCGATGGCCGAATACCCGCTCGCAATCGGTGATGTGCCCCAGCACCTGCCTGCTGCTCCAGGTGTAAGGAGGATGGTGCAAGAGCGAATCGGCCTCGGAAAGCGGGGCCAGTAACGCGACAAGCTCTTCGTGCTGCGCGGCAAGAAACGTCCGAATATCGCCGTCGGACACGAGTTCGATGTACTTACCGAACTCCGGCGCGAACTCGTCGGCAGCAGGGCGCTCGGTCGCGGGGTGAGGCATCAGTGGCTCTCGCAGTACTGCCGTCCAACGACTTAGGCGTTGGGTCATTATCGTCGCGGCGACTGGTGGGGATTAGCGCAAGCTATCGACCTCCCGAAGCCATTATCGTGTGCATGCGGTCGAGGGCATCTAGCATAGAGCCTTGGAATACTTGAATCGAGTATCCCTCTGCGACACATTCGAAGGTGCTGTCGTGAAACGCAAAAACAAAATGTCGCTTCCCGGATAGAAACCACTCCTTATCATGCCGTGAATGAACTGAATTCATCCGTTCGAGCCGGCGAATCCAGGACGAGTCAAGAACTTCGCAAGCGCTGTAGGGCCCTAGACTTCGTTGTGCAAGCGGGTGTCCGTGAAATGCTTCGTCATTCGGCGGCCCAAAATAATGTGCGCTGGCGTCGTCGAAGCTAATGACGGCAACGGCAACGCTCCGGGAAGTTGGGCTCATGGATATCGGATGACTTGAACTCGCCCCGGGTGGTGGCGCTGATGTCCGGTACGCCAGTAGCAGGTTTACTTCGTCAGCAAGCACGATTGGCAGCGGCGCGCCCGTGCAACTTTGCGGCACGTCTTCTAGGTCGATGACACGATCGCGTTCGTCGATGTCGTACATCATTTCGGGCGCCCCAAGCTGTGCACATAGTCGACCAGCGCCCGGGCGTTGTCGGGCGGGGTCTGCGGCAGCACGCCGTGCCCCAGGTTGAAGATGTGACCGGGGCGCCCCTCCGCCTGATCGACGATCGCCTTGGCCCGGCGGAAGATCTCGTCGCGATCGGCCAACAGCACGGCCGGATCGAGATTGCCTTGCACGGCGCGGTCATGGCCGGCCAAGCGCCAGCCCGTGTCGAGATCGATCCGCCAGTCGAGGCCGATGACGTCGCCGCCGGCTTCGGACAACAGCGGTAGCAGCGACGGATTGCCCGTGGCGAAGTGAATCACTGGCACCCCCAGCGGCAACTGGCCGATCACCTCGCGCGTGTAGGGGAGCACGAACGTGCGATAGTCGGCCGGGCTCAGGCAGCCGACCCAGCTATCGAACAACTGCACGGCCTGCGCGCCGGCTGCGATCTGGGCGCTCAGATAGCGGGCGACTGCGCGGGCTAGCCGACTCGCCAACGCGTGCCAGGCTCCAGCGTCCCGATACATCAGCGTTTTGGTGTGCAGGAAGCTGCGGCTCGAGCCTCCTTCGATGGCGTAGCTGGCCAAGGTGAACGGGGCGCCAGCGAAACCGATCAGCGGAATGTGCGCCGGCAAACCCGCGCGGGTGAGGCGGACGGTTTCCATCACGAAGTCGAGCGCGGCAACGCTGTCGAGCTCCAACACGCGGTCGACGTCGGAACTTTCGCGCACCGGATTATGGATCAGCGGCCCTTCGCCTTGTGCGAATTCGAGATCGAAGCCCATCGGCTCGAGGATCGGCAGCAGATCGGAGAAGATGATGGCCGCGTCGACGTCGAGCCGCTCGACCGTGCGGATCATCACCTCGGCCGAAAGCTGCGGGTTCTTGCAAAGATCGAGAAAGGTCGTGCCGGCGCGGATCGCGCGGTACTCAGGCAGATAGCGCCCCGCCTGACGCATCAGCCAGATAGGGATGCGATCGGTCGGCTGGCGGCGGCACGCCCGCAGGAAGGGGCTGTCGTGCCAGGGAGGGAGCGCACCACTACTGGTGTCGGCATTTGCAGTGCCGCCCGACAACAGCGCGGCGACGCGGCGCTTGCGCGCCAGCAGATCGGCGGCGCGCTCGGCGGCGGCCACGACCAGGTGCCCCATCTTGGAATGCTCGGGCTCGAGATCGACGGGGAGCCCGCGAGCACGCAGCGTTTCGCTGGTCGTGGGGCCGATCGAAGCGACGACCAGCCGCTCGAAGCCGCGCCGCAGCGCTTCGGCGAGGTTCAGCCGCTCGGCGACTTGCAGCAGATGGACCACCTGCTGGGCTGAGGTGAACAGGGCCAAGTCGAGCTCTCCGGCGCAGATCGCGCGGACGTTCTCCTCAAGCGGAGCGGTGTCCTCGGGCAGGCCCCACTCGTAGACGCGCACGGGCACCACCTTGGCGCCGCGCGCTTCGAGCCCGGCCACCAGGCTGGGGTTGGGCTGACCATACTCCTGCAGGGCGACTACCTGGTTGGCGATCGGCAATTCGGCGTCGAGCGTGCGGAGCACTTCGCGCCAGGTGTTAGGCTCGGGGACACGGAGCTTGGGCTCGATCCCCAGTTCGCGGAGCACGGCCAGCGGCTTCGGCCCGCGGACGACGGTCACGGCGTCGGCCAGCGCGTCGAGAAATCGCTGGCGTTCGACGCGCCGCTCGACGGCGGCCAACAGCAACCGCGTGCCCACGCCCGTGAGCAAGATAACGACATCAATCTGACCAGTGAGTAGACGGTTGGCGAAGTCGACCGCCTCGTGAGCGTCGGCCAACGGCACTTCGCGCAACGACGGACTGACCGACGGAACTCCGCCGAGCTTCTCGATCAGGCGAGCCATCTCGGGGGCGCGGCGACTCTCGAAGGCCGCCACGCGCAAGCCGCCAAAGGTGGGTGAACTGGCGGACATGGTTACTCGCGTGAAGTTGTGGCGCGCGAAAGCCCAGGGAAAGCGGTCAATAGTCTACACGCAGATCGTTCCGCGTTGACCGCATTCCCTGGGCTTGTGGATTGAGTCAATGTTGCACTACGGCGCTGGTGGCGCGGCCGGCAAGCCAAGCCCTTGCTGCTTCAACCGCTCGAACTCGCCGGGCGTGTCCTGACCTTCGGCCTGCTGCTCGGCATCAGGCTTCTTGAGCATGTCGGTCTTGTTGAGGTGGATCTTGCGGTACACCTCGTTCGAGATCACGTAGTACCAATCGGCGAAGCGATCGTTGAGCTCCTGCACGCGGGCCTCGCCCTTCTTGATTTTGTCTTCGTACTCGTTCTGCTTGCGCTTGTTGTCGGCGCGGATGGCGGCGATGGCCGGGTCTTCGGCCTCGGGGGCAGCGCCTTCGGCCGGCGGGGCAGCGGCAGGCTCTGCGGCAGCGGCGGCGGGCGCTTCATCGTCGCCGCCGGGGCCGGCGGGCTTAGCGGCGTCGTTCTCCGGAGGGGCGGCGCCGGCTTCGGGACCGAGCGGGGGGTTCTCGCCCGGCGCGGGGGCGTCGGCAGCGGGTTCACCCTCAGCGGCTGGCGCATCGGCCGCCGGTGCTTCCTCGCCCGGAATGACTTGCAGCTCGGGGACCGGGACCAGCTTTGGATTGAACTGCGCCGTGACGAAGATGTAGCGATTGTTGCCGGTTTTGGGAGCTTGCACCTTGCCTTCGGCGTCGGCGGCCGGCACCTGCTCCTCGCCCGTGGTTGGGTCGGTGTTGAAGGCCAGCTCACCGAAGCGGAGCACGTACTGCACGCCATCTTTGGCGCTGACGACCGCCTCGCCCTGGTTGCTCAACAGCTCGCCGTCGCGCGTGAGGTAGAAGCCGCGCATCATCAGCGACTGCATAGCCGTTTGATCCAGCGCGATCCCTTCACTCTTGCGCAGCTCGCGGCTCAGGCCCGGCGGCTTGCGGCGAACGTCGACGATCCGCAGGTCGGCCAAGGCGTTCTTCATTTCGTTGAGCCTAGTATCGTCGAGCTCTTCGCCGGGAGCCAACTCGGCCAGGCTCCACTTGTTGTCGGTATCGTTGAACGACAGATCGAGCCGCTCGCCCTCCTTGATATCGTTGGCGGCGATGTCGACCGAGTAGTTGTTTAATTGCACGCGCTTGATATCGAAGGCGTTGAGCTTCAACAGGTTCTTCTCGATCCAATCATCGAACCGCGTGCTGAGCTTGTCGGTGGAGACGTCGACGACATAGACGGTGTCGTCCTTACCCCCTTTGCGAACGAAGCGTTGCTTGGGCTGACCCTTGACTTCGATACCGATAATCAGGTCGAGAAGTTTCTTGCCCGTGGCATCGGCCAACGTGACGTGCTTGCCCACCCCTTTGGCGCCGATCGGCGCGTTGACCGGATCGACGACGCCGAACTCAGCGAACTGCGAGGCCTTGCTGCTCGCCAGGCGGAGAATTCTCAGATCCATCAGGCTGGCGGCCGCGCTCCCCAACTGCTGCTCGGCGTCGGCCGGATAGTCGTAATGCGAGGGCAACACCCAAACGCCGTTCACCTGCGCGACCTTAAAGGTACTTGTCGTCCCTTTATCGGCATCGAAGTCGACGATCTCCATGCTGCGCGCGGCGCGGGGGTCGGTGAATTCGGGGAAAAGCGGCTGATTGACTTTGCTCTTTTCAATCTGCGCCAGATCGGCAGGCTTGGGACGGCTGGCCCAGGCGATGCCCCCCAAAGCCAAAGCGATGACGATCAGCAGGGCGGTCTTTTGATTTTCTTTCATGGCAGTGCCGGATGATTCAGTGCCAGGGATTCATGCACCACTTCGGCGAAGCGGTGCTTTGTAAACGCTTAAGGCCAGCAACTAACGCAGACGCGATTTCTCGACCCCTTCGTGCTCCTGCTGGCGGCGGCGCACAAAGACCAGCGCCGCCAGCGCCAACGGAAGCAACGGCGGGATGGCCACGGCCACAACTTTGCAGGCGTTCTGCACGCTGCGCACCTTGTTGACCAGCGTGGTCTCACTCTTCTTGATATTCTGATCGCGCTCGATCTTCAGCAGGTCGAGCCGGCGCTGCAAGCGATCTTCTTCGGTACGGCGAACCATCTCAATCGCCTGCAACTTCTGCAAACGCGTCAGGCTTTCGTCTTTCTCGATCTCGGCGACCTTCTTGTCGACATCCTGTTGCGCCTTCTCGCGCGCCGTGTCGAACTCCTTGAGCAGCTTCTCGCGCGCGGCGGTCGCCTCGTCGCGGGCTGCTGATGTCCAGCTTTCCAGCCGCGTCAGGCTGCGATGTTGGGGGCGCCGCTTGCGGATGTCGATGAAGCGATCGTCGCCGGCCAAGGTGTCGAGCGTATTGAGCACAAAAGCGACATTGTCCAGATTCAACTGCACTTCGGCATCGGGATCTTCGCCGCGCGAACGCAGGGCGAAGAAGGCCGAATAGAGCAGGTCGATATCGGAGACGAGCACGACATTCAAATCAGCCTCGCTGGGTACCGGCGGTGCCGCGGGAACCGGAGGCTCGGCGGGCGCTGTCCCCTCGGCCGGTGGCGCGGGCTCGCCGGGGACCGCGGGAACAGCAGGTTCAGCCGGTGCTGCCGGTTCCGTGGCGGCCGGTTCGGTCGCTGCGGGAGGAGCAGGCTCGGCCGGTGTCGTTGGCGCGTCGGGCGCGACAGGCTCACTCGCAGCCGGCGCGGCCGGTTCGGCCTGCGCGAGTTCGATCGGGCTGACTTCAACGGAGTTCGTCTGCGGGGACCTGGCCTCGTCGTCGCCAGCCAGTGGCACGTTTTGCGGCATCCCTGGCATGCCCGGTGGCATACCCGGCATGCCAGGCATGCCTTCGAGCGACATGCCGGCGTGCGGATCGCGCGGAGGGGCCGGCGGCGCCGGCTTCACTTTGCCTTTGATGTGGGCCGCGAGAATGTACTCGTCACCGGTGCGATGCAGCTCTCGGGTGGGATTCAGCCCTCCCCCTTGGCCGAACATGCTGGGTTCGAGGATCTGGCTAGCGTCGACCCAGCCGGTCTTGTTGCCAGTGCGCACCAGCGGAGCAAACTCAAGCTTCGAGGCGTTCTTCTGGCGCACGGCGCCGGGGAACAAAAACAACATCTGCTGCAAGTCGGAGCTGATCGAATCGCGAGGGTCGAACGGCACGAAGCGCTTGCTGTCGTCGGCCCCCTGATCGACAAATACGAACTCATCGGGGAACTGCTGAATTTTGGGATACGGGTTGTAGTTCTGCCAGACGATCTTGGAGTCGAAGAAGTCGACCCCCAGGTGTTGCCAGAGCCCGTCGATGTTTCCCTTAGGCTCTTGCGGCGGCGGCTGCTGGAACATGTTCATGCCGCCGGGGGGGCGACGCGGCGCCGCCGTGCCCGAAACACTGGGATCGAGATAAGGGAACGGGTCCTCAAACACGGCGGTGGGCTGACCGCTGGTGACCGCCGAGACAAAGTTCTGCATCTGCTGCTCGTTGAGCGACGAGGGTTGCACGGCCAACAGCACGTCGTACTTTTCGGTGAGCGGATTGTCGGCATTGACCTGCGTGACCTCGTACTGCTTTTCGAGCTCGTCGACCAACAGTTCGTTGCGCCCTGGCGACATCGTTTGCGGATTGAATTCGCCGAACAGCTTGGCGTCGGTCTGCAGCACGGCGACGCGCTTGCGCTTCTCGCCGCTGACCGTGGCGATCGAGCGGATCAACTCGTACTCGACCGGCACGCCGCGATCGAAGAACGGCACCACGATCTTGTCGAGCCCGCTGGTGATGGCCACGCCCAGGAAGATCTCTTCGATGCTCATGGCGCCGCCGGTGCGCGAGGCAACTTGCTGGCCGCGGATGCCGTAGGTCTGCTCGGCGTGCTGGGCGGCCGTACTGTATTGCTCCGTGTCAAAGATCTGCACCTGCACCCTACCCCCCGAGCGGGCCTGCAGCTCACGCAACATCGCCAGCAGGTCGAGCCGCGTGCGAACGTAGCTCTCAGGCACCTGAGGGCTGATAAAGGCTTCGATCTGGACAGTACGACCCTCGGGGATTTGGCCCAGTAGCGTGGACGTTTGGCGAGAGAGCGAGTTGAGCGCCGCCTGGGTGACGTCGAGGCGCGAGTTCATCCGCGAAATGAGCGCCGTGACCGCCACGACAATCGCGGCCAGCGAGACCGCGCGGGCCAGGTAGTGCCACTGCAGCGATTCACCGTCGCGGCCGCCGCGCCAGTGCCTTCGGCCGATGAGCACGACGCTGATGTACAGCATCACCGTGACGATCGACAGAAAGTAGACAAGGCTCGAAAAGGAGATCACTCCGCGGCCAAAGTCGCGAAATTGCTCCGACACGCTCCACTGCTTGACGTACGGCGCGAACTTCGCTCCCAAAAACACGTCAGCCGAATTCATGAACACCAGCGGGGCGTTGAACGCCGCGCCGAGGATGAACCCGACCGTGAGATTACCGGTGAGGAACGAGGCCGCCATGCCGATTGACAGCATGGCCAGACCCACCAGCCAGTAGCCGAAGTAGGAGCCGACGATCAGCCCCAGGTCGGGCGTGCCCAACGACCAGAGCACAACCACATTGGTGAGCGAGAACAAGAGCGCGACCGCGTAAATCGCCGCGGCGGCCAGAAACTTGCCGAACACAATGTCGAAATCAGTGGCCGGCAGCGTCAACAGCAGCTCGTCGGTCCCTTGTCGCTTTTCATCGGCCCAGATGCTCATCGTGATCGCCGGAATGAAGACCAGCAGGATCAGCGGCAGGTAGCGGTTCAACTGATCGAGGTTCGCCAGGTTGGCGTTGAAGAACTCGTTCGGCCAGAAGGTGGCAAACCCACTCAACAGCACAAATACGCAGATGAACACATACCCGGTGGGGTTGGAAAAATAGCTGACGAAATTCCGCCGGAAGATCGCGCTCACGACTTTGAAATTCATCTCTGGCTCACCCGTTGGTTGCTATCAGTCGTGTGGATTGAAGGGGGCGAGGAGTCCGCTGCCGCGGGCCGTGGCTCGCGTAGCGATCGCGCCACCCGAGTGTGTTAGTGAGTCTGCCCTGTTAGCTCGTAGAACCGCTCGTCGAGCGACGCGCCCTGACGCGCGAACTCGGCGGTGGGGCCGTCGAACGCCAATCGCCCCTCGTTGATGAACAGCACGCGGCTGGCCATCGCCTGCACTTCCTGCAAGATGTGCGTCGAGAGCAGGATGGTCTTGTTCTCGCCCAGCTTGCGGATGGTGTTGCGCACTTCGCGAATCTGATTGGGGTCAAGGCCGGCCGTCGGTTCGTCCATGATCAACACGTCGGGCTCGTGCAACAGCACCTGCGCCATGCCAACGCGCTGCCGATAGCCGCGCGACAGCTTGCCGATGGCCTTGCCGATCACGTGCCCGAGGTCGCACAGGTGCACGACCTCTTCGATGCGTTCGCGCTTGTGACGCCCTTCGAGGCCGCGCGCGTCGGCAAAAAAGTTCAACAGGTCACGCGGCGTCATGTCGGGATAGAGCGGACCATTCTCAGGCAGGTAGCCCAGCCGCGTGGCGCCGGCCAGGCGGTCGGTGTTCATGTCGTGCCCGGCGATTTTGGCCACGCCAGCCGACGGCGACAGGTAGCCCGTCAGCACTTTCATCGTGGTGCTTTTGCCGGCGCCGTTAGGGCCGAGGAAGGCCGCAATCTCACCTTTATGCAGCTTGAACGAGACGTTCTCGATGGCGGCAAAGTCGCCGTAGTATTTGCTCAGGCCGATGGCTTCGATCATCGGACTTTTGGCTTTGTCGGTCATGCGAGGCGGACTCCGGACAATCGGTTGAGCAATCGAGTGAAGGAAATAGCAGGCCGTCAAAAACAATTTCAACCGGCGTGCGATTCGGGTGCGACCGTCGGCTGGGGGATTTTTCTACTACGCGGTTGGCGGGGCGTTGGTCGAGGACAAAAAGTCGCAGACCATTGCCTTGGGCGGGGGGCACTTCTGAGCGCGAACGTTCGCTGCTCCCAGGCGCCGGCAAGCGCTCGGTGCTTCACCGTCGATGGCAGGAGGACCGCTGCCTGCTTTCAGGGCCGAAAGCTGGCGCTTGGGCCACCCAGTCGGGCAGCCACCCCCCCCTAAAGAAGATAGTGTCTGGCCAGTGGATGTCTAGAGCGAAGCAGCAGCGGCGGTTACGGCGTTTTTTGGGGGGACCAAGCGGCTTTAACTGCGTTGGCGACCCTACAGCGTCGGCCCAATGCTCCAGGGGACGAACTCTTCTTCGCCGTAGCCCAACAGTTCGCTCTTCGTCTTGCGGCCGCTGGCCACCTCGAGCATCAGGTCGAAAATCTGCCGCCCCACTTCGGCGACTGGCGTGCCCGAGAGGATCACGCCCGCGTTGACGTCCATGTCGTCGATCATCCGCTCATACATCGGCGTGTTCGTGGCCACCTTGATCGACGGCACTGGCTTACAACCGAAGCAACTGCCGCGGCCCGTTGTGAAGCACACGACGTTCGCGCCGCCGGCCACGATGCCCGTCACGCTCGGCGGATCGAAGCCCGGCGTGTCCATCACCACGAAGCCCCGGGCCGTGACCGGTTCGGCGTAGCGATACACTCCGGTCATGGCGGTGGAGCCTGCTTTGGCCACGGCGCCGAGCGACTTTTCATAAATGGTGGTAAGGCCACCCGCCTTGTTGCCGGGCGAAGGATTGTTGTCGATCTCGACGCCGAACTTCCCGGTGTACTCCTCCCACCAGCGGATCAATTCGACCAGTCGCTCGCCCACTTGCCGGCTGACGGCGCGGCGCGTGAGCAAATGTTCGGCGCCGTAGATCTCGGGAGTCTCGGCGAGGATCGTGGTGCCGCCAGCGGCCACGAGCATGTCGCTAGCCACGCCGAGCGCGGGGTTCGCGGTGACGCCCGAGTTGCCGTCCGATCCGCCACAGTTGGTCCCTAGCACCAACTCGCCGGCTGGCACGCTGACGCGGCGCACGTCGTTCACTTGCGGCAGCATGTCGTTCAAGTGGCGGAGCGCCGCTTCGATCGTGCGAGTGGTACCGCCGAGGTCTTGCATGCTGAGCGTGATCGGTCGAGCGACGTGCGCGCCGCCGGGCACGCCGCCGTTGCCGCTGCCGCCAGCCATCACGCGGCCGTCGGGGCCGGTCACTTGCACGAGGTGCCCCGATTCGACGAGGCTCCCCAAGGTGGCGGTCTCGCAGCCGAGCCCGACCAGCAGGTAGCCGCCGACGTTCGGATGCTTGGCAAAGCCCGAGAGCACGCGGTTAAGTTGGGCGTGGTCCTCGCCTTTGTATTGCAGCCCACAGCCCGACTTGTGGGTGATCGGCAAGATGCCGTCGATATTCGGGAACTTCTTCAGGAGGTCGGCGTCGAACTTCTGGGCGATGGTGCGCGCCACCGACGCCGAGCAGTTAACGTTCGAGATGATCGCCAGGTAGTTGCGGGTGCCGACACGGCCATCGGGGCGGCGATAACCCTGGAACGTGCGGTCGGCGATAGGAGCCGGCGGTGGGGGCGTTTCTGCCGCGTACATGTAGTCGCGGGCGAACTCCCCGGCCGCCAGGTTATGGCTATGAACCCAACCGCCCGGCGCGATCGCCTCGGTGGCGAAGCCGATCGTCTGTCCGTATTTGAGCACCCGCTCTCCCTTGGGGATCGCGACCAGCGCGATCTTGTGCCCGATGGCGATCGGCTCGGCCAACTCGACGGTGCGCCCCCCCAAGTTGAGCCGGGTGCCAGCGGCCAGCGACTGGGCTGCCACGGCGATGTTGTCTGACGGATGAAGGTGCAGGGCTTCGACGGGGGCGGTGGTGGCGGGCATTTGCGGGTAGCTCGGCTTGAACGTGCGATGTTGTGGAACGGGTCACGACGGTGGCAGCGCGAAACGTGGTTGCCGGCAACGGTCACCGAACCGCTCATCCCGGCAGTGCTGACCGCTCTGTTCGACACCACTTAAACCTAATGGGGCACCCGCCCGACGGCAAATCGAGTGCTTCGGCCCGCTGGCGGCGTCTATAATAGGTCAGGCGATCACACCCTCGGCAAATCGTCGATCCACACAGCAGATTTCAGTAACAAGAATCGCGCCCGAGCGGCACACCTATGGCCTCGACACTTGAATCCGGCCCCGCCGGCAAAAGCACGTCCAAGAGCGGCGCTCTGCCCGACGCCAAACTTGCCGAGTGCGAGCGCTTCATCGAGGCGCAGCTCGGCGCCACGCGCGGGCAGGTCAAAGGGGTCGAGATCGCCACGGCCACGCTCAAGCTGTTCGTGGGCGTGCTCGCCTACTTATCGCTCGTCGTCGTCGTCGATCATTGGCTGCTGCCGGGCGGCTTGGGATTCTGGACGCGGTCGCTGGCGCTGTTGACTCTGCTGGGTGGCGGCGGCTGGTATCTGGCCACGCGCGTGCTGCCGTTGTTCCGCAAGCGCGTGAATCCGGTGTATGCCGCCTACTCGATCGAGAAGACGCAGCCGACGCTCAAGAACAGCGTGATCAATTTTCTGCTGCTGCGCCGCGAGCGCGAGCGCGTATCGGACCCGATCTTCGTCGCCATCGAGCAGCGCGCGGCAAGCGATCTGCAGCGCGTGCCGGTCGACGGAACCGTCGATCGCTCGGGCTTGATCCGCCTGGGCTATGTGCTCGTCGGCCTGGTGACGCTCGTCTGCGCGTACTGGTTACTATCGCCGAAAGACCCTTGGCGCACGTTTCGTCGCGTGGCGACTCCCTGGGCGGATGTGGCGCCGGCGACGCGCGTGACGATCGACCTGGTTGAGCCGGGGAGCACGCGCGTCTTTCAGGGGGAACGTGTGCGCGTGACCGCCCGCGTGCGCGGTGTGCGCAAAGGGGAAGAAGTTACGCTCTTCTGGAGCACGGCCGATGGCCAGAACGTCGATCAGCCGATCGCGATGCAGCCCTCGACCGAAGGGTACACGTCGTACTTCGAGGCCGAAGTGCCCGGCGGCAGCGGCACGCTGCAACAGAATACTGAGTATTACCTGCGGGCCGGCGATGCCGAGTCGCCACGCTTTCGTCTCGAGGTGGTGACTGCGCCGGCGATCCTGGTCGAGCGTGTCGAGTACGCGTATCCGGCGTATGCCGACGTGCAGAATCGGGTCGTCGAACGCCAAGGCGATCTACAAGGCATCGACGGTACGACGGTCACGATCACCGCCCGGGCCAATGTGCCAATCAAGAGTGCCCACATCGATTTCGACGCCGATGGTGGCCGTGACTTGCCGCTCGCGTTATCGGGTCAGGTGGCCACGGGCAGCTTCGTACTGTCGCTCAACAAACAGGGTGAGCCGCAGAATAAGAACTATCAGGTGCGATTTCTCGATGCGACTGGCCACGAGAATCCCCACCCCGTGCGACACACCATCGAAGTCCTCCCGGATCAGCCCCCCGAAATCGAGTTCACTGAGCCGGGCCAAGACGAGGTCGAGCTCGCGCTCAACGGCGCACTCCCCTTGGCGCTGCGAGCCCGCGATCGCGATTTCAAATTGCGCCGCGTGACGATCTTCGTCGAGAAGAAGGGGGGCACGAAGCTGCGCAGCGAGGTGCTGTTGGACGAGCCGCGCGGCGGCCAGTTTGACGGCTCGCTGGTCTTCGACGCCAGCTCGCTCGAGCCGGGGGCGGTCGCCGCAGGGGACACGATCGAGTATTGGGCCGAGGCGCGCGACAATCGGCAGCCGGTCGCCAACGAAGCCCACACTGTCAAGCACCGCATTCGCCTGATTTCGCCCGTCGATGAAGCGGAGCGGCAGCGGCAAATTGCTGAAGCCGAAAAGAAAGCCAAAGAGGCCGCCGCCCGCGAGGCCGAGCAAACGGTCGCCGGTGACGACCGCACCGGTGAAGATGAACAAACGCCCGCCGGTGAGGAGTCGGAAGTCGCCAGCAGCACTCCGCCCGACGGGGCCGAAGCCGCGAAACCATCGACCGAGCGTAAAGATCCCGAGCGCGAAGCGGCCGAGGCGATGGAAGATATTCTCGCGTATCGCGACGAGCAGTCGGGCGAACAACCGGCCGACGATGCACCGCCTCGCGAGGATCAGGCCAACCAGCCAAACGATCAAGCGCCTGACAGCGCCGAGCAACCGCAAAGCGGCGACAACCAGCCGGGTGCCGACCAACAAAGCGGTGAACAAGGAAGCGGTGACCAGGCCGACTCGAAGCAGAAGCCGGTCGACGCAGATCACAGCGGCGATGATAGCAGCAAACCGCAGGACGCCGCCAGCAAGCCGAAGCCGCCGAAGTCTGACAAGCCCGAGAGTGGCAGTCAGTCAGGGGAGCCTCAGCAGGGCGACCCGCAGGAGGGCGAAGAACAAGGGAGCGGCCAAAGCGGCGACAAGGGGGACGAGTCGCAGCAATCGGGTGGTGAATCAGGGGGCGAATCGGGGGAGCAGTCCGGCGAGCAATCGGGCAATCAATCCGGCAACCAGTCGGGCGAACAATCTGGCGAACAGTCGGGGAGCCAGCAGCAGGGCTCATCAGGCCAGGGCAAGCCCAAGCCCCAGAGCGGTTCTGAAGGCTCGTCGGGCGAGCAATCGTCGAGCGCAGAATCGTCGAGTGGCAGCGGCGGCAAACCGCGTACGGGGCAAAAGCCGGGTGGTTCCGGCGAAGGAAGCG
Organism: uncultured Planctomycetaceae bacterium; assembly: GCA_964495375.1. GTDB lineage: Bacteria > Planctomycetota > Planctomycetia > Pirellulales > JAEUIK01 > JAIESQ01. Next base: position 120,678 of record CAZBWM010000006.1, on the reverse strand, counting down.
CCGAGCCCGACAGCGCCACGCCCGACTCGGGTGCGACCGAAAAGCCGACTCGCACGAAGCCTGGCGCGCGCAAGCCGGGCGCAAAGCAGCCCAAGCCGCCGTCGGCCGATTCAGGCGAAGCGGGCGACGAAGAAGGTGCTTCAGCCGACGGCGCCGCACAACCGGGCGCAAAACCAAAACCCAAGCCCGGCAGCAAGCCGACGAAGCCCGATACCAAACCAACCACAGGCGACAAACCTCAGCCAGGCGATCAGCCAAGCGAAGATGGTAGTGCAGAGAGTGGCGCCGAGCCAGGCGCCCAGCAGCAGCCGGGACAGGACCCGTCGGCAGATTCATCCCAAGAAGGCGCGGGCCGCCAAGGCGATAGCGCCGGTCAGTCGTCGGAGCGTCAGCCGAGCACGAACGCCACCGAGGGAGGTTCGCCGCAGCAAGGAGGCAAGCCACCAGCCGGCCGCAAACCGAAGAAGCCACAGCAGGCCAGCCCTCAAGAAGAAGGGGGCGAGTCTCCCAACGAAGCAGCCGCCGAAGCGACGAAACCATCGGGCGGCAAGCCGAAAGCCGAGAAACCCAAGCCGGAAGCGGGCGAAGGCGAAAGCGCTGCGTCCAGCAAACCGCAGTCGCAGGATAACCCTGGTGAGCAGGGCTCGGGCGCCGGCGCGGGAGATCGCTCGGCTCCTCCCGCGGGCGAAGAGCGCGACAAACCGCCGTCGGAAGAAGAAGAACGCCACGACCAGGAAGCCACCGGGGGCGATCAAAACAATTCACAGGGCGAATCGGGCGCTGGCCAGCAGCCTGAGAATCACAAGCCCAGTGGCCGCATGGATCAGCAGCAGGGGACCAAGCAGAAGAATCAGCAGAGTGACTCGCAGACCGATCCGTCGAACGACGATGTCGGCGACAACGCCTCGAGCCCCAAGCCGCACGAGTCCGACTCGCAAGGCGCAGAGTCAGGCGACCGCCAGGGTGGTGGTCAGCAAGGGGGCGGGCAGAAGGCGAAGAAACCTGGCACCGGTTCAGCCGGCGAGAACACCGCCTCGGATCAAGGGGGCGGCGAAGCCGAGGGCGCCGGCGACGGCAACGCTTCGGATCAGGCCGGCAACAAGACCGAAGGGAAGCAGCCACAACAAGGTGAAGGTCAGAAGACCGACGGCGCCGGTTCGTCGGGCGAGTCGAGCCAGCCGCAAGGAGAGTCGGGTTCTCCTTCGTCGAGCGGTCAATCGGGAGGCGGGTCGGCCGGTCGCAAGCCACCGCAATCGACCGACAAACCGCGCAAGCCAAGCTCGCCGCAGGGCCAGAAGCCCGCAGGGGGCAGCGGCGAGCAACCCAACAAACCATCGCAGCCCGAAGCGGGCGAGCGCGGCGAGACGCCCCAACAAGACCAGCAAGACTCGTCGAGCGGCGGCGACGTCGGTGGCACCAACGGCGCACAAGGCGCCGGCGTGAACCAGGGGGACGGTCGCCCCCCCGCGCCAGGTCAGTCGGGCGCGGCGCCTGCGCAAGAGGCCATGGGCGGCGAGGAGGCCAACGCCGAGTACGCGCGCAAGCAGACCGATCTGGTGATCGATTCGCTTCGCGATCAACTGGCCGACAACAATGTCGATCCCGAGCTGCTGAAGAAACTCGGCTGGTCGCGCGAGGATGTCGAGAAGTTCGTTCGTCGCTGGGAAGCGCTTCGCAAGGCCGCTGGCCAGGAGGGGCCCGAAGGGGACAAAGCTCGAGAGCAGTACGAGCGCGTGATCAGCGACCTGAACCTCAAGCGGCGCGGCGTGTCGATCCGTCAAACTGCCAAGCCCGACCAGGTGAACCGCCTGCGAGAATCGCGGGGGACGAAACCGCCGGCCGAATATGCCGACCAGTTTCGGGCGTACACCGAAGGGGCTTCGAAAGCGGCTGCCCCCAAGGGGAAATAGGCCCAACAGGCGACTCCCCGGCCGTGTGATTTCGGCGGCACACCTTGCCCAATTGCCCCCGTTCGCGACAATCGCACTCGATGTACGCTCGAGTGCAAACCTGGTGGACCGTACTAGCGATCTCGCTTTCCGAGCGACTCGTCTACCGCGGCGACTTTGCGCTCGGCACGCTGATGCGGTTCCTGCCGTTCGTGACTCAGATCTTTCTCTGGGCCGCGGTCTTCGCGGCCAACCGCGACGAGCCGATCGCCGGCTACACCTACGAAAACTTCATGGCCTACTTCCTGCTCACCCAGGTGTCGCGCGCCTTTTCGAGCATGCCCGGCCTGGCCAGCACCATTGCGTTGGACATTCGCAACGGCACCATCAAAAAGTACCTGATCCAGCCGATCGACATGGTCGGCTTTCTGCTACTGAAACGCGTGGCCCACAAGCTGGTCTATTACCTGGTAGCGGCGGCGCCGTTCGCGCTGGTGTTCTACCTGGCGCGCGGGTTCTTCGGCGGTTGGCCCGATCCGGCCGTCGTGGCGGCGTTCCTCGCGTCGCTGGTGATGTCGTTTCTGCTGGGCTTCTTTCTCGAAGCGACGATCGGCATGGTCGGCTTCTGGTTTCTCGAAGTCAGCTCGCTGCTGTTTGTTTACATGCTGTTCAGCTTTTTCTTTTCGGGGCACATGTTTCCGATCGACATGCTGCCGGGCTTCTGGGGGCAGTTCGTGCAGGCACTGCCGCTGAAGTACCTGGCGTACTTTCCCGCCGCGGTCTTCCTCGGCAAAGTGAGCGGGCAAGAGCTGGTCAACGGATTGATCGTGCAGGCAGCCTGGGTGTTGTTTTTCGCCGTGACCTGCCGGCTGTCGTTTCACTATGGCGTCAAGCGGTACAGCGCCTTCGGAGGTTGAACGAAATCGCCATGCCGGGTGCCCGCGTCAACGAAATCGCCCGCTACCTCCGCGTGTTCGGCACGTTCGCGCGCAACAGCCTGGTGCGCGACATGACGTTCCGCACGAACTTTTTCATCGACTCCGCTTCGTCGATCATCTGGATGTTGATGAACCTGGCCTTCTACGTGCTGGTATACGAGTACACCCCATCGCTCGGCTCCGGCTGGGGGAAGTACGAGTTCTTTGTCTTCCTGGCCACGGGCATGTTCATCAACAGCACCGTGCAGGCGTTTTGCATGCCCAACGCCAACGAGTTTGGCGAGCAGATCCGCACCGGGCATCTCGACTTCGCGCTCACCAAACCGATCGACACGCAGTTCCTGGTGTCGTTCTCGAAGATCGAGTGGTCGAGCTTGGCGAACTTTGCCGTGGCGGCCGTACTGCTGGGCTACTCGCTCATGCGAACGCAGCATCAGCCGAGCCTGGCCGAATGCCTGCTGTATCCGTTCTATGTGATTTGTGGTGTGGCGATCCTATATAGCTTGATGATGCCGCTGGCGGCGGCTTCGGTCTGGCTGGGTCGCAACGAGAGCCTGTACGAATACTGGTTCTACGTGATCAACTTCTCGCGCTACCCGATGGATATTTATCGCGGCACGTTCGGCACACCGCTGCGGTTGTTCTTCACCTATTTGTTCCCGGTGCTGATTGTGGTCAACGTGCCGGCCCGGCTGCTGGCCCAACCGCTGGATCCCGACAACTGGTGGTTTGCCGGCTGCGCGCTCGTGGCCACACTGGCGAGCCTGGCGGTTTCGCGCTGGATCTTTCAGCGGGCGCTAGGGAGCTATCGCAGCGCGAGCAGTTAACGGCGATCGCCTACTACCAATGAATGGGCAGTGACGCCCCGTGGCGAAATGTCCGCTAGCAGGCGGGCCAGCCGGGCTATAAGCTGAGTGCTTCACAACAGCCACCCCGTCGCCCCGGCATCTACGACCCATGGATTTCGACCTGACGAGCGAACAGCGAATGTTGCGCGAACTGGCGCGCAACTTTACGGTTAAAGAGATCGTGCCCGCGGCTCCCGCCCACGATCGCGAACAAAAGTTCCCGCACGAGATCCAGCGCGCGGCGCTCAAGCTCGGCCTGTTGCACCTGACGATCCCGGCCGAGTACGGCGGTGGCGGGCTCGGCGGCTTCGAGCAAGCGGTCGTCACCGAAGAGTTAGCCTGGGGCTGCACCGGCATCGGCGGCGCGATCGGGCTGAATGCCGTCTCGGCCGATGCCCTGATGGTCGCCGGTACCGACAAGCAAAAGAAGGAATACCTGGGTCGCCTGACCGATGGGCAGTTCGGTTGCTACGCGGCGACCGAACCGGGCGCCGGCTCCGACGTCGCCGGGCTCTCCACTCGCGCCGTCCGCAAGCAAGATAAGTACGTGCTCAACGGCACCAAGATCTGGATCTCCAACGCCACGGTTTCGAGCTTTGCGGTCGTGTTCGCCAAGACTGATCCGACGGCCGGGCATCGCGGGCTCAGCGCCTTTCTCGTCGAGATGAATACGCCGGGCGTGTCGGTCGGCAAGAAACTCGAAAAGCTCGGCCAGCGTGCGTCTCCGGCCGCGGAGCTCAACTTCATCGACGTCGAAGTGCCAGCCGCCAATCTGCTGGGTGCCGAGGGCGAGGGCTTTCTGGTGGCGATGAAGGTCTTCGATCGTTCAAGGCCGATGATCGCGGCGTCGGCAGTGGGGCTCATCCGCCGCTGTCTTGACGAAGCGCTCCGCTACGCCCGCGAGCGCCGCACGATGGGTCGCCCGATCCTCGAACATCAGGCGATTGGCCATAAGTTGGCCGACATGGCGATGCGTCACGAAGCGGCCCGTCTGCTCACGCTCAAGGCAGCCTGGCAACTCGATCATGGGCAGCGCAACACGATGGGGGCGGCCTACGCCAAGGCCTTTGCGGCCGATACCGCCACCTGGGCGGCCAGCGAAGCGGTGCAAGTGTTCGGCGGCATGGGCTACAGCACGGAGTTCCCGGTCGAAAAGCTCTACCGCGACGCCAAGGTGCTGCAGATCTACGAAGGGACCAGCGAGATTCAGCGCAACATCATCGTGCGCGAACTGGCGCGTTGAATCGCATGCGACGATTGCTTCCCATCTTGCTAGCCCTGCTCCTGATCGCGGGGCTGACGTATGCCTTTTGGCCGCGACCGGTGCCGGTCGACTTGGGCGAGGTCGTGCAGGGCGATCTCGAGGTCACGGTCGACGAAGAGGGCAAAACTCGCATCAAGGAGCGCTACACCGTCTCCGCGCCGCTCGGGGGCCGGCTGCGACGCATCGAGCTCGATCCCGGCGACGAGGTGCAAGCCGGCAAGTCTCTGCTGGCCGTGATCGAACCGAACGATCCGGCGCTGTTGGACAAGCGCGAGCTGGCCGAGGCAGAAGCGCGCGTCAAAGCGGCCGACGCCTCGCTGAGCCAGGCCACGCCGCGGCTCGAAGCGGCTCGCGCCGCGCTCGAATACGCGCAGAACGAGTATCGTCGCAAGCGCACGCTGCAAGAGCGGCACAATATCACCGACAGCGAACTGGAAGACGCCGAGCTGCTCGTGCGCACGCGTAGCGAAGACCTCAAGGCCGCGCAGTTCGCCGTGCAGATCGCGCAGTTCGAGCTCGAGCAGGCCCAGGCGGCGCTAGTGCGGTCGCGCCCCGAGGCGACGGACGGCGACACTGTCAACGGCGCGGAGATCGAAACCGGCGCTTCCGCAGGCGAGTCGGCCGCTTCCTCAGGCACGAACGCGGTCCCTCGCATCGAGATTCGCTCGCCGATCACCGGTCGCGTGCTGCACGTCTTTCAAGAGAGCGCCGGCGTGGTGACGGCCGGCACCAGCTTGATTGAGGTCGGCAATCCCGAAGACTTGGAGATCGAGATCGACGTGCTTTCGAGCGATGCCGTGGCGATCAAGCCGGGCGCGCCGGTGCGGTTGGTTCACTGGGGTGGAGAGTTTCCCTTAAGCGGTGACGTGCGGCTCGTCGAGCCGGCGGCCTTCACGAAGGTCTCGGCACTAGGGGTTGAAGAGCAGCGCGTGGATGTCGTCGTTGATTTCACCGATCCGCCAGAAAAAAGGGCGGCGCTGGGAGACGGTTACCGCGTCGAAGCGCGAATCGTCGTCTGGCAGGGAAAGAACGTTGTCACGGTACCCGCGAGCGCCCCCTTTCGACAAGGAGACGGTTGGGCCGTGTATCGCGTGGTTGGAGAGCGCGCCGTGCTGACGCCGATCGAGGTCGGCCATAGCAATTCGCTGGCCTACGAAGTGCTTAAGGGACTTTCCGTGGGCGATGTCGTTATCGTGCATCCGAGCGACAAGGTGGTCGACGGCGTGAAGGTCATTCGGCGCTAAGACCTGCTTGCTAGGCTCGGGCTCACAGCGACTTTACCCATGACACCTGCGTTACCAGGTGCTCAAGCGCCGCGAACGAAATCGACGCGTTCGTGGCATAGCGCGGCGACGAGTTGGCCGGAAACGTCGCCAGCGTGGCGTCGCCGACCAAGAACACGTTGAAGTCGCCCGACAGATTCTCGTAACCGGCCGTGGTCTTGCAGAAGCACATGTCCGTGGCATACCCGACCAGCAGCACGTGGCGGATGTGCTGTGCGCGGAGAAAATCTCGCAGCACCGCGTAACCTTCAGCGTCGTAGATCACGACGTCGTCAGGCTCGGCGGTGATGTCGCGCGTGACGGGAATCGGCAAGTCCCAGAAGCCTTCGCCGTTGAAGCGCGGCCCGGCGTCGAGCCCGCGGAACTGTTTGAAATAGTCGATCACCGGCGTGTCGGCCGAGAGTGCGAGTGTCGCGGGCACGTGCTGGCCTTCATAGCGAAAGCTGTTGAGCTTGGCAGTCAGTTCGGCGGCTCCTTCGCGGCGCTCGGTTTCGCTGGGCCGGCCACGCACCGAGCGATACATTTTGCGGCGAATCGGATCTTCGCGGCCAGGCAAGCTGTAGGCCACGACGCCGACCCGCGCGCGCCACTGCTGCAAGAACGGGTCGATCACTTCGCGCGTGTGCCGGGCCGCTAAATGATTCTTCTCGGGCGTGCAGAAGTCGGCCGCGCCGGCAGGTTCAGGAGTGCGCCAACCTTGGCCATCGTCTACGCCCCACGGGTGGACCATGATGATCGCCGTTTCGCGCGCCCGCAGGCGGTTCGGCATCTCGATAATGCCGCGGGCGTTGTAGCTGAAGCGCCATGCGCGCACGGCCAGATCGGCGTCGGCATCGTCGACCAACAGCGGGGCCTCGAAGCGCACGGTCTCACGCACCGGTTCGACGAACTCGGGATGGTCGCCCAGCAGCGGTGGCGGACTCTCGAGGCGGCGCAAACGGTTTTCATACGTGCGCGTCCTTGCGGCGGATGGCGACGGCGCGGCGGTCACCGGCGGATTGTTGTCTGGATCGGTCTCGGCTGCCGCGAGCATCCAACCACCAAGCAGCAAGATCGCCACCATCACGATCGCGGTGCGGGAAACTGCCATCCGCGCCGACACACGCGCGTGTGAGCGGTTTGGTTGATGTTGGATCGGGCTGGCTGCCGGAAGAGCGGCGCTATCGTTCGAGTGTCTTGCTTCCCGGTCCGGTTGAATCGATCGCATCGCGCATCCCTTGATTAATGATGAGAGAGGTAGTGCGGGTCGGCCGCGTCATGGTACCGCGCCACGGCGCAATGGGCAGCCGACTGCCCCGCCTGCGCTGCAATGTAGGGCGCGTTCGGATTGCGCCTCCGCGACCCTGGGTCGCGGGCGAAGGGTGCGCGGTCGATCATCAAAAAAGGCTAACAAATCCCCCTAATCTGGCACGATTGTGGCGTAATTTGCTACTAGGGGCATGCTGCACCTGTTGCGCGCGTGCAGCGTGCTGTCGCGATTCGCGCGATGGCACAACCAGTTGCGGTCGGGCGGCCGCCTGTTCGGGTTTGGTCGATGCACCTGCGTCATCCTTCGTTAACGACGAAACTCAATCTGCTGCTGGCGGTCACCGCCGGCACGGCGCTGTGCATGTCATGCGCGGTCTTCGTCTTCAACGATCTGCGGATGATGCGCGCGGCCAAGACGAAGCACCTCGTGGCCCTGGCCGACACCGTGGGGGCCAGCAGCGTCGACGCCCTATCGCGCGGCGATCGAGCGCAGGCCGCCAAAGTGCTGGCAGCACTGCAGTCACAGCCCGAAGTGGTGCACGCTGCCTTGCACGACAACTCCGGCGAAGTCGTGGCGTCGTACGTGCGAGACCCTGCGGCGCCAAAGCGGGCACCGCCGGCGGCGCCGGCGCCGCAACCGCACGGGGCCTACTGTGCCGACGCCGGGCCCTCCGGCGGCTCCGGCATGGCGCATCTCGATGGTCAGCCGTTGGGCACCGTGTATCTGCATGCCGCTCTAAACGATCTGCGCGCCGAGTCGTTGCACTACCTGCGCGTGGTGGCGCTGGTGATGCTGGCTTCGTTGAGCGCGTCGGTTTTGATTTCGAGCCGCCTGCAACGGCTCGTGTCACTGCCCATCCTCCGGCTGACGCAAACCGCACAGCGAATATCGGCGGCGGGGGATTACACCTTGCGCGTGGATAAGAGCGCGCAGGACGAGCTTGGCACGCTGTGCGACGAGTTCAATCGCATGCTCGAACGGATCGCGAAAACCGAAAAAGAGCTGGAGGAAGCCCGCGACTTACTCGAACAGCGAGTCGACGCGCGGACTGCGCAGCTATCGCGCGCCAACGTCACGCTGAGCCGCGAGATTGCCGAGCGGCAGCGGGCCGAAGAAGAGCTCGTCACCCTGCACGAACAGTTGGTCGACGCCGCGCACCGCGCCGGCATGGCCGAAATCGCCACCGACGTCCTGCACAACGTCGGCAACGTGCTCAATAGCATCAACGTCTCGTGCACCCTGGTCGCCGAGCGACTCCGGACCAGCAGTGTCCCCCAGGTGCAGCGGCTGGCCGAACTCTTGGACGCGCAATCCGATCGACTGGGCGAGTTTCTTTCCCAAGACCCGCGCGGTCGCCAGGTGCCCGGCTTTCTCAAGCTGCTGGCCGACGAACTGCGGTCGGAGCGCGAATGCCTGCTCGAAGAGGTCGGCGCACTAACCACGAATGTCGATCACATCAAGCAGATCGTCGCCATGCAGCAATCGTACGCCGGCGTGTCGGGCGTCGTCGAAGCGGTATCGCTCGAACATTTGTTCGAGGACGCGCTGCGGTTGCACGCACCCTGGATCGAGAAGCGGCAGGTCGAAGTGGTGCGGCAGTTCATGCCGCTCCCCCCAGTGCGCGTGCAAAAGCACAAGCTGTTGCAGGTGCTCGTCAACTTGCTGCAGAACGCACGGGATGCTTTGCTCGAGAGCGGGCGGAGCGATCCGCGGCTCGTCCTGCGAATCAGCCCCACGCAGCACGACACGGTGCTGATCGAAGTGGCCGACAACGGCGTAGGGATCGCGGCCGACCACCTCACGCGCGTCTTCTCGCACGGTTTCACGACCAAGCAAGCCGGTCACGGTTTCGGGTTGCACGCCTCGGCCAACGCCGTCCAGCAGATGGGGGGCAACCTCACGGCCGCCAGCGACGGAGCCGGGGCTGGCGCCCGTTTCACAATCGAGTTGCCGCTCGCAGCGGCCGAGGTGCTCGTATGAGTGGCGAGGCGAATCGACGCATTCTGATCGTCGACGACAACGAGTCGATCCACGACGATTTTCGCAAGATCCTTTGCCGCCCGGCCCAGTCGAACAAGATGCTCGACAAGGCGGCCGCCGCGCTGTTCGGGCGACCACTGCCCGAGCCGCAGTCGTTTTGCGAGTTCGAGTTGTCGCACGCCCAGCAGGCGCAGGAAGGGATCAACCTGGTCGATGAGGCCGTGGCCCAGGGACGCCCTTTTGCTTTGGCGTTCGTCGACGTACGTATGCCCCCGGGCTGCGACGGCGTGGAAACCGTGCGCCGGCTGTGGGCGATCGATCCCCATTTGCAAGTGGTGATCTGTACGGCCCACTCCGACTACTCGCTCGAGCAAATTCTCGAACGCCTGGAGCGGACCGACCGGCTGTTGATCCTCAAGAAGCCGTTCGACAACGTCGAGGTCAGCCAGTTGGCGATCGCGCTAACGCGCAAATGGGACCTGGCGCGGCAGTCGCGCTTGCAGCGCGATCGCTTGGAGCAGACGGTCGCCGACCGCGCGCAAGACATTGTCGACACGCGCGACGTGGCGGTGTTCGCGCTGGCGCAACTGGCCGAATCGCGCGATCCCGAGACGGGGCAGCACCTGGAGCGGATTCGCGCCTACTGCCGGATTCTGGCCGAGCAGCTTCGCAAGGAGGGGCCCTACACGAGCTTGATCGACGAGCAATTCGTCGAGGACATTTACCGCTCGAGCCCGCTGCACGATATCGGCAAGGTCGGCATCCCCGACGCCATTCTGCTGAAGCCCGACCGCTTGAGCGAGCGCGAGTTCGCGATTCTCAAGCGGCACACCGTGATCGGGGCCGGCGCGTTGGAACGAGCCGCGGCGCACAGCGGCTGCGGGGGTTTCCTGCAGATGGCGGCCGACATCGCCCGCTACCATCACGAACGGTTCGACGGCACCGGCTACCCGGCCGGGCTGCGGGGCTTCGAGATTCCGTTGGCCGCCCGCATCGTGGCCGTGGCCGACGTTTACGACGCGCTGACCAGCGTGCGCGTGTACAAATCGGCCTATGACCCCGAAGTCGCGCAACTGATGATCGAACAGCAGAGCGGCAAGCACTTCGATCCGGCCGTGGTCGAGGCCTTTCAGGCCCGCGCGCATGAGTTCCTGGAACTGCAAGGGCTATTGGACCGCTCGCACGATCGCGAGCCGGTAGGCGCCTTCAGCACCAATGGCTCGGAAGCGGCCGAAGAAGTCGCCGTCGACTGACGCCCGCGGTCTCCACGAGCATCGTCCAGTTCTCGCTCGCTCCACCAACACGAAGGGCCGGTGCATCCCGTGGATGCCCCGGCCCTGGTGAATCAAGCCTTTTGTCGCACCTGCGACGGTGGAGTCGCTGCGAGAAGAACGCGGGACAGGCCGTGCTGGGCACTGGCCATCGCTAGGGTCCCGGGCTCACGCGTACTTGGTTTGGCACCTCCGTCGGAATCAGCGACAAAAGGCTTGATCCTCGTGTTCGCGGCAGGTTTGTTGTTCAGCCCTCCGCGACAGAAAAACATATCGGCAGAAAACGGCGCGAGTTAAAGCTCTTTTTTCTCGACGCGCGACAACGGCAAGCTATGCGGCCTGCGGAAGCGGAGTCACCCCGAACGGGGCTGACCGCGACGGGTTGCGGCATTTGGCCATCACAACTCTAGTACAAAAACACCCGCGAGGTCGGCAATTTTCCGAGTCGCCGGTTTTCTGAGACGCGCTTCGTCGGCTAGTGCCCCATGCTCACTTCCGTGGTTCGCTCGCGATGGCCGTAGAAGCTGTATAAGAGCCCGACGAGATTGAACATGGCCAGCGTCATGATCATGCTGCCGACGACGACGATCGCCAGCGGGCGCTGCGTCTCGGAGCCGATGCCCTGAGAGAAGGCCGGCGGCAGTAGGCCGAAGATGGCGGCCAGCGCCGTCATCGTCAGCGGGCGAATCAGTTTGTCGGTTCCCTCACGGATTGCCTCTTGGACGGGCAGCCCATGACTGCGCCCTTGATTGAACCCGGCAACCATCAACAGGCCGTTCATCATGCCGACGCCCAACACCGAGACAAAGCCGACGCCGGCCGAGATATTGAGCGTCGTGCCCGTGAGATACAGGGCCCAGATACCTCCCATCGACATCACCAACACGTTGGAGAACACGACGGCCGCATCGAGCCACGAGCGCAGCGCCAGGTAGAGCAGGACAAGGATCAGCGCCAAGGCAAACGCGATCGTCACCCCCAACCGACGCACAGCCTGCTGCATCTGCTGGAACTCGCCACTCCACTCGAGGCGATAGGGCTGATCGACAAGCGTCGCGACTTCGGATTGAGCCTCGGCCACGGCACTGGCCAGGTCGCGCCCGCGTACGCTGAACTTGACGGCGATCAGTCGCTGACTTTGTTCGCGATAGATGGTCGACGCGCCGACCTTAACAAATTGACCCTTGGGATCGGGCCGGCCATGCTCATCGAGCGGGGTGACCAGGTCGCGCAGCGGCCGCCTGGGAATCGTGTCGCTGCGGTTGTACGTATTGTCGAGCGCGCTGCCGGTCAGGCTCAGCGCCGACGAACGATTGCCGGCCAAGGCCAAGTGCCGGTCGGTGAGCGTGGCATCGTAATCGTCGCTTCCGCGGTTTTTCACGACCTCGATCGGGATATCGAGAATGTCGTCGGCGTGGCGGCGAGCCGATTCGGGCCAGCGAAGCGTGATATCAAAGCGGCGTTCACCCTCGACCATTTCGCTGAAAGCCTTGCCACCGACGGCGGTCTCCAGTGCGTCGTGCACGTCGGCCACGCTGACATTCCAGAGCGAGCATTTGGCGCGGTCGATCGGGAATTCGAGATTTGTTTGCCCTTGGATCGCGAACACTCCCACCCCAGTGATCCCGGGCACAGATTGCAGACCCTGTTTGACCTGGTTCGCCAGTTGCTCGAGCTTGGCCAGGTCGGGGCCGATAATCTTGACGCAGTTGTCGCCTTTGACGCCCGAGAGTGTCTCGAGGACATTGTCGCGGATGCACTGCGAGATGTTCCAATCGATGCCGATCAGCTTGGTATTGAGCTCCTCTTGCACGCGGGCCACGAGCTCCGATTTAGTGGCGGCCCGCTTCGCGCCGAACAGCCAGCGCCGCCAACCGTGTTGCTCGACCGCTTTGGGCCAATGGTCGTGCGGATGGAGCGTGGCCAGGAACTCCGCATTGTAGAAGCCGGTGGGGTCGGTGCCGTCGTCGGGGCGGCCACATTGCGACATCACCGATTCGACCTCAGCGTGCTCCTTAAGCAGCTCACGCGCGATCTCGGCTTTGCGGGCGACTTCGTCCAGCGACACCATCACCGGGAACGTACTGCGAATGTAGAGGTTGCCTTCCTCGAGCTCGGGCATGAACTCGCGCCCGATCCGCGGCATCAAGCCGATCGTGACGAGCAGCAGCGCGATTGCCATGGCCAGCGAAGTGCGGCGGCGCCGCAGCATCCAGTTGAGCTGTCCGAGGAACATTCGCTTCAAACCGCGGACGAGGGCATTGTCTCCGCGCGGCGTCGCGTTCTTGAACAACAGGCCGCAGAGGACCGGCGACAGGGTAAGCGACAGCACGAGCGCGCCGGCCAGTGCGAAGCCGTAGGTTTCGGCCATCGGGCCAAAGATCTGTCCTTCGGGGCCCTGCATGGTGAACAGCGGCAACAGAGCGCAAACCATGATGATCGTGGCGTAGAACAAGCTGCGTTCCACGCCACCGACGGCGCTAGCGATGCGATCGCGCCAGGCCCATTGCGGGTGGGTGTTCAGCGCGAGGAAGCGATAGATGCTCTCGACGACGATGATCGACGAATCGGCGATGATGCCGAAGTCGACGGCCCCCAGCGAGAGCAGATTGGCCGAGCGCCCGCGGAAGTGCAGCGCCGCGAACGCGCACAACAGCGCCAGCGGAATGTTAATCGCCACGATCAAGGCGCTACGCGCGTTGTTCAAGAAGACTAGCAGGATGAGCGTGACGAGCCCCAGCCCGATCAAGACATTCTCGCGCACGGTGTGGGTGGTGCGCTCGACGAGCTCGCTGCGGTCGTAGAAAGTTTCGAGCTTGACGCCGGGCAACAATTGGCCTGGCGTGGTATTGAGCGTGTGGACCGTTTCTTTCACTTCCTTCAGGGCGGGGAGCGAGGGCTCACCCTTTCGCAACAGCACGATCCCCTGCACGGTGTCGTTCAGATCTCGCCACACGCGGCGTCCGTTGGCGTCCGTGAGCTGGTGCCCTTGGGCATCGAGCTTCGGCAGCGAAGCCGAAACGGTGCCAAAGCGCGTGTGATGACCGACCAGCACGCCGCCCCCGTCGACATGGTGGTCTCGCGTGCCGGGGCATAAGTGCTCGACCAGCACGGGCACGTTGTTCGTAGCGGCCAGCACGATGTGGCGGATTTGATCGAGGCGCTCTTCTTCGGCTTCCCTCAGCAAACGCCCGGCGGAAGCAGGGTTTGGCTGCGTGAACGCGTCGAGCACCGGATCGCGTCCTTGGCCGATGAGCCCCAGCCCGCGCACGGCCTGGACCGTGGGCCCCAGGCTGACGAAATCGCCCCCGACGTTGCCGTTGCTTTCGGCGATGGCGACCTGCATCTGTTCGAGCGTGATGTCGTATTGGCGTAGTCGATCGGGATCGGGCTGCACTTCGTAGCGTTTGACCTGGCCGCCAAAGCAGACTACGTCGGCAATCCGCGGAATGCGTCGAAACTTCTTTTCGAGGGTGCCATCCTGTAGCGAGCGGAGATCGTGCAATTTGTAGACAGGGTTACCGTCCGCGTCGCGCGGGCTGCTCAGCAAATAGCGATAGATCTCGCCAACCGTGGATGTCGGCGAGATTTCCGGGGAGACGTCCGCTGGCAGGTCAGCGCCGTGCAAGCGATTGAGCACTTCCTGCTTGGCGCGTTCGTAGGGGATTCCGTATTCGAATTGATTGCGAACGTGCGCCAAACCGAACACCGACTTGCTACGCGTGTACTTCAGCCCTGGCATGCCGGCGAGCGCCACTTCGAGCGGGACCGCGACTTGCCGCTCGATTTCTTCGGCCGAAGTGCCGGGCCGTTGCGCAATGACCTCGATCACGGCGGGCGCCGGATCGGGATAGGCCTCGATATTGAGGTGGGCCAACGAATACAAACCGGCGGCAATCCAGCCCCCGACGAGCAAGAACACGATCAGTCGGTTATCGAGCGACCAACGAATGAGCTGACCGATCATAGGAAAACTCCTCAGGGCGGATCGTGGCGCGGTGGTCGTGGCAAGCACACGTCAACCGCCGCGGGCGTAATCGCCCGGCGCGCACCTTGGTGCGGAATGCTAGTGATGTTGCGGGGGAGCAGCCTTGTTTGCCTGTTTGTCGGCACCGCGGGCTGGCACGGTCGGTCCCTGCTGTTCGGCCCAGGCTCCTTCGAGCTGGACGGCACCATCGTCGACGACCCATTCACCGACTGCGAGCGGAGCACATCCCGCCTCAGCTTCTGACGGCGTCGGGTGACAGCGCACGAAGACGCGATCACCGGCGCGGCGGCTGAGCGCTACTTGCCGCCGCTCAAACCGATCGCTGTCGGCTTGCCCCGCGACAAAGATCGCCGTGGCTGTGCCGCGCTCCAGGCAAGCGCTGGCCGGAACCATGACTTCATCAGGCGGGGCGGGCAACTGGATCTCAGCGGTGATGAACTGGCCAATCAATAGCCGGCCGTCGGAGTTATCGATCCAGCCGACCACGGCTGCCGAGTGCTGCCGCGGATCGACGATATTGCCGATCAGCTCGAACGTGCCCGCGATCGGCGGTGCCTCGGGATTGGCCTTGAGCCGGATCAACCAACGACGCTCCTCGGGAGCCAGGGCGGCGATCTTGGGCAGATCCTCCTCGTAGACTTGTGCCAGCACGCCGAGCCGGCTGAGATCGGCGATCTTGAAGAGCACTTCGCTGGGGTCGGCGATATCACCGGCGGCGATGTTCTTTTCGACGATGATGCCGTCGATCGGCGAGCGAACGTCGATCTCAGCCCAGCGGCGTTCCTCGGTGATGTTGTCGCGGCTGCCCCCGGAGTTGCGCAATTGCTTCGCGGCGGCACGCACTTCATCGATTTCTTGTTCGCCGACGTGCCAGGAGCGGAGCGTGCGCTCGAGGCGATCGACCGCGATAACGTCTGACTCGTGCGCGCGTTCGGCTTCGCGCACCGTACGTTCGGCCACGGCGCTGGCGCCGATGGTCCGCAGTCGTTCGAGCGAAGTCGTCGACGCGGCCAGTCGCGAGTAGGCGTCGATCAAGTCGCTCTTCTTTTCGCCAACCTCCTTGCTCCAGATCACGGCCAGTACCTGATTGCGCTTAACGCGATCACCAAAGCGCAGCACGCGGCGCACTTCGCCGAACCGCGCGTCTACTTGCCCCAAAGGCTGAGCACCGTCGGGCGTCTGCTCGGGTGTGTGAATCGGCGCACGGTCGGGTACCGCCGGCGGGCTCTCGTTCGCGGCAATCGCCACGATCTCGCCTTCAAAGCGGCTACGGACGTGGATCAAGCGATCGGAGTCGACAAACAGTGAGCCGACGAGCCGCAGCGGCGGCGGGTTGCCAGCGGCTTCTACCGCCGTGGTGCGCAGTCCCATGGCTTCGCGCGCGGCCGACGGCACGACAAGCCGCGCCGGCTCATTCGCGGCGACGGGAAGCTCCAGCACGGGCTCTTGAACGTGCCCACGCTCAAAACCGCCGCGCCGCCAATGCCACCCGACGGCAGCCACGATCAGCAGGCAAGCCGTGGCGACACCAGCGGCACGTAGATGGGACTGTCGTCGCAGGGGCGTCTTGTCGGCGGTATCTGCTAGCGTCGGCATAACTACACTCAAAAACTTGACTTTGCCCCTCCGCCGCCTGTGAATAGGGCGTACTAATGCATCGCCCAGATGGGGTCAACCCGAATCGAGCGTGACCCCCCGGCCGCGCTCCGGTCGCGCGCGAGCGCAACCTCCCTCGTACTCCAATTCTATGCTTTTAAGCGGCTCGCGCGCAAAAAAAAGACCCTGGCTCCGCGCGAAAGCGAAGCCAGGGTCTGTGGTGTTAAACTTTGGTGAATCGAAGGAGGAGAACTTAACCCTTCTTCTCCACCACCCAGATGTTGCGGAATACCACGGGGTTGCCGTGGTCTTGCAACTGGATGGGGCCCGCTTCGGCGCTTTCGGGCGCGCCGCCGGCGGTCGGGCCATCGACTTCCACGTTCTCGTGGATCACGGCTCCGTTATGTTTGACGGTGATCGTGGCGTTCTTGACCTTCTTGTCACCCTCGAACTTCGCCGCCGTGAAGTCGATGTCGTAGGTCTGCCAACAGAGCGGTGGGTAGCACATGTTTTCGCGCGGGGCTTTCTTCGAGTAGATCGCGCCGCACTCGTCGTCCAAACCTTCGAGGCCGAACGAGTCGAGCACCTGCACCTCGTAGCGGTTCTGCAAGTAGACACCGCTGTTGCCGCGCCCTTGTCCCTTGGCGGTCGGCATGTACGGCGTGCGGAACTCAATGTGCAGCGTGCAGTCGTTGAACTTTTGCTTGCTCGTGCAGCCACCCGCCAGCAGTTTGTCCTCGGTGACCTTGCCTCCTTCGAAGGCGTCGGCCGATGAACCGTCGAACAACACCACGGCTCCCTCGGGCGGAGCCTGACCTTCGGTCGGGCTCTTGCGCTCGGTCTTCTTCATGGTGCCGAGCTGCTGGTCGTCGTTCGTCTTGATGGTGACGACGCCGTCTTTGATTTCGGCGCTTCCTTCATTGGCGACGAGCTTCACGACACCGTCGGCCGTTTCGCCTTCGGTCGGGGGGAGCTTGCTGAAGCCGTCCCAACCGTCGCCGGGCAAGCCGCCGAAGTAAGCGACTCCCTGGTACTTGCCGTCGCCGAGTGCGACCACTTGCAGGCCGAACTTGTTATCGACGCCGTCCCCCAGGTTGAACTCGCCGACGTATTCTCCCTGAACTGCGAAGTCGGCGCCGGCCTTGCTCGTATCGGTGATCGCCTCGGGTTTTGCTTCCGAATCTTCGGCCACGACCGCGTAGGTCGACAACGACAGGCCCAGGGCCAAGGCCCACAGTAAACTCCAACGGAAAGTCGGCGACATACTCGATGCTCCACAAGCAAGGGGGGCGGGGTACGGGAGGGTTGATTTCGCGCGCGGAGGGCGAACAGTCGGCTATTTTGGACTGCCGACAGGGGCGGAGCAAGGGACCGCCGGGAGGCACGTCAAACTGGTGTCTGGAACCGCCGCGCGGGTGACTTGGCAACCTGAACAGCGTACTCGAGGTGGTTCCTGACACCCTCGGCGGCGCGATTCGACAGGGCCCAAGGTGTCAGGAACCACCTTCGGCTGCCTGCAGGGCAATGGAACGCCGCAGGCTCGGCGGTTCCAGACACCGGCCGCAATCGCTCGTGGCATCGGCTTCCAGCCGATGCGAAACACGGCCAGGATGGCCGTGCCACGGCGAGAATGCCGGCCCCCTTAGCTCAGGATGCCCGAAACCGTGGCACCTTTGACCAGCTCGCGGGGCTGGTTCAGGTGGTTGTAGACGATCGTATCGGGCGCGATCCCCACGCTGTGGTAGATCGTCGCCAGCAGATCGTTCGGGTGGACAGGGTTCTCCAACGGGGCCGATCCGGTCGCGTCCGACTTGCCGTGGACATAACCCCGCTTGACGCCGGCGCCTGCCACGCAGGCCGTGTAACAGTAGGGCCAGTGATCGCGGCCGTCGTCGTTGTTGGCGTTGCCCGACGTGCTCACGCCGCGCTTGGGGCTGCGGCCGAATTCGCCCACCGCCACGACCAAGGTTTCGTCAAGCAAGCCGCGCTCGTCCAAATCGGCGATCAACGAGCTGAGTGCGCCGTCGAGCAGCGGGGCCGCCTGATTCTTGATGCGATGGGCCAGCCCGGTGTGGGTGTCCCACGAGTGGTTGTCGGAGTTGGCGACCTTGGGCCAGTTGACCTCGACGAACCGCGTGCCCGCCTCGATCAAGCGGCGGGCCAGCAGGCAGCTTTGCCCGAAGGTGTTGCGACCGTAGCGATCGCGGGTTTCGTCCTTCTCCAACTTCAGGTCGAAGGCGTCGCGCGCCTTGCCCGACAGCACCAGGCCGAGCGCCTGGCTGTAGTACTCGTCGAGATCGTAGCGGGCGACGGCCTTCTCGATGGCCGGCATGCCGCCGTTGATCAGGTCGCGCAACTTCGCGCGGCGCTCGAGCCGGGCCATGCTCACCTCAGGACGGAGCTTGAGGTCGTCGACACTCACCCGCTCCATCTTGTCCATGTCCATGTCGTCGCCGGGCGGATACAGATAATACGGATCGAAGGCGCGACCCAGGAAGCCGGCCGTGCCTGCTTTGCCGACCACGTTGCTCTCTTGCAGCGGGCGGGGCAACATCACGAACGGCAACATCGGCTCGGTCGGCGGCTTCAGCCGGATGATGTTCGAGCCGACGTTCGGAAAATCCTTGGGGCTCGGCGGTTCGAGCTGACCCGACGGGCTCACCTTGTCGGCCGTGTAGCCGGTGAGCATCTGATAAATGGCGGCCGTGTGATTGAACAGGCCGATCGGCGTGTAGCTCATCGAACGGATGAGGGTCGCTTTGTCGAGCACACCGGCCAGCTTCGGCATGGTTTCGACGACTTGCACGCCCGGCAGCTTGGTGTCGATCGCCTGGTACGGGCTGCGGACGTTATCGGGCACGTCGTGCTTGGGGTCCCAGAGATCGAGATGGCTGGGGCCGCCTTGCAGATAAAGGAGGATCACGCTCTTGGCTTTACCCCAACCGGGGCCGCCGGTGGCCGCCGACTCATTGGCCGAGGCCTTCTGCATGCGGAGCAAGCTGGGCAGGGTGAGACCAAGCGCCGCCGACCCGCCGACGCGCAACAACTCGCGGCGCGTGAGGCCATCGCAGAGATCCTTGCCAGGCCGACCGGGAATGCAGAGCATGATCAACGACCCCCGAGTGAAGTGAATTGCAAAGTCTGTAGGTCAGGCACTCCTGTGCCTGACAATAACAAGGCGAGGATGTCAGGCACGGGGTGCCTGACCTACGCCGACGCCGGTCTTGACCTCGCGTGCTGGCGCAGCCGGCCGAGCTTGAATTTACCCCCGGCGGAGCAGGGCTGTCAAATTGCGGGTAGTGGGTCGGTTTAGTCCTGAGAATCGTGGCGGGCCAATTCGAAAAGCAGTCCCCACAGCACGCCGATTATTGCGCCGGCAGCGGCATACATTAAGGGAGCATACTCCGACCAAATGCTCACGCGCGGCATAAATAACTGGCTGACTGCCGCGCCCGCCAGAGTGCTGGTTAGCAGGATCGGCATTCGTCGGGGCAGGAGTCGCATGAGTACCTTGGCGCGTTGGGAGTGCATCAGTTTTTTTTCAGAAAGTGATGACCGCGCCTTGGCCGGAGATTCCGCATGCTTCTCGAACCGGCCGCGAATTGCCCAGGCGGCCTTCCAGGCGAGGAAGGCGACTAGCGCGAGCGCCGGCCAAACGAGTTGAGGATTCACATGAAGCGTTCCGCGGGTAACCGGCCGATATTTATGCAACATGGGTGAACAGCCGTGCGAGAACCAGTAGTACGGAGCGCACGACAACGCCCAAGCGACGATCGCGGGCGGAATCAGGATTGTCGAAAGTTTGTAACGGAGTCGCATGGTTGCCTGATAACCGATTCTCGCGCAGTCCGTCTAAAGGCGGTCGTGGGTTAGTCGAATTCCGCGTAGCGATCTCGACCGCCATAGGCCATCGCAACTAACACCCTGGCAAACAGAAAATAGACGATGCCGATGCTCATATACCCGACCGCGCCGAGGAGATAGTCGAAAGCAGCGTACCCATCGGCCGGTAAGAGGATGCCGAACATGGTGACGGCCCCCCAACCGATAAACGCCAACCCAAGCACTCGCACGGCCACTTCGAAAAGGTCTGCCGGTCGCATGCTGCGGCTCGGCCTGGGCGTTGCTTCGGTTGGCGGCGGCTGTTTGGTATTGTCGTTCCGAACTGGGGCGAGGTACGGATTCTCGTCCATTGTCCCCTTTCTGGCTCGAGAGACTTCCGGCGTTGGTTTGGATGCGTGGGGGCAGGCAACGCGTGGGGGCAATTGTAGCGGCGCAAAAAGATGGCCGCTCGCCCGTGCTTATCAGCTAAATCTGGGATGGTTTGAAGCGCCCATGCATTGTCCAAGCGGCCTTCCAGACGAGGAAGGCGGCAAGGGCCAAGGCGGGCCAGATAAGTTTGGCATTGGGTTTGTGGTGCTCGGAACGGTAGTGGTAACGGGCAGAACCGTCGTCGAGGGTTTCGATTCCACCGCCGATAGTACGTTCATGCTGAAGGCCGAGGGGATCCTTGGCGGCCTGGAAGTCGCTGTGACTGACGTAGACGACACGTTCTTCGCGGACGATCCAGGGCTGGCAGGCCATCCCCCAGGCAACGAACGTCACGAGCACGAACCACGTGCTGAGGCGGAACTGAAACCAGCGGCGCGGGGGCAAGAAGCGCATAGCTGCATCATAGACCCGCGCGGCCGCAACACGATATTCAATTAGCCACCGAGGTCACCGAGGACACCGAGAAAATGCAGATGGGCTCGATTGATGAGGAGTCTTCCGTATACAACTTCCTCTGTGACCTCGGCGATCTCTGTGGCAAAAAGAATTCCGTTGCCAAACGAGCAATTTGCCATTCGCCGCCTAGTGCGTAGTTCGTCTGCTATTGCTCCAGGAGCTTCATTCAGACGCGTCTGAAGCGTTGGATCATTCGCGGCCCAACAGCCCGCGCGGCTTTCCAGGTGAGGAAGGCGACGAGAGCGATGGTGGCCAGTTTGGGTTACAGCGATTCTTGGCCGCCGCCGTAGAGCAATGGTCTGGCAGTCAGCCGCAACGTATTTCCGGCTGAGGCGGTCGTTCTCACCGTTAAAGTGTAGGACTCGCGTTTGTTCAGAGGCACGTTACGTCCACTTACGTGCCAGAATGCTCCCTCGACACCACTCGACTCCAGCATCCATTGGTGCAAGGTTCCATTGCATTGCATAATTGTTAGCCCCTCGCTGTCAACTAGGGCCACGTCAACAGATATGTTTCGCAAGCGCACATCGCTGCTAAGTTGATCCGACAACTCAAACCCAGTCCAGCCTTCGGCGGATGTCATCACGAACTTGAAGGTCGTACGTGTCGTGGGTGGTCCGCGGAAGCGAAACTGGGTTACGTTTGAGTCACTGAGCGAGATCGCCGGGAACTCGATTCGATAACGTGGATACGACCAGAAACCACCATCTGAGAGAGAACCGTCGCCGACGAAGGTGCTTGAATCGTAGTAAAGCGTGCCGCGGAGATACACCGCCCCGAACAAGCACATGGCGAGAATCGCCACGAGCACGAACCATGTGCTCAGGCGGAACTGCAACCAGCGGCGCGGGGGCGAGAAACGCATCGCCTCATTCTAGGCGTTTGCCCCCACCGCATGAAATCTCGTGGGCGACGGAGTTCAACGAGGTCAATTGATCCTCTTTGCCCTGTCGCGCCGGCATAACCGGCACATTGCGCACGCGCGGTAACGCGCCGTGTCGCATCGGCACGCCCGCGTTGTTTCGCTTCTGCAACAACGCGGCCAACTGTCCACCGGGCCATGTTTCGCAAGCACAACATCGCCTTGCGCGCTCCGCCTCACCGCGCTTTCGCGCAGCGAATTCTCGCAATCTGCAACTCGTAGCGGCATGAGCATTAACGTCGCTTGCGATTGCCACTCCTCAGCCCAACGCAGGTGTTGGCACGCGCTCTGCATTAAGGCAGGCGTGCTGTCGGCTCGCAGGCACATGAATCGAAACCGGGCCGGACAGCGACAACCGAAACGACGTAGTTTCGGACGCATCCAGGGTGCATCCAACAAGGAGACACATGTGCAAGTAGTTCTCAAGCGACTGTGGAAGGAGCAGGAAGGTGTACTCACCTTCGAATGGATTCTGCTGATCACCGTGCTAGCGATCGGCATCGTGGGCGGCCTCAGCGCCGTCCGCGACGCACTGATCAGCGAATTGGGTGACGTGGCTCAGGCCATCGTTCACCTCGATCAGAGCTATCTGATCCTGCCGCCGGTCGAAGCCGTGGCTCACGACACCTTCACCGACGGTGGCCAGTTCTCGATCTTCAGCGACACCATCTGCAACGTTGCCGGTAGCTGCCGCTTCCAGGGTCAGAACTTTGTCGTGCCGAACCAGATCGTCGTCGACGTCAACTGCAACCTGCAGTAACGACCGACCGACGTAGCGATCTCGTCGATCCTGCCGCGAGCTATCGCGCCCCGCGAGGAACAGTTTGGCCTCGCGGGGCGCGGCTCGCATCTTCGGTGCGGCCGAAGAATGACTTGCTGCATCTTGGACCCCTCACCCGACCTCTCCCGCAAGGGGAGAGGAGACAAGCGGAAAAGTCATCCTTCGGACCCACTTTGAAAACAAAGTAAGACAACTCCCCCTCTCGACCAAAACACGCGAAAGACCCCGACCGATGACCATCAACCGACTGCTCGCCCGACTCGTTCGCGAAGACGCCGGCGTCCTCACCTTCGAGTGGGTACTGCTCATTTCGGTGCTGGTGATCGGCATCGTCGGCGGGCTGACCGCGGCTCGCGACGCCATCATCAGCGAACTGGGAGACGTGGCCGGCGCCGCCGTGGCGATCGATCAGAGCTTTACCGTCAACGCCGATCCTTGGCTGGGCCGCAACGCCATGAACTTCGACGATACCGCGGCCGGTGTGGGCACCTCGCGCGAGGAAACCTCGCTGAGCGTGCCCTCGCAAACGGTCAACGACGTCGGCGGCCCATGATGCAGAGCCACTAGTCGGGCCAGATAACTTGCCGGTAGTCGACAACAACAAACACCTAACGTACGAAACAACACCTCCCTGCCAAACGATAGCCAACCGTGATCACCAAACAGAACCGCCGCTGCAACCGACGCCGAGGCGTCCTCTCCTTCGAGTGGATCGTGCTGATCACGATCATCGCCGTGGGAATCGTCGGCGGCCTGACCGCGGTTCGCGACGCGATCGTCGACGAGCTCGGCGACGTGGCCGGCGCGGCGGTCGCCATCGATCAGAGCTTCACCGGCTTCGGCACCTCGTTTGTCGACACTCGCGGCACGGTCACCACCTGCCGACCCGAGGACGGTAAGGGAGGAGAGTTCGGGGGCGCAGGCGCCGGCCCGGGTGGTGGCGCCGGCCAGGGTGGTGGGCTCGATACGCCGTAAGCCCGCAGGTACCCGTTCACGAATCAAGTTTCTCGGCATCGTCTGGTAACGCTCGTCACACGCAACATTCATCACGCATCGACAGAAAGACGCTCCATGCACAGTTCCTGGTTGCTGATGTCGAGTGTCGGTCTGTACGCGATCGTGGCGGCCTGGACCGATCTACGATCGCATCGCATTCCCAACCTGCTCACCGTGCCTGCGGCGCTGGCGGGCCTGGCCTATCACACGCTCGCGCCCGAAGGCTTCGGCGTGCTGATCTCGCTGGCCGGCCTGGCCGTGGGCTTGGGTCTGCTGTTCATCCCGGCGGCGCTGGGCGGAAGCGGCATGGGAGACGTGAAACTACTGGCGGCCCTCGGCGCCTGGCTCGGGCCGAAGCTCATTCTCGTGGCCTTCGTGCTCAGCGCCTTATCGGCCGCTCTGCTGGCGGCCGCGGTGCTGACCTACTTCGCCTGCACGCAAGGGGTGTCGAAAGCCCAAGCCAAGTTCCTGCACTCGGGCCAGCCGGTTCGCAAGCCGGGCCAGGCTGCTCCGGCTCGCGTGGTGCCGTTCGCGGTGCCGGTCGCCTTGAGCACGTTCGTGGTGCTCGGTTGGCTGGCGATTCGCGCCGGACTGTAAAAGAACTGACCGCAAGTTGACCACACAAATTCAACCGAACATTCAGCCGCACACTCAAAGAACCGCTCGACCGATGCTCGATCGCCACCAGCCAACTCGCTACCCGCTGCCGCGAGGCTCATCGAGCCGACGCCGTGGCGCAGCGCGTCGCGGCATGCTGACGCTCGAGCTGGTGCTGGCCCTGCCGATCCTGCTGTTGGTCGTGCTCGCGGCCATCGAGTTCAGCATCCTGCTGATGGGCAATCAGGCGATCAGCGCGGCGGCGGCAATCGGCGCGCGCGAAGCGTCGATGCCCGGCGCCACGCCCGAGCGCGTGCAAGTGGCGGTTCGCAAAGCACTCAAACCGTGGCGGTTCGCCCGCGCGATCGAACCGGTCGTGCTCGACCCGCCGCTGCCGGCCCAGGTCCCCAGTGGTCAACCGGTGTCGGTCACCGTGCGGGTCCGCTCGCTCGAAGTCGCCCCCGATCTGTTGAAATTCGTCGGCGTATCGCTGGCCGGGCAACAGCTCAGCAGCACGTACGTCGCTCGCAAAGAATAAGCCTCACTCGCTCGCAAGGAGCCCTGAACATGAAGCGTCTTACTCCGGGAACCGTGACTGTCGGCGTGATGTCGATCCTACTGGGGCTGGTGGCCGCCTATAGCGTGCGGCGTTACCTCGAGCCGGCCGCTCCGGTCGGCGAGCCGACCGTCGGTGTCGTCGTGCCCCGCGTCAATCTGCCGAAGTACGCGCGGATTCGCGAACAAGACATCGAAGTACTGCAGGTCCCCAAGCGGTCGGTTCCCGAGGGAGTTGTCGGCAATCCGTCGCGGGCCTTGTTCCGCCTGGTGAAGGAGACGATCCTCGCCGGCCAACCGATTCTTGAAGAAAAGCTCTACGAGGTGGGCAAGGTGCCGACCTTGGCCGATCAATTGCCGCCGGGCTACCGCGCGGTGACCGTGGCTGTTGATCCGAACAACGCGCTCGATGGCGTGCTCGTGCCCGAGGCCGTGGTCGATCTCTCGCTCACGGTTCGTGGCGAACATCCGGAAGTCGGCGGTATGTCTACGCTGACGCTGCTGCGTCGTGTGAAGATCCTGGCCACCAATCGCGATCGCTATCAAACCGAGGAGCGGCTCAACCAGGGAATTCGCAGCGTCACCGTTGCGGTTACGCCCCAGCAGGCCAACAAGCTGATCCTGGCGCAGAAGTTCGGTACGCTGAGCGTCACGCTCCGAGGAGCGCTCGAAGACGAACAACTCGCTCAGGCCGAAGACGCCGACGTCGACATGGTCAATCCGGCTGAAATACTGGGGCTGACCCCGGTCAAGCCGCGCCGCCAGAAGAAGGCCCAAATCTATCGCGGCGACGTGATGACCGAAGTGGTCTTCGACGACGACCGCATCAGCGAGGCGCACCGCGCTTCAGAAGCTGACGCCAGTCGTCGCGGGCCGACCGTGATGTCGACCAGCAACCGCCGCGATGGCGAGCAGGAAGAATCGACTTCGCAGCCCAGCGCTTCAGGCCTTCATCAACCGCGCGACGCCCGAGTGTTGGACAGCGATCCCACGCGTCCCGCAGTACGGTAACCGTAGCGTAGTTCAGTATGTTGCCAAGTGTGACTTTCAAGAATTCGAGACCGCTCGTGATCGCCAAGCAGCTCAAATCGAACGTCGCAATGTGGTTAGCCGCGGGACTTGTCCCGCGCGCTAGCTCGAGCGACGTGGCGACTGCGATCGGCGACAACGATACAGAATCGCACCAGCTAGCGCGCGGAGTAAACTCCGCGGCTAACAAGCGGAAGCGTCGCATTGATAGTAACCGTCGCGGTGCGCTCACGTTCGCGATGCTGATGCTGCTGGTGATCTTCATTCTGCTGGCCGCTTGGGTGCTCGACTGGGTGTACCTGGTGCTCGTGCAACGCAACATGCAACAGCGCATGGATCTGGTGGCCTTGGCTGGCACGCCGGCCTTGCTCGACGAAGATCTGCTGCAGGACGCGGCCGGCGCCCCGCAGGCTGACCAGAGCGACGACATCGACGCCGCGATGGCTCAGTCCGACAACTTCCGCAGCCTGAACAATGGCGCGGGCTCGAAGCTGCTGGTGATGAAGACTGGCGACGTACGCGTGGTCCCCGGCTTCGTGGCCGATCCCACGCGACCATCGAGTGGCAGCTTTGGCAGTCTGGCGGGCGACGACACGTTGAACGCCCTGAAAGTGCTTGGCCAGCGAACCGCTTCGAGCGCGAACCCCGTGGCGCGGCTGCTCGATGGTTTCTGGAACGCTGGGCCAGCGAACGTCGAAAGCACGTCCGTCGCGGCGCTCGATAACCTGGTCGTTGGCTTCCGCCCGACGCGAACGTTGCCCGCGCCGCTGGCCCCGCTGGCGATTTCCGCCCAGTCGTGGAAGAACCAGCGCTCCGGCGACACAAATCAAAATGGCATCAAGGAGCTGATCGTTCGGCTCGCCAGTGAAGAGCCGTCGGCCGCGCCGGCCAACGGAGCACTGATCGGGCTCAACGGCACGTTCGATATTTCGCGACTAGGCGAACAGATCTCCGGTGGCGTGTCCCCCTCGGACCTGGGCCCCTCGGGCTGGTTCGGACCGGTCACGTCGAGCCAGACGATGGTAGTTCCCGGTACGCAGAAGACGAGCGAATCGCTGGCCGCCGAATTGGCCTCGCGGTTCGAGTTCGTCGCCGGCAGTGTGACGCCGCTGCGGGCCTATCCGCTGTACGACAACTTCAATGGTTCGGCCGAGCAAGCGACCTTGGTGGGGTTCGTGGCTGCCCGGGTGATCGCGGCCGAAGTCATCGACGATCGACTCACGGTGACCGTCGAGCCAGCGTTTTTGATTCATGCGTCCGTGCGAACCGCTCCGCCCGACGACGCGACCGCTCCCGAGCGAAACTTGTACGTCCATCGACTGACACTCGTCCGCTAATACGCAATTCACGACCAAAGCACGGGCAGAGCCCGTGGCACACGATACAACCGGATCGCAACCAACCAAGGACAACGCCATGCGAATCGTACTTTCCGACTATCAACCGCAGCGAATTGAAACGCTGCGACGCGTGTTGCTCGGCGAAGGGCTGAGCTGCGACGCGGCCGACGCCGTCGACTTCGATGGCTTGCCGGCCCGGTTGTCGGCCGCCGCGACCGACCTGGTGGCAATCGCCTGCGATGGCCCGTTGGGCCCGGCTTTGGCCGCGGTTCGTTCGGCCTATCATGTGACCGCCGCGCCGATCCTGGCCGTCGGTCCAACCGCCGACGCCGAACGCGTGCGGGCTGTGCTCGCCGCGGGGGCTCGCGAGTATCTCGATCTGTCGCGTGTTCGCGAAGAGCTTTCCGAAGCAGTCCTGAAGATTCAAGCCGACGAGCAATCGCCCGGCCGCCGTGGCCAGATTGTGTCGCTCTTTTCCCCCAGCGGTGGCGTCGGTGTCTCGACCACGGCCGTCAACCTGGCTGCCCGGTTGGCCAAGCAACTCCCCGGTCAGGTGGCGCTCGTCGATCTGAAGCCGGCCCCTAGCGATTTGGCGTTGCTGCTCGACGTCGAACCGAAGCACACGCTCGAACATGTCTGCCGACACTGGGAGCGGCTCGATCGTCAGATGCTGGCAGGCGCCATGGTACCGCACAGCTCGGGCGTGCAGGTGCTCGCTCAAGCCGGTTACCCGGTCAACGGCGGCCTGATCGATTGCTCGCTCTCGCGTGAAGCGGTGCGACAAGTGCTGACGCTGTTGCGACGCATGTTTGCCGTCACCGTGTTGGACTTGGATCACTCGCTCAGCGTGCCGCAGATTGAAGCGATGCGGCTCTCGAGCTTTATCGGTCTGCTGGCTCGCCCGGACGTGCCGGGCCTGCGTCGCGCCCGCTGGGCGCTCGACACCGTGGCCGGCCGTGGGCTGCCGCGCGAGCGGTTCCGCCTGGTGCTCAATCGCTACGGCCAGGGTGGTCAGCTCGGCGTCGCCCAGGCCGAAGAGATTCTCGGCATTAAGGTCTTCCAATCGATTCCCGAAGATGGCCGCTCGATGAATCGCGCGGTCAATCGGGGCGTGCCGGTTTCCGATATTTCGCGATTGTCGCGGTTGACGCGGAGCTTCTCGAGCTTCGCCCGCAACGTGCAAGCCAACTAGTCCTTCAAACGGCGAAACGCCCACACAGCAGACAACGGGCCGGCAAATCACTTCCTGAGATTTGGACCCCACGCCCTCACCTCTCGGAACAGAGAGAGGGACTAACGGGAACGTGATTTGCCGGCCGTCCCTCACAACGGACAGCCAAGGAGTGCGGTCGATGAGTATCGGATTGTTTCGTTCGGGTCGCGAAATCGAAGCCGCGCCGCGCGTCGCGTCGAGCGACTTGCCAGCGACCGGCTTCGAGGCCGAGTTTCAGAAGCTCAAGACCCGGCTGCACCGCGAGCTGATTGACTCGCTCGATTTGTCGCGGATTGGCACACTCGACGAGCCGCGACTCCGCTCGCACATCCGCAACCTGGCCGAAGGGTTGCTGCGGACCCGCCCCGAGATGCTCTCGCGGGTCGACGAAGAGCGCTTGATCGACGAGCTGATGGCCGAGTCGTTCGGCCTGGGCCCGTTGGAACCATACATGCAAGACCCGGACGTCACCGACATCCTGGTCAACGGCCCGCGCGAAGTGTACGTCGAACGTTTCGGCCGGCTGCAAGAGACCAACACCGTCTTCGCCGACAATCAGCATCTGCTGCAGATCATTCAGCGAATCGTGGCACGAGTCGGCCGACGGATCGACGAGCTGTCGCCGATGGTCGACGCCCGCTTGCCCGACGGCTCGCGTGTGAACGCCATCATTCCGCCGCTGGCCTTGAACGGGCCGACACTGTCAATTCGTCGCTTCGGTCACACGCCATTGGTTCTGGCCGATCTGCTGGGGTACGGATCGGTTTGTCCGGAGATTGTCGACTTCTTGCGGATGGCCGTCGAAGGCCGCATGAACATCCTGATCAGCGGCGGTACCGGCGCCGGCAAAACGACCTTCCTCAACAACTTATCGCGGTTCATCCCGACCAGCGAACGCCTGGTGACGATCGAAGACTCGGCCGAACTTATCTTGCAGCGCAAACACGTCGTGCGACTGGAAACGCGCCCCGCCAACAGCGAAGGGCAAGGGCTCGTCACCCAGCGCGACATGGTTCGCAACGCATTGCGTATGCGTCCCGATCGCATCCTGGTCGGCGAAGTCCGCGGCGCCGAGGCGCTCGACATGTTGCAGGCCATGAACACCGGTCACGAAGGTTCGCTCACCACGATCCACGCCAACGATACGGCCGACGCCCTGGCCCGCATCGAAGTCATGGTCAGCATGGCTGGCTTCGAGCTGCCGGTGCTGGTCACGCGTCGCTACATCGCCAGTGCGATCACGCTGGTCGTGCATCTCGCCCGCTTGAAGGGGGGCGTCCGTCGCCTGATGCGAGTCTCGGAAGTCTCCGGGCTGGCCGATGGCGAGTATCAGATGAACGAGATCTTCGGCTTCCGCCAAAACGGTCTCGATGACAACGGCCTGGCTCGCGGCTCGTTCTACGCGACGGGTCGGCAGCCGCGCTGCTTGCGGCGTTTGGCCGAACAAGGATTTGAAATGCCCGCCGAGATGTTCGAAAAACGTTGGCTCGGCCCCGCCGCCGGCCAGCCCACGGGGGAGGTGGCCGCATGACTTTGGTAATCGTCGCCATCATTTGCTTCGCCGCCACGACCAGCCTGATGATGGCCGTGGGGTTGTCGGTTCGCGATCTATCGACCCGTCGCTATGACCACATCGATCGCCGCCTGGGGATCGATCGGCTGTCGCGTGACGCCGAGGAGTTCGGACCGCTGAGCTTGGCCCCCGCCTCGCAAGGCTGGTTCGATCGCTACTTCTACAACCTGATCGAGGAGTCGGGCAGCCCGCTAGGGATGGGCACAGCCCTGGCAGTGCTGGCCGGCTCCTCGGTCGTCGGCTTGGCGATTCCGGTCGCCTTGCTCGATAGCCTGTTGTGGGGCGCGGCCGGCCTGGTGGTCGGCTTCACGCTACCGCTCACCTGGTGGACGCTGCGTCGGGCCCGTCGTCTGTCGGTGATGCGGAAGCACCTGCCCGAAACACTCGAAATGCTCGGCGATGGCGTCCGCACCGGGCGCAACCTGGAACAAGCGGCCGAGATCGTTGCCAAGCAAGCGGCCAAACCGTTGTCGACCGAATTTGCCTACTGTGCATCGCAGATGCGGCTAGGGCACACGCCCGTCGCGGTGCTCGAGCGAATGGTGCGGCGCATTCCGCTGGCCGAGTTCCGCATCTTCGCCACGGCGGTGTTGGTGCACCGGATCACCGGCGGCAACTTGTCGCTCTTGGTCGAACGGCTGGCGGAAGTCGCCCGCGAGCGGCAACAGTTCGTCGGGCACGTCAAGTCAGTGACCGCCGGCAGCAAGCTCTCGGCAATCGGCCTGTGCATCGGCACGGCCTCGGCGGTGGCCATTTTGTCGTGGGTGCAGCCCGACTACCTGCGGATGTTTCTCACGCATCCGTGGGGTAAACCGCTGTTGGTGATCGCGGCCAGCCTGCAACTGTTCGGGCTCATTTGGATGTGGCGGATCACGAAGGTGGAGTACTAGTGCGGAATGGGTGGCCCAGCCGCATGCCGGCTGGGTCGCGCAGCGACAAGAAACCCTCAAGGATCGATGCGGCCGAGAAATACGGCGCGGCATGAACAGATTCTTGTGGCTTCGCCACCCGGCTGCGAGCAGCCGGGCCACCCGAAGCAATGCTGTCCGGTGGCATCTCTTTGCTTGAATTGACGAAAGTCAGAACACGAAGCCTCGCGATTGGACTCTCAACGATGACAAACCTCAACGAACTCTTGGCGGCACTTCCGGCTCGGGCCCACGAACTGGTGTTGGACGACACCTCGCGCTGGGTGCTCGTGGCGGCCTCGTTCGCCGGCACCTCGCTGCTGGTCTGGCTGGCCGGGCGGCGCATGAATCGTAAGCCGTCGCCGATGCAGTTGCGCATCGCCAAGATCTCGAACGTCGATACTTCAATCGACACTCCCGACGTCGGCCCGTTGGGTTCGCTCGGCCCGGCCTTGGCCGCGCAGATTCCCGAATCGAAGAAAGAGCGCCGCGATTTCGATCGTTTGTTGCGCGGAGCCGGTATCTACAGCCCGCACGCGGCGGTCACGCTGTATGCGTTGCGTTTCGTGCTGCTGGTGCTGCCGCTGTTGGCCGCCGGCGTGTTGTCGGTGCTGGCCGATCGCCAGCACACGATCAAGATCCTGCTGATTGGCGCGGCCGTGGCCGCGGCCCTGTCGATCGTGCCGCGGTTGTACGTGTTCTTTCGCCGTCGCCGCCGGC
The DNA here is from genome assembly GCA_964495375.1 of uncultured Planctomycetaceae bacterium. Lineage (GTDB taxonomy): Bacteria > Planctomycetota > Planctomycetia > Pirellulales > JAEUIK01 > JAIESQ01. Next base: position 89,010 of record CAZBWM010000006.1, on the reverse strand, counting down.
TGCGTCAAATTCGTAACGGCTTGCCCGACACCTTGGATATGCTCGGCATGTGCGTGGGGAGCGGCCTGGGCGTGAGCCAGAGCCTGGATCACGTCGCTTCGCAGTTGACCGCGTATCCCGAAGTCGCGCAGGAACTGCTGATTCTCAAACGTCAGGCCGAAGTGAGCAGCCTGGAGATCGCGCTGGCCGACCTGGCCGAGCGGATCGATCTGCCCGAAGTGCGGCAGTTGGCCAGCCTGTTGACGCGCGGCGATCGACTTGGCACCAAGCTGGCCGGCTCGCTGCTGACGCAGGCCGATCACTTGCGAGTGAGCCGCAAGCAAACCGCCACGCTGCGGGCCAACAAAACCCCGGTGAAGCTGGTGCTACCGCTCTTATTCTGCTTCGCGCCGGCCGCGCTCATCATTCTCACCGGGCCGGCCATGCTCGAGCTTAAGGAATTCTTGCACCCGACCGCGGGGGCGAGCATCATCTCCGGCAGCGCTACCGAGGGGATCAGCCCGGCGTCGATTATCCGCACGCTCGAAGATCTGAATCAGACCATCGAGGGGAACTAAGGCGGCGAACGTCGCAACTTTTTGGCACGCCAGAAAGAGTTCTCGCCAGTCGGCAAGCGTACTGCGTGAGCCACATCCCGACCGGATAGACTGACAAGCAAGTCAACAGTCGATCCAGCTCCTCAAGCTGCGGTTCCTCCACGCGGCAGCCCACTTCTTGGCTTTGCTACCGCGAACCGACTCCGACTCCGGGAACAACACCGGCTCTGGCATCCGTTGCACGTGGAGAAGGTTTTCCGGCAAATCGTCCCTAAAATTGGCGACCCACGCCCGATTTCCCGCAGCCCGCACGATCCACTCAGGTGTCTCCACTTCGGCTTGACTAGCTGCTAACCGCTCCTAAATGTGTGCGGCGAAAGGGTGCCGATCCGCTTGCCAAGCGCGATCGGCTGGCCGATATTCTTCGGCAATCCGCATCGCACCTGGAGGACTCGTCCGATGAGCAATTACGAATCGATTTCGCTGGCCGTGTCCGCGGCCGGCGTGGCGCGACTGACGCTCAATCGCCCCGACGCCCGCAATGCCCTTTCGGGACAAATGGTCGACGAGCTGCGCGACGCGGCCCGCCGACTGGCCGACGACGCGGCCGTGCGGCTGGTGGTGTTGAGCGGCGCCGGTGATGTCTTCTGCGCCGGCGGCGATCTGAAAGGGATGCAGCAGCAGGTGACGCGCACCCGCACCGAGCGGGTGGCCGACGCCACGCAATTGGCCCAGTTGCTCGCCGATCTCGATCGACTGCCCAAGCCGCTGATTGGCCGCATCAACGGTTCGGCCTTTGGCGGCGGGCTGGGGATGATCTCGGTGTGCGACCTGGCGATCGGCGTCACGGCCGCGAAGTTCTCGCTTACCGAAGTGCGACTCGGTTTGATTCCCGCGACGATCTCGCCGTACGTGGTCGCGCGGCTGGGGGTGCCGAATTCGCGCCGCGTGATGCTCTCGGCGCACGAAATGGACGCCGCCGAAGCAACCCGGCTCGGCCTGTTGACCGCGTTCGTCGATCCGCTGGAGCTCGACGGTGCGATCGATCGCGAAGTGGCTGACGTGCTGCGCTGTGCTCCCGGCGCGGTGTCGCGCGCCAAAGAGTTGATTCGCTTCGTCAGCACACACGATACGCCGGAGAACATTGCCTACACGGCCGAACGATTGGCCGACGCCTGGGAGACCCCGGAGATTGCCGAAGGGATCGCGGCCTTCTTCGAAAAGCGGAAGCCGAAGTGGTGCGTGGCGCCGAGCTGAAGCCCGAAATCCTGCATCGTCAATTTGCCGCGCGGAGCCGATCGACGAGCGCGAGCGCCTCGTCGCGCGTGCCAATCTCGCTGAGTAGTTGCGCGTCGCGCACCTGTTCCAACAGGGCATGAAACGCGGCCCCCGGCCGCAAACCGTGCGCGATCAAGTCATCGCCGGTCACTAGTGGTGGCGGGTTTAACTCCTCGGCGGGCTGTTCCAGCAATTTACCGCAATACTCGACATCATCGAGCGGCGCGCCGTGCGCCTTGGCGATCGCGCGGTGCAATTCGACGACGTCACGGATGTCGGCGTGAATCAATCGCCGCTGCAAGGTCGGCCAGGCAAGCGTGCGCGCACCAACGAGCGATCTCTGTTCGCGCACGAGCCAAGTGGCCAGATCGATCTCGCGATTCGAAAGCCGTAGCCGCCGACCAATCGCGCGGGCGAGCGCCGCGCCCGCTTCGTGGGGATCGCCCGACACTTCATCGGCTGCTTCCCCGGCAACCGCGGGCCACCCAACCTGGTGCAACAGTGCGGCCAGTGCCAGCGGAAAGTCGGGCTCAATCAACCGATCAAGCACTGCGAGCGTCGCCTGCCAACGATCAGCGTGCGGAACTGGATCCGACACCGCGCCCTCTGGCTCGACCGCCAGCCCCACCAAGGGCAACAACTCAGGGAGCACGGTCGCCAACAAGTCGGTCTCGCGCAGCAGCTCGATCCCGCGCGCGCGAGTCGGCACCACGAGCATGCGGCGCAGCTCCTGGGCGATGCGCTCGACGCTGACCACGGCAATCTCAGGGGCCATTTCGCGCACGGCGGCCGCGGTCGCCGGGTCGAGCCGAAAGTCGAAGGTCGTGGCGAACCGAACCGCGCGCAGCAGCCGCAGCTTGTCTTCGATGAACCGGGCGCGTGGATCGCCGATCGCCCGGACGATGCCGGCTTCGAGATCGAGCTGCCCGCCGACGTAGTCAATTACTTCGCGCGCTTCCGGATCGTAGAACAGGCCATTGATGGTGAAATCGCGTCGGGCGGCATCCTCGGCGGCATTGGTAAAGGTGACGTGCTCGGGGTGCCGACCATCGAGGTAGGTCGAGTCGCGGCGGAAGGTGGTCACTTCGACCTGGCCGGCGCCCGGCGGCCCGACAACGGCAATCACTCCAAAGGCGGCGCCGACGGCGATTGTGCGGCGGCGGCCGAACAATTCACGGATTTCGTCGGGCTTGGCGCTCGTGGCGACGTCAAAATCCTTGGCGACTCGCCGCAGCAAGTGATCGCGGACGCAGCCCCCCGCCCAGAAGGCCTCGAACCCCCGCTCGCGGAGCCGGCGCACGATTTGGACGGCAAAGTCTCGTTGATGATCGATGTTCAACTTTGCCATGCCCACTCCTTGCCGGACGGTCGAAATCCCCGCAGTCGCCGCCTCGATGGGTTCCCGGATAGTCTTTTGGGGGGGGTGAATGCCAGAAATGGCACTTGTAACACTCAATTATTGTTTGACAATGGATTTAAGGAATCGCTAGACTTCGGCGAGAGCAGGAGCGCGGGGTGGGCGGGGAATGCGTTCGCATCTCTTCGTTGTCGCAGAGCGGCTGCTGCGGTCCGGAACGGCTGAGCGATTGAGTTAACTAAGAGGAAGAGGCGCCTCTTTGTTGCATGTCTTGTGCATTGCACGCGGCCGATCGGCCGGGTGTTGTTATTTTCTTTATTTCTTTTTCCGAGGAGTCATCGTATGTACCGACATGGCAAAGGGCCAAGGGGGTTCACCTTGGTCGAGTTGCTGGTAGTGATCGCGATCATCGGAGTGTTGATCGCGCTGTTGCTGCCGGCCATTAACGCCGCCCGCGAGGCGGGTCGCAAAACGCAGTGCCGCAGCAACCTTAGCCAAATCGGCAAGGCCATGCACAACTATGCCAGCCAGCATGGCGGTTTCCCGCCGTCGTCGACCGGCTGGATCACCGGGCCGGGCGCTTTCTCGGTGTCGACCATCAACCCGACCGATCCGGCCGTTGGTGAAAACAACCAGGCCTGCCGCGGTCACGGTCACACCTACAGTTGGATGGCGCTATTGCTTCCGCAATTGGAGCAGCAGGCCATCGCCGGATTGCTAGACTTCCGACTTTTGACCTTCTCGGCGCCAATGGGTATTTCCGACCCAATACGGGCCGCACAGGTCAAGGCCAACTACCAGAAGGCGGCCAACAGCGAGATTCCAGTTTTCAAGTGCCCGTCGTTCCGCGGCAACCCCTTCTCGGCGGCCAGTGAATTCGCCGCCGGCGGCGCGCTGACCAACGTGGCCCTGTCACAGTACTCGGGCATGGGAGCCAGCACCATCAACCGGCTGTTGGATCCCGGCGTGCGCCCGGACGGCGTGCTGTCGCCTCCCAAGTATCGCATCAAGGGGGGCTGCTCGTTCCGCGATATTCAAGACGGCACAAGCAACACAATCATGTGCGTCGAAAACCGGGAAATTCGCTATGCCCCGTGGATTGACGGTAGCACCGCCTCGGTCTGGGCGCTGCACGCCGATCAGGCGCAATGCGCTACCAACCCCGGCACGCAGATCGTGCCGCCGGTGGCCGGCATGTTGTTTGCGACGATCAATCCCAACCCGGGGTCGTCGGTGCAAGTTTTGCCGGCTCTAAATCTGGGTGGCAATCAGCCCGACAAGCGACCAGGCGCGACCGCTGGCCTGATCGTGTTCGGCCCGAGGACGCTGCTCCAATCCCTGGCACAGACTTCGGCGACGGGCGCGTCTTCGACTCGTCGCGTGCAATTCTCCAATAACTGGGACTGGGGACCCAGCAGTCAGCACTCGGGTGGTGCGTTCCACCTGATGGCCGACAGCAGCGTGCAAATGATTTCGGATTCGGTGCAGGCGCAGGCCTACTTTGCGGCCTCAACGCGTTCCGGCAAGGAGCCGCCGGGAGAAACCGCGACCGGCAACTAGTGTCGGTCAGCTAGAACGTTCGAACCTGTTGGCGCGCTTCCTAGCGAGCGTGCCAACAGGTTTTTTTTTGCGCGATCGACTCTGCATGCGCCGCGCCGGGCAGACAGCGTACGGTGCTGCCGCTAGGGCTGCTCTGGCTGGCCGGCATCATCGGCAGGCTTGGCCGCGTCACCCGTCGGCGAAGTCCCCGGCTTGAGCCGCAGGGTCAGCGTCACCTTGGTCCCCTTCGGCGGAATGCGATCGGTAAAGCACTCGTAGGCCAAGGCCTCGTTCGACTGCGAGCTTTCGATCGGCACGTCGAGCATCGCACTCGGGAAATTCGACACGCAGATAAAGTCGCCATCCTCGGCCATGTAGTGCTGTTCTTTCGTGCTCGGATCCTCCCAAAATCCGCTGCCGCCAAACACCCACGGCTGATCGAATGCCTTCTGCGATTTGATGTCGCGGATCCAGTCCTGGGCTCGCGCTTGCTTGGCGACGCCGTTTTCCTTCCAGTGGACATTAACTTCGACCACTGGCCCCTCGGCGGCCCGGTACTCGGGCCGGAACGCCACGGGGTGCCCGGGCTCTAGCCCCAGCAACAGCAGGCCCGCGTGGACGACATGCGCCTTAGTCGCGCAGGCGACGATCGCTTCGTGCTCTTTGGTCCCTTTCAAACAGGCGAACAGCTCGAGCGGCCCCTCGCGCAGCACGATTTCACCCGACACGATCACCCGCTTGTTCTTGGTGTCGAGCCAGACTTCGTCGGTCGGCGACAGTCGGCGGAGATCGGGTTTCGCCCGCGCGGGGCCCGCCGCCGATTGTGGTTTGTCGGTCTCCTGACTGTGGGCCAGGGCCCCCGGTAGGACTAGCAGGGAAAGCGACAGCGCCGCGCCGCGCCACATCCGTCCGCGGCGGAACCCAGCGCTACGTCGAGTGGCTCGGGGCAAGGCATTCGCGCCGGTGCATCGTGCTTCCGAGCTTCTCTGGGTTGAGACACCACCACGCTGCTCGTGCTCCTGCATGTCGGACTCTCCCTGTTTTTCACCGGACACTAGGCGGGGCACCAGGTCGGCCAGCCGAATAGGTCGCGGCCCGGCCGCTCCCAGGCACGACAGTTTTTCGCCACGGCACTCGCATCGCGCGCCGCTCCCCATACAATACCGGCTTCCAAGTCTGGGACCAACGACTTCGCAGAAAGGCTGACAAACTTCGCACGGTTTCGACGAACCACGTGGCGGCCGCCGCCCCGCACGTTCGCAACCTTGGGTTTGGCAGTTTCGGTGCAACGCCAGGATATGTCCGCTACCCATCTTTCCCCACGTACCAGCTCACCCGTCGTCGTCTTACCGTTTGCCGAGCGCGGCCGAGAGCTGTGGCACAAGTCGGCCCCCGCCGCGCTTCGCGCAGGAGCCTTTGCGCACGAGAAGCAAGCCTGGAAGCTGTGGCGTCGCCATCTCGCCGCGCGAGAGCAGTTGGCCCCGCCAGAACTCGGCACGCAGTGGCTCGATCTCAGGTGCGCGACGAAGTCACAACGCGGGCCAGCCGGCGACGCTGCCAAGAGCGAGATCGCGCTCGCCGAGGCCGAATCGCTCGGGCCGCGCAAACTCGAAGCTAAATCGCGCCGGCTCGAAGCCCAAGCGCGCCAATGGCTGGCCGAAGCGACCGACCAGGCCATCGACCCCGCGCAAGCGCTCGACGCCCTGGTGTGGGCTTACGCACTTCCGGCCTTGGCCCAACGCTTGCCGGGAGATGTCTGGTGGCAGTTGCTCGATCGCCTCGTCGATCTGGCCGGCGGTGAGCACAACCGCCCGCTGCAGGTCCGCGGCCTGGCGGGGCAGTTACTCGAAACTGAGTTGCCCTTGGTGCTCGGATGCCAGTTCCCCGAAATCAAACCGTGTCGCCGGCTCCTCGCACGTTCGGGCGCGTCGCTCGAGGCCGGCCTCGCCGAATTACTGTCCAACGACGGCATGCCTCGGCCGGGCAGTCTGGTCGAGCTACCGCAACTATTTGCTTGTTGGCGGCGCGCGAGCGTCTTGGCTCGGCACGCCCGCCGCGACCCCTGGAACGAAGGTTGCCGCCAGCGCCTCGCGCAAGGCGTGCGGCAAGTCTCGCGATTGCTCGACGCCCGCGGCACGCAAGCGGCGCCTGGTTTGCCGCGCGTCGAATGGCGCAAGCGATTGTGGAGCGAGTGTGTTCGGGAACTCGGCGATCGCCGCGCTCGCGCGGTCGGCAAATGGCAACAGTCGGCCAAACACAAGGCCGCGAAGCCATCGCGCCAGAAGCACTTGCCCTCCCCGTCGGCGCAGTCGGATAGCGCCTGCCTGGCCGTGCTCCGGCAGTCATGGTCTCCCGGCGCAGCGAGCCTGGCGGTCGAACACAGTGGCCGCGCCGTACAGCTCGAGTTCCAGTCCGCGGGGCAACCTCTGTTGTTCGGCAAGTGGAATTGCGAAATCGTAGTCGACGGTACGCCGCGCTCGGCCGTGACGGGCTGGGAAGCGTCGTGCTGGGTGGCCGATCGCGACGTCGCCTACCTCGAGCTCGAAGCATCGTACTCGGGTGAAGTCCGCGTCTTTCGCCAACTGCTGCTTGCGCGCGAAGAGCAGTTCTTGTTTCTGGCCGACGTCGTCGTCGCCCGGCAGGCCGACTCGATCGCCTACCGCGCAAGCTTGCCGTGCGCCGCGGGCGTGTCGACGGTGCCGATCGCCGACCACACCGAGCTGGAACTGATCGCCAGCAAACGTTCGTATCCCATGCTCCCCTTGGCGCTCCCCGAGTGGCGCCGCCAAACCGTCGACTCGAAGTTTGAGAGCAGCGCCGCGGGCTGCGACCTCGTGCAATCGGGCCGGGGCCGCGCGTTGTACGCCCCGCTGTTTATCGACTTGGATCGCCGCCGCCAGCGTCGGCAATACACCTGGCGCCGCTTGACCGTGGCCGAGACCCGGCAGATTGTGCCGCCCAGCGTGGCGGCAGGTTTTCGTGTGCAGCGCGGCCGCCGGCAGTGGCTCTTCTATCGCACGCTCACCGAACGCGCCGGCCGAACCGTGTTGGGCGTCAATCTGTGGAGCGAGTTTTTGGCCAGTTGCATCGATGAGCAGGGAGAGAGCCAACCGCTCATCGAGGTGGAGTAAGGTAGTGGGTCAGCTTGAATAGCGTGTGCCACGGGCTCTGCCCATGCTCCTTCGCCAGGCCGTAAAACACAACACGGGCGGAGCCCGTGGCACACGGTGTGTACTCAATCTCTCTTCGATCTCGATATGTCTGAGCTGGCGACCACCGTCCGACGCAACCTGGCACGCGTTCGCGAGCGCATCGAACGCGCGGCCGCCAGCAGCGGTCGTCGCGCCGCCGATGTGCGGCTCGTCGCGGTCACCAAATACACGTCATCCACGGTCGCGCGCGAACTGGTCGTTGCGGGCTGTGCCGACCTGGGGGAAAGCCGGCCGCAAGAGCTCTGGCATAAGGCTGCCGAGTTGGCCGATCTACCGATTTGCTGGCACCTGATCGGCTCGCTGCAACGCAACAAGGTGCGGCGCACGCTCGATATCGCTTGGCTGATTCACTCGCTCGATCGCGTGTCGCTTGCCCAGGAGCTTATCCAACAATGCACGGCCGAACAGCGCGCCTCCGTGCTGCTGGAAATCAATATCTCGGGCGAGGCGGCCAAGCATGGCGCCGCGCCGGCCGACGCCGAGGCGCTATTGATCGCCGCGGCCGCGTTGGGTCGGCTCGATGTCCATGGCCTGATGACGATGGCCAGCCGCGATGGCGATCTGGACGTCGCCCGGCGAGAGTTTGCCGCCTTGCGCGAACTGCGCGATCGGTTGCGCCGTGTTGCGCCGGCGGGGGTCACGCTCAACGAACTCTCGATGGGCATGAGTGGCGACTTCGAGGTGGCAATCGCCGAGGGAGCCACGATCGTGCGCGTCGGCTCGGCGCTGTGTGAAGGCGTGTCATGAGCGAAAAGCTTGCCATGACGTCGCCCGTCGCGCCGCATACCGAGGGCAGCTTGCTGGCCGTCTATGCACAGCCCGGGGCACGGCGCAACGAGCTCCGTGGCATCGAGCGTGGCATGCTCAAGCTCTCGGTCACTCAGGTTGCCGAGCAGGGGCGCGCGAACGAGGCGATCAAGAAGCTGCTGGCCAAATCGCTCGGCTTGCGCAAGTCGCAGCTCGAGCTCGTCGCCGGCGAAACGTCACGCGAGAAGAAGTTCGTCGTCGGCTGCCCGCCCGAAGAGCTGCGAGGACGCATTGCCGCGGCGTTAGCAGGCGCAAAACCTGATTGAGTGATCGAGCGGCTCAGTCGCCGTCGAAGCGAATTTCCAAGATCTCAAACGACAGCGTCCCGGCCGGGACGTCGATCTTGACCTTCGCCCCCTTCTTGTGACCCACGAGCCCCTGCGCGAGCGGGCTGGTGAAGAGGATCTTGCCGTTGTCGTAATCCTCTTCGCCGGCACCGACCAGCGTGAACGATTCCTCGTCGCCGAAGTCGAGATCCTTGACCACCACCGTGCAGCCGAAAGCCACTTCGTCGCGCGGCACGTTCGACGTGTCGACGATCTGCGCGCGGTTGAGCTTGTCGCGCATCAGGTTAATCTTGGCCTGGATCATCCCCTGCGTTTCGCGGGCGCCGTGGTACTCGGCGTTTTCGCTCAAGTCCCCTTCGGCCCGGGCGGCCCCCACGCGCTCGCTGGCCTGGCTGAGCTCGACTTCGAGCTGTTCGAGATCCGCTTTGAGCTTGTCGTATCCCTTGCGGGTCACGGGGATGCGATCCGACATGGTCGTCCTCGCGCTGCGATGAAGAGGAATTGCCGTGCTGGCGAAAAAAACAGCGGCCCCGCTCTACAGGGCCGCAGTTACGAAATCGGATATGATTCGACTGCTCGGTATTCTGGCCGATGCAGGGGTGGCTGTAAATAGAGCGATTGGGGCCTATCCAAACACGGCTCGGCGAAGATCTTCTCAGCCAGTGCACCTATAGATCCATTATCCTGCCACGGCGTGCCTCCGCAGCCGCCGCGTGAGCTCGGCCGCGATCGGCGGCTCCACCTCGGCGTGCATCGTCACTTGCCGCGCTTGCTTGCTGGCCAGCAAGTGACCATCTTCGAGCGCCAGCGTGTTGCTGTGCGTGGCCGGGACGCGTGCGTCGGGCGTAATAATGCCGACCAGGTTCAACGGATCCGCGGCCGAGACCACCACGATCCGCCGCGCCGCCGGAGTCTCACGCACGCGGCGCAACTCGTCGACCACCGCCGGCAGGGCGTACTGCTCGCCGGCCACGCCGCTGACAAAGCGCCCACCACGAATTTCGCCGCGCGCTTCCAGCCGCCGCAAGGTGCTCACCAACTCACCCCAGCGCGGCGCCACCGACTCGCGCGCCAGCAGATCGCGAAACACGATCCCCCAGCGTCGCAGCAGTTGCCAGGCCCAGCTCAGCAAGACCTCGGCGCGGGGCGGCGCGGCAAGTTGACCGGGAAACTCCGACCAGCGCCCCGAAGCCGCGGGCCCACCGCCAGCCAACCTCCACTGCAAGGGGTTGTTGCTCACGGCCGCGTTGCGCCGCGCGCGCCGCTGCCGACGATCGCGCGAGGCCCGATCGCCCGCCGCCATCCAGCGCACCGCGCTGAACATATCGGCCGTCACGAAGCCCTGTGCCGCCAGTTCGGCGAGTGCCTCGTCGAGCTGCGATGGCAACAGCCCGGTCGCCGCGCGCAGTTCATGATGAAACAGCGCGCCGCGGGCAGACAACACCTCGAGCGTTTGCCGGGCCCCGCTGCGCAGGGCCACGTCGCTGGCCGCTTCGCGCTCGGCGGGCACAAGCCAGGGCAGGTCTTCGCGAAACACCAGCGAGACCGCACCGGCCCGCGTCAGCCCGGCGGTGGAAGCGGCTTGATCGGCCAGACGCCTCGGGGGTCGTAGTCGCCCCCACACCAACTCACCGGCCAGCGATAACCCATCGAGCCACTGCGGCGCATAACCTTCGACGCGCGCCGGCAGCACGCGACTTTCCCAGACGCCGGCCGCCATCTCGAAACCTTGCAGTTGACGGAGCACGTCGCGCACGCCGTCGGGGCCATGCAGCCTGGTCTCGCGCGCCAGATGCTGATGCCGCACCAGGAACCGCAACAGATCACGCGGTTCGACCGGTTCGATCTGCCGGCGCAGGCCGTCGAGCGTCAGGCGATGGATGCGCGACAAGAGCCGCCGCTCGCACCATTCGAGCACCGCGGTACCGCGCGACGAGGGGCGAAACTGACCCCGCATCGCGATCCCTTCTCCTTCGAGTGCTTCCAGGGCGCTGGCCACTCGTTCGTCAGGCAGGCCGACCACGCCAGCCAACTCCGCAGCCGTGCGCGGGCCCGAGACCTGCAACCGCCCACGCACTAGCGCCACGAGCGCTTCGACACTCGTCCAATCGCTGCGCACGCTGGCCGGCAAGCTCACCGCGGGGCGCGCGGTCGCCTGCGGATCGAGGGCCCGCACCAGCGGCCAGTTTTCGGCGGCGATCCACCAATCGTCGCCAGTGGAGCGCTGGACGCGTGTCGCCCGGCCGGACGCCACTAGTGCGTCGAGCCAGCCGCGCACGTCGGTCGCTTCGACTGGTGTCATGACGACAAGGGAAAGCAAAGCATCGTGCAGCTCGTCGGCGTCGCGGATCGTCGGCCAGGCGTCGGCCGCCACTTGATCGATGGCCGCCGGATCGAGCGCCGTCAGGTCCGAGGATTCGGCGATCCGCAAGCTACGCGGCGTCGAGATCGCCCGCACGCGGCGTTCTTCCGCCGGCGCGTCGTCCAAGAAGGCATACGGCCGGGCGGTCAAACGCTCATAACAAAACGGCGACGGCTCGCGCGTTTCGCGCGGCACCAGCTCGATGTCGTGCCGCTGAATCTGGCCGAGCACCTCCAGCCAGTTGTCGATATCCATCGCTTCGCGCAGGCAATCGTCGAGCGTTTGCCGCACGAGCGGGTGGTCGGGGACTTCGATGTCGCCGTGATGATTCTCCAGGCAGCCGACCGTTTGCGGGAAGACCGCCGCCAGCAGATCGTCGGCCTGAAACCGCTGCAAGTGCGGGGGGACGCGCGTGCCACCGCGGTTGCGCAGCACAGCCAAGGCTCGCGTCACGTTCCAGCGCCAGCGCGTGGGGAACATCGGCGCGGCCAACAGCGCTTGCACGAGCAGCTCTTCCCCGTTGGCAGGCGTGAGCATCTTGAATAGCGATTCGAGTGCGAAGCTGTGCTGCGGCCCGAGCGAGAGCACGATCCCCTCGTCGTCGGCGCTGGCCTGCAATTCAAAATCGAAGCTGCGGCAAAACCGTTTGCGCAGGGCCAGCCCCCACGCGCGATTGACCCGCGCGCCCAGCGGCGCGTGTACCACGAGCTGCATGCCACCAGATTCATCGAAGAATCGCTCGAAGACGATCCGCTGCCGCGTGGGGACCAGCCCGATCGCGGCGACTTCGGCGGCCACGTAGCGCGCGGCCTGCTCGGCGGCCCAAGGACTGGCCGCACAAGTTTCGATCAACCAATCGCGCGCGGGGCGCAGGTCGGGCTCGCCGGCCAAGGGTTCGCCGAGACCGATTAGATCGGGGATCGCAAACCGTTGATCGAATTCGTCGGAAACGACTCGCGAGTCGCCGTTGGCATGTCCGTTCGTCGTGCCGAGCGTTTTTCCATTCGAACCGACGCTGGGTGCCACTGCTGGCTTGCCCAGCAGTGCCGGAGCCGGCGCTGCACTGCTTGCCTCGCGCCCGTGTGTGCCGTTACTCCTGTTAGAGTTATCGGCAACTAGTGGCACACTTGCCGAAGATCTGCCGCCCGAAGCATTATCGTCTCCATCTTCTTCCCAAGTCAGTGGCGTGTTCGCACGAGCGATCTTCTGCGACTCGCGGGCCAGTTCCGCTTGTTCGGCCGGCCACACCAGGCGATCGCGGATCGCTTCGCGCAAACTCGACACGGCCGCCGACAGCTCTTGCGTGCGGCCCGGCGCTTCGCCCAGCCAGAAGGGGATTGTGGCCGGCGCGCCGTGCGCGTCTTCGACCAGTACCTCGCCCCCGCGGACGTTCATGATCCGCCACGACGTATTGCCCAGCAGGAAGATATCCCCCCGCATGCTCTCCAGCGCGAAGTCCTCGTTCACCGTGCCGACGAATGTGCGCTCCTCGCCGAGCACCACGCGGTAATCGCCGGTTTCAGGGATCGTTCCGCCGGAGGTGATGGCGGCGATCCGCGCGCCGCGCCGCGCTCGCAACCGACCATTGACCCGATCGCGATGCAGGTACGCGCCGCGCCGCGAGTTGCGGGCGACTCCGTCGGCCAACATCGCGAGAATGGCTTCGAACTCTTCGCGCTTCAAATCGCGATAGGGCCAGGCTCCGCGGAACAAGCCGAAGAGGTCGTCCTCGCTCCAATCATCGCAGGCCGTGGCGGCCACGATCTGTTGGGCGAGCACGTCCAACGGGCCTTGCGGAATAATGATGCGATCGAGCCCTCCGCTGCGCGCGGCAGCCACCGTGGCCAGGCTCTCGATCAATTCATCGCGCGTCAGCGGCAGCAGCCGCCCCTTGGGCGTGGCCCCCAAGGCATGCCCCGAGCGGCCGACGCGCTGCAGCATCGTGGCGATCGAGCGGGGAGTGCCCAATTGGCACACCAGGTCGATGTAGCCGACGTCGATCCCCATTTCCAACGACGCGGTGGCGACGATCGCCTTGAGCTGACCCGACTTGAGCCGTTCTTCGGCCGACAAGCGAATCTCGCGTGACAAGCTGCCGTGATGACTGGCCACGGCCTCCTCGCCCAACGATTCGCCGAGCCGATAGGCGACGCGCTCCGCCATCCGCCGGGTGTTGACGAACACCAGCGTGCTGCGGTGCGAATTGATGAGTTCGCAGAGCCGCTCGTAGATCTCCCCCCAGGTTTCGTGCGAGCAGACGGCTGACAGCTCGGTCGGCGGCACTTCGATCCCCAAGTCCAAGTCGCGCAAATGCCCCGTGTCGACGATCGTGCAATCGGGCGCGCCGTCGGCAGCCAGGCGCCGTGCCCCCACGAGAAAACGCGCAATGTCTTCCATCGGCCGCTGCGTCGCCGAGAGCCCGATGCGCACCGGCGGCGCCGGGCAAAGCGCTTCCAACCGTTCGAGCGACAGCGTGAGGTGCGAGCCACGTTTGTCGCGCGCCAAGGCGTGAATTTCATCGACAATCACCGTCCGCACGTCGCGCAGCAGCTCGCGCCCCCGCACCGACGTGAGCAGCAAATACATCGACTCGGGCGTGGTCACCAGAATGTGCGGCGGCTTTCGCAGCATCGCCTGCCGCATGCCGGCCGGAGTGTCGCCCGTGCGGACCATCGCGCGGATTGTGGGCAGCGCCTCGCCTCGCTCGGCGGCCAGCGCCGTCAGCTCGGCCAGCGGCGCTTCGAGGTTGCGATGAATGTCGTTGCCCAAAGCCTTGAGCGGCGAGACATACAACACCTGCGTCGTATCGGGAAGATCGCGCGCGCGGGCCTGGCGAATCAGCCGATCGATCGACGCCAAGAACGCGGCCAGCGTCTTGCCCGAGCCGGTTGGCGCCGCGATCAACGTGTGTTGTCCGGCAAGAATGGCGGGCCACCCGAGCCGCTGGGCTTCGGTCGGCGCGCGAAAGCGCTGGCGGAACCAGGTGCCCACGAGCGGGTCGAACTGCGCGAGCAGCGGATCGGCGACGGTATCGAACAACGGGAGGCTTGCCATCGCCGTTCATTATCGGGGGGCGGCCGCGACCTGCCAACCGCTACTCGCATGTGTTGGCTGCTATGGGCCCGCGCCGCGCGAGCACTTGGGCGACACTTGCGCCGCTTCATCGTGGCACGGCCATCCTGGCCGTCTTGTACATGGGCTGGAAGCCCATGCCACGGTTGGTGTCAACAAAACAGGGCGCGAGTGGGCGCGACGCCGGTGGCCGGAAGTTACGCCCTATTTGCGGTGCGACTCCGTCAATCGTCACGGCCGGCAACTCCGATCCCGGCTCGTGGCGCGCGCGATCAGCGGTCGCGACGAGTCGCTGCTGGCATGCTTGCGTCAAAGGGTCGATGACGTAGGTTTCCTGTGGCGCCTCGAGCCAATGCGATCACGGCCGCCGAGTCCTCCGATTCCAGGAGCCTTGGCCGGCGACGGACGCGTGCCTTTGCGCGGAGCGAACTTGGCGCACACCTCGACGTCGGCGAAGGGCAGCCGATCCGTATTGGGCGGCCAACTCAACTTCGCGACCGACAGCTAACGAAGGTCAAGTGCGCATGAGCGGCAGTGCCCCGCCGGTTTCGGATGCAGCCATCGCCAGCGGGGCGACCATTCCTCTGGTGCTTGCGCCGGTGCCCGCGGTCGCTGTGCCTGCGGCGATCGAGAACGCGAGCATCGACGACGGTCGGCACGGCGCAGCTCCCTGGCTGGCCGACGATTCGATTGGGCGCTTCTCGTCGCGCAACCAGGGCCTGATTCGCGAAACGCACTCCGCCGTGCAGCGCTTGTTCGACAGCCTGCGCGAAAAAGATCCGGCCACGGCCACACACTCGCTGCGCACCACGTTGGGTTGCGGCCAATGGTCACACGAGCTCGAGCTGGCGCCCGACCTGCGCGATGCCCTGCAGATGGCCGCCCTGCTGCACGACGTCGGCAAGATCGTCGTGCCGCGCCGCGTGCTCGATAAGCCCGCGGCGCTCACCGAGGAAGAGGCTGCCCTGGTGGCCCGCTGCCGGCGCGTCGGTTGGGATGTGGTGCGGCACAAGATTGCCAATCCGCAAGTGCTCGAAATTGTCAGCCAGGCGGGCGCGTGGTTCGATGGCTCGCGAGGCCGGGGATCGGCCGCAGGTCGCGATCTGCCGCTCGGCTCGCGCGTGCTGGCGATTGTCGACGCCTTCGACGCCATGACGAGCAACCAGGCTTATCGCCCTGCGCTCAGCCGCGACCTGGCCTGCGAAGAATTGTTACGCTGTGCCGGCACGCAGTTCGATCCCGAGCTGGTGCGCCACTTCATTCAGAACCGCGCGTTCGATCCGCAACTCATCCAGGAAGTCGTCGACGAGCAACAGCTCAGCCGACTGAACGAATGGCTGTTGCCCGATGATCTTTGTGACGAAGCCGCGCAGCGCACCGGGTGGCTGGCAGCGCCGCAGCCCGGCGCCGGCAGCGACGCGCTCGACGTGCAGCTCTTTCAGGCCAGCCTGTTTGAATTCTTACGCGACGCGGTAATCTTCATCGATCGTGAGTTGCGGATCACGTATTGGAGCCCCGGCGCCGCGCGTATGACCGGACTGTCGGTCGCTCAGGCGCAGCAACTCCGCTTTCGGCCCGCCCTGCTCGATCTGCGCGACGGCCGCGGCACGCGGCTGCGCGAAGACGACTGCCCCGTGCGCTACGTACTGTCGACCGGCAGGCCGTGGCAGCGCCGACTGCTGGCGCGCGGTCCCGCGGGGCGGCGACTGACGGTCGACGTGCAAGTGGCGCAGGTCACCGGCGCCAATGGAGAACCGCAGGGGGCGACCCTCATTCTCCGCGATCTTTCGCCCGAGGAACTGCTGCGCGACCATTGCCAGACCCTGCAGCGGCAGGTGACGACCGACTCGCTCACCGGCGTCGCCAACCGGGCCGAGTTCGATCGCGCCCACGAGCGCTACGTTGCCCAGCAGCAACAATCGGGCGCGCCCTACAGCCTGATCCTCTGCGATATCGACAATTTCAAATCGATCAACGACAACTACGGGCATCCGGCCGGCGACGACGTGCTGCGGCGATTTGCCCGGGTGCTCGAATCGCAGTGCCGCGAAACCGATCTCGTGGCCCGCTATGGCGGCGAGGAGTTCGCGATCCTATGCCCTGATTGCACGCTGGCGGCGACGCGTTCGCGGGCGGAACGCATTCGCGAGCTAGTCGCGCGAACCGAACACGCCGTGCTGAGCAATCGCGCGGTGACCTCGAGCTTCGGCGTCAGCAGCCTGCTCGAAGGGGAGTCGGCCGCTGACATGCTCGAGCGCACCGACCGCGCGCTGTATGAAGCCAAGCGGAGTGGGCGAAACTGCGTGGTCGCGGTTTTCCCATCCGGGGAAGCTTCAACCGAAGGTACGCTCGACGGTGGCGAAGTCGAGGGGTTGCCCGTCGAACAGATTCTACTCGAACAACACCTGTACACGCCGGTGCCACTTTCGCTGGCCGTCGACAAGCTGCGCGGCTTTGTCAGTGATATCGACGCCGAAGTCCTGTCGATCGACGGCCAGTCAGTCCGGCTGCGGGTCGACGGCACACTAGTCAAGTTCCTGCGGCGGCAGTCCGATCGCCGGCTCCGCTGCCTGATGAACGTGCGGTTGGATGAAGACGAGGCGATCCCGTCCGACAATAGTTCGCGGCGCGGATCGTCCGGGGCAATTACGCGAATCCACGTGATCGTGGCGGTGCAGCGATTGCGCGACCGCCAACGACAGGCGATGACTTGGTTCGCACAAGAACTGCTGGGCGGTTTCCGGCAATACCTCATGGCCGAAGAAACCCCCAGCGAGTGAGTCGCACCATGAAGATTCGCCGTCGCTGGTTGCTGGTCGCATCGATTTCGACCGTGCAGTTCTGCGGCTTGATGCTGTCGATCGGCTGGTTCGTCTACTGGCTCGAGAACCATCTGAACGATCTGGCCGCGCAGCCCGACTTGATCCGCCACGCACGGCTCATCTCCCATATCCAGGAACTGACCGTCGGCGTGGCGACCGGCATGGGCTTCGTGCTGGTGGTCTGCTGTACGCTGCTCAACGCGCTGGTCGTCGCGCGCTACGAAAGCCGGCTGGCCCGCAGCCATGCCGATCTCGAGCTGCTAGTCCGCCGCCGCACCGACGCGCTCTTGCGCCATCGCGACGCCATCATCTTCGGGCTGGCCCGTCTGGCCGACTCGCGCGACAACGAGACGGGCGAACATCTCGATCGCATTCGCTCGTACTGCGAAGTGCTGGTGCGGCAATTGGCGCGCAGCGAGCCGGCGATCGACGCCACCTTCGTTCAAGAAGTGCCGCTGGCCTCGACGCTGCACGATATCGGCAAAGTCGGCATTCCCGACGCCATTCTGCTCAAGCCTGGTCCGTTTTCTCCCGAGGAGCGGGCCGTGATGCAGCAGCACGCCACGATCGGCGGCGAGTGCCTGGCCGCCATCAAGGAGCGGCTCGGCGAGGACGAATTCATCGAGCTCGCGCGGCAGATCGCGCTGGCCCACCACGAGCGCTGGGATGGCCATGGCTACCCGACCGGGATCAGCGGCGAGCAAATCCCCTTGGCCGCGCGGATCGTCGCCTTGGCCGATACCTACGACGCGCTCACTAGCCGCCGCGTTTACAAGCTCGCGTTGGATCACGCGAATGCCAGGCGAGCCATTCTGATGGAGTCGGGGGGGCAGTTCGATCCGGGAGTCGTGGCCGTCTTCCTGGCCTGCGAAACCGAGATGCGGCAGATCGCCGATGATATCGCCAACGAGCGGCCGCAGGCGCACTCGCTCGCCGAGCACGGGCTGACGCTGAGCGATTGGCCCCCGATTGAGCTGCCGCCGACCGATGCATCGTCGACCGACGAACTGCCGGCCGTCGTGGTTGCTGACACCGATCTCAGCGCGCAAGCGCGCCGCCTGGTGGAAAGTCTGTCGCTCGAAGGGGAACGGCAATCGGCAGCGCTGGCCCGGCTACGCGATGAATGTACGTCGTGCGGAGCGCTCGACGCGCTCGGTCGCCCGCTGGCCGATTCATTGGAAGATCTCATTCAACGGCAAGTGCGGCTCAGCCGACGCTTGTTCGACATCGCCGGCAAGCTCGAGTTGCAACTGCCGCGCGGCGATCGCCAGGCTCGCGATCTGGAGCGCGACGAACTCGGCTTGCTGCATCGCGCCGCGTTCGATAGCGGCATCATCGACGCTCTGCAGCGGCAAGTTGGTAGCGAACCCGTGGCCCTGCTGCTCATCGGATTGCACGTGAAAGGCGACCAGTCTCGGGGGCCCTCCGCGCAGCATGTCTCCGACGCCTTCGACCACAGCCGCTTGATGGGGGCCGTCGCCCAGTTTCTCGCGCGCATCACGCGCCGCTACGATCTGCTGGGGCGCTACGACGAAGAGACCGTTGCCGTCGGCATGCGCGGCACCCGGCTCGATCACGCCCGGGCTATCGCTGAACGCATTCGCTCGATGCTGGCTACGAGCCGGTTTGGCACCGAACATGGCGACGTCGAGTTCACAGTGCACATTGGTGGCGCAACCGCGGAGCCGGGCACCAGTCAACAAGTGCTGCTCACGCGCGCCTGCGAGGCGCTGTCGGTCGCCCGCGCCTCGCGCAGTGCCGAGTGTTGCCTTTACGCGGTCCCACCGACCGCCACCTCCGAGTTAGCCATGGCCGGCGTCTAGCCGACTCTTCGGAAAAGCGGGGATACCGCCGAGGCCGGTCGGTGGCGTCCCCGTCCCTAAGCGGACTCGTGTAACACATCCCTGGTATTATCGCCTTAGTTATCAGGGGACTGGCGCTACCAGTCCGCGCCCGGCACTACCCCCCACTCCGCGCATGGCGTGGCCGGCGCACCGAGTTCTCAGGAGATCTGGCAATGTCGAAATCGATCGCGACCTTCGTTGCACTGCTGCTCGCCCTGGTCGGCGGCGTCTCCTCGGCCCACGCCGCCGATGGCGCCACCCTCGGCGGCACGCAGTTCTGGACCGATCGGCTGATCTACGGTGAATGGCGCATTCAGCAGAACGCCGTCACGGGGCACTACCGCCTGCTCGACGACGAGAACGTGCGCCAGGCGTCGGGCACGTACAGTGAGTGCCGCACCGAATTCCTCAAGCTCAAGAAAGAACACAACCTGCCGCCGCTCAAATCGACGGCCGTCGTCACGCTGCACGGACTCGGCGCGTTTCGCGGCGTCATGCAACCGATCGCCAATTACCTGGCGAAAGAAGGAGATTGGACGGCGATCAACTTCAGTTATGCCAGCACGCGCAAGAGTGTCGCCGATCACGCTCTGGCGCTGGGGCACGTGATCGACAACCTCGAAGGGGTCGAGCACGTTCACCTGGTCGCGCACAGCTTGGGGAACATTGTGGTGCGGCGCTACTTCGAGTTACGCGCCGCTCAACCGAACGCCGATCGGCATAGCCCCAAGATCGAGCGCGTGGTGATGATTGGCCCCCCGAACAACGGCTCGGCCGTCGCGCGGCTGTTGGAAAACAGCAAACTGTTCGAAGTCGTCGGTGGTACCAGCGCGCAGCAACTCGGCGAGGAGTGGGATGCGCTGAAACCAAAGCTGGCGACGCCGCCGCACTTTGGCATCATCGCCGGCAGCACGCTGGGGGGCGCCGGCACCAACCCGCTGGTGCCGGGCGACGACGATATGATGGTTGGCGTCGCTGAAACGAAGCTCGCGGGGGCCGAAGACTTTCTCACCGTGTCGTCGACACACACGTTGCTGTTGTTCAAGCGCGAAGTGCGCGAAGCGACCCTGCGGTTCCTGCAGGACGGTTATTTCGTCGCAGCCGACAAGCGGCAACCGATCGCAGCCGAAGTGGCGGGTAAGTGATCAGGAAGTCGAATAGGAGCATGTTCACGAACCTTCAGGGCTTGCTCACACGGAATCGCGGAGGTCGCGGACACGCGCCAGAACACCGCGTTGCGGCCTGATTGCTGCGTCGTGCTCGACCTCAAATCTCATTCTACAGCCACGCTCCGCGTGCTCCTGAGATCAGTCGTTGTCGCTCGTTCACTGCGGCATTGCGCACCGTCGTCTATTGCGCAAGGCCGACTTTCGCATCGCCCCACGCTTTGTGGTTAAATGTCGGCTGCTGCCTTGGTCCCACCGCATCCACCGTCCGCAGGAGATTGCGTGATGAACGAATCGACCCGCCGCACGTTCGTCAAATCGATCGGAGTTTCGGCCGCCGCGTTGGCCTTGGCCGCGCGACAGAGCCGCGCCGCCGATGGCGACAAACTCGTGCTGGGGATCATTGGCCCCGGCGGCATGGGAAGCAATCACTTGCGCTTGCTGGTCGAGCGCAGCGACGTGCGAATCGCCTGGGTCTGCGATGTCGATCGCGATCGTCTGGCGACCGCCGCGAAAACGGTGACCGACAAAACGGGGCACGCGCCGCAAACGACCGGCGACTTGCGGCAGGTGCTCGACGACCGCGCGGTCGACGCCGTGTTTGTCGCCACGCCCGATCATTGGCACGCGCCGGCCGCAATCCTCGCGCTCGATGCGGGTAAGCACGTCTATGTCGAAAAGCCGTGCTGCCACAACATTCGTGAAGGGCGGCTGATGATCGAGGCGGTCCGCCGCTCGGGCAAGACACTGCAAGTCGGCACGCAAAGCCGTAGCACGCCGACCGTGCAAGAAGCGATCCAGCGGCTGCGCGACGGCGATATCGGCGACGTGCTCGTGGCCAAAGCCTGGAACAGCCAGCTGCGCGGATCGATCGGCCACAGCCAGCCGAGCGAGCCGCCGGCAAATCTCGACTTCGACACCTGGACCGGGCCGGCGCCGCGCACGCCGTATCGGCCGAACCTGCTGCCGAGCATCTGGCGCTGGTGGTACGAGTTCGGCTGCGGCGACATCGGCAACGACGGGGTACACGATATCGACGTCGCTTGTTGGGGGCTCAATCCCACCACGCATCCATCGCGAGCGACGAGCCTGGGCGGCAAGTGTTTCTTCGATGACGACCAGCAGTTCCCCGACACGCAGTACGCCGTGTTCGAGTACGCGCCGACCGAGCCGGGAGGCCGCCCCAAGCAGTTGGTCTTCGAGCAGCGCATCTGGTCTCCGTATGTGCAGGAAGGCTACGAGAACGGCGCCGCGTTCTACGGCACCAAGGGGATGCTCGTCATAGGCCACACCAAGGGTTGGAAGCTGTACGGCCCAAAGAACAAGCTGCTCGCCGAGCAGACGATCGAGATCGATTTGCCGGCCCATCACCAGAACTTTTTCGATTGCGTGCGCGGCAAAGTGAAGACGCCCAACGCCGATTGCGAGATCGGTCATCGCTCGGCCACGCTAGTGCACCTGGCGAACATCAGCGCCCGGGTGGGGCGCACGTTGGCGTTCGATCCGGCCACAGAAACGATCGCCGGTGACGACGAAGCGGCCGCGCTCGTGCGCCGGCAATACCACGAGGGTCATTGGTCGGTGCCGAAGGGGGTCTAAGCGGGCGGCGATTTGTCTGCCGACGTCAGAGGATCTCGCGCAAAGGCGCGAAGACGCAAAGGAAGAAGAGAGTCGATGTCGCGCGGAGCCGCGGTGAGAAAATTTGTAGGGTGTGCGAAGCACACCGGTTGCGGTGCGCCACGGCGCAAATTTAATTTCCGCGACTAGCGATGGTGCGTTTCATTCCACACTACCGGACTGTTAGCCGCGGGATTTATCACGCGCGCTAGCTCATGCGGCGTTACAATGACAGGACAACTCGCGATGTCGCGCCGAACCCGCTAGCGCGCGGAGCAAGCTACGCGGCTAACGATCGCGGCTCCGCGTGGGATTCACTCTTCCCCCGTCGCGGTGGCCAGTCGGAACCAATCGACCGGTGGATCGAATGCCGCCGCGCCATAAAATAATTGGGCCAGTACCGGCGGCACTGCGCGGCGCGACAGCTCCGCGCGGTTGCTCTCTACGCTCAGGTCGTCGGGCGACGGTCGGGCCGGCTCGTTGAGCACGACGCCGGCCACGGGGAGCCCGTCTTCAAAGGCTGCCGCGGCGATCAAGGTGGTGAGCGTTTGATGGAGCGTGCCCAACGCGTTGCGGCTGACGACCACCAGCGGATACTCGAACGCCGCCGCTAGATCGGCGACGAACAGCTCGTCGGTCACCGGGCTCATCAAGCCGCCGGCTCCTTCGACCAGCACGATGTCGCTCTCCTCGCGCCAGTAGTGCAGCCCGCGCCGCAGCAGTTCGACGTTGACCGCGGCTCCCTCGGCCTCGGCCGCCAGATGCGGGGCCAACGGCGCCGCGAAACACTGCGGGCAGACGCGTTCCAACTCGTCGAGCCGGCCGGCCGCTTCGGCCAGCAGCAGAGCGTCGTCGGAGATCAACCACTGTCCTTCGCGGCGGCAACCGGTTGCCACGGGCTTATAAACCCCGACGCGATGCCCGGCTGCGCGCAGCGCGCGAGCGATCAGTGCTGTGACGTAGGTTTTGCCGACCGAGGTGTCGGTGCCGGTGATGAAGAGTCCAGGCGGTTCGCGCATCGTGCCGCATAGGGTAGCATCAAAGAGTCGCGCGCTCCAATCTCGCGAAGTTGGCCTTGGCGGGGACTGGAGTCGTTTCTGCCGAACGCCGAGAATCACACGGAGCCCGTGCCCAGAAACGACTCCTGTCCCCCTTCCGCTTTCACTCCTCGAGCCGTGCATGTCCCACGATTTGCCGAAAAAACTTGCCCCCCGTACTCCGGCCGGCGAAGGGCCCGCGTCGGTGCGCATCGCCCTGGTGCAGATGACTTGCACGCCGGAGAAAGAACCCAACGTCGCCAAGGCGATCGAGCGGATCGAGCATGCGGCCGAGGCGGGCGCCCAGATCGTCTGCCTGCAAGAATTGTTCGCCGGGCAGTATCCCTGCCAGAGCGAAGATCACGCGCGATTCGCCGAAGCGGAGCCGATCCCCGGCCCCACCAGCGACCGGCTCGTCGCGGCGGCCAAGCGCTGCAAGGTGGCCGTCGTCGGCTCGTTGTTCGAGCGACGCGCGGCCGGCCTGTATCACAACACGGCCGTGATCATCGAGCCCGACGGCACCCTGGCCGGCATGTATCGCAAGATGCACATCCCCGACGATCCGCTTTACTACGAGAAGTTCTACTTCACGCCGGGCGATCTGGGCTTCCGCAGTTTCGATACGCCGTTCGGGCGGTTGGGTGTCTGCGTTTGCTGGGATCAGTGGTATCCCGAAGCGGCCCGACTCACCGCGCTCACCGGCGCGCAGATACTTTTTTATCCCACGGCCATCGGCTGGCACCCCAGCGAGAAGGCCGAGTACGGCGCCAGCCAGCACTCCGCGTGGGAAACGATGATGCGCAGCCACGCGATCGCCAACGGCGTGTTCGTGGCCGCCCCCAACCGCGTGGGGCGCGAAGGGAACATCGAGTTCTGGGGAGCCTCGTTTGTCGCCGATCCCAACGGCAACGTACTGGCCCGGGCGAGCCACGACGCCGAGGAGACGCTCGTCGTCGAATGTCAGTTGGCGAAGATCGACGTGGTGCGGACCCACTGGCCGTTCTTGCGCGACCGGCGGATCGATGCGTATGGCGATCTGGCCCGCCGCTGGCGCGATTGAGCGCTTGCTCGTAGGCATTTTCAATCGTCCACACCGCTTGTGGCGGGGCCGCGCCAAGGATGTAAACGGTGCCAGGAACCGTTTTCGGCTCGGCTCGTTTATTCTTGCAGTTCGGATCCTCCGGCGATGATTACGATTTATTGCGATACAGGTGAACATGTCGAAGTCGACGCCGAATCCTTGACCGGCGCCAATTTGGACCGATTGAATTTGCATCGCGCCAACTTGGATGGACTGGATCTTACGGGCGCGTCGCTGCAGGATGCTAACCTTCGGTCGGCATCAATTGAGAGGACGATTCTGGTTCGCTGTAATCTGACTGATGCAAGGCTATACGCGATCTGGGCAGTTCAAGCGAATCTACGTGGAGCGAAGTGCAAGTCGGCAAAACTGGATTGTGCAAATCTGTGCGAGGCCGACCTTAGCTATTCCGATCTAACGCAAGCCGACTTCTCAAGGTCGAACCTCTGCGGCGCGAAGTTATTTGGGGCACTCATCGAAGGAGCGGTGTTCCTAGACGCGGAATACGATCGAGCAACGATTTGGCCCTTGGATACCGATCCCGTCACGCTGGGCGCCAAAATGAAGCAGCCGTAGCTTCTTGAGGTCGCATCTCACCCCAACAGCTTCGTCAGCTTCTGCAGCCGTTTGCGATAGCTGTAATGCTCGATCTCGAGCAAGTGCCGCGACGATTTCAAATACTTGATCTTGCCGATCGCGACGTGACCGACCGATTTGATCCGGCGGAGCTTCTCCGCTCGCTCGGGCCGCTTTTTCAGCGCCGCTACAAACCGCGCGATCACTCGCGCTTGCCACTCGACCAGGCCGAACTGCCCGCTATCGGGCTGAATCAAGCCGACGATGAAGACGTTGTCGCGCCGCGGATGGAACACGTTGAGATAAAAGTCGGGACGGCCATCCTTCCAGGCCAGATGCTCACTGTCGATGAACGGGAAGCTGATCTTGTAGCCGGTCGCGTACACCAGCACGTCGATCGGCTCTTCGCTGCCATCGACGAACCGCACACGGTCGCCGCAGAGTCGCTCGACGTCGGGCTTCACCGTAATATCGCCATGCCCCACGTAGTAGAGCATTTGCGAATTGACGATCGGGTGCGTCTCGAACAGCCGATGGTCAGGCTTGCGCAGCCCATAGTCTTGCGGCCAACCCAGGATCATTTTGGCCAGGATCGACGCCGTGGCGCGACGAAACCAAAGCGGGGCGTGCCACCGCAGCAGGCTCTCGCCCAACACGTCGGATGGCATGCCCATGAAGTACTTGGGCATGTAGTGATAGCCGCGCCGCACGCTGTGGAACGTGGCGGCCGCGTTCTGGGCCGACTCGACCGCGATGTCGCAGCCCGAGTTTCCTGCCCCCACTACCAGCACGCGCCGCCCGCGCAGTACGTCAGGCGTTTTATACGCGGCGGCATGTAGTGAAGTGCCGGTGAACTCGCCCGGAAAGTCGGGGTACTTGGGATCCCAGTTGTGACCGTTGCCGATCACGATGCCGGCGTAGCGCCGCCGCTGGCCATCAATCAGCCGCACTTCCCACTGGTCACCTGCCGGCTCGATCCGCTCAACCGTCGTATTGAACTCGATCCGCCGGTAGAGATCGAAGTGCCGCGCGTACGACCGCAGGTACTCGCAGACCTGCCTGTGGTTGGGATAATCCGGCAACTCCTCTGACATGGGAAAATCTTTGAACTCGGTCATCCGCTTCGAAGAGATGAGGTGGGTCGAAGCGTAGACGGCGCTGGCCTGGGTGCCGAAGTACCAGTTGCCGCCGACTTCGTCTTCGCGTTCGAGGATGTCGAACGAGATTCCCTGGTCGGCGAACTGCTTGGCCATGACCAGGCCGCTCGAGCCGGCGCCCAGGATGCAGTAGCGATCGGTGCGATCGTGAACAGAAATGCCCTCGGCGGTGGTTTTCGGCAAAGCGTGCATGGGCTAGGGCGGGTCGCCTAAATGGAAGGTGTGGAATCGTGATAGCGCGGGCGGTTTTGCGATTTTTGGGACTTTAAGAGGTATGCGGCGAATTTTTCATCTTGGCGCATTGCACAAAAAGCGGCGAGTTTAGCGACCTAAATTTGGCAGCCGGCACAGTTTTTGCTCGAATATGGCGCAAGTACGGAAACTGGCCCGCCGGCACCCGAGTATAACTGGTGCCTCCCACCTTCCAAGTAATTGATAAGTCGTTGTTGTCAGGCGAGTTCGTATTGACCAGTGGGCATAGTTGTGATTACAACCCTGCCCGGTTGGTTTTTACGTTTGTCCAATACGATACACGCGTTTTCAGGCCGGCAACGTCGCACGATCGCGCATCGTCGGCCGAAAAAAGTTGCTTGCCACGGCAAAAAAATAGCTCCCCGAGCGAAAACTTTTGCCTCGACACACGTAGTAAGGAGTAAACCGTGGCGGCTCCGACCGAGCCAAGGTAGCGGTGCGAGGGACCCGGATTCGAGACTGATAGCAAAGAGACGTCCCTTACCGCAGGGAAATGAAACAATAACGCTAGGGGTAGATCTCCCACCTTTTGGCATGCACACCACCCTTGCGAATCGCAATAGGTCCCAGGGGCCGATGAACGGTCCCGTGTCCACGAAGCCGGCAGCCAGGTTCGACGCGGTGCGTAACCCCGTTGTCCCCAGCCCGGTGCGATCGCTTGCCAAGGTGCCGGGTCCGCAGGCCGTAACGAATACGGCCGCCGATTCAGGGAGGACAGCAATGCATTTGAATCGAACGTCGTCGATCTCGGAGTTTCGTCTCAATTCACGCTTTGGAGAGCTGCGCGACCAGTTGCGCAACGAACGCTTCGCCTGCCGTCTGGAGAAGCCACTGGCGTTTTGGGCCTTGCCCAAGGATCGCCGGTTGCCGCTGGCCTTCATGGGGCGCACGGTGCATGACCTGCTGGCCACGCCGTTCGAAGACCTGCTGGCGACGCCCGGCGTCGGCGAAAAGAAAATCCAATCGCTGCTCGAGCTGTTGGATCGCGTCGCGCTCGATCCCTGCCCCGCCGACGCCGCTGATGGCGCTGCTCCCTCGCCCGACGAATGCACCAGTGCTCCGGCGGACGAAAGCGTGACATCCAGCGATGGCTTCAACGCGGTTGCCGTTTCCGAGGCCGTCTGGAGCTTGTGGCGCGGAACTGTCGAGCGCTACGGTCTCGGTCAAGAAACGCTTGGTCGCTTCGCCCCCTCGCTCGAACGCTTGCCGCGCGTGCTGTGGCACACGCCGCTGTCGACCTACTCCCATTTGACCGTGGCTGAAATCCGCTCGCTCAAAACGCATGGCGAAAAGCGCGTCGCCGCGGTCCTCGAAGTCTTTCACGAGCTGTACCAGGTGCTCGCGCGGCTCGGCCCGCCGGGGCATCTCTCGGTGCGCATCGTGCCCCGCGTCGCCAACCAGATCGAAGAGTGGCTCCTGGCCATGCTCGATCGCCCCGAGCTTCCCAGTGCCACAGAGTTGTTCGAACACGTCGTGCTACCGCTCGTCGCCCAGGTGCGCATTGACGCCGGCGAAACGATCGCCCACCTGGTAGAAGAACGGTTAGGCATCGTCGGCGACGGCGCCAGCGTGCGGCAAACCGCCCGCAATCTCGGCCTCACTCGGGCGCGCATCTATCAACTGCTGGCCGACGTCGGCGAAATTGTTTCGGTTCGCTGGCCCGAGGGTCAGTACCTCGTGGGCCACCTGGTCGAACGGCTCCACCACCAACATCAGAGTGATCCGGCTCATCAGCGGCTGTTGTCGGCGATGGAGTTGTTCTTCCCCGGCCAGCGCGGTGAAGCCACCGGGCTGGATGAAGCTGCCGAGGATGCTACTGGCGAAGTCGCCTCAGTTGATGCGGACGCGGAAGAGTCGCACCGGCGCGCCGGTTAATCCTCACCGCGCAGACTAGCGCTTCGGAGCAGTTGAAGTTTCTGGGCCGCAGTGTTTCTGGGCCGCAGTGTTTCTGGGCCGCAGTGTTTCTG
>CAZBWM010000006.1:0-60941 GCA_964495375.1 uncultured Planctomycetaceae bacterium | reverse complement strand
CCGCAGTGTTTCTGGGCCGCAGTGTTTCTGGGCCGCAGTGTTTCTGGGCCGCAGTCGACTCGCGCCCGCGGTGGGGCTGATCGAGAATGCTGCTCAGTGGCTGCAGTTCAACGCTTGGGCGTTACGCGAGCCCCTCTTTGATCCACTTGTGGGCTTCGCCCATCTTGGTCAACTCGAAGTAATGGATCTTGGCCTTCGTGAAGGGCTTGCAGAACGCGGCCATCCCTTCTTCCCACTTCGAGTCGCCGACGAGCGCCAGCCGCTCGATATCGCCGAAATGCTTCCAGTCGAACTTCATGTCCTCCCACAGCGCGCCGAGCGTCCAGCCGTGGAAGTCGACCAGGTCGACGAGCATGCGGACCTGACCGTGCTGTTTGACGAGCCGCTCGATGATCGGAGTAAAGTGTTCGTAATCCTGCTTCTCGAGCTTGCCGCTGAGCTTGATGGCCAGCAGTTTGCCACCCTCTTCTTCACGCACTTCGACAGACATCAGGCACCTCCTCGCGGTTGCTTGCGGACATTCCTCTCAAGTGAAGAGTCTAGCCGATTGCCCTGGTTGTCGCGAACGGGTGGCGTAGCAGGTGTCTGCAACCGCTGCAGGCGCGATCCGGCAATTCGTTTGGCCTGCGTCGCATTGGTTCCTGACCCCTGCGCAGCCCGCTTACTTCCCCGTGCCGCGCAACGTCTGGCCGGTCGTGGCGGCAAAGCGCCGTGAGTTCTCTACGTAGTGATCGGCTCCCAAGCGGTTGCGGTCGATCTCGTGCGGCTCCAGCGCGCGCTTGATCTTGCCAGGAAGCCCCATCACCAGCGAGCCGGGCGGAATATCAGCCCCCTCGGGGATGACCGCCCCCACGGCAATCAGCGAGTTCTCGCCGATCTTCGCCCCATTCTGCACGACAGCTTTCATGCCGATGACGACGTTATCGCCGATGGTCGCGCCGTGCACGATCGCCCCATGCCCTACGGTGACGCCAGCCCCCAGCGTGCAGGGGAACCCGTAGTCGGCGTGCAGCACGGCGTTGTCCTGGATATTGGTGCGCGGCCCCACGCGGATCGCCTCGCAGTCGCCGCGCAGCACGGCCCCGAACCAGACGCTTGATTCGGCCGCCAGGCTCACGTCGCCGGCGACAATCGCCGTGGGGGCAATGTACGCGCTCTCGTGTACCTGCTGGGGACGGAATTCCGGCTTATCGAGCATTTAGGGTCTTTCAAGAATCTCAGTTAGTACGTCCGGTCACTTGCCCACTGGGGAAAGAACCGATCGATCTGCAACCCGGCCAATCTGGTCCAGTCGATGAGCCGGCCCACTGCATCCGCGTCACACGGCCGACTGTTCGGACGGCGCCCGGGCAGGAGCCGCCGGTGTAACCCCCGGTCGACTATCCAAGGCGAGATGGACAAACGTGCTGCCGCGGTCGGCCCGGGTGACCACCGTCAGGCGATCACCGCGGCGCGTGCCGTAGTTTGACACCAGGTTGAATCGCTTGGCGATCCCTTCGTCGTTCAGCCGCCGCTCGGCCGCCGACACGTCTCCCCAATCGCCCGACTGGTGGCGCGCAAGCAGGTCGTCGAGCGACAGGGCACTGTCGTCCAGCACTTGCCTGGCGCGGGGCGTTACGATCACTTCACCGAGCTGGAACATCATGTTTCCGGCGAAGAGCCACCTGGTTTCAGCGCGACGGTCTCCAGTGCCCCTGGGCGATCGCGAGCGTTTCTCGAACCGACTCGCTCCGCGATC
Source organism: uncultured Planctomycetaceae bacterium (assembly GCA_964495375.1). GTDB lineage: Bacteria > Planctomycetota > Planctomycetia > Pirellulales > JAEUIK01 > JAIESQ01. The sequence goes on along the minus strand of CAZBWM010000006.1, from coordinate 59,203 downwards.
TAGGGCCGATTGTCTGTCTCCTGGCGGAAGATTGCAACCAAATCCGGTAGTGGGTCAGTCTGATTGGATCTGACATCCGAACGGTGGTCAGGAACCGATTCCAGCGTCAGGTCACCAATCGTCGGCCTCCCAGAGAATCGGTTCCTGACACGGGTCGGCCTTGCCAGTTGGTCAGACTGTCCCGCGCCCCCCAATTCCCACCGCTCGGCCTGCCGCATCAGGGCTCCTAGGACGACCTTGGGAACCGGCTCCAACCCCGGCCCAGGCGTGTCAGATTGGCCGGACGATGGCGTATCATAGTCGGGGGGAGAGTCCCCAACCGCCTGGGAGCCGCCCACTTCCTCGTTTGCCGCCCGACGTGAAGGACTGCCGCCATGGCCAAGGCCGAGTTCGACGCCCAAGGGAAACCGCAGGAGGCCGAAGCCGCCGACGAACAATCGACGGTTCGACTGCGGCAGCGTGCTGCCAATTTGGGATCGCAGGCCGTGGTCACTGCCCCGCTTGCCGGAATCGACAAAGCGCCGGTTACTGACGTAACGCTCGCAGCGCCGGGTCCGCCCGAAACGCCGGCCGTCGACGGCGCCGCTTCAACTGCTGACTCGGGCTCGGAAACCAAGCTGGGTGTTTCGCATCAGGTTGGGGCCGACCGTTTGACGTCTCCCTGGCCGCGTATTCCTGGCTACGAAATCATTTCACGCCTGGCCGGCGGCGGTCAGGGCGTCGTCTACAAGGCATGCCACGTGGCGCTCGCTCGCGTCGTCGCCCTCAAGGTGCTGCACTCGGGGCGGACCGCTTCGACCGATGAATTGACCCGCTTCCGCATCGAGGCCGAAGCGATCGCTCGTTTGCAGCACCCGCACATCGTGCAGATCTTCGATATCGGCGAGCACGACGGACTGACCTACCTGTCGTTGGAGTTCGTCGAAGGGGGAAGCCTGCACGAACAACTGCACAAGCATCGGGTTGCAGCGCCAAAAGACCCGGTCCCGCGCGACACCCAACCCGGCCAGCCAGCGAGTACAGTGACACGGCCCGGCGCGCAGCAGGCTGCCACGCTCCGGCCTGCCGCACAGGCCGCGCACAGGCCACTCACGCCGCGCGAGGCCGCGCGGCTCATCGAGACGCTGGCCCGCGCGGTCCACTCCGCCCACTTGCGCGGCATTTTGCATCGCGATCTCAAGCCGGCCAACGTGCTGATGACACCCGCAGGCGTGCCGAAGATCACCGACTTCGGCCTGGCCAAACTGTTCGACGATCAATCCGATGCGCTCTCGAGCCTGGCCGGCGCCCGCATCAGCGACACGCTGCGGGCGCGCTTCTCCGGCACGCGCAGCGACGGGCACAGCTATTCGCAGGTTGGCACCATTCACTACATGGCTCCCGAGCAGGTCTGGGGGACGAGCCAGGCCCGTGACATCGGGCCGGCCGCCGACATCTACGCGTTGGGAGTGATGCTCTACGAAACGCTTTGCGGCACCGTGCCGCTACGGGGGAACAGCGATCGCGAAACGCTCGAGCTCGTCTGGTCGAAACCAGCTCCGTCGCCGCGCGAAAAACGCCCCGACGTACCGGCCGACTTGGAAGCGATCTGCCTCGTCTGCCTGCGAAAAGATCCCGAGCGCCGCTACACGAGTGCCGAGGCCTTGGCCGACGACCTGCGCCGCTTCGTCGAAGACCAGCCGGTCGAGGCGCGGCAGATCGGAGTGCTGGAGCGCATCACCAAGTGGAGCCGCCGCCGGCCGACCGTCGCCGCGCTCGTGGCCGTGGCCCTGTTGGGCGCGATGCTCACGCTGGCCGTGGCCGGCGCGTATCACATGCGATTGGCGGCCGCGCATCGTCGCGTCGAGGAGAACTATAACCTGGCTCAGAACAATCTGCGTGCGGCCCGCCGAGCTGTCGAAACGCTGCTCACGCGATCGGGCGCCGATCGCCTGGGCCCGCTGGCCGCCAGCGAGCCGGTGCGCCGCGACCTGTTGATCGCCGCGCTTGACTTCGTCCGGCAACTGGCCGCCGAGCATCCTGACGATGTCGATCTCATTCGTCAGTCGGGGAGCGCTCAACGGCAAGTCGGCGACATCGAGCAATTGTTGGGCAACTTCGGCGCGGCCCGCACCGCTTACCTGGCGAGCCTTGAGCAACTCGACGCCGCCGATCGCGCGAACCCTGAGACCCAGGTCGAATTGGCGACCACCTACAACAGCCTGGGGCTGCTCGAAGAGTACGAAGGGCACAACGCCGCGGCTGAGACCGCCTATCGCCAGTCGCTCGAGCTTTGGAAATCGCTCTTGCAAGCCAAACCCCAGGATCTCGTCGCGCGGCGCGGGGCGGCCACGAGCTGCGGCAACCTGGGGCTTACGCTCGTGGCAGCCGGCAAGGTAACCACTGCTAGAGACTGCGCCGAGGAAGCCCACCAACTGCGCTCGTCCATCGCCCGCGAAGTGCCGCAAGATGCCGAGGCACTGGCCGCTCTGGCGGCCGCCACGACCAATCTGGCCAGCGCGCTCGAACTGTCGGGCCGCCCCGCCGACGCCGAGCGCCGCTTTGCCGAAGCTGCCGGCTTGCTCGACCGGCTGCCGGCCGATCGTCAACTTCACCCGGCCGTGCAGATGGCCCGGCTGGCGACCGAGAACAATCGCGCGGTCACGCTCAACGGTTTGAAGCGCTACGCAGAGGCCGAAGCCGCCGCGCGCCGCGCCGTGGCCGCCGGTCAGACGCTCGTCGATTCGCACCCCGATGTCGCCCGCTATGGCCAGGCGCTGGCCGATGCCCAGATTACGCTGGCCGTGTCGCTGATCGCGCTGGATCGCCGTGGCGACGCCGATCCGGTGCTCACGGCCGCCCGCGATCGTTATCAGAAGTTGTTGGCTGCGTCGGTCGATCCGATCGTGCAGCGGCTGTCGCTGGCGGAGATTCTCGCCTTGCACGCGGCCGTGCAGGTGCGGCTCGATCGCTTCACGTCGGCCCGCGAAACGCAGCATGCGCTGGAAGAATCGCTGATCGAGTGCGAGTCGTTCCTCGAAAGTAACAACGCGCGCCCCGATCTCGGCAGTCGCCTGGCGGTCGTCTACGACGCGCAAGCCCAGTTGCTCATGGAGCGCAAGCAGCCGGCGCAAGCCAAGGCCTACCTCGACGAGGCGGTGCGCTATCAAGAACAAGCCTGTCGAGCGACGCCGGAGAGCGCCCGCTACCGCGGTCGCTTGCAGCAGCACCTGGGAGCGCTCGCCCGCACGCTGATGGCCCTGGGCGAACCGGCCGCCGCCGCTGAAGTCGCCAATCGCTTAGCCACGCTTGGCCCCGCAGCCGGCGAAGAAGCAGGCCAGGTGTTCGCGCAGCTCATCCCGCTGGTCTCCGGCATCAAAGGGAACCCGAAGATCGACGAAGCGCAATGCCGCCAACGGGCGCTAGCGCTATTGGAAAGGTCGCTTGTGGCCGGCGACGTCGACGTGCACAGAGTTGCTGCTGATCCGGCCTGGCGAACGCTGGCCGGAGACGAGGCGTTTCAAGCGCTGCTCGCTAAAGCGAAAGCCACCCAAGCCCAGGGCACGCCTACGAAGGAGTGAGTCAAACCAAGCAGTCGCGCCAAGCGTGCCCTGGGTTCTTCGCAGCGGATTTCTCGCAGCGTCACAGTGCTCATCACACGCAGAGCGCGCGAGAGATCAGAAAACCCTCCCCTATCCGCGCGGCACGCGAAACAAATCCAGCGGTACCGATGGCGTCTCGCCGCGGATCAACTCGCTCATCACCACGCCCGTGCCGGGTGACAAACCGAGCCCCGCCCGGGCGTGCCCCGCCGCCACAAAGGCATTCTCGACATTCGGCACGCGACCGAGATAGGGCATGCCATCGATCGTGCCGGGGCGCAAACCAGCCCAACCGCGCTCGACTTCGGCGTGTGCGAGCGCCGGCGCGAGCCCCACGGCAAACCCTAACAGCGAGGCGATGCCCGCCGAGGTAGTGCGCTTGTCGAAGCCGACTTCTTCTTCGGTCGAGCCGACGAGCACGCGGCCATCAGCCCGTGGCACGAGGTAGCGGCGCCCTTCGTTGATGATGTGCGTTAGCGCCGGCGGCGACGTGCGCAACAGCGCGATTTGCCCTCGGATCGGGCGCATGGCGATCTCGATCCCCAACCGCGCGAGTAGCATATGAGTCCATGGTCCACCGCACAAACAGAACGCTTCGGCCGCGCGAGGGCCAAGCGCCGTGTGCGCGGCTCGTACGCGTCCGCCGGCAACGTCCCAATCGTCGACCCCCACGCCCGACTCGATCACGACGCCGCGCCGCTGGCAGGCTAACACGAGTGCGCGCAGGTGCCAGGGATTGCGCAACTGGCATTCATCGGGCACCAACAGCGCCGCGAGAATCGACTGCGACGCGCCGCCGATGGCAGCCGCCGCGCCCAGCGCCGGTTCGACCTCAGCCAGCCGTGCAGGTGAAAGTTCTTCGCACGCGACTTCGCCGGCCCGCCAATGAGCTGCCGCCGCTTTCAGCAGTTCAGCATCCTCGGGCGCGCGCGCCACGTAAATGGCGCCGCAGCGGCGATAGCCGGTGTCGACCCCGGTTTCGTCGCGCAATTGCGCGGCCCACTGCCGGTGCAACTCGAAGCTCAAGCCGGTGAGCGCTTCGTACGGATCGGTGGCGGTGCGCTGATGACCGGGCGGGAGAATGCCGGCGCCGGCCCACGAGGCTTCCTGCCCTGGCTGGCCCCGTTCAAGCACGCGCACACGGAGACCGCGGCCGGCCACTTCGTAGGCCAACGACAGGCCGATCACGCCGCCACCAACAATCAACAGGTCATCCATAGTGAGGCGCGGCAGGCTTGCTTGCCGAGGCAGGAGCAACTGGCAAGATCAATGCGGCCCTCATGGCTGCTCGTCCCAAACGCCTTCGGGGATCGGCTTCGCCTCGGCCACCTCGATGAGCACGCGGTCGGGCCCTTCGACGATGAACGAACGTAGCCGCCACGGCTCGCGCAGCGTAATTGGCTCGACAATCGTCGCGCCGGCCGCCTTCATCCGCTCGAACTCGGGCTCGAGCTTGGCGTACGAAAAACCGATCCGTTCGATCGGCCGGTCCTTCGTCGATTGCAGTTCCTTGAGGGGCGCGTCAGGCCACCACGCGGGGGGCGGGTCTTGCTCCGGCTTACCAAAGAAGATCATCGTGACGTTGTCGCACTGAATGACGTTCATCCAGATGCCACCCAACGTGTTGGGGTCTCCCTTGGGGCGCGGCACCGAGATCGCCCGTGCTTTGATCCCCAGGTGCTTCACGTACCAGGCGACCGTCTCGTTCACGTCGGTGCAAAAGAAATGGACGTGCGCGAACCGATGGTGCCCCATCGTGTTGATCTCGATCAACTCCTTGTCGGGCCCGTACAAGTACATGTAGAAGTTGTCGCGTCCCGGCAGCGGTTGCGGCGTGGTGTGAAACTCCACGTCGTGATTCTTCCACCACTGGTATTCGCCCTGGATGTCGACGCCTCCCCAGCCGATGTGCCACACGCCCGTGTTAAGGGCAGGGTTCGGCGGCGACTCCACCTTGTTCAAAAGCAGGAAGGAGCGTTCGGTGAACAGCGCTTCGGCCCCACCACGAAACTTGACCGGCACCGCCCCGAACACGCGCCGGTAGTAACGCACCGACTTGCCCGGGTCGGTGACGTTCAGCAGCACGTGATGGAAATGGGCCGGCGCGACCGCCGGCTGCTCGGCCTCGTCAGCAACAACGACGCCTGCACTCGCCGCGATCAAAACCACGATCGGCAGGCCCACAAGTCGCACGGCACACCAGCACGGGCGGAGCCCGTGGCACACGATCGGCACCAGCAGCTTTCGTTTCACTGCTTCACCACCCCGCTCTCGCGGCGCCAGGTCTCCATGAAGGCGTCGATGGCGTCGAGCTTTTGCTTGCGTAGCCCGTCGGTCACGCTGACCTTTTCTTCGACCAGCAGCGACTGATCGGAGCCGCTGTTGTAGGCGGGCCACTCGACCAGTCCGTCGCGGTTGGGGTTACCGGTCGTGGCAAATTGAATCCAGTAGCCGACCAGGGCATCGCGCAGTTGGCGGTCGACTTCCGGCGCGTCGGCCCCACCGAGCTCGATGTTGTCGAGCACGTACGGCACTTCGGCAGCGTGGTGCGCGCCGAGCATCTTGCCCGAGCCACCGGCCGGCGGGTGGGCGAAGTGATACAAGTAGACCGGCGCCTGGTCGGCACTAGCGTGTCGCGCGACAAACCGCGCCGGCGCGACAAAGATGAAGTCGCCGATGAAGTCGGTGACCGCCTTGCGGACCTGCGGCAAGCTCGTCGCGGGATAGAGCTCGCCAATCGCGGCGGCGTGCGTGTCCCCCAGGTTCTCGGTGAACTTCGCTTTCAGTTCGTCGAGACTGCGCGGCAGTTTGGCCATCATGGTGAACATCGTCCCCTCGTCGCGATTGGCTCCCACGATCAGCGGGACGTCGTGCTCGCGACCTTCGGCCAGAATGGTCATCGGGTCATCGGGAATCACCCAGCCGTCGACGACCGGAGCCATCCGCAGCAGGTTTCCCCGAATCGTGAAGTCGCGCTGCTCCTCCATGCCGGGGGTGCCGTTGATCAAGTCGTCGGCCGACATCTTCCGCATGGCCGCTACCTGGCCGGTCCCTTCGGGCGCGCCGACCGCCTTGCCGAACTCCAGCCCCAGTTCTTCGGCCGACTTGAAACCGTAGTGCGACTTGTTGAGATGCACGAAATTCAGCGTTGGGCCGCTCTCGGCGATCGCCCGCTGGAACAAGCCCTTCGACAACGGCGAAACCAATAGTGAGAAGACGCTGCCACCACCGGCCGACTCGCCGAAGATCGTCACCCGCTGGGGATCGCCGCCAAAGGCCGCGATGTTGCGCTGCACCCAGCGGAGCGCTTCGATCTGATCCAAAAGGCCGTAGTTGCCCGACGACTTAAATTCCGACTCGGCGGTCAGTTCGGGATGCGCCAAAAAGCCGAGCGCCCCCAGCCGATAATTGATGCCGACCACGATCACGCCGCGCCTGGCCAAGTCGGTGGCGTCGTACAGTCGCTGCGAGGCGGCTCCCATCACGTAACCGCCACCGTGAATCCAGACCATCACCGGCAGCGGCTTGTCGTCGCGCTTGGCCGGCGTCCAGACATTCAGATACAGGCAGTCTTCATTCGTCGGCGCGTCGAGCTTCATGCCGGGGAACGTGGCCAGCATCGGGCTCGGCTTCTGCGGAGCCGCGGCGCCAAACTCAAAGCACTCGCGCACCCCAGTCCAACTGGCCGGCGGTTGTGGCGCCCGCCAACGCAGGTCGCCCACGGGGGGTGCGGCGAACGGAATGCCGCGATAGACGTGTACTTCGTCTTGCTCGCCGACGACCAGCCCGCGCACCAGCCCTTCGGCGAGTTTGACCGTTTGGGCGGTGACCTTGAGCACATCGGGCGATTTGGTAGCGTCCGGCTTTGCTGAATCCTTGGCCTGGGCCATGGGGATCAGCGCCACGACCGCAATCGCGACCGCCAGCAAGGAATTGGTGCGCTTCATTCGAATCACTCCTCGTCGATGGTTTTCGTGGAAACCCGCCGGCGACGACGGGGTAGTCGATCAAGAAACAACCGTCGGCAAACAGGCATGCCGTGGAATCTACCTGCCCGGTGCGCCGCCCCCGCATTTGCCCCTGTTGGCAGACTATCCTACTCGGCTGCCGGGGCGTCGGCTACAAGGGGATAACTTGCGCCCTGGACGCGAAATCGGGACAACTTAACTCCTTCAAGCCCAGGGGTTGCAACCCCTGAACTTACGCTGCACCTCCGTCCCCCTCGTCGCGGTACAATTCCCTCTGCCATGTCCGACGTGCAAGACAAGCCCAGTCTCGAAGTGTTAGCCACCCCGCTGGTGCGGCTGCGCACCGTGGGGCCCCGCCGCGTCGAGCTGTTCGAGCGGCTGGAACTGCGGAACGTCCTCGATCTGGTGTTCTACTTCCCGCGTGACTACCACGACCTCTCCGAGGTCCGCACGATCGGCGACCTCAAAGATGGCGAGAACGTCAGCGTCGTGGCCACGGTCGCCGAGATCGAGCTCCGCAAAACCTCCGGCCGAAAGTCGATTCTCGGCGTGCTGCTAACCGATGGGCAAGGCTCGCTGCGCGCCATGTGGTTCAATCAACCCTTCATGCGCGATCGCTTCACCGTCGGCCAGCGCGTATTGGTCTCGGGGCGCGCCGACATGCGCGGGCTGATGTGGCAAATGAGCCACCCCCGCGTCACCTGGCTCGATCCCGAGAGCGACGAAGCGGTCACCGGCAGCGTGCTGCCGATCTACTCGCTGACCGAGGGGCTGAGCCAGTTTCACGTGCGCCGCGCGACGGCCGAAGCGCTCGAGCTGGGGCTGTCGACGATCGAAGAGGCGTTCCCGCCCGACTACCTCGCGGCGCATCAGCTCGTGCCCGTGCGCGAGGCCCTGCAGCAGATTCACTTTCCGGCCGATCGCGATCGCCTGGCCGCTGCGCGCCGGCGGCTGGTCTATCAAGAACTGTTCGTCCTGCAGTTGGGGCTTTCGGTTCGCCGGCATCAGCAGCGTCAGCGGGCCCACGCGCCGCCGCTGGAATGCACGGCTAAGATCGATGCCCGCATCCGCCGCTTGATCCCCTACGAGCTGACGCCAGGGCAGGAAGCGGCCGTGCGCGAAATCGCCGCCGACATGAATCACGCCTATCCGATGAACCGCCTGCTGCAAGGGGAGGTTGGCTGCGGCAAGACCGTCGTCGCGCTCTACGCCATGCTGCTGGCCGTCGCCCAGGGGCACCAGGCCGTGCTGATGGCCCCCACCGAAGTGCTCGCCCGGCAGCACGCGGCCACGCTCGAGCGGCTGCTGGCCGGCAGCCAGGTGCGGCGAGCGCTGTTGGTGGGTGGCATTTCGGCCGGTGATCGGCAGCGATTGGAAATCCAGGTTGCCGCCGGCGAAATCGATCTCATCATCGGCACCCAGGCCATCGTCCAGGCCGAGTTGCACTTTCGCCGGCTCGGGCTGGTCGTGATTGACGAGCAGCACAAGTTCGGCGTCCGCCAGCGGGCCACGCTCAAGCAAAAAGGGCTCGACCCGCACTACCTGGTGATGACCGCCACGCCGATCCCTCGCTCGATCACGATGACTTTATTCGGCGATCTCGATCTATCGACCATTCGCGACACACCGCCGGGCCGGCAGCCCGTGCACACCTACCTGGCCACGCCCGAGCAGCGCGAAAAATGGTGGGACTTTTTGCGCAAGAAGCTCCGCGCGGGACGGCAAGCCTACGTCGTCACGCCGCTCGTCGAAGAATCGGACGAGGTCGCCGTCACCAGCGTCGAGCAAGCGTATGAATCGCTGACCAATGGCGAGTTGGCCGAGTTCCGCGTCGGCCTGATCCATGGTCGGATGAGCACCACCGAGAAAGAACGCGCGATGGAAGACTTTCGCGCGGGGCGCCTGCAAGTGCTGGTCAGCACCACGGTCGTCGAGGTCGGCGTTGACGTCCCCAACGCCACGCTGATGACGATCGAAGGAGGAGAGCGGTTCGGGTTGTCGCAGCTCCACCAGCTGCGCGGGCGGGTCACGCGGGGTAAATTCGCCGGCTACTGCTGCGTGTTCGCCGACGCCCAGACCGAGGAATCCCGCAAGCGGCTCGAAGCCTTTGTCGGTACGACCGATGGCTTCAAGCTGGCTGAAGTCGACATGGAAATTCGCGGGCCGGGCGATCTGTTTGGCACCCGCCAGCATGGGCTGCCGCCGCTGCGGATCGCCGACCTGCTGCGCGACGCCCCCTTGCTGGACGAAGCCCGTCGCGACGCGCTCGAACTGGTAGCGAGCGACCCCGGCCTGTCGCGCCCCGAGCATGCCCGCCTGCGCCGGCAGATGCTGGTGCGCTACGGTCGGGTGCTTGAGTTGGGCGACGTCGGTTAGCTCATCTGTCTGCGGCGCTTCCGCCGCCACACCGCGCCGCCTATCAGCACCGCGCCACCGAGCGCCATTGCGATGCTCGCCGGCTCGGGCACCACGTGCGCTGAGAAGGTCACCCAATCTTCAGCCTTCGGCAGGAAGTCGGTTTGGCTGAAGTACTCTTCCTCGGTATAACTCGGCAGCAACGGCAACTCATTGAATGGTTGACCGAAGCCATAAGTCTGCAGGTTCGACAGGGCATCGACGACATCCATGCCATTGCCGATTACCGTGCCAAAAACCGTGAATTTCTGCGGATCGAGCAAGGAACTGTTGTCGTTCAGGTTGATGAACCATTGATTCGTGCCGCTGTTGATATCGCTGCCCGCCAAGGCCATGGCGATCGTGCCGCGAACGTTCTTCGTTCCCGTGAATTCGTTCTTCAGCACCGGGTTGTTCCAGGGCTGGTCGTGCAAAATCGGGACGGCCCCGACTTGCACGTCGCCCTCAGGCGGCGCGATGTATCCGCCCCCTTGCAGCACGAATGGAATCAATCCACCCTGGCCATCGTCGATACCAGCGGCGCGATGGATCAGCACGTCCTGGTACAGCCCCGAATTCACGTACTGCAGAAAATTCGCGACCGTGTTCGGCGCGACGGCGTCCAGCATCTGGATTCGGAAACTGCCCAGCGGCGTCGACATCTCGACCACCGTGGCCCGCGCGGCAGCTACCGGCAGGAGCAATCCAACCACCAACGGGAGTGCAAAACGAAACAATCGCGACATCGTGGTTCCTCGGGCGACGGGGTTCAATCCGCGGAAGTTGAGCGGCACAGGTGATCTCCGGAAATTCGATTGGTTCGCGATCGAGTGTGGTCGGGTCCGGCGGTTGGCAGAGTTTGCCCAGCCGTGGTCCCGGCGCAAGCGCACCTTCCGGTTCTCGCTGACGATTAGCTTCGCTCGTGAACGACGCCTGGCGGCAACCAGGCGGGCCACCGGTTCAGCAGGGCAGATCGCGCCGCGCGAAAACGAACACGCGTGAGCGAGACACTGTGGCTGCTAGTGGCCCAAAAGAGCGAAAACTGGCGAGAGCCACGGCCAAAAGGGGAGCGCAGTCGCGCCACCGGCCGCATCCAGAAGGCTCTTACCCGATCGCCACTAGCACTTTCAAAAGAGGTTTGAACAAACGCCGCGGCCCGGCTACGAACCGCAGACTCGTTTCAGCCTAACCGGAGAGCCGCCGGATGCAAGAGAAAAATACCGCAAAATTTCTTTTCACCTGACCTGCGACGTCGATCAGCCCTAGTCAGCCGCAGGGCTTAAGCCGGCCCCGGGTAGCGTCCCGCCGGCTCCCGCGCCAAGCTCCTGATGGGCGGCTGAAAACCCCTGGGGGTCGTTCGATTTCAAGGCACTCAAGCCCGGCATCCCGATACGCGGCGGGGCATTCTGCAGATATCCCACCACGGCCCGCCGAACCGCCGCGGCGCCGGCATCCCCTCTGGTGTCTCGCAGCGGCCGGTAACAGCGGAATACGTCGTCCATGCACTCCCAGGCCTGCCAGCGGGCCAGGTCAACAATCGCCGTCGCCGCAAAACCGGGCCGCGGCAGCACCCGCACCAGGGCAGCCGCCAGCCGGTCGCGCGGGATCGACGGCACGAACTCGTGCGCGAAGCGGAGCGCCGCCACGGCATGTCGCACGTCCCCCTCGGCGGCCTTGGGATTGGCAAGTAACTGCGATTCGATGCGGCCGAGCCCGTCGATTTTCGCGATCAATAACAGGCCGCCGAGCACGCCGTCGAAACCGGCGCGAAAGTCGCTTCCCGGCAGCGGCGCGGCGCCGGCGTCCCCCGCGACCGCTTGATCGACCAGCGCTTCCAACAGCGCGCGATTGGCTGTGCGCTGTTCGATGTCGCGCGCCAGCCCCAGCGCCACGCCATAAAAGCCCTTGCGCCCGCCCGGCACCCCGGGGTCGACCAGCCAGCCGCGCATTTTGGCCATCGGCAAATCGTCGGCCACGTCCGCCACCACGCCCAGCGGCGCCAGGCCAAACTCGTTGTAGACGTCCCCGGCCACGAGCGGCTCGGCATGTTCGAGGTAGCGGGCAAAGTAGCGCAACCGCTCGGCGGCCGGCGTGCGCAAGCCCGGCGCGCGGACGAAGTAGCCATAGACCGTTTCGTTTGCGGCTTCGGCCGACCACTCGAGCGAGGCGGTCGCGGCGGACAAATCGCCTGCGCGCGGCGCGTCGGCCTGGGCATCACTCGGATCCGTCCCCAACAACAGCCAGAGCGAGCCCGGCTTGGCGTCGCGGGCAATCGCCAGTTGCGTGGCCGAAAGTTCGAGCACGCTGTCGATGGCGAACGGCGCGGCGCCTTTGGCCAGGTGGCGCAGTTTCAGGCGTGCGATTTTGCCGCCTGCGTCTTGCGGCGAGTCGGCAATTGACACCAGCTCGGCCAGCCCGGCGACCGCGGCCCCCTCGCGTCGCTCGGCCAATGGCGCCCCTAGCGGAGTGCAGAAGGGGCAAGCGAGTGCCGTAGATGCGAAAAGCGCGCTAGCGGCAATCGCGATGGAAAGAAAAACCGAAGCGCGACGCCACGCACGCGGGTGCCACTGCTGGCTTGTCCAGAAGTGCGAAGCTCCCTCAGGCACTGCTAGGCGAGCTAGCAGTGGCACCCAAGGCCAGACAATCCACTCCCCAGCTCGGCGCGTAAAACGATTCCACACCCACTGCAGGATTGTTCCGGCCCTCATCGCACGCTCTCACCGTCGAGATGGAAGATCGCGCGGTGGATGCCCTCGGGGTCCTTGAGCTCGCTAAAACCGAAGGTCCCTTCGACGGTCACCGGCCGAATCGAGTAGTCGGTCGTTTTGCCCGGCTTCATGTCGACGACGATGCAATCGAACAACGCCGCACCGGGGCCGAAGCAGCACTCCTGATTGTCGCGCACCAGCACGAACGTCTTGATGCCGGTCTGCTGGAACGTCGGATAGATGAACCCACGAATGCGGATCTTCTGCCCGAACAGTTTTTCGATCTCAGGCGTGAGCATCTCACGAAAGAAGGGCTGGTCTTTCTCGATGCCGAACTTGATGTTGTCGAACGTCAATTCGCGCGGCTTGCCAGGGGCGGCCGGCCGGGCCGTGACGGCAGTGACCGCGGGCGCGGGTTCTGCTGCCGGCGCTGGCGATGTCGCAGGCGTTGCCGCGGCAGTGGCCGGTTCAGACAGCTTCTCGGCTGGCGCTGGAGTGACTTGCGCCGCGGGCTGCTCGGCCGGTGTTGTGATCGCGGTACTCGACGCCGGATCGCTAGTAGCGTGATCGCACCCGGTGACAATCAGCAGCGCGGCCAGCAAGGCAGCCACCAGCCCAGGGGGACGGGAGTCGTTTCCGGGCAACGACGCAAGCTTGGCACCAGGCTCGGAGCCGGAAACGACTCCCGTCCCCTTTCGGGTCGCCTTTCCTTTCCGCGAAGCAGCGTAGCAGAGACTTGATGCCCTAACTGCACACGGGCTGGAAGCCCGTGCCACGATGAATTGTTCACCCGCAGCGTGCGTCATTTCAGATAATCCGCATCGAGGTGATAGAGCACGCGGCCAAGTTCATCGCTGGCCGTGCTGGTTTCGACGCGAAAGGTGCCGGCGACTTTCTGCACGCGCAGCGAGTGGTCGAGCTTCAGCCCGTTCTGCAGGTGGATTTGCACCATGTCGGTCAGCTTGGGGCTTGGCCCGCCGAAGCAGCAGGTTCCTTTGTCGCGGCAGAGAATGAACTCCTGGATCCCTTTGCTCTGTTTGCCGGGGTAGGCGTAGCCTTTAATGAACACACGCTGGCCGTCGAGCTGTTTGGCCGACGTGGGGACGGCGTCCGACGCGCCGCCACCTTCGGGCTGCAGCTCGGCGTACGTGATCCGCATGTACCCTTCGGGCACCTCATGGGCGTACTCGTAGGTCAGCCAGCCGGCGCCGCTTGCCCAAAACAAAACTGATAAGGCGATGCCGGTCCAGGCCAATCGGGTGCCTGTCAGGCTCTCGGGCTGCTGGCGGATGCGCCAAATGGCAGCCACGCCCAGCAGAATGCCGACCAGGGGAATCGCCCCCATCATCCAGCCGAGGAACGCCGTGCACGAAAGCACGCCTGCCACCAGGCTGGCAACCGCCGGCGCGGAGAGCGCGCGGTAATCAACCTCGTCGAGCGTGTCGTCAAATTCGTGACTTTGGGCGGCGAGACTCATACGTCAATACTACGCAGGCGATCGCAGCGGGTTTCGAGTGACGTTACGACCGAACCGGGCCCTGCCGCCGGCCGAGAATTACCACGTACAGCGCCAGCAGCACGGCTGCCGCCCCCAGTGGAAAGACCACCATCTTCCACGGCGCGATCACCGGCAGTGGTTGCGGCGTGATCGGCGCCGCGGCCCGCTCCTCTTCCTCGAACTCGTCGCGGGCGGGCGACTTGCTCGCCACGGCCGGTGCGCCCTCGGCAATTTCATTCTTCGACTCGTCGTTCTTACCGGTCGATGCGGCCCCAGCGGCCGGAACTTCATCCACGGCGCCAGCGGCCATCGCGGCGGCGACATCGGCGCTCGAGGTATGTTCGTCCGCTTGTTGCGATTCGGCAGTCGCCGTTCGCCGCACACTCGCAGGCCCGTCTTCGGGCTCGGCGATCGGTGGCGGTGGTAGCGCGGTGTCGTCCCCTGCGCCCGTTGAAGGCGTAAGCGCCGCGCCACTTCCCGTAGTGTCGCTGCCGGCCGCAGCGCCCGACCCTTCGGCCGTGGCCTCACCAGCGGTCGCCGCAGCGGGTGAATCTTCAGTCGGCGGCGGAACCTTCGGCGCCGACAGCGGGAAGTAGCTGCTTGCCCGCTTCACGGCGTCGGGATCGATCTTCGCCAGCTCGTCGATGTAGCGCTGCGCCTCAGGCTTCGGGCAGGCCTTGAGAAAATGGATTACCGGCACCCTCACCCAGTTCGTCTCGGGCGTGGCATCCTTGAACAGCGTCACCAGCCGATCGATCGAATCCCAATCTTCCCACCGGGCCAGATCGGCGATCACCATGTCGGCATACTTAGGCCGATCGAGCATGTGCCGCAGCGCCGCCACGAGGCGCGCCCGCGGAATGTCGGTCTCTTCCTGCCCCATGATGCGGATGGCCGTGATGGCCGCGTAAACATCGGTGTAGTCGGCGTCTTTATTCGTGAGGAACTGCTCCTCGATGAGCGGCACGCCCGCCTCGCCCCGCAGCATCAAGTACGCGCCGATCACCGCGTCGAGTGCGGTCTTCATATCGCGATTGTCAGAGCGGATCGTCTCCTCGAGCATCGGTAGATCGGCGTCCGAGCCGCAGACCCCCAGCATCGTCAGGTACAAGCGCCGCCGGCTCGGCGTCACCTCGGGCGACTTGATCCAACCGACCAGCTTGTCGTGGTGCATCCGCGGCTTCAGCGCCTTGATCTCGTTGAACGGCGCCTTGGCGAACTCGTCGTACGAGTCGCGGGCGATCAACTCTTCCGGGTCTTCGAGGTACTCCTGAAAGTAGACCAAACGATCGGGGCCGCTCTCCGCCAACTCGGGCAGCTTGCTGACATACTTGACCGCCCGCTCGGTCAGCCCGATCGGCGTGTTCCAGGCGATCTTCGGGGCGTCAATTCCCATGATGAGAAACGCGCGGCCAATTTCATCCTGCCCGAAGTAAGTGACGTCGATCTCGCGCACGTCGGACAGTTTCGCGAGCCCCGTGGGCGTTTCGATCTCGATTTCGCCCCCCTTGAGCACTTGCACGATCTCGAACTTTGCCAGGCTGTCGGCCAGCACCGGCGGCTTCGTCGGATCGGGGGCCGCCTGCGGCTCGGGCAGCTTCTTGAGCTTCACGACCACGCCGGCCGTTGCCCCCTTGAGCTCTTCCCCCATCGTCACCGACACGGCGCTACAGAACGGGCATGCCCACAGCGCGGGGAGCGAGAGCAGCGCAATTCCGGCGATCATGGCGACGCCGACGGATACGCTCCACAAACGCCGCGAACTCAAATAAGAGGTGAGCCGCATGGCATGGTCCTCAATTCTTTAGACGGGGTCAGTATTGTGTAGTCGGGTCTGTGACCCTGGAGGGTAGGCGTTTCTGTCCGGCCTCTTCGTGGCCGGCTGCATCGATCGGCAGGCTGTCTTCTAAGGGCGGGCGGTCAGGGCTTTTGCCACGTCGGTGCGGTAAGCAGCCAGCGACGGCAAGAACCCGACCAGGGCCGCCAGGATGGTCAGCCCCGGAATCAAAATTAGCTCAATCCTCTCAAACTGCAAGAAACCAACACTCACGCCAGTGCGCGTTTCAATGATCGGATCGATCGCGCCGATCAGTCCGTGCCCCAAGAGCACGCCGGCCAGCCCGCCCCCCAAAGCCAGCAGCAGCGACTCCAACAGCACGATCGACATCACGGTGCCGCGACGCGCTCCCAAAGCCCGCATCACGGCGATGTCATGCTGCCGGTCGTTCATCGAATTGTAGATGCTCACCAGGATGCCGATGCCGGCCACCACAACCACCGTCGACGTCAGAAACAACAGCAGCCACTCGATGGGCCGCACAATCTCCTCCATCAGCGATTGGATCTCACGCGTGGGGGCGACCGATTGCGCCTCGAGCCCTTCGTTGATTTTTTGCGAAAGGCTCGCCGCGTAAAGGTCGTTCTTCACCACGACCAGGATGGCCGTCACTTCGCGCTGATCTTCAGGCAGCGGCTCATGGTGATGATGATCGTGACCCGCATGGTCGTGCCCCGCATGATCGTCGTGCGCGGCGGTCTCGCCTTCGGTGTGCGGCACGCCCGGTCCCTTGGCATGCCCTTCGAGCAGATAAAAGCCCTCGATATTGACGAACAGCGCGCGATCGTTCGGCGTGCCCGTGGGGGCGAGGATGCCGACGACTTTGAACTCGTCGTGGTGGACGTGGCCATCTTCGTTCTCAGAGACGCCGTGGGTCGGCATGAACTTGTCGCCGAGCTTCAGCCCGGTTTGCTTGGCAACCCCGGCGCCGATCACCGCCTCGAAGTAACCGGTCTGCAAAAAGTTCCGCCCCTCGGCGAACTCATACTTCTTGTCCGCCGCGTACTCGAGCTTCGTGAACATGTCGCGCGTGGTGCCGACGACGCGGTAGCCTTCGTAGTTATCCCCCAGGCAGAACGGAATCGCCGTGGCCACGTAGTCGCCGAAGTTCTCCTTGCCCGGCGTCTTGAACTTCTTGTAGTACGACCAAGGCAGGTTCTCGATCGGCTGACTGAGATGGTA
The DNA here is from genome assembly GCA_964495375.1 of uncultured Planctomycetaceae bacterium. Taxonomy (GTDB): domain Bacteria; phylum Planctomycetota; class Planctomycetia; order Pirellulales; family JAEUIK01; genus JAIESQ01. The sequence continues at coordinate 42,035 of CAZBWM010000006.1, read as the reverse complement.
GACCGTGTTGAGCACCAACTGCAGCTTGCCCCCCTTGGGGCCGACGATCATGTGGTAGCCCTGGGCGCCGCGGCCGAACGAGTCGCGAATCACTCCCAGGATCACTAGCACCGTAATCACCAGCGCCACGCCCAGCGCCATCGAAAGCCCTGTCAGCGTCGAGGCCAACAGCCGCTGCTGCATGCTGCGCACGGCGATCTTCCATAAACGCATCTCGGCGGGCTCCCAGAGGGGCAGGTGAACGGGTGGCGAACCGCCGTGGGCAAGTCGGCTCGCTCTTTGTTGTTACGCTCGGCGCAGTCGTGGGTTCGACGGCTGCAGCAGGCCTCAATGAGGCTGGGGGAGACGGACGGTGGTAATTCCGCGTTCAGCCACCGGTACTTGCCATCTCGCCACCGTTGTTATCCCCGGCCCGAGCCGCCGGGGCAACACGGGAATCAGGTGCTGCCCCCACCGTACTCACCTCGACGATGGGGCGGCCCGCCGACTACAATTCCGACGAGCACAATATTCCGACGCATAGGGTGGGCGTAGCCATCGACGCTGCATCGCTTCCGCGTCGGCAAGCCGTGGCGGCAGCGCGACTTAGCTCGCTAGCACGGGGGGCGACTCCCCGTCCGAACGCTTTCCACAAGTTTTCAGGGACGCATGATTAGCTCAGATCCAAAAGCCCGCCGAGTCGTGATCACCGGGCTCGGGGTCATCAGCCCGATCGGCATGACGTCGGCCGATTTGTGGGCCTCGTTGGCCGGCGGTCGCAGCGGTGTGCGCCCCCTGGCCGCCTTCCCGCCGACCCACCTGCCGACCGCCTGCGCCGCCGAAGTCCCCGAGTTCACCGGCGCGATCGAGAACTTCGGCCCGCTGGAAGGGGAGATGAAAAAGGCGGTCCGCAAAGCCCTCAAAATGATGTGCCGCGAGTGCCAGATGGGGGTCGCCGCGGCGATGCGAGCCATCCACCAGGCGGGCCTTTCCGCCGGCAAGTTCGACCCCGAGCGCGTCGGCGTCTGTTACGGCGCCGACTATATGCTCAGCGAGCCGGCCGAATTCAGCGACGGCATGGACCTCTGCGGCGACGACGCCCGCAAGTTCCACTTCGAGAAGTGGGGCGGGACCGGCATGGGCAAGATGAACCCGCTCTGGCTGCTGAAATACCTGCCGAACATGCCCGCCTGTCACATCGCGATCTTTAACGACCTGCGCGGCCCCAATAATTCGCTCACGCAGCGCGAAGCTTCGAGCAATCTGGCCGTGGGCGAGGCCGCTCGCACCATCCAGCGTGGCAGCGCCGACGTGATGCTGGCCGGCGCTACCGGCACGCGCGTCCACCTGATGAAGTCGCTGCAAGCCCTCGTGCAAGAAGAGACGGCCGAGCCGGGCGTCGAACCTGAGCGCGCCTCGCGCCCGTTCGATCTCAACCGCACCGGCATGGTGATCGGCGAAGGGGCCGGCTGCCTGGTGCTCGAAGAACTGGGCCACGCCCAGGCGCGCGGCGCGACAATCTTTGGCGAGATTCTCGGCAGCGGCGCCAGCTACGTGGCCGATCGCAATCACATCGCCAATCGTTCAAAGGCGCTGGCGAACTCCATGCGTGCAGCCTTGCGCGATGCCGGCCTGCAGCCTACCGAGGTGGGCCACTTGCACGCACACGGCTTGAGCACGCGCCGCGCCGATATCGACGAAGCGGTCGCGATCGGCGACGTCTTCGGTGCGGCGGCCGCGAAGCTACCGGTCACCGCGGCCAAGAGCTACTTCGGCAACCTGGGCGCGGCCGGCGGTATCGTCGAACTGGCGGCCAGCGTACTGGCGTTGCGTGAAGGAAGGCTCTTCCCCGTCTTGAACTACGACACGCCCGACCCGGCTTGCCCCGTATCGGCAGTGCGCGGCGATGATGTTCTGGCCGGCAGCATCGCGGCCCATTGGAACGTGACCCCGCAAGGCCAGGCCGCCGCGGTCATCATCGGCGCCGTGCGCGGTTAGTTTTGCTCCGATGTTGGGCAGTTGCGAGGCCCTGCCGCTCGATATCTCAGTCGCGCAGCGACACGAAATCTCAGTCGCGCAGCGACACGAAATCTCAGTCGCGCAACGACACGAAATCTCAGTCGCGCAACGACACGAACCTCGCAAACCCAGACGCGCGAGATCCCGTCGGCCTGCCACGTTTATTGCCGCGCAACCGCTTTGACTTCGATTGAGCCTGCGTGCATAACCATCAATCGCGGAAACACGAACCACCGGAAACCAAGGTAAGACATCGAGGTTGCGATGCCCCATTCCTGCGACGCATCGCAATCGGTCGCCGCGCTTGATTGGCCTGCCCTGGCGGACGAGTTGGATGAGTTTGGCGCGGCGGTCACCGGCCCGCTGCTCTCGCCCGAGCAGTGCGCCACGCTACGCGCCGACTACGCGCGCGACGAACGGTTCCGCAAGCAGATCGTCATGGCCCGGCACGGCTATGGCCGAGGCGAGTACAAATATTTAAGTTATCCGTTGCCGCCCGTGGTGGAGGCGCTACGAACGGCCCTCTATCCACCGCTGGCCGAAATCGCCAACCGCTGGCAAAGAGAGTTGCGGATCGCCGGCGAATTCCCTGCCGCGCACGCCGAGTTTGTCGACCGCTGCCGCGCTGCGGGGCAAGACAAACCGACTCCGTTGCTGTTGCGCTACCAGACCGGAGACTTCAACTGCCTGCATCAGGACGTTTACGGCGAGCTGGTCTTTCCGCTGCAAGTGACCTTGTTACTGTCGGAGCCGGGGCGCGACTTCACCGGCGGCGAGTTTGTGCTCACCGAACAGCGACCGCGAATGCAATCGCGGGCAGAAGTCGTTCCACTCGCCCAAGGGCAGGCCGTGATCTTTCCGGTACGGCAGCGCCCCAAGCAGGGCTCGCGCGGCGTACACCGCGTCAACATGCGGCATGGCGTCAGCCGGCTACGGAGCGGTGAGCGCATAACGCTGGGCATCATTTTTCATGACGCGAAGTGAAACGGGGTTGAAAATGCGACCAGTTGCTCCGAGCGTCACAGCACAGTCGCTGGCCTACGCCAGCACCTCGTGCACCACTTCGCCGTCGACCAGCGGCAGCGGCCGCTCGAGCGCGTCGCGCAGCGTTTGCCGGTGATCGATCCCCAGCAAATGGTACATCGTCGCCAGCAGATCTTTCGGGCTCACAGGGCGATCGGCAACTTCACCGCCGATCTTATCGCTGGCGCCCACCACCCGACCGCGCGCCGTGCCGCCGCCAGCCACCATCGAGGTGTAGACCCGCGACCAGTGATCGCGCCCCGTGCCGCTGAACCTCGGAGTGCGGCCATGCTCGCTCGTGCAGACAACCAGCGTGTCGTCCAACAAGCCGCGGCGATCGAGGTCGGTGATCAGCCCGTACCAGGCCATGTCGAGCCCGGGGCAGAGCGCTTGCCGCATGCGCTTGAAATGATCGTAATGCGTGTCCCAGGCGTCGCCGGCTAGGCCATATTCATCCCAGAATACGCTCACCACCCGGCTGCCCGCTTCGACCAATCGCCGCGCCGCCAGGCAACCCTGGCCGAAGAGTGTGGAGCCGTACAAGTCGCGGGTCTCGGTCGGCTCGTGCCGCAAGTCGAGTGCGCCGCGCAATCGATCAGACGCCAACAGCGCGAAAGCGGTCTCCTGCTGCTGGTCGAATTGCCGGGCCGCGTACGACTTGTCGAGCTGACCGCGGGCCGTGTCGAACTGCTCCAACAGCGAGCGGCGGCGATTCATCCGGTCGAGCGTGACGCCCGGCTGCGGCGCGGTCGCCGAGGGCATCACGAAGTAACTGTCGGGCGCCAAACCCAGATACGGATCGGGATCGGTGAACCGCTTTTCGGCGAGCGTCTTGTCGATCGATTTGTTGGCCTGTCCCACGTAGTCGGTCCAGACCGGGTTCCAACGCGAACCCAAGAACGCGGCATAAGGACCCGCGCGCGGAACCTCACCAACGCGGTGGCTGCTGAACGCAAACGGCAGCGCGATGTTCGGCGGCACTCCGGTCGTGAGCGCGGCGGGCGGGCGCCCTTCGGCCTGGGCTCGCATGGCATCGACGTATTCCACTACCGAGGCAAAGTAAGGCCAATGGCGCGGATCGTGCGGCGCCAGCTCCATCGCCACGTCGATCGTCGGCGTGCCGGTCAGGGCGTAAGCGACGCCATGAATCGGATAGGGATGGGTCATCGAACGAATGACCGTGGTCCGATCCATCACCTTGGCCATGTTCGGCAGCAACTCGCAGACGTCGCAGCCGGGGAGCGTCGAGGGGATCCAGCCAAGCTCACCGCGAATTTCGACCGGAGCATCCGGCTTGGGATCGGCCCATTCCAACTGGCTCGGCGAGCCGTACAGGTGCAGCAGGATGATCGACTTGGCGCGGCCGAACGAGCGCGGCGCCGGCGCGCTTGGGTCGGCAAGCTCCTGAGCCGCGGCCTGACCACGCAATAGATCGGTGAGTTGCAAACCGGCCGCGCCCAATCCGCCGACGTACAGAAAGTCGCGTCGCGACATTCCGTGACACAAGCGGCGATTGGAACCGAGGATGCGGAGCATAACGTGTCGGCTGCGCTAACGGATACGGTGGGCGAACGGCGAGGCCGCATCGCCAGACGGATCGGGATCGATCGTACCGCGCTAGGGGGAAAAACGCCAACACCGGTGGCAAACGGGGATAATACCGCTGGAAGTACTCGTTTCGTTGCCCCGAGGCATACTGGGCGTCCGCGGTTCCTAACGAATCTTGATATCTCCGCCAAATACCATGAGCACTAGAACGATATCCACCACCGCCTGCGCAGAAACAAACCAATACGGCGAGATTCCAGACGCGACAACACCGATCAGCAGCAATAGCCAGGTTACGATCGCGATCACAACGCCCTTGAACTGCAGTTCTTCGCGGCCCAAAAACAGCAAAACCCAGAATGCCAAGAACGGAATCAACATTTCGAACTATTGAAACGAGCGGCGTGGGGGCAGCCATCGCATCCACATCATTCTAACACTGGCGCATAAAAAGTCCCGCGCGAAGCGCGGCCAGCGGCCACTCGCTCTATGGCGGGGCCAGCGCGACATTGCACTGCCAAACTGGCCCGCCGTGCCGCGAATCGACTCAAGCCATTGATCGTCTATTGCGAACGGAATTGCCGCTTGGCAAAGTCATGCGTCGAGAATCAATTCGCGGTGCGCGCCACGACATTGCAAAATCGCGACGCTGCCCAGTGCGATCGTGAACGTACTTCAATGCGCGTCGAGCGCAACGTCACGCGCGCCGGCAATCGAATTGCGTAACGCGTGCGATTCTTGCGTCCGAAGAATTCACAAAGATTTCGTTGACTTCGCAGGTACAAAATGATAACAACAACACCCGTCGCCGCTTTAACGGGCGAGGGGCTAGGGGTAGTCACTCGATAATCTGGGCATGGTCGCCTACCGGGCAGAAGCGGTGGCAGCGAGTGAAGGAGTCCAAGGATGAGTTGGAGGAAGGTTCTTCTCTGTGGCGCGCTGGCAATCGCAGTCGTCAGCCAAGGCACGGACGCGTTCGGGGCACGCAGGGCACGGAGGAGTAGCTCGGGATCGAGTTGCTATGTCCCGGCGAGCAGCCATTCGGCCTCGTCTCATGCCGCGTCGGGTGATCGTTACCTCGTCGTTGTTGGTTGCTACGCGGTGAAGCAGTGCCGTGGCAGCTACTTCGATGCCAAGACCGGTGCATGGTACGAAGCCGACGCACTGGTGCCCATCGACTGCGCTCATGTCGGCGCATTGGTCGAAGTGAAGATCCCAGCTTGCATTCACAAGGTGAAGCTCTGGATCTCCGACGTGTTTGCTAGCCCGAAGCTGGGCCCGCCCGCAGGTGGCGAGTCGTCGGGATCGCCCGGCGCGTAGCTTTGGCGAGTCTGCAACCGCGTCGACGGTTTGCGTACGCACCGCCGTAGCGGTCGTCGTTTCAAGTGTGCGTTCCCAGGGCGTGCGGTGTCCGCTTGCGCGGCCCGCACGCCTTTTCCTGGTTTCCAGGCCGTTTTGCCGTGTTTTTCGCTCCCGACGCAGCTCCTCGCCTGGTACGGTTGTGCGGGCTGGCCGAGTTGCGCCGCCCGCCAGCTTCGTGAGCTAGAGTTGCTCGGATTCCCGGTTGGGAATCAGCACACAGAGTCTCCCGGTGTCGCACGGCGTCTCCCAGTGTCGCGCGGCGATGCGGAGATTTCGATCGATGCGCTGAGCAACGTCCGACGATCGTCTTGCTGCGAGGGGCAAATGCGACTCACTATCATTCGTGCGATTCTCTGTACGACCACGTTGTTCCCGGGGTTATCGGTGCCGGCTGCTGGCGCCAGCGCTCCGTGCGTCAATTGTGCGAAATCCAAAGCCGCGGCTGCCAATGAGGAGGCTGCGCCGCCACTCACCTTGCGCGCCAAACCCGTAGCGCTCCGACAGTGCGCCGGCGTCTACTTCAGTGCCGCGCACAGTGCCTGGTTCGAGGTCGACTGCCTGGTGCCGCTCGAAGTTGCGCAAGTCGGCGTGCTGGTAACCGGTGACGTGCCGCAAGCCGGCAAGGTGCGGCTGTGGATCACGCGCGTCTACGAGCAACCGAAGACGTCTCCGCCGGCAGGCGTGCAGAGCCCGACTGCGGCAGCCGACATAACGACGCCCGCTGGCACGCACGCAGCGCGACAATCCGACGCCGCAGGTCAAACGGACGACGCTGCGTTTGCCAACGCAGCGCCGCAGTCCAGCGACACTGCGCTCCCGGACGAACCAACGCCGTCAGATGATACATCGTTTCCGAGCGACTCGGCGTTTCCCAGCGATTTGGCGCAGCCCGATGACCTACGACAAGCGGACGACGCTGACAAGCACGACGATGCGGCGCCCGATCGTGATGACACCGCATCTGCGCTCGATGGCCACACGCTGCCGACAGGCTCGGCGCGCTTCCACTTGCGATTGCCTCCTGGCGCCCGCCTGACCGTCGAAGGGCAGCCCGTGGCGTCTGAACCGCTCCAGCGCGACGTCGTGATCGACCATTTGGCGGCGAAGCAGTTGTACGAATACCACTTCGTAGCCGAAGTCGAGCGCGACGGCCAGTTGCACTCACTGGAGCGAACCGTCGGTTTCACCGCTGGCGACGAAGTGCTGTTGGACTTCACCGCCGACGCCGCGTTGGCCGCCGGCAAATAGCTAGCCGATTGCGTAAGCCCCTGCCGCAGCCGCCCGCTTAGTCGCGGCACCGTCGATTCGCTGCCGCGTTAGTCGCGAGCACGTGGCGGGGGCCAATCCTCGACGTCGGCCGCCGGGCTCTCATCGTCGCTCGGCATGGCCTCGAAGTCGGCCGCCGAAACGTCGTCATCCGCGGCCGGCAAGTCCTCGTCGGCGCTCGGTGGCGCGTCGAAGTCTGGGGGCGGGTCGTCGGTATCGGCCGGCGGCGGATTCACCGGAGCACCCAACTCGCCGACGGTCGTCGTGCCGCAGCAATCGGACGCGTGGCAGCAAGACGATTGGCAGCAGGTGGTACAGCGGTGCGGTGCACAGCAGCGGCGGCAGCGCCGGGCCGCGCAGCAACCCGTCCCGAAAATCGCCAGCGCGACGACGAGCAAGTGAACGATTCTGGTAGCCCGCATGGCATGCACTCCGGTTGATGTTGTTCGCAGGACGCGACGCGCAACGATTGCCGCACGACGCGACCGTTCGCGCTGGCGGAATCCGAAGAACCGCTTGCCGACAACCCACCGCAGCGGGTTTGAGCGATTGCGCGGTTGTGCCGGCCAATCGCGTCTTGGCGGCGATTCCCGATACTCCCAACTTCGCGGTCGTTCGGTCTCTAGGCGTCGTATCGGTGGATCGGGTCATGCGGCCGTAATGTGCCGGTCGCCGGCGACACCACCGCTACAGCCCGCACAACTGGACCCGGACAATCTCGTCGGGGAAACGGTGGCCTCTGCATTCCACCGGTGCTAGCTCGAGATCAAGCGGGGAGATGGTCCAGCAAGGAAGCCCCCCCTCCTCAATAAAGTGTTCCGGGAATTTGCGTCCGGGTGCGTCCGGGTGTCTTCCTATTGCACCCGAACTCGAATTGACGGCACAACTTGGGGCGAGCGGGCCGCGCGAAGTTTTGCGTCCGGGTGATCGTCCGGGTGCGTCCGGGTGTTTTTTGACAGGTCGCTCGAAGTACGCTTCCTGATTCGGTTTGCGCCAACCCAAACGCAGCTCGGTTTTGCGTCCGGGTGGGGGTAGTGGTCAGAGGTCAGTGGCTGGTGATCGGGTGACATCGAGCCTGACCAATATCCACTGCCCACTAGCCACTACTAGGTGTTCCGGGAATTTGCGTCCGATGCGTCCCAAAACTGCGCTGACGACACTTAAGTGTTTTGTTAAACACGACTTATTCTGGGACGCAAAACCGAACATGTTTGCGTTTTTGGAGGACAACGAATCGCTGGGCACCCATGTCCAATCGCTGGCGCAAGAAAAAAGGCGTCGGCCGCGGGGCCGACGCCTGGGTTGGTTCGTTTCATCAAACACCGGGGTGACAGACCCCAGCCACCGTTAGTCCAAAAAGCCCGACAGCTCTTGGGCGCGGCTCGGTTGCTGCAGCTTGCGAACCGCCTTGGCCTCGATCTGGCGGATACGCTCGCGGGTGACCTTGAAGATGTGCCCGACTTCTTCCAGGGTGTAGCTGTAGCCGTCCCCTAAGCCGTAACGGAGCTTGATGATCTCGCGCTCGCGATAACTGAGGGTTTTGAGGACCTTGTTGATGCGGCCGCGAAGCATTTCCTGCGCGGCGCCGTTGGCCGGGCTTTCGGCGGCCGAGTCGGGGAGCAAATCGCCGAAGTGGCTGTCTTCGCTGTTACCGACCGGGCGATCAAGGCTGATCGGGTACCGGCTCATCGCCAGCACGCGGCGGGTTTCTTCGAGCGCGGTGCCGCTGGCGCGTGCGGTTTCTTCGATCGTCGGCTCGCGGCCGAGTTCTTGCAGCAGCTTGCGCGAGATGTTGCGCACCTTCGACATCGTCTCGACCATGTGCACCGGAATGCGGATGGTGCGGCTCTGGTCGGCGACCGCCCGGGTGATCGCCTGGCGAATCCACCACGTGGCGTAAGTACAGAACTTGAAGCCGCGGCGGTACTCGAACTTGTCGACCGCCCGCATCAGGCCGGCATTCCCCTCTTGAATGAGGTCGAGGAAGCTCAGGCCGCGATTCCGATACTTCTTGGCGATCGAGACGACGAGCCGAAGGTTCCCCTCGGAGAGGCCGCGTTTCGACTTCTGGTACTGCGCGTAAACGACTTTCAGCTCTTGCACGCGGTTGCGCAAGCTGGTGGGAGTTTCCTGACAGGCCCGCAGGATGCTGCGGAACTCTTTCATGCGTCCTTCGCGGGTGGCGGCCTGGGCCCGGTTGCCCTTCATGGCATTCATCTGGGCTTTGAGCTCGTCGACGCGGTGGCTGAAGTCTTCGAGCGTTTTGATCATCGTCTCGATGCGCTGGGTGCGGAGGCCCAACTCTTCGACGAGTTGCACGGCCCGCAGGCGGCGCCGGCCGAGCCGGAGCCAGGCCGCGCGGCGATCGCTCATGCGATAGCGCTTGCTGGTGGCCACGTTGTAGTCGCGGCGATTGCGCTTCAGCAGCGTATCGAGCGTGTGCAAGTTATGGGGCAAGCGCCCCATGATCTGGTCTTTTTCGAGGCGGTCGGTAACCGAGACCTGCACCGTGCGATCGAAGGGGAGCTCGCCCGAGTGGACGCGGCGCAGCACCTTGACGGCGCCGCGGATCACGTAGTCGCACTCCAGCAACCGGCGGCGGAAGTGCCGGCGGGTGATCTCGATCTCTTTGGCCAGGCTGATTTCTTGCTGGCGCGTGAGCAGTGGGATCTCGCCCATCTGGGTGAGATACATCCGCACGGGATCGTCCGACCACGACTCGCCGTCCGACTCGACGACCAACAACTCTTCGTCGCTCGAGGCTTCCACCTCTTCGACGGGTTCGCTGTCGGAGTCGGCGATGGCATCGACGTCGTCGAGCTCGTCAACTTCCTCGGCCACCTTCTCCAACTCATCGGTCGGGTCTTCGGCAACCGGCCCACGGTCTTCTTCTAATTCATCGAGCAAGTCAAACAACGCTATCGCTCCTGGATTGGGTCAAGAGAGGATTGCCCCGTGCGGTCGGTCCGTCCAAAAATTGGGACCAACCACCTCCGCGTGATGCCCATCGTCGAACGTCCCAGCCGAACAATCCCGAGATCGGCTACTTGGTTGGGCCAGCGCAGGCTTGTACGGCCCGAACTGGATTGCATTGAGCGCGTGCCGCGGCGGCAAGGTGGGGTATTTGGCCGCCCGCCTAGAATACACACGTCGAATGCCGGACTCCCAGACCACGCAATTATTCCCAGACGGCCGGGAAAAAGCCAACGAATTCTACCCCGGATTTTCTTGAATGCGGTGCTAGCGAGCCAATTGGTAAAAGATTCGGATCAGTGAAAGTGCGATATCAAATTGCCTATCCTGCCAAAACCCCACCACTCTCATCCAAAACCGACTTCGCTCTGATTAAAGACGCGCTGCGGCTATGCATTGGTTCGCCAGTCAACCCAATAGTTATTCTTGCGGTTCTACTGAGACTTGGGGACTTAAGTTTCGGCGGGGGATCGCGAACTGCGATTTGTTAGGTTAGGCAAGCAACTTCGCGTCGCTCATGCGGTTGCGATCCCCCCCGCTCGCCGCGATATGGATCGGCGGCCAATTCCGTACCGCGGTGCTTCGATCTGTGTTGCCTCGCCGCCTTATTGAATTGCGAAGCTCGTCGCAAGAGCTTTGCGAAGCAGACCTATTGTTACCGCGATGTAACAACTGCTCGCTCGCGAACCCACAGATCAGCTCGCCATCAAGTCGCCGTCAACTCGCGATCGATCTCGCTGGTGGATCGTGCTAAAGCGGATCGTGTAACAGCGGGAAGAACTGCCCCTGCATCGGCTGGCCCACGTCTATCGCCGGCACGCCTTTGAGCAGCGGGTCGTTGGCGGCCGAACAGACCCCGTCGCGAAACACGTTGACCACCGTCGCCCGGCGCGGACGATCGGTCGAATTCGCCTGCGAACCGTGCAGCATCAGCGGGTGATGGAACGCACATTCGCCCCGCTCCAGCTCGATCGAAACCGGCTGGAACTCGTTCAACTGCTCGGGCGTGAGCGCTTCGCGCAGCGAGTCCATGTTGCCGGCCAGAATCGGCTTCGGCAGCAGGCTCCAGCGGTGGCTCCCCGGCACGTATTGCAGACAACCGTTGTCGCGGCGCGAGTCGTCCAGACCGATCCAGCAAGTAAGATGGGCCATCGGTTGGGTGCGTGTCCAATAGGAGTAGTCCTGGTGCCAGGCGACGACGCCCCCATGCCGGGCCGGTTTGCAGAACAACTGGTCGTGCCAGAACCGCACGGCCCCGCCCAACAGTTGCGAGGCCGGCACCGTGAAGGCCGGGTTCCAGAGCAAGTCGTGAAAACCCCGCGCGATGCGCCACGCCCCCAGGGCATGAAACAACACCCGCTCGGGCTCGGAGGATTCGTTCGTGTGGAATTCGTAGAACAGCGCGTTGCCGGGGTGGGCCGGATCGACCAGTTCGGTTAGCTCGGCACGAAGCGCTTCGACTTGCCGCTCATCGAGCACGCGTACGCCCGCCAGGTAACCCTGCTCGTGAAAGAACTCCACCTGCTCTTCGCTCAGGCGATAGCGATCCCACTCGTCGGGCGTGTGTGGGCGCGGGAATAGATCGGTGAGGGGCGCGTGATGCGTCGAGAGGTCTTCCGACATGACCGGGGCTCTCTGGTGGCGGGCAGCGATTCGGTGTGAGACGTTGTTTTACTCGCCAGCGAGCGCCGGCACAAAAGACTTGTGCTCGTGGGCCGGGGCAGGCACATTAGTCGCTTCCTGGCAGACCTGTAGCCGGCGTCTGAGACCCCGGTCGAAGCGACCGAGATTCTCCGGGCTCCAAAAGCGCGGCTACAGTTTGCACCGCTGATTCAACACTCGATATTCGCTGCACGCTATGAACAACGTCAATCAGCCCTGGTATCGCGAACTGACCCGCTATCACTGGTTCGTGCTGACGGTGGCCTCGCTGGGCTGGTTGTTCGACACGCTCGATCAGCAGCTCTTCACCTATGCCCGGGTGCCGGCGATTACCGAGCTGTTGCGCGAGAGCCCCGACGCGCCTCGACCCGCGCAGAAGGCGATTGACCTTTATGGCGGTATTTCGACGTCGGTGTTTTTGCTCGGCTGGGCGACGGGCGGGCTGGCATTCGGCATTTTGGGGGACCGTATCGGCCGGGCGAAGACGATGGTCCTGACGATCTTGGTTTATTCAGCCTTCACCGGTTTGAGCGCGTTGTCGAAGTCGGTGTACGACTTTGCCGCCTATCGATTCCTCACCGGGCTGGGCGTGGGGGGTGAGTTCGCCGTCGGCGTGGCCTTGGTCGCCGAAGTGATGCCCGACCGTGCGCGGCCCCATGCGCTCGGGCTGCTACAGGCCCTCTCGGCGGTGGGGAACATTTCGGCGGCGCTGGTGGGCGTCTCCTTTACCGAGCTCGAGGCGGCCGAAGTGGTCGCGCAAGGTTGGGGCTGGCGCTGGATGTTCGTGGTCGGCACCGGCCCGGCCCTGTTGGCGCTCGTGATTCGCCGCCGCCTGAAAGAGCCGGAGCGTTGGCAAGCCGCGGCCCACGATGGTGTGGTCGCCAAGCAACTTGGGTCATTCGCCGAACTGTTCGGCGACCCGCGCTGGCGGCGCAACGCGCTGGCCGGCATGGCGCTGGCCTTTGCGGGCGTGGTCGGGCTGTGGGGGATTGGCTTCTTCAGCCCCGACTTGCAGCGTTCGATTTTTCGCAAGACCTTTGAAGCCCAGGGAATGAGCCCGGCCGAAGTCAATCAGCAGCTTGGCCGCTGGACGGCGCTGAGCCTGGTGCTGCAGAACATCGGCGGCTTTTTCGGCATCTACGCTTACAGCCGGCTAACCCATCGCGTGGGGCGCAAGCCGGCTTTCGTTGTGTCGTTCCTCGCGGCGCTGGCCAGCACGATGATGGTCTTCTGGTTCATGGACGATTTCTACGACATCTTCTGGATGATTCCGCTGATGGGCTTCTGCCAGTTGTCGCTGTTCGGCGGCTACGCGATCTACTTCCCCGAGTTGTTTCCCACGCGGCTGCGCAGCACCGGCACGTCGTTCTGCTACAACGTGGGGCGGTTCGCCGCGGCGGCCGGGCCGCTGACGCTCGGTTATCTGACGAGCGCGGTGTTCACACCCGAGAACGGCTTCACCGAGCTGCCGATGCGCTATGCCGGCGTGACGATGTGCAGTGTGTTTTTGATCGGCCTGGTGGCGCTGCCGTTTTTGCCGGAGACCCGCGGTCAACCGCTGCCGGAATAGCTTTGACCGGCTTCTCGTTCGAGCGCGTCGCGGGCCCGCAGGACGTGCGTGATGATCGACTGCATCCGCTCGGCATCGGCGAATGGTGACAGCACGTAGCTTTTGAGCGCTACGATCGGCTCGCCGTAGTCGGTCTCGCGGTAGCAATCGGTGAGCGAGATCGCGACCCCCTCGCCCGTGAGCGCCTCGGCGTACACGCGCTGGAAGATGCGCCGGTTGTATTCGTTGTGCTTGTGCAATCGCTCGCGCCAAGCAGCGTCAACGCGCTCGTGCTCCTTGATCGAGAAGGTGTCGGTCCCGTGCGGATAGATGCGGAAGAGCGTCACCGGCCCGACGTTCGCGCCGTTGAGCACCACCAGGTCGGGATGGGCTTCGATCAGCTCGCGGAGCACTTCGGCCATTTCGACCGTGTGCCCCAAGAGCGTTTGCAAACCTTCGCGCCCCAGCAGCAGCAGGTTGGCCAGCGCCGCCATCGGCCCCAGCCCGCTGCGCGTGGTTTCGAGCGTGAACATGCCGGGGTGGTACTCGCCCGACTGGTAGAGATAGGGCATCTGCTCGCGACGCCGGGCGATGAGCGAGAAATCGGCGGCGTCGCGCACCAGCACCAGCGACGAGACGTAAGGCACGAATCCCGTCTTATGAAAGTCGATGCCGATCGAATCGGCCAGCCCCAAGTGCGCGATGCGATAGTTGGCCGCCGCCAAGGCCCGCACCGTGCGGCCGCGAAAGCCGAGCGGGTTGGCCTCGAAGTCGTAGTCGTTGAACACGCTCCAAGCCCAGCCGATCACGGCATCGGCGTGCACGTGCGGGCGGTAGTCGAGCCGATACTCTTCGACCAACCGGTCGCGCAGCGCGACGATGCCGGCCAGGTCGTCGAGGCCGAAGGCGTCGGTCGTGCCCAGCGTGGCGACGAATGCCGCGATGCGCCGACCACCGCCAAGCGCGTCGCGGGCGGCTTGTTCGAGCGCGTCGAGATCGATCGAGTTGTCCAGATGCGTGCGGACAGGCAGCACCTGATCTTCGCCGATCCCCAGCCAGCCGGCCGCGGTGACCGTGCAGTAGTGAGCGCGATCGGAAACCAACACCGCGACATCTTCGCGCAGGCCGCGCCGCAGTGAGCCAGGGACCGTTTTCTCGAGCCCAATCCGCAGGCCGTAGAGCATGGCCCCCGTACCGCCGAAGGTGAACACGCCGGCCGATGCCGCGGGGTCGTAGCCGACGAGTTGGGCCGACATCGCAGCCACGCGCACCTCGGCTTCGGCGACGCGAAAGCCCGCCTCTTCGCTGCAGAGGTTGGGGTTGTAGGTGGCCGGCAGCAGCGTGCCGATGACGCTGGCGATCGACGGCGGCGGCGTGACGTTCACCTGCGTGCGCGGATGACCCCAGATGAACATCCCTTCGAGAAAGTGAACGAGCTGGGGAATGACCGCTTCGAGCGACTGGCCGTGCGGCTGCAGGCGCGCGGCGGTGGCGGCCGTCCAATCGATCGAGCCAGGCTGCCCGAGGATTGGCGTTTGCCCCTTGAGCGCGTCGACCTGGTCCAGCGCCCGGGAGATGGAATAAACGAAATAGGCGTCGTGCACCGGATCGGAAACGGGCTGCGGGAAGGCGCGGCGCAGCGTGTCGAGCAGGTCGTGGTAGCGCGGTGTCATCGGCGATTTTCCCCCGGAGGAAGTCTTACGTGGACGGCGGGGTTTGACAAGGAGCGATTGAGCCAGCGCGGCTAGCACCGTGCCGACGGTGTCAGGAACCACCTTCGTTGGCCCGCAAACCAATGGCAGGCCATTCGCTCGGCGGTTCCAGACACCATCGGCCAGACACCGAAGGCTCGGCTCA
This sequence comes from uncultured Planctomycetaceae bacterium, assembly GCA_964495375.1. Lineage (GTDB taxonomy): Bacteria > Planctomycetota > Planctomycetia > Pirellulales > JAEUIK01 > JAIESQ01. The sequence goes on along the minus strand of CAZBWM010000006.1, from coordinate 26,797 downwards.
CCGCCCTTGACCGCCGCTCGACACGCCAACTAGCTTGGCACGTAATCTCACGGGCTCGACTGAACCTCGACGCCGCGGATATTCGCGAACAATCTCAGCAGCACATGCACAACCCCGAACGATCGCCGCCCGAACAGCCGCCGCAGGAGCGATGGGTGACCGGCGCCACCGGCGAAGACGCGGCGCTGCTCGACCAGTTGGCCCGCGTGCTCGGCCCCGGCGTGTTGCGACCGTTGGGCGTCTACAAGCTGCCAATCACGTTCAAATTGACGGTCGTGATTCCCGTCTTTAACGAACGCGGAACCGTCGCCGAACTGGTCGGCCGCGTGCAGGCCGTGCCGATCGACAAAGAAATTCTGCTGGTCGACGACGGCAGCACCGACGGCACCATCGAAGTGCTGACCGCGTTGGCTGCACAGCCGGGCGTGCGTCTGATTCGCCACGAGCGCAACCAAGGCAAAGGTGCGGCCCTGCGCACCGGCTTTGCGGCCGCCACCGGCGACGTGGTAATCGTGCAAGATGCCGACCTCGAGTACGACCCGGCCGAGTATCCGCGGTTGCTGCAACCGATCGTCGATGGCCGGGCCGACGTGGTCTACGGCTCGCGATTCTCGGGCAATGTCGCCCGCATCCATTTGTTCTGGCATCGCGTCGCCAACGGCATTCTGACCTTCGCCTCGAACGTGTTCACCAACTTGAACCTGTCAGACATCGAGAGCTGCTACAAGGTGTTCCGCCGCGAAGTGGTGCAGGGAATGACGTTACGCGAGAACCGCTTCGGCATCGAGCCTGAGCTAACGGCCAAGATCGCCCGCGGCCGCTGGCGGGTCTACGAAATGCCGATCTCGTACTCGGGCCGCGACTACAGCGAAGGCAAGAAGATCGGCTGGCGCGACGCCGTGCGGGCGTTGTACTGCATCGTGCGGTATTCGATCGCCGATTGAAGGCCTCCCGCAGTGCCTTGTTTGAAGTCGGCAGACCGCACGCTAAGGCGCAAAGAAGACGAGAAGAATACATCCACAGAAAACGCAGAAGAACACAGAAAACCGGATCACGGCAACTTCTGCGTCGTTCTGCGACCTCTGTGGATCAAGATTTCTCAGCGTTCTTTGCGTCTTGGCGCCTTGGCGTGAGACCGCACTTCTCCGCGAACTCCGCGGCTCCGCGTGAGCTGATGCTGCGACGCTGTCGCGCGTTAGCGCGTGGCCGTCATGGGTCGGCACGCGACGCGCTCGACGTCGCGCTCGCCACGGCTGCGCGATTCGGCTTCGGCCACCAGCGCCGCGATCTGCTGCTTGCGCTCGGACGCCAGCCGATCGATGCGTCGCTGAATGATGTAAAACGGCGGTAGGTAGATAATGTCCGACACGAACAACAGCCCCAAGAAAATCGGCGGCAGTTTGCCGGCGATCACGTAGTAAATGCCGAGTGTTGAGCCGAGCGCCTTGCTCCACATCCCGAGCCTTAGCAGGTTGCGGTTATCCAGGGGATCGCGCTGCGTGAGCCAGTAGCCAACGCCGAACAGGATCACCAGCGCACCGTTCAACTGGATTGGCAAGTTCATCGCCGGCTTCGGCACGCCCAGGAACTTGAACGATTCGTGATAGAAGGCCAGCATCGTGATGCCGGCCAGCACGTTGTAGACGGCCACGAACCGCAGCAGATACCGCATCCAGGGCAACAGCGGAGCCATCGAAATCCCTTTCGATCATTGTTAGCCGCGGAGCTTGCTCCGCGCGCTAGCTGGTTCGATATCGCATCGCACGGATGAGCGTACCCACATCGCGCAAGCTAGCGCGCGGGATGAATCCCGCGGCTAACAAATCGATCTGCTAATTCGCGGCGACGAACTTCTCGCTCCAGGCGGCCAGATCGGCCACGCCCTTGCGGTTGCAAAAATCACCGAGTGTCTCGCCTTCCAGCCGTTCGTGCTTGAAGTAGCTGAGCACCGGCGACAACGTCGACACGATCTCTTCCAACGGGACCAGGTCCTTGTAAATGGTGTTTAAGCGGTCGCCCAATAGCCGGCCGCCGAGCAGCACCGTGTACTTCGCCTGGGCTTTGCCGACCAGGCCGATGTCGGAGTTGTAGGGGCGAGCGCAACCGTTCGGGCAGCCGGTCATGCGCACGGTGAACACTTCTTGCGAAAGACCGAGCCGGGCTAGTTCTTGTTCAAACTTGTCGATCAGCCCGGGTAGCGCCCGTTCGCTTTCGGTGATCGCCAGGCCGCACGTGGGCCAGGCGACGCAGGCCATCGACCAGCGGCGCACGGCGCTGATTTCTTCGCTGAGCGGCACGCCATGCTCGCGCAAGGTTGCTTCCAAGTCGTCGCGATGCCGGGGATCGAGGTCGGTAAACAGCAAACTCTGGTGCGACGTGAGCCGCACATTCGGGCTGAAGCGCGTGAGCACCGCCCGCAGCGCGCTCTTGAGCCGGAACCCTTCGCGATCGAGCACCCGTCCGTTCTCGACATTCAAGCCGTAGAACAGCCGGCCATCGCCTTGTTCGTGCCAGCCCAGGTGATCGTCGAAGCCGTGCACGTCGTCGGGGTGCGGATCGGCCAGCTTGCGGCCGCAATACTGTTCGACCTGCTCCTTGAACCAGTCGAGCCCGCGATTGTGAATCAGGTACTTGAGCCGCGCGACCTTGCGATCGCTGCGGTTGCCGTAGTCGCGCTGCACCTTGATGATCGCGGTCGTCACGTCGACGACATCTTCAGGCGAGCAGAAGGCCATTCGCTTGGCGACCGCGGGGAAGGTCTTTGCCGAGCTCGGCGTCACGCCAAAGCCGCCGCCGACCAGCACGTTGTAGCCGATGATCTTGTAGTTCTCGCAGATCGCCATCAGCCCGAGATCGTTGGCGTACAAGTCGACGCAGTTGTCGCCGGGCAGGCCGATCGCCGTTTTGAATTTGCGCGGCAGGTAGGTCGGGCCGTAGATCGGTTCGACCGGGTCAACGTCGGCGGCGTGTCCGTTGCCATTGGCAGCATGACCGTTCGCGTGATTGTGCGCCACGCCGTTGCTCGCGGTTTGTCCTGGCGCGCCCCCACCCACCAGCGATTGCTCGCCCGTGTCGGGGTCGGTCAGCCAGATCTCGTGATACGCGGGTGTGCGCGGCGCCAGGTGATGGGCCAGCCGATCGGCCAGCCCCTGCAACTCGGCGTGGACCGGATCGTGATAATGGGGCGCCGGGCAGCACATCACGTTGCGCTCGACATCGCCGCAGGCGGCCAGCGTTGAAAGCTGCACATCATTGATGCGCTTGATGAGCTGCTTGAGATTCCCCTTCAGCACGCCGTGATACTGAATGCCTTGCCGCGTGGTGATCCGCACGGTCTCGTTGGCCAGTTGATCGCCGAAATCGAGCTGCGCGAGGAATTGATCACGCGTCAACTTGCCGCCCGGAATGCGGCAGCGAACCATGAAGCTGTACTCGCGGGCCGACTTCTGCCCTTCGCGCACCGTGCGGGCTTCGCGATCGTCTTGCTGATAGGTGCCATGGTGCTTCAACAGCACCGTGCTCCCTTTGCCGAACATCGCTTGGCCGTCGACGAGTTCCTTAGCGATGTCGCCGGCCAGGTAATTGCTGGCGAGCTTCACCCCTTCGGCGGCGCTGGGCTTGGCTGCCGGGGAGAGGGCCGCGGTGGGCGCACTTTGAGAAGTGCTCTGTGCGTCGGACATGCTCGATTTCCCCAGGTGGACCCCGCCGCTGGGCAAGATTCTGTGGCCAGTGACGGCTCTAGCTAGATCGGCTCAATGTTAACTATCGTGACAATGATTGTCGTCATTATACGCGAAACCGCGTTAGAGTATAGCGATTACTGAGCTTAGGTAGCCATGCCGGATTGTATCGGCATTTTGACGCAGGTTTGACGAATCGAAGCGCGGCACTCCCGCGAGCGGGTTCGTCGCGTCGTCGGGTTGCCCCAGCGGTGCCAGGAACCAATTCAACGGACGCACAATAATAGGGAGAAGTGCTGCTGGAATCGGTTCCTGACACCGATCGGAGGGCGGATTAAGGGGCTGAATCACTACCCGCCGGCGTGCCCGCGATGGCTGCCGCCGGCGGCGGCGATTACGATTTGGCCCCATGACCGAGACATTCCCCCCTGCTGACGCCGCGCCCGAGGGACCAACAAACTGGCTCGACAGCGTGGCCGTTTGGGCCGCCACGGGCAGCTACGTCGGGCTGATTCCTTTTATGCCGGGCACGTTGGGCTGCCTGCTAGGGCTCGGCTGGGTCTGGATTGTGACGAAACTCCCCGGGCTGGCCCTGCAGGGGGGCGCCATTGGCGGGCTAATCTTGATCAGCGTGCCGATCTGCACTCGGGCCGCGCGGCGGCTGGGGAAGAAGGACCCCGGCTCGATCGTGCTGGACGAAATCGCCAGCCTGCCGATCGTGGTTTGGGGGCTCGACACGTCGCACGTCAGCGTGTGGGTGGCTGCCTTCGTGCTGCACCGCGTGTTCGATATCAGCAAGCCGCCGCCGGTGCGCACCGTCGAGCGTTTGCCGACGGGGTCGGGCATCGTGGCCGACGACTGTGTCGCCGCGCTCTACGCCCACCTGGTGCTGCGGGCGTGCGTCTGGGCCGGTTTGCTGGGATGATAGAACTTCGTTAGGCCTGTACTCGCATCGGGGACTGTCCCAATTTTGCTCGGCACTCGCGCCGACCAAAGGTCCGACAACAAGCAAAATGGGACTGTCCTACTCGCCGCGGCTACAACCAAGTCATTCGAATGTCGTCGAGGGTCGAATAAGTGTCGAGCAAGCCGCGAGTGTTGGTGACAGGGGGAGCCGGGTTTCTCGGCTCACACCTTTGCGATCGGCTGCTGACAGCCGGGCACGAGGTGATTTGCCTCGATAACTTCTTCACCGGCAGCAAGCAGAACATCGCGCACCTGCGCGAGCATCCGCGCTTCGAGCTGCTGCGGCACGACGTCATCGAGCCGGTGCTGGTCGAAGTCGATTGGGTGTTCAACCTGGCTTGCCCCGCGTCGCCGCGCCACTACCAGCACAACCCGATCAAGACGATCAAGACCTCGGTGATGGGCGCGCTCAACATGCTGGGGCTGGCCAAGCGCGTCAAAGCGCGCATCCTGCAAGCCAGCACCAGCGAAGTCTACGGCGACCCGGAGGTGCATCCGCAGCCGGAGAGCTACTGGGGACGCGTCAATCCGATCGGCGTCCGCTCGTGCTACGACGAAGGGAAGCGCTGCGCCGAGGCGCTGTTTATGGATTATCATCGCTCGAACGATGTCGATATCCGCATCGCGCGGATCTTCAACACCTACGGGCCTCGGTTGGCCTTCCACGACGGCCGCGTGGTGAGCAACTTCATCGTGCAGGCGCTCGGCGATCAGCCTCTGACACTCTACGGCGACGGCCAGCAGACGCGCAGCTTCTGTTATGTCGACGATCTGATTGATGGACTCTTGGCCCTGATGCATTACGAAGGGGCCGAGCGCCACGAGCCGCACAATCTCGGCAATCCGGCCGAGTTCACGATGCAGCAACTGGCCGAAGAAGTAAACCGGCTAGTCGGCTCGAGCGGTCGGGTGGTGCGCGAACCGCTACCGGCCGATGACCCCAAGCAGCGGCGCCCCGACATCACGCGTGCGCACCGCAATTTGAAGTGGGAACCACGCGTCCCCTTGGCCGATGGCTTGCAGCGCACGATCGACGATTTCTCGTGGCGCATGCGCGGCGCGGGCGAACGGTAGGTTTGAAGTTAGCGGTAGGGTGCGTGAAACGCACCAATTCTTCACTTCAGCGCACCGAGCTGTTTCGTCGCCAGGAATCCGTGTGCTCCGCACACCCTACTCTGCGCAGCACTGCTTGCCGGTACATCGATGGCGAAAGCTTCGCAATCGGGATGCGCGTGCAGGGCGAGGATGCGGAGTTTGGTCACGGGGAGTCGTTGAAACCTGCCAAGATCGTTGGCTGATTCTTGGCCGCGCAGCGGCCGCGGCGCTTAGCCGTGGGTGAAACCCACGGACGCTCGACGTCCAACGGTCATCAAGCCGCGCAGCGGCGACATACGCCTCGATGCGTCGTCGCGACTCCACGGTCTCAAAGGCAACGTCGCCGCTACGCGGCTCTGCGGTCTGTTGCCAGGTTTCCGGGGGCTGGCGCACCCCGGCTAAGCGCCGCCGCCGCTGCGCGGCGAAATCCTCGCGGCGCATCGCTGCTTCTCTCCCCCGCCATAGCAATTTCGCCTTTTAGTCGCCATACTAGGCGGTTCCAGCCCGCGAGCGCCGGCCTGTGGTTCTTGCCCTGCCGCGCCGCGTCCCGCGCTTCATCCCGCCCGCATCTACCTCAGCATCGGCGCTTACCTCGACTATGGCAACGACCCTGGCCCTCACGACCAGCCAGCCGACCGCGACGCGCATCCCTGGCACGGCCATTCCCTGTTATCAGTTCGACACGCACGAAGAGTTGGCCCGCTGCGTCGCCCAGACGTTTGCCCGCGTGATCCGCGAGCGCAACAGCTTCGGCCAAAACGCGGTGCTCGGCTTGCCCACGGGCAGCACGCCGGTTGGCGTCTATCGCGAGCTGATACGCATGCACCGTGAGGAGGGGCTCGATTTTTCCAGCGTGGTGACGTTCAACCTCGACGAGTACTTTGGCATCGATCGCGATCGGCTGCAGAGCTATCACCGCTGGATGGACGAGCACTTTTTCAATCATGTGAACATCCGGCCCGAGAACATTCACATCCCCGACGGCAGCGTATCGCCAGACGCGGTCGACGAGCATTGCCGCCGCTACGAGGAAGCGATTGAGCGCGCCGGCGGCATCGATGTGCAACTGTTGGGCATCGGCCGCAACGGGCACATCGGTTTCAACGAACCGTTCAGCCCGCGGAATGGCCGCACGCGGTTGGCGGTGCTCGACCCGATCACGCGGATGGACGCCGCCAGCGACTTCTTCAGCGAGGAGCACGTGCCGATCAGCGCCCTGACAATGGGGCTGGGCACGATCCTCGACGCGCGCAAGGTGATTCTGCTGGCGCTCGGCGAGCATAAGGCGGGCATCATTCGCGAAGCGGTCGAAGGCCCCTTGGCCGATCGTGTGCCGGCCAGCTACTTGCGCGAGCACCCCGATACTTCATTCTTGCTGGATCGCGCGGCGGCCGCACAACTGACCGGTGTGGCCACGCCCTGGTTGTTGGGCACCGTCGAATGGACCGACGCGCTCATCAAACGGGCCGTGCTATGGCTCGCCGAGCGCACCGGCAAAGCGTTATTAAAACTCGACGACAACGACTTTCGCGATCACAACCTGCACCAGTTGCTGCGGCGCCACGGACCGGCCCAGCGCGTGGCGCACCGCGTCTTTCGCTGGATGATGGATTCGATCGAGTATCACCCGGCCGGGCGCACGCCGCAGAAGGTGATCTGCTTCAGCCCTCACCCCGACGACGACGTGATCAGTATGGGCGGAACGCTCATCCGCCTGGTCGAAGATGGTCACGAGGTGCACGTCGCCTACATGACCAGTGGCAACATCGCCGTGTTCGATCACGATGCCAGTTGGCTGGCCGACCTGGTGACCGAGTACAACCGGCTGTTCGGCATCGATCAGGACAAGTCGCGCACCGTCGAAGAAGAGGTCGTGCGGGCCTTGGCCTCGAAAGCCCCCGGCCAGCCCGACAGCGACCAGGTGCTCAAGATCAAGGCGCTCATCCGCTGGGGCGAGGCCAAGGCCGGCGCCACCAGCATCGGCTGCCGCGAAGAGCATTTGCACTTCTTGGACTTGCCGTTCTATCGCACCGGTACGATCGCCAAGCGCCCGGTGGGTGGCGACGATGTGCAGATCGTTCGCGAATTGATCGAGCGCGTGAACCCCGGGCAAGTCTACCTGGCGGGCGATCTCTCCGATCCGCACGGCACGCACCGCATGTGCGCGCAGGCGATCTTTCGCGCCCTCGACCAGATTGCCGCGGACCGCGGACATCGGCCCGATGCCTTGATGTATCGGGGGGCCTGGCAGGAGTGGCCTGCTCACGAGATTGAGATTGCCGTGCCGCTGAGCCCGAAGGACTTGGAGCTGAAGAAGGCGGCGATTTTCCGGCACGAATCGCAAAAAGACAAAGCCCTGTTCCCCGGCCCCGACGCTCGCGAGTTCTGGCAACGGGCCGAAGATCGCAACCGCCACACGGCCGACGTGTACAATCGCATTGGGCTGCCTGAGTATTTCGCCATGGAAGGCTTCGTCCGCTGGAAGGGGCAGTGGGTTTAGCAGTGGGTTTAAGCGCAGCGTTCGTCTTCTCGCCTCTGGCCTCTCGACTCTAGCCTACAGCCTGTTCCCATGGCCACCGACACCAGCAAAACCACCGAAGTTGGCAGCTACTTCATCGCCAACTATCCGCCCTTCTCGCAGTGGAGCACGGACCACCTGGCCGATGTCGAGCAAGCGCTGCACGCGCCGCCGGCCGATGTGCCTTTGGGCTTGTACTTGCATATTCCATTCTGCCGCAAGCGCTGCAAGTTCTGCTACTTCCGTGTCTACACCGACAAGAACTCGCAAGACGTCGAGCGGTATGTGTCGGCGCTCGCCCGCGAGATTGAGCTGGTGAGCCAATTGCCTGTGATGGGGGGGCGGCCGTTCCGCTTTGTCTACTTCGGCGGTGGCACTCCGTCGTTTTTAAGCGGCAAGCAGCTCACGCGACTGGTCGATCGGCTGCGGGCGAACATCAATTGGGATCAGGCTGAAGAAGTGACCTTCGAGTGCGAGCCGGGCACTCTGTCGCGCCCCAAGCTCGAAACCTTGCGCGAGCTGGGCGTCACGCGGCTGAGCCTGGGCGTGGAGAACTTCAGCGACACGGTGCTCGAAGAAAACGGCCGCGCTCATCAATCGGGCGAGATCCATCAGGCCTGGTCGTGGATTCGCGAGTTGGGTTTCCCCAACGCCAACATCGACCTGATTGCCGGCATGGTCGGCGAGACGTGGGACAACTGGCGCGAGAACATCCGCCGCACGATCGAGATGGCGCCCGATAGCGTGACGATCTACCAGATGGAGTTGCCGTTCAACACGGTCTACTCGAAGGACATTCTGGGGCAGAAGATGGAAAGCCCCGTGGCCGATTGGGCGACGAAGCGGGCCTGGGTCGATTACGCCTACGACGAACTGCTGGGCGCCGGCTACGCGGTTTCGAGCGCATACACCCTAGTGCGCGACAAGAACAAGGTGAACTTCAGCTACCGCGACAACCTCTGGCGCGGCAGCGACCTGCTGGCGACTGGCGTCGCCAGCTTCGGACACGCCAATGGCGTTCACTACCAGAACCTGGCCGAGTGGCCCGAATATCTCGGCGCGCTCGAAGCGGGGCGCCTGCCACTTTCGCGTGGGCTGCGGCCGACCGCGCATCAGCGGCTCGTGCGCGAAGTCATTCTGCAGTTGAAGACGGGCCGCCTCGACGCCGGCTACTTTCGCGACAAATTCGGCGTCGATATCCCCGAACACTGGCAAAACGTCTGGCAGCAGTACGTCGACGACGGGCTGCTGCGTGTTGACGGCAACCGCATCGAGCTCACCCGGGCGGGGCTGTTGCGGGTCGATTCGCTACTACCGGCCTTCTTCGAGCCGGAGCACCAGGGCGTGCGGTACACGTAAGACGTGTCGCTCGCCGGAAGTATCTCGCGCAAAGGCGCGAAGGCACAAAGTCTTGAAGTAACGACAGGTGCCGCGTAGCACATACCCTTTCGTCGTTGCGTCGCGAAGCAGCCAGATTTGTCTCAAACGGGCTGGTGCGTTTCACGCACCCTACAAGAATCGATCCCTTGCGGCTTAGCGCCTTGGCGCGAGGTTTCCGATTTCTGCCACGATTTGCTCGACGTTCATTTCCAGCGGCTGAGTCGTGTCGATCGCGAGTGCCGGTAGCTCTGCGGGCGTCGGTTCGTCGCGGGCCTGCTGCGCGTCGAACAGTTCGGGCCGCGCTTCCGAAGCGTCGCCACCTGCGGCCAGGCGCCGTGTGATGCGCTGCTTGGCTACGTCCGCCGGGCAGGTGCAGTTGACGAGCAACGCTGGCAGCTTGCGCGCCGTGGCCACCTCGACCGCGCGGCGCTGATCTTCGGCTGCCAGAAATGTGCCATCGAGCACCACGGCCAGGCCGTCCGCCAGGCGCTTGGTGGCGCGCGACCACAGTTCGTCATACACACGCTGACGCTTCTCCGGCGTGTAGTTGCCCCCTCCAAACCCGGCCGGCGTGTCGCTCGCGCCGAACAACTCGCGGCGCACTTCGTCGGTCGAAAGGTACTCGGCGCCAATCCGCTCGGCGAGCGCTCGCGCGACGGTCGATTTCCCCGAGCCCATCAGCCCGCGCACGACTATCAGCGGCGCCGGCCCGAGCGCCGCCGCATAGCGATCGGCAAGCTCCACGTAGCGCCCGGCCGTATCGCGCGCGGTGCGGGCATCGTCGCCCGCTAGTTGGCTGGCCCGTAGCGCTGCCACCTTGGCCCGCACGGCTGCGCGATAACTTTTGTAGAACGCCACGAGATCGGCGGGCGCGCGATCCCCCGTCGCCGCGGCATAGGCGTCGAGAATCTGCTGGCCGATCCAATCGGCGCCGAGCGCGTCGCACTCCATCGCCAGAAAAGCCAACTCGTCGACGACGTCGAGCCGCCGAAATTCGGCGTTGAACTCCAGGCAATCGAAGATCTGGATCGGCTCGGCCAGGCAGATGTGTTCGGGGCGCAAGTCGCCATGCCCTTCGATGATGCGGCCCGCGCGCACGCGCTCAATCAACACCTGCCCATGCGTGGCCAACCAGCGCAACTGCGCGCCGTGGATTCGGCGCACGACCGTCGCCGGCAAGCCATGCTCGAGCTTCACCAACTCGGCCCCGTTCGCGCGCACGTGCCGGTCGATCGTGTGGCGATACTCGTCGTCGGCAATGTCGATCGGCGCGGCCGCTTGATAGAACCGCGTGAGCCGCGCGGCCAAGCGCGCGATGTCCCCCGGCTCCACGCGCCCCGCCAGCGTCAAGCGGTCGAGCCCGCGCTCCAGCGGCAGCCGGCGCATCCACACCAGCCAATCGATCGGCGCGCGCGGCGCACCGGTCGACTCGGCCACGGCGTCCGTTGTCTTGGCGATGTCAATTTCTGCGAGCCCGCCGATCCGAAACTCACCCGGTGCGATTTCAAACACCGGCAACACGCCCAGGTACAAGTCGTCGGTCAAGCGGCGATTGAGCCGCACCTCGGCTTCGCAAGCCTCGCGCCGCCGCGTGGGCGTACTGAAATCGAGAAACTCGAACCGCACTGGTTTCTTGAGTTTCCAGGCGTGCCGGTCGGTGACGAAGACCCACGAGATATGGGTTTCGTGCAGTTCGACCCGCGCAGGGCGGGGCTCGTAGGCCGTGGGTTGGCTCAAGAACTGCGACAGCGATTGCGGGCCGCTCGACATCAATTCGACTCGGGTTCGATCAATCGATAGCTGGCTAACTTTGTCGCCCGACCAGGCCGAATTCAGCCGGCACTCGCCGAAATCCCCGCTTGCGGCGCCCACCGCGGCGCCCACCGCGGCTAATTCGTTTCCGCAATTGTCTCCCGGTCGACCGCCGGCCGCACCTGTCAAATCGATAAAATCTGGTGAATCTCCGCCGGATTTTAGGGGGCATGCTTTGCAAACTGCGGTAGGATTCGATTTCCACTCGGCGCTATAATTGCGCAACCCAAGGACTCGGGCGGGTTAACAAAGGAGCTTCGTAGTAATGCGGAAACTCTGGACTTCTCTGGCAGGGGTCGCCGTCGTTTGGGCAGGTTTGAGTAGCATGTCCGTACCCGTGAACGCGCAGCCGCCGCGCACGCTGGGCCCCGCCGAGCTCGAGGCGATCGCCGCGCCGTATCGGCAGGCGGAAGGGTTCGCCCGGCTCTGCGAGCTGGTCAAAGCGCGGAACATCGAAGTTACCGATCGCCACAAACAGTACACCCACACCGAAACGACCACCAGCGTCGAGACCGACGGCAAGGGGACGCCGACCAAGAAAGAAGAAGTCGTCGAGCGCGTCCGCTTCGGCGGCGAGCAAGAGTACCGCACGGTTGTGCGTAAGGTCGATTTGATGAGCGGCGCCGACCAGACCCCCGCGGCCCCCACCGAAGTCGTCCCCCCCAAAGCCACGCTCATCTATCCCTTCTCGCGCGAAGCGCCCGACGGCGCGTATCGCTACACCTTTGAAGGCTGCCAACTGGTCGATGGACTACCGCGGCTGGTGATCCGGTTCGAGCCCAACGCGCCGCTGGAGGAAAAGTTTCGCGGCGTGTTGCTGGTCGATCCCAAGACGTTTGAGCCGGTGATCTTCGACGGCCAGTGGGCCAAGCCGGCGCGGTTCGTCAACCAGATGACGATGCGGCTCGAATGGGGCCCCGCGAACAACGGCCACACGCAAGCGCTCCGCAGCCTGGTAACTGGCTCGGGCGGACTGGCCTTCATCCAGCGGAAGTACCGCATCGAAACCCGCGTCGGCGATTTTCGCGAGCCGAGCGCCCAGACCCGCGCTTCGATCAAGTAGCAGTACGGCGTCTAGTAGCTACGGCGCCGGCGCGCCTGGCGACCTCAGTGCTGCCAAAGCCTTTCGCGCCGATTCCAATCGCGGGTTGATCTCCAGCGCCCGTTGGAAGTGGGCGATCGCCTCGGGCTTGCGATTTTGAAACGCGCGAATGCGCCCCAGGTTTTCCCACGCGATCGCGTCGTCGGGCCGCCGTGCCAACAGCGCCTCGATTTGCGCAGCCGCGTCATCCGCGCGCCCGACTGCCGCGAGCGCTGCTGCAAAGGGTAGCCGCGCCTTGTCGTAGTCGGGCCGAAACTGTAGCGCCCGCTGGAAACCTTCGATCGCCGGCAGCGAATGACCAAGCGCCAACTCCGCTCGGCCGACATTGAGCCAGCTCGAGGCATTCGTCGGATCGGCAGCCACGGCGCGGCGGTAAAGCGCGAGCGCCGCGGTCCAGTCCCCACGTTTGGATTCGACGTTCCCCAGCCCGTTGAGCGCAACGGTGCTCGTCGGATTGACGGCCAGTGCCTGCGTGAAGAGCGCAGCGCTCGAGCACCAATGTCGCGATTGCCCGGCGCTGGTCAGCGCGGCCAGCATCAAGAGCGCTGCGATTGCCAGGTGCGCAGCGCGCGATCGCATCTCGACAGCAAGCGCCGCGACCACGATGGCCGGACCCAGCATGGCCAGATACGCATAACGATCGGCCACGGTCGAGAATCGCTGGAAGGCAAACGGAATCAGCCCCAACACCGGCAGCAACAACACCAGCGAGACGAGCCCCGCCCGGCGCCAGGTCGCTTGTACACCACGCCAGGCTTGTGGCCAGACGGGAGCGCATAGGAATGCCGTTAATCCGGCCGGCAACAGCCAGGTGATCCACAACCAGCCGCTCGCGAGCAACCAACTGGGGCTGCGGCCGTAGTCGGGCGCCAAGTTCAGCGGCAGGCCGAGCTTCGCCAGATAAAAGGCCAGCGCGTCGGCCGCCACCGGGGGACGCTGCCACCAGAGGGTCGGCGCGACGAGCTCCTCGGCCCCTTGCACCTGGCGTGTCAGCAAGGCGAAGCCGAGCGCCACGGCGAGCCAAGGGACGAGCCACATGGCCAGGATCGCAGGACGATGTGCAAGCAAATCGGTTGGCTGTGTGCCACTGCTTGCTGGCGAAAACGTAGAGGCCAGGTTTACCTGGTTGGCGCTGCCGCCAGCAAGCAGTGCCGAGTTTGCACCGCACTGCTTGCCGGCGGCCGACATTTCTGAGCGACCCTCCAGATCGATGCCGTCAAGCAGTGGCACACCTGTGAACTCTTGACGAACCCTCCGCGGCCAACTGGCGATGATCCACGCCACGAGCGGTAGCGGCGCGGCCGCCGGTTTGGCCAAGAGCGCCAAGAGAAACAGAACCAGCGCCAGCACATAACCGCGGGCGAGCTGCGCGCGGCTCGGTCGCGCGCCGTCGACACCGGCTTGCCGCGCGCCCCACGTCTCCGCGAAGCGATCGAGCGCTAACAGCGATGCGAACGAAAATGCCGCGCACAGCAGCCCTTTGGTTTCGGTCACCCAGCAGGCCGACTCGACTTGCAGCGGATGCAGCGCGAACAAGAGCCCACCGGCCGCCGCGCCCCAGCGCGAACCGATCAAGCGCACCAGCAGCAACCACACCAGCCAGGCGTTCGTAGCGTGCAAGAGCACGTTGCCCAAGTGGAACACGCGCGCATCGAGCGGGTGGGGGACCGTTTCCGTCGCCGGCCGCGCGGCAAGCAGCGCTTCGGCGCTCCACAGCGAGTAGGTCGCCGGCACATACAAGCCGGCATACGGTCGCGCCCACAGCACCAGCAACCCGCCGAGTGACGGGGGATTGATCAGCCGGTTCTCGCTGATGTTGAGATTGTCGTCCCAATCCAGCAGCGGAAACGTGATGCTCCAACCGAACACGGCCAGCGCAGCGATCACGACCACGGCGCCGGGCAACCAGCGCGAACGTGCGACGCCGCTCATCGGGCTGGATCGTGGTTGGGTGGCACAAGACATCCCCGTGAACATCAGCGGCTTCAAAAACGAGGTTTACCCGACGCCGGGTGCCACCCGACGCCGTTATGCATTCGATCAGGGTGGCCCGGCTGCTCGCAGCCGGGTGGCGCAGCCACAAGAGTCTACTCATGCCGCGCGGACCCTATCAGCCGCGGCGAATTCAGAAGGCTTCTTGTCGCTCCGCGACCCAGCCGGCGAGCGGCTGGGCCACCCATTGCCAATAAATCTGAGGATCAACGGCGGTGAGCGGCACCAAACACCGGTTTGGAGACCGCCTCTACGCACCCTTCAAAAACTTTTCCAGAAACAGCATCTGCACGGCGGTCAGGTAGTCGCGATTATCTTTCTTCGCGAAGCCGTGTCCTTCGTTGTCGGCATAGACTGTCCAGACGGGTCGGCCCGCCGAACGCACCTTTTCGGCGATCTGCTGCGCCTCGAAGTACGGCACGCGCGGATCGTTGACGCCGTGCGCCACCATCAGGGCTGCGCGGATTTTGTCGGCCCCCGCCAGCGGGCTGATCCGCTCGAACACCTTGCGCATCTCGGGGTCGCGCTCGTCGCCGTATTCGGCGCGGCGCAGGTCTTGACGGTAGGGGCTCGTCCGCTCCAAGAACGAAATGAAGTTGGCGATTCCCACGATGTCGATGCCGGCGCGCAACCGCTCGCCATAGTGAACCAGCGACGCCAGCACCATGTAACCGCCGTACGACCCTCCCTGCACGGCGACGCGCGAACTATCGAGCTCCGGTTGCTGGCCGATCCAATCCAACAGCGCGCCGATATCCTTGACGCTGTCTTCGCGAAGCTGGGCGTTGTCCAACTGTAAGTACGTTTTGCCGTAGCCCGCCGAGCCGCGCACGTTCGGATAGATGACGGCGATCCCTTGTTCGATCACCAGGAACTGCGTCGGACCCGAGAAGATCGGCCGCGACTGCCCCTCGGGTCCGCCGTGGATGTCGATCACGACCGGCGCCCGCTTCTCGCGCGAGGCGCCGGGCGGCCGATAGTAGTGCGCCGGCACTTCGCGGCCATCGAAACTCTTGAAGGCGATCCGCTCGGGGCGCACGAACGTCGCGGGGTTCAGGCCGCCAACTTCGCTATAAGTCCAGCGTGTCGCTTCGCCTGCCGCGTGACCGCCGGCAAGGTCGATCGAATAAGCATCGGCGGGGGCATCAGGCCGGGCCAGCGTAAAGCCCAACCGCTTGCCGTCGGGCGAGAACTCCAAGCCGGCGATCACTCCCAGCGGCAGCTCGACCGCCACCGGTTTTCCTTCGCCAAGCAGGTACAGGCGGCTCGCGCCATCTTCGTTCACCGTAAAGGCGACCAGCCCGTTGTCGGTGTCAACTTCCAGATCGCTGACGTCCCAGCCCAGGCCCGGCGCGAGCCACTCGTATCGGCCAGTGGCCAGATCGACCTTGGCCAGCTCGAGATACTCACCGCGGGCGTCGCTGGTGACATAGAGCGATTTGCCATCGGGCGTGAACGCAGCCGCGCCGAAGGCCACCTTCTGACCCGCTTTCAGATTTGCATCGTTCGGCAGCGGCAGCGGCGTCAGCTTCTTGGACTTCACGTCGAGCAGCGCTGGGTACGACTCGTTGATCGACACGTACCGCAGCAAGGCCAGCCGGCTGCCATCGCGCGACCAATCGGCCGCGATCCAGAACTCGCCGTCGGTTTCCAACAACGACGTGTCGCCCCCGGGCTGGCGCGTGTCGGTCACGTAGATGTCGGTGTCGCGGCCGTTGCGGCGATTCGAGTGCACGATCATTCGCGCGCCGTCTTCGCTCACGGGGCCCAGCTCATTGCGCGATTTGCCATCGGTCAACAGGGTCGCCCGACCGGTGCCGCGATCGAAGAAGTAAATCTGGTCGTTCTCGTTTCCTCCTTGGCTCATCGTGACCAACAGCGCGCCGTCGGCCGCGCGGGGCAACGGCCGCCCTCCGGCCGGCTCGTCGAAGAAGGTGACCTGCTCGCGGCGCCCGCCCGGCTCGTAGACGCGATGCAACTGCAGGCTGTTGCCAAACCGCGTGGCGATCAGCATCCCCTTGCCATCGGCGGCCCAACCCTGGAAGCCAGCCGTGCGCACGTTCTGGTATTGCCGCAGCCGCTCGAAGAACTCGGCCGGCACCGCGGGCACGTCCGAGGTGGTGATCGCCGGGGGACGGCGCACGTCCGCCGGCGCGGCGGTTCCCTCGCCGGCGCGCAGCATGTTCGGTCCAGCGGTATTCAGCATCGAGACAAAAAGCAAACAACCGGCAAGTCGCAGGTATCGCATCGCGTGCATCCTAATTGCGCGAAGGGAGCAACAAAAAAAGCCCCGGGGCCGCAGCCCCAGGGCTTAGATGATAGCCGATTGGCGGCGCAGAGGTCATGCGGTTGCGTGGCTCAATTGGACGACGACCTTGAAAACGGTTCCTGGCGCCGTTTACTCTCGGCATCGTGCCCGCGGCATCCTTCGCTCTCTGGCGCCGTTTACTATCGGCATCGCGCCCGCGGCATTTGGCCGCGCAGCGGCCGCGGCGATTAGCCGTGGGTGCTAACCCACGGAACCGTCGCAAATGAACTCTCAAGCCGCGCAGCGGCGACGGCAACGTCAGTCCCAGATGTAGCGCGGATCGTACTCCACGCCGTGTTTCTCGAGCAGGCCCAAAAGCTCCGTCTTGAAGTCCCGTTGCTTGTGGTGGAGCTTCTGGTCGCGGACATACCGGGCCGCGGAATCAAGTTGCGACCGGCTTACCGTAAACGCTGCATATCCATCCTGCCAGGCGAATTTGACCACGTTTTCTTTCGATTCGTTGACCCACTTAGAAGAGCCGGCTTTGATCTCTCGGAGGGCGTCGGATAGCGCAACCTTGGGAGGCACAATGGCCAGGATGTGAACGTGGTCTGGCATGCCGCCGATTTCCACGCAGACGCCGCCAAGACTGCGAACGATGCCGCCGAGGTATTTGAAAAGTTCCTCTTCAATCGCCGGCGTGATGAGTTCCGCGCGATGCTTCGTGCTGAACACGAGGTGGTAATAGAGCTTCGTGTAAGTTCCGGCCACGTGATTTGCCCAAAGTCGCCGTCGCCGCTGCGCGGCTTCGATCGAGCGCGAAACGCCTCCGTGGGCTGGCGCCCACGGCTAAGCGCCGCCGCCGCTGCGCGGCGAAGACAATCGCCGGTGCACGGCGAAGACAAACGTCCCTTCGCGGCTAAATCAAGCATCACGCTGCGGCTAAATCAAGCGCCGCTTCGCGGTCAAATCATTCGTCGCGCAGCGGCCAAATCAAGCGTCGCGTTGGGGCCTAAGCAAACTCCGCTTCGCGGCAAACTCACTCGTTGCTGACTAGCCCATCCGTGCCCATCCGTGGTTCAATCCCCCGTATTGTCCGTGGTTCCGCTCTCAAGACTCGGGCAAAAACTCGTGTTCGAGCGTCACCTCGCGTACCTGGCGGCTGTCGGGATCGAAGACGCGAATCTTGATCTGGATCGCCCGCAGCGGCGCGCTGTAGGGGGGCGGGGCTTCCTGCTCGGCGGGGTCGTCGGCGCCATTGAGCAAGTCGTTGTCGAGCCCGTCGGTGCCGGCGTCGGTAATCGGGCCGTTGCCATTGGGCCAGTTCGATCCATCCCAGGTGATGCGCTGATTGATGCCATCCTGCTCGTAGTGCGTGCTCCAGGTGTCGTAGATGGCCGAGGGCCAGGCCATGACGACCGCCGTGTTGCCCAGGGGCTCAAGCTGAGGGGGCCCCGGATGCGTGCCGCGCACGCCCGAGCGGAAATCGCCCGCATGGTGGAACGACGGAGTCATGCCAAGCAATTGCAGCGCCGAAGTGTTCGAAACGGTCGGCAGCGTCGGTGGATAGTACGGCGGCAAGTTGAGCGCCGCGCCCATGGTCGCGAAGTAATTCAAATCGACGAAGGCTCCAAAGCCGGCGATCACGCCCCCTTCGGCGAGCAGCCGGAGCTGGCCCGCGTTGAGCATCGCCGCCTTATCGGCCCACATGGCATTCCCCGATCCACCGCCGTTAGTGTCCCAGCTTTCGTTGGGCGAAACGACGATCGTCGGTCCGCCCGGGACCGGCGAGGAGACCGTGACCACCGGCGCGCCGGGGTCCCAGGCTTTGATGTCGAACTCCAGCACGTTGGTGAGGATGATGTCTTCGCTGACGCGCTCGTCGTTGCCGGCGTTGTTCGGCGACCCGGGGCCGCCGGGCTGCGACGAATCGGGACCGGTCTGCCGCAGAATGTAGTGCGTCAATTCACCGGTGCGCGATTGACCCTGCAAGGGGCGCGTCTCGCTGTAGGGAGTCGGGTTGCGCCAGGCATCGAACGCCGCGATGGAAATTGCCGAGCCGGTCGCGGGCGGAACCGGAATCGAACCGTCGGGCGTAAGCTGCACGGTCGGCGGATACTGTACGGGAGACGACCCGATCGTTACCTGCGTCGGCGAAAGCGCCGTGCTCGCGGCCCCATTCGGCACGATCAGCGGACGCCCCACGGGATCGAGCGGCGAGGTGATCGCCACTCCCATCTGGGCGGGCAGCGCGTTGCCAAAATCATTCCAGGGAAACGGCCATAGCGGCGAAGAGCATTCGCGTAACGTCGGCAATCTCAGCGGGCCCCAGAAGCGCGCGTCGTGCGGCCAGGCATACGGTTGGTGGCCGTAGCGATGCTCGCGCTTCGTCAGATCGGCCAGTGTGTTGGCCACGAGACGCCCCGTGCCCGGGCCGGCCGTGCCTTGCAAGCCCCACGGACCATCTTCCTGGCGCGCTGAGACATCGTAGAGCGCGTAGAAGCTGCGGTAGTTGCTGCCACTTGAGTCGACCAGCGGGCGCGGCGGAATCGGTTGCGGCGAAATCCAGCGCGGCGGATTTTGTGTATCGGGTTGCACGGCCACCGGGCCCGGCAGCACCAAAAGCACGCGGCGATACAACGTCGTGCCGCGCAAGAACCAGCTCACTTCGGCCACGCGCGACTGCACGATCACCGGATCGCCGACGGCCGTGTACGGCGGCGGTTGCGTCGGCGTGCCTGCATAATTCCAGGGCGTGAACCGCCCAGTGAAGGGCTCGTTCGCAGTGCTGCGCACGGTCAGCATGAGCACGTCGTCGTTGTCGCCGACGGTGTAGTCGGCGCCGAGCGTGCCGCTGCTACCAGCCGCTTCGTCGCTGCGCGTGGCAAACGCGGCCGCCGGATAGATCGCGCCGATCGGCCCTTCGATGTATTCGAAGTAGCCCGATGAGATGTCGGGCGAGATCGGCGGCGTCATCGGCGCCGTGGCCCCTTGCAGGTCGAGGGCCAGGCGATTGCGCGCGCCGCGCAGGCGATCGGTCATTTCGATCGTGGCCCGGCTGTTGCTGATGCTGTCCATCACCAGACCGAAGACGGTGACCACGGTGGTCATCATCACCAGCGTGATGGCGACAGCCACGAGCATTTCGACGAGCGTGAAGCCGCGCCGACGTGAGCGCGTTGGGCGGGTTTGGGTTGAGCTTCGCATCGAGTGCCAGTGCGCGCCTTCAACCTTTAGCCGTCGCCTTCGTGGGTGGCCCAGCCGCTTGTCGGCACGCTCGCTTGGCGAGCCAAGAATCATCGGCCGCAGCGACAAGAAACCCTCGGAAACCAGCGCGGCTGAAATAGGCCACGCGGCATGAATAGATTCTTGTGGCTGCGCCACCCGGCTGCGAGCAGCCGGGCCACCCTCGTAGATAGAGCTTAGATAGGACCGACGCATGGCGCCTCTTTCGCTAGAGCGAGCGGATTCTTGGCCCGCGACCCGCGCTGGCTCGGCAGGGAGCGCGCACGGAGCGGCGGCGGCAAATATCGCCCGAACAATAATACCCCTGAAGTGGCCGGCCCGCGGCGCGTTGGGCTTCGGCGAGCAAGAAAGAAGTGGCGCGGCGCGAAAGCGCCGGCCGATGCCCTGATTCTCTCGACTCACCTGTTCCTAAGGGCCATTGCAGCCAAGGCGCAAGTCGCTGTCAAGCAATCGGTTGAAATCGTCGAGAACTAGCCCCGGGGGGCTCGCTCGTGGCACGGGCTACCCGCGGACATTTTCCAGTATCTGCCGGGTGGAACTGAAAATCGACCGGGTGACAGGTTTTCGCTGCTAGGTCAGTTTGCGAGGGTCCTCCTCCGAACGGTGTCAGGAACCGATTCCAGGGCTGACTAACCAAGGGAGACTCGTCCGCTGAATCGGTTCCTGACACCGTTCGGGCCTTGCCGGTGGTAATTCGATCTCGCCCCCCCTTGCCGGTAGCGCACGAAGCAACTGGGGGAGTTTTCCGCCCCGGCGGCGGCCACCAGGAGCGGGGGGCGTCGAACGTCCGAAATCCGCATGGTTTACGGAAAAATTGGCTGGCAACTGCCCCCGGTTTTTGTCAGAATCGGTAGCTGCACGCCTGCACCTCTTCACCATACTCTGCGGTTGCCCGGAGTTTTGCTCTGCGCCGCCGAATGCCTGGTGAGTTACTGTGGGCAGCAGGAACAGGGGTCTTGTCGGACGGAACACACTTGTCTGGGAGTCCACGTCATGGCTCGTCGCAAGAGAAGAGGCTTCACGCTAGTCGAGCTGTTGGTGGTGATCAGCATCATCGCCATGCTTGCTGGCCTGATCCTGCCGGCGGTCAATCAAGCCCGCGAAGCAGGTCGTCGTATCGTGTGCACGAACAATCAACAGCAGCTCGTCAAAGCGATGCTTCAGTATGAGCTGAAGCAGGGCGCGTATCCGGGTTATGTGAACCCGCAAGCGTCGAGCAGCGTCGGCGGCATCACCGGCGCGACGCGACCGGTCGGCTGGATGTTCGCGCTGTTGCCGTTCCTCGAACGTAACGACATCGCTGAGCCGTACGGTATCGGCGGCTTGCAGCAGATGGCCTCGGGCGCCGCGGGCGTCCTGGCCGTTACGGTGCCAGCATCCGGCGATACGCCGGGGGGCCCCGCGCCGTACCTGCTGCCGAACTTCAATTTGAAGATCGCGCTTTGCCCGAGCGACGAGCGCGCTCCGACCGTGGGCTTGAATGCCAACCCGGTTCCCGAGCGTTCGTGGAACAGCTATGTGGTGAACTGCGGCCTGAAGGATCTCGACCAGCCGACGCCCTCGGTCAATGGCACCGCCGGTGTGCCGCGCGATTGGCCGGCCAATGGCGTGTTCCACATGAACTTTCCGTTTGTGTGGCCCGCGACCACAGGCACATTGCCCCCGATCCCCAATCCGCTGCCACCTAGCGGTAGCAATCCGGTGGCCTGCCTGGCCAACCCGCTCGAGCGACCAACCCGCATGACGCAGAGCTTCATCGGCGGTGGCGACGGTACGGCCACCACGCTGATGATTTCGGAAAACGTCGACAGTGGAAACTGGACCGACGTCTACGAACAGCAACTCGGCTTCGTCTGGCAGGCTGGCTTCCTCGCAGCCGATGTGCCGGGCCCGCAAGCCGGCGTCGCGGGCGATTACCTGGCCGTGGCGCTCAAGCGGATCAACGAAGACGGCGGCAACATTGACAGCGCTCCGGCTGCTCAGCAGGCCTCTTATGCTCGTCCTTCGAGCCGTCACCCAGGCGTGGTGGTCGTCAGCTTCTGCGACGGTCACTCGACGACCCTCAACAACGAGATCGACTACCTAGTCTACTGCCAACTGATGACGCCGCGCGGCAAGCAAGCCCAGCCGGCGGGCGTCAATGGTGTCACCAGCGGTAAGTTTAGCGCTACGCCAACTTACCGGGTCTACACCAACTCGCAGTTGAGCGAAGGTTCGTACTAACGCCTAACGCGCGTTAGGTTGATCTGACCTAAACAGTAAAATCCCTCGGTCGCTCACGCGGCCGAGGGGTTTTTTATTGCGCGATCCGATTCTCGCGGCGCATTGATCTTGTTAGCCGCGGGATTGATCCCGCGCGCTAGCTCGTGCGAGTTGGTTCCGAGCTTTTGTTCCCAGAGTCCGCGCCGCGCAAGCTAGCGCGCGGAGCAAGCTCCGCGGCTAACAGTATTATCGGGTGGCCCAGCCGCTTGCCGGCACGCTCGCTTGGCGAGCCAAGAATTATCGGCCGCAGCGACAAGAAGCCTTCGGAAGTCGACGCGGCTGAAACGGGCCTCGCGGCATGAATAGATTCTTGTGGCTGCGCCACCCGGCTGCGAGCAGCCGGGCCACCCGAGTACGATCAATGAACGGCGTCGGGCGCCACCCGTACTTTTGATCTCGCTTCACTTCCTCATCAGCCACACTTCGCTCACCTGGGCGCCGCGGCCGTTGTTCCCTTGGCCCGGCTCACGATACCAAGCCAGATCGAGCTCGCCGTCCGCGGTTGCCGCCTGCGGGATATCGAACTCGACCGGTCGCACGGGGGTCGGCTTGGCGATCAGCGGATGGACTTCGACGTTGTCGTCGGCCACGAGGCGGATCTTCTTCGACAGCCCGTCGCCGGCGTACATCACGCGCAGCTTGTAGCTGGCCGTCGGATCGAGCCCGTCGTAATGCAGCCGCAGCGGTTGGTCCCAGAGCGCTTCGGCCAGGTCGATCCACGACATCCGCCACGGGCCGCCGACGAGGTCGCGATCGTCGGGGTCTTCTCCTTCTTCAAAGCCGGTCTTGTTGCGGCGGTACGCGCCGGGGTCTTCGGCAAACGTGCCGTTCGCCACCAAATGCGGCTGCCGTGCGATGTTTCCCAGGTCATCGTAAAAACCGCCGGGGCCCGGATCGGTCCAGCGGACAATCTCGTTCAGCCCGGCCAGCCGCTCGGCGTCAGTCGATCGCTCGCGCAGTTTCTTGAATCGCGCGACCAGCCAGCGGCGGTTGTTCAGCGGGTAGTCGATCGTATCGAGCGAGGCCCCGCGATCGACAGAGATCGCCCCATAGCGCGAGACGCTCGATTGCATCTGAATGCTCGTCCAGAGATCCTCGGCCAGCTCGAAGACATGCTCGCGCCAGTCGGCGGCCACGCGCTGGCTGTCGGCCCGCGCTAAGATCGCTTCGGCCTCGTCCATTGCTTTGCCGGCGCCGATCTCGGGCGCGGCGCGCAATCGCTCCATCGCTTGCGCTTCGAGGTCGGTCTCGTGAATCAGCCGCCGCCGCACGTAAGCGTCGTAGTACGCGCGATAGAGCGCCTGCTGGAAGCGCCAGTTCACCAGGTCCTCAGGGCTGGCTCCCCGCTCCATGTCCTGAAACTGCTCGAGCGTAACATCGATCCCCTCGTTGGTGATGACGGGCCCTTGCCAGTTGCGCTCGAGCGCCAACAGGCCCTGAGCGAACGTGTCGCGGTACTTGGGCCCGATGAAGTACTGACTGTAGTCGCGCAGAATTTCGAGCACGTCGCGGTCGGGGTTCCAGCCGAGCCCGCTCCAGACGAACTTGTTGACGTCGTCATTGCACCCTTCGGAGTAAGTCAGAAAGCCGATCGTGTGTGGCTGCAACACGCGGAAAATTTGCGCCTGCGCGATCGGCCGCGGATTGATGCACTCGCGCGCCGACGTAATCGCGTAGGCGACATCCCAATCGGCCACCGGATACTGGCACTGCCGCGTGTGGGTGATGTCGGGGTAGTGGCGAATCGGATAGCGGTCGGGCACCAGGTTCCGCAGCACGGGCAAAGGTATCCGCACCTGCGGCGCGAAGACCACACCCGTGAGCCACTTGGGCTCTTCGTTGCGCACGATATCGAGAAAGTCGTTCAACCACTCGGTGGTGAAGCCTTGTGGCGAGACCCACATCTGCGCGTGGGGGTGCGACTGACGCAACAGGGCCGTCTGCTTTTCGAGCATCGGCATCAACAGCTTCGGCGGGGTGTGCCCCGGATCGCCGCCGGGGACCAGCAGGGCATCGATGCGCGGCAAGGCCTTAAACACGCGCCCCCATTCTGCAAGCGCGAACTCGACCGTTTTGGGGTCGCCGTAGTCCTTGTCGAGCGCGGGATACCAGATCCAGACGTCGAGCCCGTAGTCGTCGGCCAACTGCGACATGCCCGTCATCATTTCGAGCTGCGGACGCGGAAAGAGCGGGCTGGTCGCCGCGTCATCGGTGCGCGGCGGCACCAGCTCGACCGCGTTGCAGCCAAACACGGCCAGGTCGCGGTAATACTGCTCCCACTGTGGCAGATCCCAGGCGTCGTAGGAGTTCGTCTTGGGGCGGTAGCCGAGCTGATGCCCACGCAGCGGGTACTTGGGTGCCGATGCGACGGTGTAGTGATCGTCGATCTCGATGCTGCCGGCGCTCATCCGCGACGAGCGCAGCAGTTGGCCGATGCCGAACAGCAGGCCGCGATCGTCGTGGGCGACGATTTCCACCCGCGTCCCTTGGTCGTGCTTGCTGACCTTGAGCTCGAAGCCCTCGGGACGGGGGTTTTGCAGCGGGCGGCTCTTGTCCTGCGTGATCACGATCGCAGTGGAAAGTTCGTCGCGGGCCAGGTTGGTCACCTGCCAGCGAATGCCGGCGCGCTTCTCGACTTCTTCGACCAACATCGCCACGGCTTTGGCCGCCTGCGGAGACTGCTCCTTTGGCACGACCACGATGGCGTTGGATAAATCGGCGGCGACCGCGACGGCCCCCGCGGTCAGCACCAGCCAGCACACGACAACGCGAAAAACTACGGACATGTTCGTCCCTAATTGCTAGCACTTCTTGTTTACGTTCGGCCCCCCATCTTCGGAGGCGGTTAGTTCATTGTCCAGAATCTGGGGAATTCTCGGCGGCCAGGCGATTCGCCCGCGGCCGGCAATCGCGGGCTCCCTCCACTGGCGCCAAACCGCTCTAGGCGCAGCGGGCCGAATTGGTACTCTCCGCAGCCCGCCAAAGGTGCGCGAGCTGCGTCCTCCAGTCGGCGGCGAGCAGGGATGCTCGCATCGAGAAGGAATTGCCCGGTTCCCGCGACCGGTGCGAAGGGATTCGCCAGATGAAATGCCGTTTACTGCTGCCGATCGCCTTGCTGTTGTCGGCCCTGGGCTGTAAGTCGCAGACCCCGATGAACAATCCTTTTCCGCTGACGGTTCCGCCGCCGGGCTCGGGGACCGAAGCGCCGCTTTACAACCCAGCAGCAGGGCAAGCGATCGGCACCGCGCCCACTGCCACCGGAGCGCCGGGCGCACCGATCTATCCTGGCGCCATGGGGACGGCCCCGACCACTCCGCCGCCGGTTTCGGCACCGATCGGGCCGGCCGCACAGCCTGGCGGCACCTTTGATTTCCGTAGCGGCAGCGTAGCGCCCGGTGGCGCGACACAGGTGGCTTCGCACGACGAAGCGGCCGCTGCCGCCGCGGGGGCCACGCTGGCCAGCCGACAAGTCGCTGTCGAAGAAACGGCGCCAGGCGAGGTCCGCACGCGGCGCGGTACGCGCATCCGCGTCGTCGAGCCGGGCGGGCTCTCGGACGACGCGAGCGGTTCAACAACTGCCGCGAGCACGGCCAGCACGTCGCGCGGCGCGGCCGCTTCAGAACCGCGACGTATCGACACTGCCGCGGCGCCGGCCGAGTCCGTCGACATCATGCGGTTGCCGCCGCTGGAACGCTCGCCGCCGACGGTGCGGCAAGCCAGCAACTCTCTGACAAGCGGCCGGGAGCGGGGCTAAGACGCCGTAAGACACGACACGGGCAAAGCCCATTGGTCTCAACACATCTTGGCTAGCTAGACTGCGGTGGGCAGACCCGCGACTGCAGCGGCAACTCGGTGGAAAGTGTCTTCGCCCTTGTTCCTGGTTGACGCGAATCATCGATTGTCATTGGCCACGTAGTGGCCGCGGCGCTTAGCCGTGGGTGTTAACCCACGGACACTCGACGCCAAACAACAATTAAGCCGCGCAGCGGCGACATCGGCGCGGCGGCATGACAACGAATCCATGGCGATTTCCGCGTCGCCGTCGCCGCTACGCGGCTTCGATCGAACCCGAAACGCCTCCGTGGGCTGGCGCCCACGGCTAAGCGCCGCCGCCGCTGCGCGGCGAATTTCATCACGGCGGAGCGTGATGACTACACTGACGTGCCGCCGCTGCGCGGCGAAATCCTTGCTCGGGTCACACCAATTCCAACGTCGTTTTGTCACATCGTCGCCCTCTTCCCACCAGCTAGCGGACTTGTGTCGAGACCACTGGGCGGAGCCCGTGGCACACGGCGGGTACTCAGTTCATTCAAGCTGCCCTACTACGCAGCCGCGCGCCGCAAAAGGCGCGCTTCTTCACGCCCCCAAACGCCGACGATCCGCCGAGAGGCACACGCCCCGCGCTTCGGGCGTGTACTTCTGGCGGATCGGTTCGGTTTTCTTGGTATCGAATCGGATGGACCGTTGATGGTGGTTCGTCTGAGCTGCGCTTCATG
>CAZBWM010000005.1:0-150875 GCA_964495375.1 uncultured Planctomycetaceae bacterium | reverse complement strand
GCGGAGGGGGCGGTGTGTAAACCGGCTCGGGCGGTGGCGGCGGCTCCGGCTGCGCGGCCACTGGCGCCGGTGGCGGAACGGGAACTGGCGCGGGCGCAGCGGCAACTTCGGCCGGCGGCGCTTCGGTCTCGCTCGATCCTCCGCAACCCGCCAGCGCCGCCAGCGAGACGAGCGAGAGAGCAAACATCAAGTGGCGAGAAGAACTCAGTCGTAACCGAGATGAAAACCAACACATCGCCGAGTGACCTCCGCGCAAGTGGCGACTCGTGTACCGGGGCGACGAAGCTGCCCAAGCCAGGCGGCGCGATTGACGAGCGCCGATCAACTGCCGCAACGTCGCTACTGACGATGCTAAGGTACGCGGCGATAAGTGGCAAATCGCGGTGCCCTGATCGTGGGTCAGTCGAATTAAAGCCGACATCCGATCGGTGTCAGGAACCGATTCAAGGGACAGGCCACCAATAGATCGACTTCCTCGAATCGGTTCCTGACACCGTTCGGACTTCACGCCAGCGCGACTGACCCGCGACCCGTCGCTACGCCAGCAACTCTCGATAGAGCGTCACGAACCGCTCAATCATTCGCGGCACGCTGAACTCGTCGAGCGCTCGCCGGCGACCCGCCTCGCCCATCGCCCTGGCACGCTCGGGATTATCCAGCAGCTCGTTCGCCCGGGTGGCCAAAGCCGCGCGATCACCGACCGGCACCAGATAACCAGTTTCGCCCGGCACCACCAGATCGCGATTGCCCGGGATGTCCGACGCCACGACCGGCACGCCGGCCGCCATCGCTTCGAGTATCGAATTCGGGAGCCCCTCGAAACTGCTCGCCAGCCACAACAGATCGAAGTGGGGCATCAACCGCGGCACGTCGTTTCGCGCGCCAAGAAAATGAACGCGATCGGCGATCCGCACGACTTCGCGATAGCGCTCCAGACGTTGCCGCTGCGGCCCGTCGCCGATGATCAGGACATGGACATCATCGCGGATCACCTTCAGCAAGTCGGACGCCCAGATCAAATCCTTGACGCGCTTCTGCGGCCACAAGCGGCCCACTGCGCCAATCAAGCGCGAATTGGCCGGCAAGCCGAGCTCGGCCAAGAGTGCCTCGCGTGTGAGGTCGCTCGGCGGCGGCGGCTCGACACCGTTGGGAATGACGACGAATTTTTCGGTCGGCAATCCGTGCTCGGTGTAAAAATCGCTGACGCCGGTTGAGTTGACGACCAGCCGGGCGGTGTCGCGCGCCAACCAGCGATCGATCGCCAGTTCGTGCCACACCTTCCAGCGATCGACGCAGCGCTCGCTGGCGACAATGCACGGCACGCCCGCGCGGCGAGCGGCCATTCGCCCATAGCTGTTGGCCGCGAACAGCCACGTCTGCACGAGCCGCGGCTGCAACTGCCGGATGAATCGCTCGAGCTGCCCGTACGCGCGAGGATCGAACTTCCAGCGTTTGCCGATCACCGTGACGGGGATGCCGGCCGCGCGCAGATCGCTCTCCAACGGACCGCCGCGTGTCAGCGCGCAGACGTGAACGTCGAACTCGTCGCGCGGCAGCCCGGCCGCCAACAGCGCGAGCTGTTTCTCGGCGCCGCCGCGATCGAGCGTGGGAATGATGTGCAGGATGCGTTGCTTCACTTGGCGAATTGATCCGTCAACTAGTTTAAACGCGAAAAGGATTCAAACTTGGCGCTGGGTGCCACTGCTGGCTTGTCCAGCAGTGCTGCGGTTGACGAAGCACTGCTAGGCGAGCTAGCAGTGGCACCCCACGTTGTCTCGAATTCTGTACCCAAGAAGTTAACGACCGATCGATCATCGTGCAGTACCGCTCTGCCGCCCGGCCAGCACGCGTTCGAACAACTCCAGGTGCCGCGCCACCCACGGGCCGATCGCAAACTCGGCTGCCACGCGCTCGCGGGCGGCACTGCCCAGCGCGGCCGCGGTCGCCGGCTCGGCCAGCAAGCGACCGATCGCCGTGCCCAGACCTCGCGAGTCCCCCGTCGGCACGAGCAACCCTTCGCGCTCGTGCCGCACAAGTTGGCGGTTCCCTTCGATGTCGGTGGCCACGACCGGCAGGCCAGTCGACATTGCTTCCAACAGCGCCAGCGACATCCCCTCTTCCAGCGACGGCAACACGAAACAATCGGCCGCCGTCAGGAAATCGTCGACGCTGTCGAACGCCCCGCAGAGCACGACATTACCAGAAAGATCGAGCGCGTCGATATCACGCGCCAGATCGCGCCGCTGCGGCCCGTCGCCGACGATCCACAACTGCGCGGTCGGCCAGCGCCGCACGATCGCCGGCCAGGCCGCAATCAGGTGCGTCAAACCCTTGGCGGCATGCAATCGTCCCGTGTATACCGCCAGCGGAGCGCTCGCCGAAATCTTCAACAGCGGATGCGCTTCGGCCAGCGCCGCGCGGGCTTCGGAGCGAGCCGCTGCTTCGCGCGCAGGCACCAGCGACACGGCATTGGGGATCAGCTCGACCCGCGGACGCGCGTAGCCGGCCGCCAACAGCTCAGACTCGATCGCGCGACTCGGTGCGACCACCGCATCGGCCTCGCGGCAGCGCGCGGCAATCCGGCGGCCGCAGCGCCCACTGCGCTGCCAGGCAATGTCCCCCGTATCGCCCGCCCCCTCGGCACGCAGCACGACAGGAAAGCTGACACGCTCGCCGGCGCCAATCGCCGCGTAGGCATCGTGCTTGAGCATCGAGACATAAACCAGGTCGAACGCCGCGCGATGTTCTACGAGCCAGCGCGTCAGGCGCTGCATGTAGCGCAGCGTTCCCCAGCCACGCAGCGCCGGTTGCTCGATCCGCACCACCCGTACACCACCATGAATCACTTCGGCCGGCCAGGTGCGATCCCAGCGCGCGGTCAACAGCGTGACCGCCGAACCGGCTTCGGCCAGCGAGCCGGCCAGGTTCGCCATCACGCGCTCTGCCCCGCCGACCAGCGGCCAATAGCGGCGCGTCACCAGCACCACACGCAATCGACTCACTTCCGCGGCTCCGCGTCGCCGGGGGGCGCGAGATCACTCGGCGCGAGATCACTCGGTTCGAGCGCCGCCAGATAGGGGAGATTGCGATACAAGTCGTCGTAGTCGAGCCCGTAGCCCACCACGAACTCGTCGGGGATATCGAAGCCGACCCAATCGGGCACCAGCGCAATCTGCTGTCGCCCCAGCTTGCGCAGCAACACGGCCACGCGCACCGACACCGGGTTCGTGCCATCGACCAGCGAGATCAACTCTTCGAGCGTCCGCCCGGTGTCGTAAATGTCGTCCACGATCAAAACGTCGTGCCCTCGCAAATCGACGAGCGAGCCGGCATCGACGTAGAGCGGGCCGGGCGCGGTCGCACGGCCGCGATAGCTGCGGGCTTGCACGAGCGTGATCCGCAGCGGCATTTCGAGCTGGCGAATCAGGTCGGCCAACAGCACGATGCTGCCGGTCAACACGCCGACGATGGTCAGCGGCCGGTGGCCATAGTGCCGATTGATGTGGCCGGCCATGCGCGTCACCCCTTCGCGCAGTTGGTCGGCCGAAAGCATTTGCTTCACGCGATCTCCCTATCGAGCCGGGTCCTGGTTAGCCCACGGTTTCAAGTGACCCGGTATTGTACGGCCCAAACGGTGGACGTAACACCGCCGCTAGGTGGCATCAGAGTCGCCCCCCGCCCCGGCTCGCTAGCAATTGACTGATCCGAAACCCAAGACCCCAGAGCCTAAATCCCAAAGAACTGCGTGCCCATTCGTGGACCCGCAGCCCGCGCTTGGCGTAGGATTGACTGTCGCGTACCGAGTGCGCACTGGAGATTGCCGGCGATGGCCAATTGTCTTGCCCCCTTGGTGGAGTACCTTGATCGCCTCGAAGAGCGTGCCCCGCTCGACGAGCTGGTCGCGCGGCTGGCCGAGCTGTCGATCGACAGCGACGAGCTGCAAGAGTACTTCCAGTTCACGCCGCTCTACTACGCCCGCAACCTCATCGCCGCGGGCCCGTGCTACAACCTGCTGGCCCTCTGCTGGCTGAACGGTCAGCGCTCGCCGATCCACGATCACATCGGTTCGAGCTGCGGAGTGCGCGTGGTGCGCGGCACCATGACCGAGACGCAGTTCAAGTTCTCTGACAATGGGCTGGTCGTCCCCACGATCACGCGCGAATTTGCCGCCGACCAGATCATCGGCAGTGAGGATCTCGATGTTCACCAGGTTTCCAACTTGCAAGCCGGGACCGCCGACTTGGTGACGCTGCACGTTTACTCGCCGCCGCTGCGCTACATGGGCACCTACTCGTTAACCGACAACATCCGCGGTCAAGAAGCCATGCTGCTGGAGTTCAGCGACGCGGCCGGCATCTAACGGCCGGCAACTGTCACTTCGTGGTGACCTTCCTTCGCACCCAGGCACTCTGCGAGTAGCGCGATGAACGAACAACGGCACGTCGTCACGGCCGAGCCCGAGAACAGCGAAACGCCGCTCGCCGATTTGCGAAGTTGGGTGACGTCGAATCGGTTGTTCTTCGTTCGCAATCATTTTGGCGTGCCGGCGCTCGACCGCACCACGTGGCGGCTGGAGATCGGCGGTCTCGTCGCGCGGCCACTCGAAATCAATTGGGATCGACTGCTCGCCATGCCCGAGCGCACCGTCTTCGCCACGATGGAATGCGCCGGCAACGGCCGCTCATTCCTCGCTCAGCACGCGCACGGCGTGCAGTGGGGAGCCGGCGCGGTCGGACATGCCGAGTGGACCGGAGTGCCGCTGAAGCTGTTGCTCGAGGAGGCCGGACTGCAACCAGGCGCTACCGAAGTGCTCGCCGCAGGAGCCGACCGCGGGAGCGAGGCCGATCACCCCGCCGAGATGGTGTTCGCCCGCAGCTTGCCGCGTGCCAAGGCGCTCGACCCCAACACGCTGATCGCCACGCGGATGAACGGCGAACTGTTGGAGCCGAATCACGGCGCGCCCGCGCGGCTGCTGGTCCCCGGCTGGTATGGCGTGGCGAGCGTCAAATGGCTCACACGGATCGCCGCGCTCGATCGCCCCTTCGCCGGCTACTTTCAAACGAAGAAATACACCGTCGAGCGCGACAGCGGCGCCGGCCTGCAGCGAGTGATTGTCGGGCCGATGGCCGTAAAGTCGGAGATCATCCGCCCGCGATCGGGTGACGTGCTCGGCGTGGGGACCAATCGCGTTTTTGGCGTGGCCTGGGCCGGCGACGACGCGGTCGCGCGCGTCGAAGTGAGCACCGATGGCGGCCGTTCGTGGCTGTCGGCCGAATTGATCGGCCCCAGCGCCCGCTACTCGTGGACGCTGTGGGAGTTTCTCTGGGAGACGGCCGAAGCGGGCCCGCACACGCTATTGGCCCGCGCCGTGTCGGCCGGCGGGCACGTCCAGCCGTTGGAACACGACACGCTCAACGGCGGCTACCTGATTCACCATAGCCGACCGTGCGCGGTGCGCGTGGCGGCCACGCAGCGTGTGCACTCGACCAGCGCCGACGAACAGACGCTGATGTACGACATGGCCTGGTTCGCCGAAGAGAACAGCCGGCGACCGCTCGACGTCGAGCTCGAGTTCACCGCTGGCGCGGGGATCTAGCGGTGCGTGACACAAAAGCTTGTCAT
Source organism: uncultured Planctomycetaceae bacterium (assembly GCA_964495375.1). Lineage (GTDB taxonomy): Bacteria > Planctomycetota > Planctomycetia > Pirellulales > JAEUIK01 > JAIESQ01. Next base: position 145,253 of record CAZBWM010000005.1, on the reverse strand, counting down.
CGGGTGTGCCACTGCTTGGCGGCCGCTACGTGCTGCGGCGGGAAGGATTGGATGCCGACAAGCAGTGTGGCCGCGCTTTGATTCACGAGCGTGATCGACGCTACCTTGCGCTCATACTACTTCGTCGCGTCCGCTTCCGCTTGATGCTGCTTCCACAGTTCAGGCGTCGTCACGCAGCGGAAGCCCAGGTGACCCATACTCGAGTCGGGCGTGGTGCCGCGCCGCGCGCCCGGTCGATAGCTGCTGCAATAAACGGCATTGCACAAATACGAGCCGCCGCGGTGCACGCGCTTGGGCGCGTACGGCTCGGCCGGGTCATAGCTCGCGGTCGGCCCCGTTGGATTGCTGATCACGGTTCCCTTCGCATCGGCCAGTTGCCGATCGTAGATGTCAGGCCGATACCAATCGCTGCACCACTCCCAAACGTTACCTGGCATGTCGTAGAGACCGAAGCCGTTGGGCGCAAAGGTCTTGACCGGCGCAGTGCGCTCGTAACCATCGCGCTGGGTGTTGCTGTTGGGGAATTGCCCTTGCCAGATATTGGCTTGCGGCTTCTCGTCAGAAACCGGATCATCGCCCCACACGTAGGGCTTGCCCTCCAGCCCGCCGCGGGCCGCGCGTTCCCACTCGGCCTCGGTTGGGAGTCGCTTGCCCGCCCACTTGGCATACGCGACGGCGTCGTCCCAAGAGACGTGTACCACGGGATGATGCTCGCGCCCCTCGAGCGAGCTCTGCGGTCCTTCGGGATGTCGCCAATCGGCCGCCGGCATCCAAACCCACCACTGTGAGACATCATCGAGCGGCACCGGCCCCGGCGGCGAGCGAAACACTAGCGACGAGGCCACGAGCAACTCGTCGGCCGGCTTCGGCGTGCCCGGCGGAACTTGCTTCTTGAGCTCTTCCCAATCGGGCTTCCGCTCGGCCGTCGTCACGTAGTTGGTCGCTTTGACGAACTCGGCGAACTGGGCGTTGGTGACTTCGGTCTCGTCGATCCAGAACGCGTCGAGCTTCACCTTGTGCGGCGGACCTTCGCCACCGCGCGATTCAGGGTCATCGCTCCCCATCGTGAACTCACCGGCCGGAATCCACACCATGCCCGGCGGTGCATCGGCAGGCGGGCCGCCAGCCAATCGCGACGAATAACCCCATGCCAGCCCGATGGCCAGGCCCAGCGCCAGCGCGAGGGCTCCAACCAGTGGCCAGCGCGAGCGGCTCTGCGGTTGCTGATGGCGACGACGACTCATGACGATTGATCCCGTTGAGAGCTTCTTGGAACGGCCGCGAAATCACTTGTCCTTGTTCCCCTCTCCCCTCGCGGGAGAGGGTAGGGTGGGGGCCGAAGAAAACTGGAAGTTATTTCGCGTCCGTTCCTTACCCCGCCGGCACTAACTCAAGCGTGTGCTGCGTCGGCCCCGGCAAGAACGGCGTCGGCGTGCCGTCGCACCAGGCGCGCTGCGCATCGTCGTAGTGCGGCGACAGCGGATGCCCACTCTGACCGCACGGCATGTGCAAGAAACCCGTCTCCTCATGACCGGGCGAAACGGCCATCCGCTGCGACGCCCCCGACGTGGGCGTTTGAATCCGCGGCATGTCGGCGTTGTCGCCAGGGAGTTGCTCGGCCGGCATGTCGAGCCAATGACCCAGCCGCGGCTCGCCCATGCTCAGCGGATGCTGGATGCGCGTGGTGTTGTGGCGCCCCCACGTGCGCTGGGCCAATGGTTTACCGTCGTTGGTTTGCTCCAGGCAAACGGTATCGACCGCCGTCAGCAACAGCGCGTTCCAATCCTTGTACTTCGGATCAAGCAAGTGCTCGGGGCGCTCGGTCACGAGCCGCCAGACCGAGCCCTCGATCCGCTCCAACCGCAGCACGTTGAGCCGGGGCTCGTGCTCGCGCAGCTTGGCGATCAGCGGATCGACCGCGCGGCGCATGACCTCACGGCGAAAGTCGCGCACCAGCAAGTAGCCGACCGAATCGATCGACGCCCGCGCGCCCCACTTGGCAACTTGATCGCGAAACTCGCGGCGCGTCGGACGCTCGGCCAGCGCCTCTTCGCTGAGTGTTTCCATCAGCAACTTCTGCCAGCGTTCGAGAAAGACCGCGCGATCGTCCAACTGCACCTTGAGCATGTCGGCTTCGTCCGCCTTGTCGAGCGCGGCCAGATCGTCACGAATCTGCTGGGCCCGGGCCCCCAGGTCGTAACCTCCGTCCCCCATGATCTTCAAGTTCTCGGCGCCCACCACGCGGGCGTTCGCCGTCCAAATGCGGCCATCGGGCGGATTGACGTACTTTGGATACTCCTCCGGCGCGAGCCAACCATCCCAGCGACGCGTGCCATCGACCCAAGAGGTCGGCAACCGGCCATCGAAACCGACGCGTCGCGGCATCCGCCCCAAGATCGTCCAGGCGATCCGACCGTCGCGATCGCCGACGACAAAGTTCTGATGCGGCGAGCCACATTGATTGGCCATCGCCAGCGCCGCGTCGAGATTCTCGATACTCTCCATCCGCAGCAAACCGAGGTTCACCCCTTCGATCTCGTGCGCCACCCAGCGATGAGCCAGCGGGCGTTTCTCAGCGTCGTGCCCCACGAGCGGGCCCCAGATGGTCGAGACGATTTCAAATGGCAGCTCGCCCCCGCCGCGGAGCTTGATCTTCTCGGTCACATGCTCGAAGCGGCGCGGGCCGTCGGGCGTGAGGTACTCATCAGGGTTGTCCTTCGAGACCTCGACCACCACCAGGTCGGACCAGTCTCCTTCGCTATTCGTAAAGCCCCAGGCGATGTGCCCGTTGCTCCCCACGACCATCGCCGGCGTGCCGGGGAGCGTGACCCCGGTAATGCTTCGCTGCGTACCGGCTTCATCGGTCCAGACAAAGCGCGCTCGATACCAGATATGTGGCACGCGGATCCCCAGGTGCATGTCGTTGGCGACGATCGCGCCGCCATGCTTGGAGCGCGCGCCGGCCATCGCCCAGTTGTTGCTGCCGGGCCGGCACTCCGTGTCGCGATCGACGCGCGCGAAGCCCGCGGCCAGGCGATCGGCCCAATTCGTGCGCAGGACCGCGGAAGCGGGCGCCGGTTCTGGCTCGAGAACGGGTTCCGCTTCGCGCGAGGGCTCAAGACCAGGCTCGGCACCAGGCTCGGCGGCCGGCGCAGCGCTCGGCTCTGTGCCCGGCGCCGCCGAACGCAAATCGAAGACATCGGCCGCGGGGACCGCCGCGACTTCAAACGCCGGCCCTTCGAGCGGTGCGTCCCACTCGGTGCCAAGCGGCGTCAGAAACTGATAAAGCGGCTCCGGCAACTGGTCGTGCAACAGCCCGAGCAACCGCTCGTCGACATGATCGCTGCCTTGCAGATCGAGATACATGGCATACAGCACCAGCACGCTATCTTCGACCAGCCAAGGCTGTGGCTCGGCGCGAAAGACGTAGTACTCGAACGGCTTGTTCTTCAGCGACTTCAGCCCGGCGTTGACTCCTTTAGCGTAAGCTTCGAGCAGCTCGCGATCTTGCTGCGTGTGCGGCGCTTCGGCCACCTGCTTGGCCCGCCAGCGGAAGCGGTGGATGCGGTGCTCACGATCGACTTCTACCAGTGCGCCGCCGACGAGCTCGGCCAGCTCACCAGCCGCGGTGCGCCGCAACAAATCCAATTGAAAGAAGCGATCCTGCCCGTGGACGAAGCCGGTTGCCAGCGCCAGATCGACACGGTTCTTGGCGGTGATGGTCGGCACGCCCAGGCTATCGCGTTCGATCCGCACGGGCGCCTGCGCGTCGGCGATCGTCGTCTGACCGTCGAGCTGCGGCAAGCTGCCGGCGATTTGCCGGTAACCCCAAAACCCGGCCGCCCCCGCCAGCAAGGCCAACCCAATGACGACAGCGGCGGTAATGCGCACGATGCGACGGAACATAGATCACCCGATGGCGGAAAGGTACGGACGGCAAGAGCAAGCACGGGCAGGCTTGGCCGCTCCCTGCAAGTCGGCCAATGGATCAAGATAACCGGCCACCCGCGGCGCTGCGAGTAGCCGCTGGGCGCGCACCGAGATCGCAATGACTCGAGCTCGGCGCGTCGACGAAAAAGGGCCGCCGCGCTCGCTTCACTCAAGCGCGACGGCCCGTACCGGCTCGACCAGCAGGCGCCTTCATGGCATTTCAGGTGCGGGTCAGCGACCTCTGCGCCGACGCCGCCACGCGACGAACGACAGGCTCGCCGCTCCCAAGGTCACGAGCGCCAGCGTGCTCGGCTCGGGCACGACTTGGCCGCGGATTTCGCCACCGGGAAAAGTGGGCGTGTGGATGTTCACATACCACAGGTGGGCCAGCAAGTCGGTCTCCTGAGCGCCGGTGAGCACCTTCGATCCAACGTAGGTGCCCGACGTTGTCCCCACCGAGCCGGGGATCGCGACCTCTACCCCGCCCGATACGCCCGGCGGAGCCTTATGAAAATGGGCGTCGATCGAGCCCGTGATCAGCCCCGTGTAGTCGATCGACCAACTCAACAATTTGCTGACCGTGTCGTACGACATGGTCCCATAGCCCGTGCCGGGGGAGGCATTGGCGGGCACTTCTTGGAGGCCGTCGAGATTGGCCTCGAGATAAATGATCGCGCCCGCGGCGGGCGTAGCAACCCACAGGGCAATTACCGGCAGCAAAACCGCTAGACAGAACGGCGCACGCAACGACTTCATTAGCGGGGCTCCTTGATCGAGGAACTTGGCAGTGGCCCTCCTGGGCAACCGCCGTGAGCTGATCAATGTTCGCCTGCCGCTCTGTTCCGTGCCGCTTGTTTCTGCGCCGAAGCCCCAGTCGGCGCTTGAATTCTCGGCGCGTGCCGCTCTCGTGTCCTGCTTCTTCCCGAGGCCGAAGAATTCACCCGTACTTGTCGCCGGGCAGTACCCAATTGTCAACAAAAATTCATTGACAAACTCAGTTTTCGTCGAGCTTGGTAACAGTAACAGCGCCAAGCTCGATGAGCAGATTGCCTAATCCGCCTCGGCAGGTGCCCAGCGCCCGCCCCAGCCGTTGTAGAGCGCGTCGAGCAGTTGTTCCCAGTCGGCGCGCGAGCGTGTCTCGGGGAAGGGGATCGGAGCGATCGGCGTCACCGAGCTCCAGATGATCTCGAACTCGCCATCGGACTGCAGACGACCGATCCGCGCCGTTTGCGCGACGTGCATGGTTGCCGGATCGACCCATTCGAGCCCCGACGGCCCGTCGAACCGCTGATTCTTGAGCGCCGCGCGCACCTGCTTCACGTCGTCGGTCCCAGCTTCGGTCACGGCTTGCGCCCACAGCTTGACCCCGACGTAGGCGGCCACCATCGGGTCGGTCGCTTGGCGCTGGCCGTTGAAGTTGTAATTGAGTGCCTTGAGAAACTCGTGATTGGCCGGCCGATCGATCGCCGGAAAATAGCTCCAGGCCGCGTAGTCGCCGGTCGTCGAGGCCGCGCTCAAGCTGCGCAGTTCGTGCGAAGTCAAACTAAACGACAACACCGGCACTTCTTCGGGACGCACGCCCGCGGCCCGCAGCGCCCGGAAGAGCGCCACGTTCGAGTCGCCGTTGACCGTGTTCAGAATGATGTCGGGCTTGGCCGCCACGATCTGCTGCACCACTTGCTCGACTTCGGTCTCGCCCAGTGGCAGAAAGGCCTCGCCGACCATTTCGGCTTTGCCCATCGTTTTCAACTGGTCTTTGATAATCTCGTGGGCCGCGCGCGGAAAGACGTAGTCGGACCCCACCAGAAAAAAGCGCCGCTTTTCCAGGAAGGCAAAGCTCCACTTGACCGCCGGAATGATCTGCTGGTTGGGCGCGGCCCCCATGTGCAGAATGTTCGGCGAGTCTTCCAGCCCTTCGTATTGCAGCGGGTAGACGAGCAAATGATCGTTCGCCTCGACCACCGGCTTCATGGCTCGGCGCGCCGACGAAGTCCAACAGCCAAAGATCACCGACACCCCTTCGACGGTGATCAGTCGCTCGGCCTCTCTAGGAAAAACGTCCCAGTCCGACTTGCCGTCGACCACGATCGCTTCGACCTTGCGCCCGAGCAGTCCCCCCGCGGCGTTCACTTCGTCGATGGCCATCAGCGTGGCGTCAACGACCGGCGCGGAGCTCATCGCCAACGTGCCGGTCAGCGAGTGCAACACGCCGACCTTGATGGGCGGAAGCGCCGGATCGACTGCCAGGGGTGCTGCCGGCGCCGCTTCGGGGCGCCAGCGCTGGATGCCGATGGCGGCCGCCACACAGCCCGCGCAGGCGAGCGCCATCGCGCTGACGAACAATCGCCGCCCTCGGCGGCGTGCCATGTTTGCCTTGCCCGAGACCGGAGGCCGCACCGCGGGGCGCGATCGACGCGCCGCAGGCAATCGCGAGGGGGCTCGGATCCCGCTGCGCCGTAGCGCCGCGGTCTTGTCGCCACTCGTGGCGCCAAACAAGGGCGGTTGATCGTTGAGAAAGCGGTGCAAGTCGTCGGCCACGCCCTTGGCCGTCGGGTAGCGATCGGCAGTTTCCTTCGCCAGGCACTTCATCGTGATCTGCTGCAGGACAAGCGGACAGTCGGGGCGCAGATCGCCGATCGCCTCGGGTTCGTCCGACATCACCATCTGCACCGTTTCGACATCGTTGCGGCCAACAAACGGCGGCTGCCCCGTGAGCATCTCGTAGAGGATCACCCCCAGACCGTAGACGTCGGTCTCGGGGCCGATGTTGTCGGTTTCGCCCAGCGCCTGCTCGGGGGCCATGTAACTCGGCGTGCCCATCACCGAGCCGGTGCGCGTCAGCCGGGCGTCTCCTTCGAGCTGCTTGGCCAGTCCGAAATCGGTGAGCTTGGGAATGCCCAGCTCGCTGCCATCCTCCAGCGGCGCGTCGGGGCCCGACAACAGCACGTTGGCCGGCTTCAAGTCGCGATGCACAATCCCACGCTCGTGCGCGTGATGCAAACCACGGGCGACCCCTTCGGCCAACAGCACGGCGTCGCGAATCTCCAGCGGCCCGTCATTCAGCAATCGATCGACGCTCCCCCCCGCGACGTACTCGAGCGTGAAGAACGGGCAGCCATCCTTGTTGCCGATATCGTAGATGTGCACGATGTTCGGATGCTGCAAGCGGGCGACCGCTTCGGCCTCGATGCGGAAGCGCGAGAGCGCCGTCGGCGAGGCGTGTACGCCCGAGAGCACCATCTTGATGGCGACCAGCCGATTCAGGCCGATCTGACGCGCCTTATAGACGATGCCCATGCCGCCCCGGCCAAGCTCGTCGATGATCTCGTAGCCGGGGAGCGCCGGCGCATTGTTCAGCGTATTGCCCGGGCGGGGGCCGTCGGCGACGCTCGAGTTCGCGCTGCGGTCGACCGTTTCGCCCATGGTTTCCAGTTCATCGAGCGCAGCGAGTCGTTCGCGCAACGAATCGAGTAGCTCGGGGCAATCGCGGCACAACTCTTCGGGCGTTACCTGCGTCCCTTTGCGCAGATTTCGCTCCCAGCGCAACAAGAGGTCGCCAAGACGCGGATCTTCGCCCATCGGTGGCCGCCTTGGCAAGGAATGCATCCCGTTTTTGAACTACTGCCGCGCCCAGCGTGTCGGTTGCCGATTGGCGCGGCGGTTGCGCCCGAGGTGGCCCCTCTGGCCAACCCTGTCCCTGCGCAACGTGAGAGAATCGCGATCTCCGAAAAATATGGCTTATTACGACAAACGCGGCAACCAACCGTCGCCGTGAGGTCGCGAAAAGGCGCGCCGACTTGCCCAGGTTACGGACATTGCCCGCGATTGACCCGCGCAACCGGCACACAGCGCACGAGCCGGCATTTCTTACCATCTTCGTGGAGCAGATGGCTGGCGCGGAATGCCGGCTACGCATCGACCAGCTCGGGCCTGGCACCTTGCGGCGTGCGCGCCGGTGCCAGCCACCGCTTCATGGCGGGCGCGGCCATCAGCGAGGTGGCCAAGGCCATCACCACCAGCGCCACGTAGGTGCGCTCGTCGATCACCCCTTGCTCGCGGCCGAGTGACGCCAGGATGATGCCGATCGCGCCGCGTGCGTTCATGCCGAACGCCACGGCCCACGAGATCCGCGGCGGCATTCCGCTCAACCGCGCCGCCGCAAAGACGCTGCCGATCTTGCTCGCCGAGGCAACCGCCAGCACGACGACCACCAGCACGACGTCGAAGTTCGTCACGAAGTTCGTCGTCAGCCCCATCGATACAAAGTAGATCGGCACAAAGAAACTCAACACGAACTGATTCATCGCCTCGTAGGCTTCGCTCCGTTCCTCGTCGCTGGGAGCCAGCGACAAGCCAAGCAGAAACGGCCCGAGAAACGCATGCACGCCGATCTGCTCGGCCGCGGCCGCCGCCAGCAGCACTAGAATGGTCGCCAGGCCGATGAAGCCGCTCGGCCACACGGCCCAGCGCCGCGCCAATCGCAATAAGGGGGTCGCCACCCAGCGCCCGACCGCCAGCACCAGCGCGAAGAACAACAGCACCGCCAACAGCGCGAGCACCACGCTCGGTTGTGTTGGGGTGACAGTCGTCGCGGCAGTTAGTGCGGCCGCGCCCGTCACTGTGGCGTTCGTTTGGCCATGTCCGCCCGCCAGGTCTCCCAAGATCGCCGCCAGCAGCGACCAACTCATCAAGTCGTCGACGGTCGTGGCGGTCATCAGCAGTGCGCCTAGCCGGTCGCGCAGCAATCCCAGCTCCATCAAGATGCGCGCCAGCACGGGGTTCGCCGTGTTCGCCAGCGCCGCACCGATGAATAGCCCCAGCGCCAGCCGATTCGTCGTGGCTTGCGGCCCCCAGATGTCGGGCACGAGATAAACTATCGCCACGCCGCAGGCCAACGGCACCAGCGTCCCTAACAGCCCGATCAAGAGCACGCTGACGCCGTGCTGCGCGAGCTGCTTAAGATCGATCTCCAGCCCAACCACGAACAAAAAGAAGAGCATGCCGAGCTTGATCACGCCGCCGCGCAATTGCCCGACCTCGCCGCCGGCGGGGAACAACTGCGCTTGCACGTCGGGCGCGAGCCAGCCGAACACGGTCGGCCCGAGCAGAATGCCGCCGAGCATTTCGCCCAGCACGGCCGGCTGGTGCAGCCGCCGCATGAGGTGACCGCAGCCCAGCCCGCACGCGAGCATGACCGCGATCTGCAGCAGAAACAAAATGAAGACGTCGGTCGTCATGCGCGGCTAACGATCTACTCGGCCGCCGAGGGGCTCATGCTCAGCTCGCGGCGCATTTCGTCCATCGGCGCCACCACATCGTCTACTTCGTCGGTAAACAAATTGCCGATCAACAGGTCGGTGATATGTCCCTTCAGGTCGGGATGCTTCTTGACGAACTTGCCGAAGCTGAAGCCATCGTAGTACTCGCAAACGAGCCGACGCATGCGGTCCATGCCGCGCATGAAGTCGGGGCCCCACTTGCCGAGCTGCGCTTTCGATGTGTCCCCCTTGGTGAGTCCCTCGCTCACGGCATCGGCAGCCAACTGGCCCGATTTCAGCGCCAATAGCACGCCCGACGAATAGAGCGGGTCCAGAAAGCCGAACGCATCGCCCACGAGCACCCAGCCGTTGCCGGCGCACTCTTTCGCGCGGTACGAATAATCCTTCGTCGCGTAAAAGCCCGACACTTGCCGGCCAATCGACACGCGCTCTTTGCAGGCCGGGCAGTTGTCGAGCTCCTGCTGGTAGATCGAGGCGTGATCGCCGCGGCTCTTGTCGAATAGCTCGTCGAACGCTGAGACGATCCCCACGCTGATAATGTCGTTGTGCAGCGGAATGTACCAGAACCACCCCTTGCGGTTCTTGGTTTGCAGCACCAACGTGGCCCCTTCGTCCTGGCCGGCGTCTCGATAGGCGCCCTTGAAGTACGTCCACAGCGCCCCCTTCTTGAGCGCCGGGTCCTTCACCAGCAGGTTGAAGCGACTGGCAATCAAATGGCTCTGCCCGCTGGCGTCGATCACGACGTCGGCCCGCACTTCGCGCACCTGGTCTTGTTCGTCCTGGATCTTGACGCCGACGGCACGATCCCCCTCGAACAGCACCTCGAGCACGCGCACCCCTTCGTGCGCGTCGACGCCATGCTCGCGGGCGTTGTTCAGCATCATTTCATCGAACTCACTCCGCAGCACCTGCCAGGTTTGCGAACACTCGTGATTGCGGTTCTGCATGAAGTAAAACGGCTCGGACAACCGGCCGCTCGAACCGACGAATTGCACGCTGTACTTCTTGACGAAGTCGCTCTTGCGCAATTTGTCGAGCATGCCGAGCCGCTCGAGTACCCAAAACGTTTCGGGGATCAGCGACTCGCCGATATGAAACCGCGGGAACTTCTCGCGCTCGAACAAGGTGACGCGATGCCCCTTCTGAGCGATCAAAGTCGACACGGTCGCGCCGGCCGGCCCGCCGCCGATGACAATGACTTGGGGATTTTTCATATCGGTTGAGATCATGGAGGAGTCTCCTTGAACACTGATAACTGTAAAGAAGCGTTCCGAAGCCCAGGGGTTGCAACCCCTGGGATTGGCGTGTACGCGAAAACTTCTCAGACGCAGGAGGTTGCTACATATTCCAGATGCTGCCCGGTTCTTCGTGCGGTTGCCGAGCCTTTTCCAACAGCGCGACGAGCTGCTTGAGCTCGGCGGCGCGCAAATGCCCCAGTTGATGCTGATGGCACTGACGAACTTCGGCGGCCAACTGATCGAGTAGCGCCAGCCCTGCCGGCGTGATCGAAACTTCGACGACGCGGCGGTTCTCGGGCCGGCGATCGCGCGCGACCAGGCCGCGCTCGGCCAGTTTGTCGACCAGCCGGGTGATGTCCGGCGCACGGGAAATCAACCGCGCGGCCAAGGTGAGCGTGGCGACCGGCGCGGGGTACGCGGCGCGCAACAGTCGCAGTGCGTTGTACTGCTGAGCGGTGAGGTCGTAGCGACCGAAGAGCGCGTCTTCATGCGCGCGCAGGCGGTCGTACGTGCGCCACAGATTGAGATACGCCTGCTGCTGGGGCGAGTCAAACTTGCGTGGGCGCGTGGCGGTCGTGACCTTCCGGCCGGCGGTGTCCCCATTCTTAGTCGGCGCAGCAGCAGCGCGACGACGGGGCAGGGCAGGGGGGCGCTTCGTGGCGGTGCTCATGCCCCGGATTATAACCTGTCCAGACAATAGTTGTCCAGACAATTGTTTAGACGAGTATTTTGGCGTTTACATCGGTCAGAATAAGGTCTCGCGCAAAGCCGCCAAGAAAGGGCGCAAAACTTGAAAACTGCCGCCCCGGTTAAATCAAGTCACTTTACGCCTTAGCGCCTTGGCGCGAGATAATTGACTTCTCCCCGCGCCCTCCGCGACTCCGCGTGAGCCACCCGCGGCTCTCCCAGCGACGCGAAAGATCTACGTCGCATCCGCCATCGCCGCCAGTTGCAGCACGGCGCGCCCTTGCTCCTTCTCCAGATACGCGCGCCCCTTCTTCACATTCAGGTGATCCCACGGCAACTTGCTGGCCACGGGATACGGCGTGTGCAGCGCCGCTTCGAGATCGATGCCTGCCTCGGCCAGCGCGTCCCACCACAACTGAGGCTTCGCACATTCGGTCCAGCCGTCGAACCGCGCCCCCTTGCGCCACGCCAGCTCGATCGCTTTGGCAATCCGCCGATCCCCCCGGCTCGTGATCCCTTCCAACAAACTCGTCTCGACGTGATGGCACTTGATCTTCACGCTCCGGCTCCGCTTCTGCTTGTGCAGATAGTCGTGCGCCCAGCGGAAGTAATCGCGCGTCTGCATGGCGTTCCACTGATAGGGCGTGTGCGCCTTGGGCACAAAGTTCGATACGCTGGCCGTCACCTCGGCGGGGCGCCCCGTCACTTCGCGGCCAATCTGCGAAATCGTTTCGGCCATCTCGACGATGCCGTCCAGGTCGACCGGCCGCTCGCCGGGCAGCCCGCACAAGAAGTACAGCTTCACCCGGCGGAAGCCGTTGCCGAAAGCCACGCGGCAACCATCGTACAAATCCTGATTCTTGATCTTCTTGCGGATCTGTTCGCGCATGTCATCGCGGGCGACCTCCGGCGCAAGCGTCAGCCCCGAATGCCGATCGGTCGACAGCAGCGCCGCCACGCTCTTGAGCTGCTCGTTCACCCGCAGGCTCGGCACGGCGACCGAAACCCCCAGCGGCACGAACACCTCTTTCATCCGCGTGATCAATTCCTCGAAGTGCGGGTAGTCGCTCGTCGACAGGCTCAAGAGCGAAATCTCGTTGAAGCCCGTGTTGCGGTAACTCTCGAGCGCCCCCTGAATGATTGTCTCGACTTCGCGGATCCGCAGCGGCCGCTTGATCACCGTGCTCTGGCAGAACCGGCACTGCCAAGGGCAGCCGCGCATGATCTCGATCGCGATCCGATCGTGAACGCACTCGACATACGGAACCACCGGCCGCACCGGCAGCGGAATGCCGTCCAAGTCGTCGATCACCGAGGGCTCGATCGTCTCGGGCACATCGGTGCGCGTGCGGTTGAGCGCCACGAGCCGACCATCGGGCAGATACTCGGGCACATAGAACCGTGGCACATAAGCAAACGGCAGATGCGCGGCCAATTGGGCCAGCAACGCTTCGCGCTGCTGGCGGCCGCGCTCGCCCTCGGCCAGCCCCTCGCGCGCGGCCAGCTCATCGCGGGCGTCGAGCCAGGCATCGCAAATCGCCGGCAAGCTCGGCTCGCCATCGCCGGTGACAAACAAATCGATGAACGGCGCGAGCGGCTCCGGGTTCTGCGCGCAAGGACCGCCGGCAATCACCAGCGGCTGCTTGGCGGTTCGCTCCTCGGCGTGCAGCGGTAAGCCCGCGAGGTCGAGCATCGTCAGAATATTGCCGTACGACATTTCGTACTGCAGGCTCAGGCCAATCACGTCGCAGTCGCCGACCGGCGTAAACGTCTCCAGCGTGTAGAGCGGCAGCCCATGCTCGCGGAGCTGGGCTTCCATATCCGTCCAAGGGCAGAAGACCCGCTCGCACGCCCAATCGGCCCGCGCGTTCATCAGCGTGTAGAGCACCTGCAAGCCGTGATGGCTCATGCCGATGCCGTACGTATCGGGGAAGGCCAGCACCAGCCGGCCGCGCGTCGTGCCCGGCTCCTTGCGGACGATATTCCATTCCCCCCCGAGATACTGGGCAGGGCTCTGCACCTTATGCAGCACATGGTCGACGAGGTACTGCTTAAGCGTTGCGGGAGTCATAAAATTCACTCTTCAGGTAAGATTCGCCAAACGCCTAAGATTATGACACATTTGCAGGTGGTCCCCCAGTCGAGTCCCTAGCGCGGACCGAGGTTTTTCACGATGCAACGTGCCATTTCGCCTGCAAGCGGTCACTTTGTCCCAGCAGGGTGCCATGTCCCACGCTTGCGTGGGCATGCTCGAGCCGTGGGCTTAATACTGGCGTTCATGCTCGCGACGCTTGGATCGGCCGGTCGCCTCGCCGCGCAAACCACCCCCTTCGGCAAGCTGAACTACTCCCAGCTCCGCGACCGCATGGTCGACGAGGACCTCGTCAAGGCCGGCATCAAAGACCCGCGCGTGATCGCCGCCTCGCGCGCCACCGAGCGGCACGAGTTCGTCGGGCCTGGCCAGCGCGAGTTCGCCTACTTCGACATGGCCCTGCCAATCGGCGAAGGGCAGACCATTTCGCCGCCGTTCATCGTCGCCTACATGACCGAGCAGCTCGAACCCAAACCGACCGACGTGGTGCTTGAGATCGGCACCGGCAGCGGCTATCAGGCGGCCATGCTCAGCCCGCTGGTCAAGGATGTCTACACGATCGAAATCCAGGAACCGCTCGGCCGCCGCGCGGCCCGCACCCTCAAGCGGCTCAAGTACAAGAACGTGCACACGCGGATCGGCGACGGCTACAAAGGCTGGGCCGAAGCCGCGCCGTTCGACAAGATTATCGTCACCTGCTCGCCCGAGAACGTGCCCCAACCGTTGATCGATCAACTTCGCGAAGGGGGCAAGCTGCTGGTGCCGCTCGGCGAACGCTACAAGCAAACGCTTTATCAGTTCACCAAGAAGGATGGCAAGCTCGAACAAGCGCCGCTGCTGCCGACACTGTTTGTGCCGATGACCGGCGCGGCCGAAGAACAACGTCAGGTCTTGCCCGACCCGGCGAACCCCACGTTCCAGAACGGCAGCTTCGAGGAAGCGTTCGGCATGCCGGCCACGGCCGTGGCCTGGCACTACCAGCGGCTCAGCGAATTAGTTCCCGACCAGCAAACGCCGGATGGCAAGCAGTTCATCCGCTTCTCGAACAGTGTGCCGGGGCGCAACAGTGCGGCCCTGCAAGGCATGGGCATCGACGGCCGCATCGTGCGCGAGATCAACGTGCTGGCTTGGGTGCAGGCGAAGGATGTTCGCCAAGGCCCGCAGCGCGAGGCGGCCGACCTGGTCCTCTGCTTCTACGACGAAGTGCGCAACCCGATCGTCGAAATGAACGTCGGCCCCTGGTCCGGCACGTTCGCTTGGAAAGAGCAGAGCAAGCGGTACGCGGTTCCGCCGAACGCCCGCGAGGCGATCTGCCGCGTGGGCCTGCTGGGCGCCACGGGCGAACTGGACATCGACGGCCTGCGCGTGATCGTCACCAAGCGCGCGAAGGAAGAGAAGCCGAAGAGCGAAGCGAAAGCCGACGCGAGGACGGACGCTGAGAACACAGACACAGAGAAGACCGACGCAGAGTAGCGCAGCAAGATCTCGCGCAAAGGCGCGAAGGCGCAAAGTCCGACTCCGGGGACTGTCCCATTTTTCGGTGTTTGACAGCGCGACAACCAAGCAGCGTCGTCCGAAAACATGGGACTGTCCCCCTCCGTGGCTCGTGCGATCGGGACATCCACCACAACGACACAACGACACGAAGAAGTCACGAAGCGATCGAAACGTAAGCCGCGGGACTTGTCCCGCGCGCTAGCTGGCGCGAAGTCGCGCCGGGAACTGGCTATGTCCGAACCCTTCAAAACACGCGGCGGAGTCTGGGTGCATGGCGCCTGGCTGTCCTGGCCTTTTGCCGCCTTCGAAGTCCACGACGACTTCCTGCGCGTCTTCGCTTGCGTCTACCCGCACGACGAACGCTTGAAACTCTTCCGCCGTCGCGGGCTGTTCGGCAGCGGGCTCGGACTCGAGCACCCCAAGTGGCCCGATAAGCGGCCCTTCGTCTTTTGGCCGATCGGCTTTGAAGCCTTGCGCGCGGCGCTCGCGGCGCGGGGATACGCGATCGACGAGTCCCGCCTCCGCCCTGACCTGCGCCGGGTGCGACTGCTGGCGCCATTAACCTTCTGGACTGCCAACATTGGGTGGCCCAGCCGCTTGTCGGCTGGGTCGCGAAGCGACAAGAAGCCCTCTGATATTGACGTGCCTCGAGCCGGCCGCGCGGCATGAATAGATTCTTGTGGCTGCGAGCAGCCGGGCCACCCCGCTCGAAGGGCTAACGCCGCCGGGTGCCACTGCCGGCTTGCACATCTGCGTAATCGGCGACATCTGCGGAAGTACCCTACCGGGCGTTCTTTGCGCCTTCGCGCCTTGGCGTGAGGCCTTCGGGACTCTCTCGCGACCCGATATATTTTGTACTATTTTTTGTTCATATATATTGACAACTGAGCCACCCAGTCCCTAGAATGTCAATCGTTGCCGACGATCAGCCCCCGCTGGCGTTGCCGGCCCGTTGAGTTTGTGTGCCGGATTATGGGCGTTTCCTTGGGAATCGCGCCAGATCCGGTTTCCTCCGGGCAGAACGTCATCGCCAGCCGGAAGCTTGATGCTCGGCACGACCCAACTCTCCACCAACGACCCCACGCACAATGCGTTTAACGGGTCGGCCGGAGAGCCCGTCCGTGGTGCGCGCCGAGCGTCTCGGAAGCGTGTGCTCGCGGAGCCGTGGAAGAAGTCCGAGTCATCCACAGAAGATCACAGAGCGTCGCAGAACAGAATCTTCTGCGTCCTTCTGTGCTTTCTGTGGATCGTTTTGGAAGACGACAAACCGAACGCCGCTCTCCGCCAAGGACCCCACGCGATGTCGCGTTCAACGGGTCGGCCGGAGAGACCGATCTCCGTGCGCGCGGGCCGCACCCGATCGGCACACGACAAATCGCCCGCGACGAGAATCACGCTTTCTCACAGAGGAGGAACCGAGCGCCCGGCTTGCGCGCCGCGGCCGCTGCACGTCCTGGCACGAATCATCCGTGATCTCCGTCTCATCCGTGGTTAGACTGAAAACTCCTCCTGGCCCACCGCAATGGACGCACCGAACGCCGACAACCCCGAATTGCCCGCCTGGCGACCAACCTGGCTCGCGCTACTCATCTGGCTGGCGATCCTCTTCGCGATCGTCGGCCTGGTGACGCCCTACATCGGCATGGGCAATATGATGATCCTCCCCTTGATCGACCTCGTGGCCACGATCTCGGTGCTCTGGTTCTGGATGGTTCGTGGGAGCAGTCACGTCGGTGTCTTGCTGTCAAAGCTCGTGCTAGGGCTGCCGGCCATCTTCGTGGGCTTCTGGCTTGTCATCTCGTTAGAAATTGAAGCTGTCGCCAGCGCGCTTTACCGCTGGCCACCGCCGCGCCCCATGTTCGCCAATCAGTTCCGCGGCTCCGAGTCGGGCTTAACGCCGCATTGGTACCTGCATCGGCCCGATCGCGACTTCAAAGATAACTGGGCGTGGTTTGATTTTGCCGACAATGTCATCCTGATCTACGCGCGCGGAGTTAGAGAAAGTGATGCGAGACCTCGGCTGACCAAAGGACTCCGTCAGTGTGACCTTCACCTTGATGACAATGACAACGGCCCGGTTGCCGTGATTCCGCGAACGCGCGACACGTTGATCGTGGTTCTCCCCTCCGGGGCGCTGCGCAACTTCCCGCTGCGCCCCGGCGAAGCCGAACCCTGTTACGAACGAGTGCGTCAGCAGCGCGACTTCAAATGGCTCACAGCCGCCGGCGAACTACTCGAACCGCAAGACCAGCCAGCGCTCGAGGCGTTTCTCGCGACACAGTCCAAGTGACCGAACATTGCGCCTTAGCGCGAGATCCTCTCCATTGCCAAGTACCACTAACCACAACCACCACACCCGCCTCCGCAACCACCACCTCCGCATCCTCCCCCGCCACAGCCCGAGCCGCAGCCGCCGCTCCCCGTCACTTGCGGGCCCATCGCCGTGGCAAACGCCGACAACGGAGTCGCGCTCAAGATCCCCAAACCATACAAGCCAACCGCCAAAGCAAAGCTCTCGCGCGAGGCCACGTCGACTTTCGCCGTTACCTCGTCACGCAGCTTGAGGTGTTCGCGCTCGAGCTGGGCCAGCGTGCGGTCTCCTTCCGGAGTCCGCAGCAGCCGCCGGGCGAAACCTGCCAACGTGACCACCGCGTTGCCGATGCACAACACCACGAGAAAGCCGATCGGCCGACCGCGATCCAACCCGATCGCCACCTTGGCCGCGCCAAACAACAGCACTGCCAACATGACGACAAGCGGAACGCCGATGCCCACAAGATTGCGCGAATGCGAAACGACGAGGCCGTCCTCACGCAAACTGTCACGCAGCGCGGCGCACGACTGGCGGCCGCCGCGATGGGCCTTGGTGCCGGCGTCTCCGTCTCGGTCAGGCCGAAACTTCCAGAAGACCGCTTCCTCGAGGGGGCTCGTTCCTGCTGCAACGTCTTCGGCGCGGCTCAGTCGCAGCGGCGTTAGCGATGCCACGGTCAACTGGCCAGCCTGCACCAGGCTGGTGACCGCGGTGTTGATCGCCCGCCGCGGGCCGCCTGCCAGATACGCGACCTCGTACGGATCGAGCTCGCGCGGTGAACGAAAACTGTCGACCGGTTGCCGCCGCGCGACATAACGCACCACGGTCGCGACCACCAACGCACAACCGATCAAACAAAGATACAGCGTCAGAAAGTCGGGACCACGCAGATCAAACGGATTGCCGATCGCGGCCACTGGGCCGATGCCAATGCTTGGCGCGAAACCAACCACTGGCCCGATCCCCAGAAGCGGCAGCAGCGCCGCGGCGCCGATCACCGCGGCTCGCCGGCGCCGGAATCGCGCGACGAGAGAATGCCATGACGACCACCACCGATCAACGCCACGCCGCGCTCCCGCGAAGCGCCGGTCGATACTCGGCCACAAGTCCGCGGGCGGCTCTTCGCCAAACGTTTCGCGATAGGCGTCGAGCGTCGCCGCGTACATCGCTCGATGTTTGGCAAGTTCGCCCACCCCGCCACGCGATGGCTCATGATGCAGCGGGCGGCCCAACGTTTCGCCGCAGAAGCGCTGCCAGTAACTGCGCGTGTAGAGGAGGTGTAAATGCCACACTTCGTCCACTTCATCCGAAGGGCAGACAGGCCGCTCGGACGTCATCGCCAACAGGACGAAGCGGCGATACTCTTCGATCGCTCTGGCCGCGAACGGCTCGCTCCAACGTTGCTCGTGAGCGAGTCGAGCCGAGAAGGGACGAGCCGCGTCGGGCTCGTCGAATTGAAACTGACAGATTGTTCGGTACTTTTCCGCGATAGCGCGGTTCACTGTAACCTCCGCATTACTTTGGCGAGAGGTCGCGAGTGGCCGTGGCGGCTCGCACCTTCGAGCGGGGCATTCACGGCCTACGCGAGTGCTTCGCTCTACCAATATTTTACCGAGCAGCCCCCGGGCGCCGGCAAGCTGAACGCGCGCGAATTCATCAGGGTTTCACAATCGACAGAGTAACCATGCCGGGCAATTAGTTGCGTCGCGCGCACGACTCCTTATGATGATTCGCGGAAGCCTGGGGAAGGGCTTCCTAATTCAAGCAAGAGGGGCGCGCCATGCTTTCACTCGTTGTTGCGACGTGTCTGTCGGCCACACTGAATGCACCAAAGATTGCCGAAGTGTGGGAAGGGACCATGCAAGTCGAGTTCGTGCAGCAGAAACAAAAACCAAACGGCAAAGCGAAGGGGACGAAAAAGGGAAAAGGCAAAGGCAAGAAGAAAGGCAAGGCAAAGCGCAGCGCCCAGCAATCAGCGCCGCAAATCGCCCCGCAGCCCGCTCGCGGTAAGCATCAGGCGCGCCGGTTAGACGTGACGATCAAGCTCACCAAGGAGAGCCGCAAATTCACTGGCGAATGGATCGAAGGAGACCGCAGCCTGATCATCGCCGGCACGATCGACAAGCGCGGCTTCACGGCTCGGCCGACCGCCGTAAAGTCGGGCAAGTGGAATGAAGACGTGCTCGACGACTTGTGGATCGAAGGGGAAATTAAACAAGGGGTGCTCACCGGCACGCTCTACGGCGGCGGCAAGAATCGCGTCCGCGGCGGGACGTTCACGGTTAAGAAAAAGGAGTAGGGACCAGCGACATTGCCACGCGAACTTTGCCCCGCCGCGCAAAATGGCCACCCGTTTGCTGCCGTTGGAGCGGCCAACTAAGATCGAAAGCCGAAGCAGCGGCAGTCTGGTAATACAAATCGAGAGGGACGCTAATGCCTGCGAATAATCGAACGCTGCTCGTCGGCACCATCGCATGCTGCGCGGCACTTCTGATTTCCGGCCACGCTCAGGCCGGCCCCGTGGTCACCGTCGGCATCGACTTCGGTCAGCCCGGCGACACACAATCGTTCGACGGGCAACTCACCGGCGCGGGGAACTTGCACGCCACGGGAGGTGGCGTCGGCCCTGTGCTCAAGGCCGGAAATCAGCCCTTCGTTTTCACGGAGCCGTTCGACCACCCGCAGACGGTCGTCTCGCAGGCGGATGCCAACCTCGGCGTCAGCTTTTCGACCTCTCCCCAGAGCACTCCCGCGTCGTCGACGGAATTCGATTTTCAAGACCATGCGCTGATCGACATGCGCGGGGTTGACGTCGATTTGCTTTCGGGCGTTTCGGCTCCGTTCAAGATCACGGGTTCGCCGCTGACGACCAATAGCAGCAACAGCCTGCTGAAGGCTATTCCCTTCGATCAACTGGGAGACTTGAGCAGTCTGCAATTCACACAAACCGGAGCGGCGACATTAACGCCCAGCGATGCCCAGTCAGGAAGTTTCTTACTGCCGGGGGAGCTGCACTTGGAAATCTCCAATTTGCGCGGCTTTCTCTTCAACCTGATCGATATCGAAGCCGGCACGAATTACGCATTTACCTTGCCCTATCAATTGAGCGGCGACTATTCGGTCACGGGTCCGCAGAGCGACATCAAGGTTGCTCTGGACAGCGCCTCGTTTTCTGTGGAAGTGCCACTCGCGTGGCAATCCAAGTCGTTGTCGCTGATCTCGTCAGACAATCCGCCGTTTACGTTTCTGGCGACCACCGATCTCGCGATGTCGTTGACGGTCAGCGGCGCGCTGCATCTCGAGCAGAGTCATCTGGTGATTCCCGAGCCCGCGAGCGTGGTGCTGTTGGCGGTCGGCCTGGCGCTCATGGGCGGAGCGTATTCGATGCGTCGGCGCGCTCGGGTCGCCTGCTCACCTGAGGCCTGAAGCCTGAAGCCTGAGGTCTGTAGTCTGAAGTCTGTACCCTGACCACTACCCCGGCGACCAGCGGAACGGCGCCGGCGCGACGTCCAGTTCGTCGCGCAGCGCGATCCGCACCAGCAGACCCAGCGCCGCGACGTGCGCCACCAGACCGCTCCCACCGTGACTCAACAGCGGCAACGACAAGCCCGTGACCGGCGCCAGGCCAACGGTCATCGCCGTGTTAATCGTGACTTCGACGGCGAACAACGTGGCGATGCCGGCCGCCACCAGCCGCGCGAACGGATCGTTCGTGCCGCCGGCGATCCGTACGCTGGTGGTCACCAGCAGCCAGAACAACAACAGCACCACGCCCGCCCCCGCCAGACCGAAGCGTTCGGCCACGATTGAAAAGATGAAATCGCTATGCGCGACCGGTAATCGATACGCGCCGTTATCGTCGACCCACTGACCAGTGACGGCGCTCCCCCAGACACCCCCCAGCGCGATGACTTGTTTCGATTGATGCAAATGAAAGCCGTCGTCGGTCGGTCGTTGGCCAGGGCCGGTTTGCTCGGCCAGCGCCGTGATCCGCGACTTCTGCTCGCGGCTCATCTGCGAAGCCAGCACAGGCAAAGTCAACAAACCGACGAGCACCACGATCGCCAGGTCGCGCAGCCGCGCGCCGGCCGCCCACAACATTGCCAGTAGTAATGGAAGGAAAACGAGCGCCGTCCCCAGGTCGGGCTCGCGCAGCACCAGCACCAAGGGAACCAACGTGAGCACCAGCGGCCAAAGCAGCCCGCGCAACCGGCGATAGTTTTCGCGGTGCATCAGGTAGCGGGCGAGCGCCAACACGAAGGCGATCTTGGCCAGCTCCGAGGGCTGCACGCCGACCGGCCCGAATCGCACCCAGCGATGGGCTCCGTACTTGGCCGGAAAGAAATAGACCGCGACCAACAGCACTAGCGTGCCGGCAAAGGCCGCGTAGCTCCAGCGCCCGACCAGTTGGCTACTGGTCGTGGCCAGCGCCGCGCCGGCTCCGACCGCTACGCACCACCACAGCAACTGCATCGAAAAAAAATTCGTGCCCGCGTCGGCCAGCGCTTCGCTACGGGCGATGGCAGCCAATCCAATCGCGCCGAGTGAGCTGGCGCTAACCAACAACATCCAGGGGAGCCGGGCGATCGTCGGCGCGCGACGTGGCCGCCCGCCGGCAGGGCAGGGCAGGGGGGAGGTCGGCGCGTATTGAGATCGGCCAGCAGCTAGCAACGTGTGCACCCTCCCTGGGTTGCGCCCTCGCGTCTGGGTGTTACGCGGCGCTAAGGGGCGCGCATGCGGGAGAGCATACCGAAGTCGACTCGCACGACCCAACGGCATTTGCCGGATGTAGTGACTGGGAGGTTTAGGAAATCGAGGGCATGGTTTGAGTAGGTCCCGTGGGCGCGGTTCTGCCAGTAATAACCGTTATATCTTGTGCAGATTTCGCACACCCCTTGAACAAAAAAATCTACGCAGTTTCTTGAATTGCAAGCTACGGTTGCTATGTTCTGACGGTAAGAACGCACACCGAAGTCAATCTCTAAACCTTTCCGGGGAGCAAGAAACAGATGGCTGGCATGACGTTCACACGACTGCTGACCCTCGCAGGCGTTGGGCTGGCGATTTTCGCTGCCGATGCCACCGAAGCGAAGGCGTTCTGGCGCCGACATGGTTCGTCGGGGTCTTGGGGTAGTTCTGGCGGAAGCTCGGGCGGTAGCTCGGGCTCTTGGGGTTCGTCCGGCGGTTCGTCGGGCGGACATCGTCGTTGGCACCATTCGAGCGGTGGCTCGTCGGGCGGTTCGTCCGGTTCATGGGGCTCCAGTGGCGGCAGCTCGGGCTCGCATGGCTCGAGCGGCGGATACGTCTATTACTACGGTTCGAGCGGTGGTAGCTCGGGCGGTTCGTCGGGCTCGTGGGGCTCCAGCGGCGGTTCGAGCGGTGGCTCGAGCGGCGGTAGCGCCGGCCATAGCGGCGGCTATCAGGTCGTGCCCGAAGGAGCTGTCCCGGCTGACGCTGTGCCATCCGAAGGCGCCGCTCCGGTTGAAGGCTCCCCTTCGGCCAGCCTCGGCCAAGACGCTGTGATGCTGAGCGTGTGGGTGCCGACCGAAGCCAAGGTGTTCGTCAACGGGTCGGCCACGACCAGCCAAGGCAGTGAGCGTCGGTTCGTTTCTCGCGGCCTCCGCCGTGGCGCGAACTACGCCTACGAAGTGCGTGCCGAGATCGTCCGCGACGGCAAGAAGGTCATCGACACGAAGCAAATCGTGTTGACCAGCGGCCAGAAGGCCAGCCTGGAATTCGCCTTCGATGCTCCGACCGGTGAAGATCGCGTCGCCGCCAAGCCTGTGTCGACCACGTTGCGTCTGAACGTCCCCGCCGACGCCAAGGTTTACCTGGCCGGCAAAGAGACCCAGAGCACCGGCGAAGAGCGTGAGTTCACCACCACGCGATTGGCCAGCGGCGAGAACTGGAACGATTACACCGTGCGTGTCGAACTGACCCGCAACGGGCAAACGCTGAGCAAAGAGTCGACGATCTCGCTCATCGGTGGGCAGGACCGCGACCTGGCGATCGAGTTTGACGCCGACAGCGTCGCCTCGACCCGCTAGTTTGCCACAGCAGTACGGCACCGCCGCACGGTAGCTGTGCCCGTGTGGCACAACGCCGCTGCGATTGGCGCCCCACCTACGAAAGTCATAACCCTCGCACGGGTTCCAACCCGTGCGAGGGTTTCTTTGTTTCCTGCGGATTGATCCGCACACACGGCTGGTCGATAAGAATCGACAGACGGCCGGCGACACGGCACGTGACTGGCGACCACTCGCTTGGTATCAAGCAGCCAGCGCGAGCCCGCCCCCCGGCGGCCGATCCAGCAGCAATCGAGGACGAGCACGATGGCCGACAATCGAGTCACGGCGGCGACGCCCTCCGCGGCATCACCATCTGCGAAGTCATCCTCTGCGGCGCCACAGCCCGCGGCGCCACGGTTGAGCCCTGCCGGGAAGATTGTGCTCAGCGCGCTGTTGGCGTTCCATGTTTTGGCGCTGGTGGTTTGCCCCTGGTCGATCGAGGGTTCGCCGATCGCGCAGCGACTGTGGCGCTTCTATCGACCTTATGTCGAAGTGGCGTTCCTCAATCACGGTTACCACTT
The DNA here is from genome assembly GCA_964495375.1 of uncultured Planctomycetaceae bacterium. Taxonomy (GTDB): domain Bacteria; phylum Planctomycetota; class Planctomycetia; order Pirellulales; family JAEUIK01; genus JAIESQ01. The sequence continues at coordinate 121,630 of CAZBWM010000005.1, read as the reverse complement.
CTTCGCTCCCGAGCCGGGGCCAAGCCATCTGGTGCGCTACGAGCTTGAACTGCCCGGCGGCAAACAGCTCGCCGGCGAAATCCCGAACCTTGCTCAAGAGCAGCCGCGGCTGCTGTATCACCGTCACTTCATGCTGACCGAATTCCTAAACATGCTGTACGGCAACGTCAATGGCGACGGCCCGATGCCAGCCCCACCGGCTGGCGGAGATACGCCAGCGGCCACGCCCGCGCCGCGCCGCGACGCCTTGGCCGGCATCGAAACGGTCCCCGGCCGCGAAACTCTACCGCCATCGACCACAGCCCAAGAAGCCTTCGCCAAGCAGCAAGCGTTGTTCGACGCCTATTGCCGTTCCTACGCGACGCACTTGCTGCGTAAGCACCAGGCCCAGCGCGTCACGATCCGGCTGGTGCGTCACAACTTGCCGTTCCCGCAAGAGATCGCCGAGCGGCGCGTCAAGACGCTCAGCGATGCGTCGCTCTACGTCGAACTGTTCCAGAAGAGCTACACGGCGGAAGACCTATGATACGCCTAATCACCGACTACGTGCGCGAGTTGCTGCGCGGCACGGTTGCCGCCTGGGACCGCTTCTGGTTCTCGGCCGTCGATCCCGCGACGCTGTCGCTCATCCGGATTCTCGCCGGCGCGATGCTCTTCTACACGCATCTGGTGTGGACGCGCGGGCTCGACGATTTCCTCGGGCCCAACAGTTGGCTCCAGCCCGAGGCCGTGCAGAGCTACATGAACTCGGTGTCGGACGACCTCCGCACCGTGCCGGTCGAAACCTCGTTCGCCTGGAGCTACCTCTGGCTGATCAAGTCCAATGGTGTGCTCTGGACCGTGCATCTCGCGGGGCTGGTCGTGTTCGCGATGCTCACGATCGGCTGGTATAGCCGCATCACCTCGGTGCTGGCCTACGTGATCACCGTCGCTTACGTGAATCGGCTGCCGGGCAGTTTGTTCGGTCTCGACCAGATCAACGGACTGCTGGCCATGTACTTGATGCTCGGCCCCAGCGGTGCGCGCTACTCGGTCGATCGCTGGCTGGCGACGCGGCATCTTTCGTCCCCCGCTGCTGCGCCGGTGCCGGCGAGCGTCGGCGCCAACATCGCCACGCGGCTCATGCAACTGCACATGTGCGTGATCTATTTCTTTGCCGGCATCTCGAAGCTGCAAGGGCCCGCCTGGTGGAACGGCAGCGCCCTGTGGGGCGCGGTCGCCAATCTCGAGTATCAATCGATCGAGCTCACCTGGCTGGCCACCTGGCCCATGACCGTGGCCCTGATGACGCACGTCACCATCGCTTGGGAAGTTTCTTACTGCGCCCTGGTCTGGCCACGGCTTACCCGCCCCATCGTGATCGCGCTGGCCTTGCCGCTCCACTTGGGCATCGCCTTCGGGCTGGGGATGATCACCTTCGGGCTGGCAATGCTGATCGGCAACGCGGCCTTCATTTCACCGTGGATCGTGCGGCGCGTCATCGAAGGGGCAGGGCCGGGGGGGACCACCGAGACGCACGCCACGCCCCCCGCGAATCGAGTGAAATCGCGCCCGGCAGCCGCTCCCGGCACGCCCATCGCCGCCGTTGGTTCGTCGACCGCCCCTACCGTGCGCACGCGCCGCCCGCAGGGAAATCCGACGTCGAAAGTCGGGTAACGCGCGGCTCGGTCGCTCCTTACGGCTCAGCATGTTGCGCCGTATATTAGTTGGTTGGGCGCTTGACCGATTCATGGGCCCGACGCCGCGAACCTGCCTGGCGGTTGTTAGGTCAAGTTCTCGGCCCAGTCATCTTCGTCAAATGGGAGAAGGAAGCGTGTACGAGTCTTTGGCCATCGTCGGCGCCACAGGCGCGGTCGGGCGGATCATTCTGGCCCTGTTGGAAGAGCGCGAGTTCCCCATCGAGCGCGTCAAGTTTCTGGCCTCGAAGCGTTCGGCCGGCGGCACGATCACGTTCCGCGGCCGCCAACACACGATCGAAGAGATGACTCCCGCGGCGTTCGCCGGCATCGACCTGGCCATCGGTAGCACGCCCGACGAAATCGCTCGCGACTTCGCCCCCGCAGCCGTCAAGCACGGCACCGTGGTGATCGACGAGAGTGGCTACTGGCGCATGGACCCGACGGTGCCGCTCGTGATTCCTGAAGTCAATCCCGAGGCCGTCGACGATCACCGCGGCATCATCGCCAGCCCGAACTGCTCGACCACGCAGATGGTGCAGTCGCTCAAGCCGCTGCACGACGCCGCCCGCGTGCGGCGCGTGATCGTCAGTACCTATCAGGCGACCAGCGGGGCGGGGTTGAATGGCTCGCGCGAACTTGAAGAAGCGACGCGCACCGAAATGGCCGGCGACAATTACCAGTACGAGACGTTTGCGCACCCGATCGCCTTCAACCTCATTCCGCAGATCGGCTCGCCGAAGCAGCAGGGCTACACGTCGGAAGAGATCAAGATGGTCCGCGAGACGCGGAAGATCTTGGGGGATGAATCGATACTGGTTTGCCCCACCTGCGTGCGCGTGCCCGTGGCCAACTGCCACAGCGAGAGCATCCTGGTCGAGACCGAACGCAAGCTCTCCGTCGACGAGGCCCGCGAGTTGTTCGCCGCCACGCCAGGGTTGGTTGTCGTCGACGATCTCGAAGCCAAGCAGTACCCGATGCCGCGCACCTGCGATGGCCGCAACGAAACCTTCATTGGGCGGATTCGCGAAGATCTGTCGAGCCCCAACGGCCTGGCCTTCTGGTGCGTAAGTGACAACCTCCGCAAGGGGGCCGCCACCAACGCTGTGCAGATTGCGGAGCTACTGATGAGTCGGGCTCGCCAGGCGGCCGCCGCGCGGTAGCTCAGCGAATTGCAGTTCGCATCCCGCGAATCGGCATTTCCATTCATGCGCACCCTCAAGCTAGTGCTGGCCTACGACGGTACCGCGTACGCCGGCTGGCAAGTGCAGCCCGGCCAGCCAACCGTGCAGCAGGCTCTCGAAGCCGCCTGGCTGCAAGTCACCGGCGAAACCGTGCGCGTCGCCGCCAGTGGGCGGACCGACGCCGGCGTGCATGCACTCGGCCAGGTGGTGAGCGTCAACACCGACACGCAGATCCTCGCCGAGTCGATCCGCTCCGCGCTCAACGCGCGGCTGCCGGCCGACATCGCGGTTCGCTCGGCCGAGGACGCCGCGCCGGGCTTTCATGCCATTCGCGATGCAGTTCGTAAACGCTACCGTTACCTGCTCTACGACGGGGCCGTGCGTGACGTCTTCGCCCGGCAGTATGCCTGGCACGTGTTCGGACGGCTCGATGCGTGCGCCATGCGCGAAGCGGCGCAAGCACTCATCGGCAAGCACGACTTTCGCAGCTTCGAATCGAACTGGCCGAACAAGCAAACCAGCGTGCGCACGGTATTCGAGCTGTCGGTCGAGCGCGGCACAGCGGGGCGGGGCAGGGGGGGAGCGGCGGAAACAGCGCGGGAGATTTCTGATCTCGCGCAGTCGACGCGCGAAATCCTCCCCGTGGGCCACGTCCTCCCCGTAGCGCTCTCGGCAGCGGCGGCCGACAACCACTTGATCAACATCGAAATCGAGGCCGACGGCTTCCTCTACAACATGGTCCGTGCGATCGTGGGCACACTGGTCGAGATAGGGCGCGGCGCACGCCCAATCGCCTGGCCGGCCGAGGCGCTAGCCGCCATGGATCGCCGCGCGGCCGGTCCGACTGCGCCGCCGCAAGGGCTGTTCTTGTTGCGCGTCGATTACGCTCCCTACTCCCCTCGTGGGAGAGGGGTTGGGGGTGAGGGGGATGGAATGGACGCCGACGGAGCAGGGCAGGGGGGCGCAGAGCGAATCGATCACAACGAACACACCCTTGGCAACGTACAATAGATCATGCGGGTCGCTCACGTCATTACGCGCATGATCCTCGGCGGGGCGCAGGAGAATACGCTCCTCAACTGCGAAGACCTGCTGCGCGAACATGGCGATGACGTGCTGCTGGTGACCGGCCCGCCGCTTGGCCCCGAAGGGAGCTTGCTCGAGCGGGCAACCGCGCACGGTGTGCCGACCACGATCATTCCCGAAATGCGCCGCGAGATTCATCCGCTGCGCGACGCGACCGCTTACCGCCACGTGCGACGCGTGCTGGCCGACTTTCGTCCCGACGTCGTTCACACCCATAGCGCGAAGGCAGGCATTCTCGGTCGAGCCGCCGCGCGGGCGCTGGGCGTACCCGCGATCGTCCACACCGTGCACGGCGCTCCCTGGCATCCCTATCAAAACGCGGCGGCGCGGCGCTTCTATCAAGTTTGCGAACGCTGGGCCGCGCGGCGCACCGACGTCTTTATCTGTGTAGCCAACGCCATGACCGATTTGATGGTCACCGCCAACATCGCATCGCGCGAATCGTTCACCACCATTTACAGCGGCATGGAAGTCGAGCCCTTCTTGGCGGCCAACGAGCATCGCGCTCACATGCGCGGGCAGCTTGGCTACACCGACGAGCACATCGTCGTCGGCAAGATCGCGCGCTTGTTTCACCTTAAAGGACACGAGTACCTGATCGCCGCGGCCGAACGAGTTGTCGCGCGCGACCCGCGCGTGCGTTTCCTGCTGGTTGGCGACGGTATCTTGCGCGGCCAACTCCAGGCCGATATCGCGCGACGTGGTCTCAGCGACAAGTTTCACTTTGCCGGCCTGGTACCGCCAACGGAGATACCCGCTTACTTAAGCGCGATGGACATGCTCGCGCACACCAGCTTGCGCGAAGGGCTCGCCCGCACGTTGCCGCAAGCGCTATTGGCAGGCAAACCCGCGATCAGTTACGACATCGACGGCGCTCGCGAAGTGGTCCGCCCAGGCGAAACCGGCTACTTGCTTCCGCCCGAGTCGATCGAACCGTTGGCCGATGCGATTCTTGAGCTAGCGGCCGACCCAGCGCTGCGCCAGCGCCTGGGGAGCGCAGGCCGCGCGAGCTGTATCGAGCGATTCGATCATCGGCACATGACGCGCGAGATTCGCCGCGTCTACGAGCGCGTGCTGAGGCAGGGCAGGGGGGCGACCCTCGGTAACCCGCCAACTACTTGAGTGCCAGTCGCTATGACTAGATCAAAACCACTATGGACGCAGCTTCGTGTCGGCGACTTCGTCCGGCTCGTGGAATTCCCTCCCGAGTTCTTGCTGCCGAATCGCGGAATCCACCGCAGCACCCGGCAGGTCTACAAGCGACTACTAGCGCGACGGCGCCCGTTGCGAGTCTACGAGATTGACGAGACGAATTTGCCTTGGATTCGCTGTCAATTTCGACGCAAGAATGGCCTTTGGGAGTACCACTATCTTGCGATCAATCACGGTGGAATCGTGCGCGTTAAGCACCGACGCAAGAAAGATCAAATCGCGCGTTAGCGGAATACGTTCGAAGGCAGGCAATGGCACTGCTGGGCAAGCCAGCAGTGGCACCCTGGCGCAACGAGGAAGCGCGGGGGCAGCAAGCTTTGGACAGCATCAGGCAGTTACAGCTTCAACTCTGGTTGCTGTTCCCAACTCGATGTGTCGCTCGTCAGCAGCACCTTGATCGGGTTGCCTTGGCGCTCGACCGCCAGCTCGAACGCCGCCTGCGATTGCTCAAAACTGAAGCGATGCGTGATGATCGGCGACACATCCATCCGCCCCTCTAGAATCATCGCCAGCGCCAGCGGCAAGTCGCGCTCCACCTGCGGATGAATCGACGAGATGAAGCGGATGTTCTCGATCATCAAATCCCACACCGGCAGCGGATAGAACTTGGCGTCGGGCACACCGAACGCCAGCACGGTACCGTGCTTTTTCGCGAGCGCAATCGCCAGGTGTACGGTCTCCACCTGATGGCCGACCGCTTCCACCACGATGTCGGCGCCAAGTCCATCGGTGATTTCGCGCACGGCCGCCACGGGATCACCATCGTTGACGTTCACCGCGTGCGTAGCTTTCATCTTTCGCGCGGCCTTCAGGCGATAGTCGACCTTATCCAGCGCGATCACGCGCCGCGCCCCCATGTTCGCCAGCAAGTGATCGAACATCAGACCGATCGGTCCTTGGCCGACGACTGCCACGTCGAGCCCCAACACATTCGGCAACTTGCGCGCGGCCCAGAGAATCGTCCCCAAGGGCTGTCCGAGAATCAGTTTCTCGCGCGGGAAGCCGGGCACCGTCGGAAGCGCAACGGCCATCGAACCGTCGGTCACGAAGTACTCGCTCATACCGCGTTGGTCGGGCGGAATCGCCAGCGTCAAATCGCCAGGGCGAAACTTCGGCGACCGACTTTCGATGATCTCGCCGACGCACTCGTGCAAGCTGTCGCCGACAGGCCGTGGAAACGTGACGTTGAACGCGCCCCCTTGCCAGCGCGGAAAATCGGACGCGCACAACACGCCGGCGTGCAGCTTCACCAGGATCGGCTCGCCCTCAAGTTTCGAGATGTCGGGAATCGGCACATCGACGATTTCCAACCGACGTGGGGAGACAATGTGCGCGGCCTTCATCCGCTGGGGCATTTGAGGCTTCCTCAGTACGTGATTTGAGAGTCAGCGGCCGTGGGGCTAACGCGGGCAAAACTCGCGTCGTTGTAGTCGAGCCCGCCGCGCGCCGCAACGGCGGCGGCAGGGCAGGGGGGAGGCGCCGGGGCGTGCCGTCGATCCGAGACAACTCACGGCTCGCTGCGTCGTTGTACCGACGCGGCGGGGTGCATAAAATGGTCGCCTGGGCAGTCCCCTCGCTCGCCTGCGGCCCGCACCCGAAGTCCCGCCCCCGGGCCCGCTACCGAATTTGGATTGCGTCTCCCTTTCCACCGCGCGGCGTTATCTGTGTCAAACGCTCAAGACAAGATCGGCCCCTATCGGCTACTCAGCCTGGTCATGACCGGGCAAACGAGCCAGGTGTGGGAAGTCATGCACGACGCTCGGCAAGAACGCCTGGCGCTTAAGCTGCTGTTGCCCGACCTGCGCGGCGATCGCGAACACGTCGGCTACATGAAGCACGAGGCGGCCGTTGGCGCCACGCTTAAGCATCCGCGGGTGATTCGCATCGACGAGTACAACATCTTTCGCGGCATCCCCTTCGTGATCATGGAGTACTTTCCGCATCCGAACATGAAAACGCTTATCCGCAAGGGAGGCGATAGCTGGGCCTGGCTGACCCCCAAGATCATCGAACGCGCCGCCGAGGGACTGGCTTACTTCGGCGATCAGGGTTGGGTGCATCGCGACGTGAAGCCCGAGAACTTTCTGGTCACGCCCGATGGCGACGTGCGGTTGATCGACTTTGCCTTGGCCGTGAAACGCAAAACTGGCCTGGCGAAGTTCTTCTCCACGAAGACCAAAATCCAGGGGACGCGTAGTTACATGTCTCCCGAGCAGGTCCGCGGCGGCGCGCTCGACCAGCGGGCCGACGTGTACAGCTTTGGATGTTCGATCTTCGAGCTGGTGACCGGTAGACCTCCGTTCACTGGTGGCAGCTCCAACGAGTTGCTGTCGAAGCACCTATCGTCGGCACCCCCTTCGGCCGACTCGGCAAACCAGAACCTCACGCCCGAGTTCGCGGCTCTCGTAACCCGGATGCTAGCAAAGCTACCGGCGAATCGCCCCGAATCGGCGGGACAGTTCTTGCAGGAATTCCGCTCGCTGCGGATGTTTAAGCAGACCCCCAGGCCGCCGCAGACGGCTCGCTCCTAACCCGCTGCTAGCTAGGGTTTGCTAGCACCAGGGCTCAGTTCCCGCGGGAATCTGGGTATCAGCGGCCGACCGCCTGCCGATGGTATAGAAAGAGCCGCCCCGATTTGGAACCGGCCCCTCGGCTGGGTACGATAGTAACGGCCCGCCCCGGTGTGCCGGCTCCCCCCGACCTTGCCCGCCTCCCGCAATCGCCTGCACCAAATGATTGGTCTCGCCGAAACTACTCTCCATCTGGTCAAGTAGTAACAGTTAACAACCCGTTTGCGCCCAGTGAGATACACCCGGACACCAGCACCTCGGTGTGCCGACGACCAAGTGTGACTGTCGACGCCCCGCAGGCGACGAACCCCGTGGGCCCGCTGGGCAGGCAACTGCAAGCTGGGTTCGCACGGAGCGAACTCGGCGCGAAACAACAAAACAACCAACTCACCTTGAGCATGTCGCCCCGTCGCGGCCCACCGCAAATGCGTCGCCCGGCGACCTCGAACGGATCAAAGCAATGGCCACTTCCCGATTAGGACTGGCGTTTGAACGTCCCATCGCCGAGCTCGAAGAGCGCTTGGCGAAGCTCGAAGCCGCGGCCGACCAATCGCCCGAAGTTCGCGAAGAAATTCGCCGGCTGCGTCGCGAGACGGCCGAGCTGACGAAAAAGATCTACGGCGAGCTGTTGCCCTGGCAAGTCGTGCAAGTCGCGCGGCACCAAGACCGCCCGAAGACGACCGACTACTTGCACCTGATGTTCGATGAATTCGTCGAATTGCACGGCGACAAGTTTTTCGGTGACGATCGCGCGATCCGCACCGGCTTCGCCAAGCTCGATGAATACAAAGTGATGTTCATCGGGCACGAGAAAGGCAAGAACCTCAAGGAACGGACCACCTGCAACTACGGCTGTGCCCATCCCGAAGGCTATCGCAAGGCGATGTCCAAAATGCACATGGCCGCCAAGTTCGGCATGCCGGTGATCGCCTTCATCGACACGGGCGGAGCCTACCCCGGCATCGGCGCCGAGGAGCGCGGCCAGGCCCGCGTCATCGCCGAAAGCATGTTCGAGATGTCGCGGCTCCGCACCCCCATCATCTGCGTGGTGATCGGCGAAGGTGGCTCGGGCGGAGCGCTGGCCATCGGCATCGGCGACAAGATCGCCATGCTCGAGTTCGCCTACTACTCGGTGATCAGCCCCGAGGGTTGCTCGGGCATCTTGTGGAAGAGCGGCGCGTATGCCGAGCAAGCTGCCCGCGCCTTGAAGTTCACCTCCAAGGACTTGATGTCGCTGGGCGTAATCGACGACGTGATCACCGAGCCGCTTGGCGCCGGCCACCGCGATCACCACCAGATGGCCAACCGCCTGAAGATGTACCTCGTCGGCGCGCTGCGTGAACTAGTCGGTCAGCCGCTCGACGAGCTGGTCGATCGGCGTTACGAAAAGTTCCGCCGCATGGGGGTCTTCCTCGAAGGCCAGAACGCCGCGGTCGAAGCCGTGGAAGCGGCCGCGCCCACCGAAGTGCCAGCCGCCGCAACCCGGTAACGCAATTCGGTAGCGCCGTCCGGTAACGAAGCCAGCGATCAGCGCGCGGAATTGTTCCGCCCGGGCGGACGCCAGTTGACGCCCGCCGCGCCGCTACTTCTTAATCTGCGGGAACAGCCGGGGCCGGATCAGCCCCCATTTGGCCAGCCGGAACGTCAGCCCGGTCGTCATGCAGCCAATCCCGTAGGTCATGCTCCGGCGGAAGTTGATCGACGAGGCTTCGGGAAAGTACTTGGTCGGGCAACTAACCTCGGCGATCTGGTGGCCATACCAGAAGATCTGAGCCAGCATCTGGTTGTCGAAGACGAAGTCGTCTGAGTTCTCGTCGAGCGGCAGCTCCTCGAGCAGCTTGCGGTGAAACGCCCGGTAGCCGGTGTGGTACTCCGAGAGCTTGGCCCCCAGCAGCAGGTTCTCGGCGGCGGTCAGAAACCGGTTGGCGATGTACTTCCAGATCGGCATGCCGCCGGCCAACGAGTGCCCCCCCAGGATGCGCGAGCCGAGCACGCAGGGATACAGATCGTTGCCGATCAGCGAGACCATCGCCGGCAGCAGCTTGGGCGTGTACTGATAGTCGGGATGAACCATGATCACGATGTCGGCGCCTTCCTCGAGCGCCAACCGGTAGCAACTTTTCTGGTTGCCGCCGTAGCCCCGGTTCTGCGGATGGCGATGAACGCGCACGTTCGGCAGCGCCTGGGCGATGGCCACGGTATCGTCGCGGCTGGCGTCGTCGACGACGATCACCCGATCGACCACGCCTTGTTCCATGACCTCGTCATAGGTCTGCCGGAGGGTTTGCGCGGCGTTGTAGGCCGGCATGACGACGACGACTTTTTTGCCTGCAAACATCGCTTCACAACGTCCGATAATGTTTCTTATGTTCGGTTTGGCAGTGATTTTGGCCGGGAAAACGCAGGCTTGCGATTTTCATCGCCCGCCACGTTTCCCTGCCGTGCTCACTCGCCAAGAGCATTCCAGAAGCGCCGTTTTCGCATCCATCTGGCGCCCCCGCCCTGGCTCGCAAGAGCGTTCCAGAATCCTCCGGCAGGCGCCAGCCGTCAAGGGCGCGGCGGTCGTCCGTGGTGTGCGACCGCGCCAAAACCGCGCGCGAATTGGACTGCGCACGGTGGCGCCCGAGGGAGCGACAAGGGAGCAAATTGATCTTCGATCGGGGGAGACCCCCGCTCGGCCGGGCCGGCGCGCACTCCCCTGCCCGGTTCGCTCTGTGCCGTTTGTACCGGCGCGCTACTGATACGCGACGTTGTCGCGCCGCGGGCCTCCCCGCGCTATGCGAGCCGACCGCGGCGCCGTTCGAGCAATCCGCTGCGCCACACGATCGTTACAGTCAAACGCCGCGGCGCTACTAACCTTCAGCGACAAACCCTAGCGCCGCAGTCGCGGGAACCAGCGGCGCGTTGAGCGGCCGGGCGTCACGCCGTTCAGGTTGGTCGGCATCACGCTTTGGCCTGCCGCGGGGTTCGTGGCCGCCGCCGCCGGCCCCGCCGCGCCGTCCAAGGCGTCGAGCCGACGCAAGTACGGATTGAGCGTTTGGTGCAGCTCGGGCGGCATCACCGCTTCCGCCTGATCGAGCAGCCGGGCAATGTAATAGCCCGAGCGCGACTTCAGGATCGCCTCGCGCGCGGGGGCCGATAGCGAGACGGCAAAGAAGGTCACCGCCACGCAGAGCAGCACCCCTTTGGCGGCACCCAACAGTGCCCCGGCCTGGCGGTCGAATTCGGTCAGCCGCACCTGGTCGATGAACCGGCGCACCAGCCGAAAGACCAGCCAAATGGCCAGCGACGTCCCCAAGTAGATCGCCAGCATCGCCGCAAATCGGTTCAGCGGCGCCTGCCGGCCAAACAGCGGCGCCAACTGCGGGCTGAAATGCAGCGACACGAAGTAGCTAGCCACCAGCGAGGCGAGCGAGGCGATTTGCCAGGCCATTCCGCGCCAAAAGCCGTACAACGTGGCGACTGCCAGCAGTGCCAGCATGATGATGTCGTAATTCTGCATCAAACGTTCTGCCCGGCGTTGCGGCCAGGCAACATGCCGACGAAGGGGCCCGCCGGGGGCCGCTTCCCGGGGGCGCGGAAGTATAGCTTTGCCTCGCCAGCGGGCGAAGGGCAGGGCAGAACGGTCGTGAAAGCCCACGAAGTCCGCCTGCAACGACCGGCGGCCCAGGCTGATCGTAGCGTTTCGCCCACTGGCAACGGTTCGACTGCGGAGAGCCGGGCCGCCGCGCAATTCAGCATGCAGCGCAGCCCCGGCGTCGACTGCTCTTGGAGCACGCGGGGCCAGTGAATTAGATTTCCCCACGGCGTATTAGAATTCCGCCTCGACCAGGTGCCGTGCACGAGGGCGCTGCGTGCAAAATCCCAGGAGATGGATCTCCCATGGCAGGCTTCAAAACCCACATCACCGCCAGCAGCCTATTGGGGATCGGCTACGGAACCGCCGCCCACATGCAGTTTCACTTCCCGCTCGGCGCTTCGTGCCTGAGCGCCGCGCTGTGCGCGGTGTCGGGCATGCTCCCCGACTTGGATAGCGACTCGGGGCGACCGCTGCGCGAAACGATCGGCTTCACAGCCAGCGTGGTGCCGATGCTGTTGATTCACCGCTTGATCATGCAAGGCTGGACGCACGATAGCATCGCGCTGGCAGGCATCGCCGTCTATGCGGCGATTCGTTTCGGCATGACGCCAATGCTCAAGATGCTGACCGTCCATCGCGGCATGTTTCATAGCTTGCCGGCCTGTTTGATTGCCGGCGAACTCACTTACCTGATCTGCGAGTCGGAGACGGTATCGATGCGGCTGTTCAAGGCCGGTGCCGTGATGGCCGGCTTCCTATCGCACTTGCTGCTCGACGAAATCTGGAGCGTCGACCTTCGCGGCGGCATCCCGCGTCTCAAAAGTTCCTTTGGCACGGCGATCAAGTTCTGGGGCCAAGCGATGGGCCCTAACTTGTTCACCTATAGCCTGGTCGGGCTGTTGGGTTGGGTGATCGTGCAAAACCCCGCTGGCGCCGGCGGCTGGCAGCAGCATCTGTTCGACAATCAAGAGCAGATGGCAGCGCCCGAAAATCGACCGCTGGAACACGTGGCCGGCCGCGACGACGGGCTCGACGAGTTCGGGCGACCCAAGCGGTAGCGAATCTCCGTGCGCGATTCATCTGCCGCTACGCCGACAGCTCGCGCGTGTCGAGCACGATCGTGACCGGGCCGTCGTTCACCAGCGCGACCTCCATGTGAGCGCGGAACACTCCGGTCTCCACGCGCGGGACACTTTCCCGACAGCGCGCGACGAACTGTTCATACAACGCCTCGGCCAGCGCCGGCTCGGCCGCGCCGGTATAGCTCGGTCGGCGCCCCTTGCGGCAATCGGCCAACAGCGTGAACTGGCTGACGACGAGCAGCCCGCCGGCGGCATCCAGCAGGCTGCGGTTCATGCGTCCCTCGTCGTCGTTGAAGATTCGCAGCTCGATCGTTTTGCGAGCCAGCAGATCGACTTCCGCGGTCGTGTCGCCGGCGGCCACGCCCAGCAGCACGACCACGCCGCGCTGGATCTCGCCGACGCGCTGGCCGGCAACCGCCACAGAAGCCGAGGAAACGCGTTGCAAACAGGCACGCATCTAGGGACTTTCGGAATAGAAGGTTCGACGCCGGGATGCGACGCACGCGGCCCAAGGCCCTCACACCCGCTATGTCGCCTGACACTGGCCAATGGTACGGGCCCAATGATACCGCTTCGGACGGCCCGGCTCGACCGTTGACACTTGCCGACCGTGGAGCGTACAAGAGAGCCTTCTCTCCGGTCGATTCGTCGCTCCCTTGGTGTCGGCCGCGTGCGGTGTAGTGCCGCGTGCGAATTTGCTTCGACCCGCCTCGCCGAGACCATTTTGCGCCATGAGTGTCTACGTCACGCTCGCCTGTTATTCGCTTCTCGTGCTGCTCGCTTCGCTGGCCGGCGGCTGGATTCCGCTCGTCGTGCGCTTGACGCATCAGCGCATGCAACTGGCGATCAGCTTCGTCTCGGGCGCCATGCTCGGTGTCGGGCTGTTGCACATGATCCCGCACGCGCTGGCCGAGCTGGGCTCGATCGACCGCGTGATGCTCTGGGCTTTGGCAGGCTTCATCGTCATGTTCTTCATCGAGCGCTTCTTCGCGTTCCATCACCACGACGCGCCCGAAGACGTTGAAGCCGGCGCTCACGGACAAGGTCATTCCCACTCGCATGCGCACGCTCACTCGCATGCGCATTCACACGCACATGGTCACGATCACCATCATGGGCACGGCGAACCGCACAGCCATGAGGCGCACGGCCACGAAGCTCACGACATCGAGCGACAGCAGCGCTTGAGCTGGGGCGGGGCCGCGGTCGGCCTGGCGCTGCACAGCCTGGCCGATGGCGTAGCGCTGGCCGCGAGCGTCGAAGCCGAACGCGAGTTGGCCGGGCCGGTCGCGCTCGCCGGGCTGGCGACCTTCGTCGTGATCTTTTTGCACAAGCCATTCGATTCGATGACAATCGGCACGCTGATGGCCGTCGGCGATGCGTCGCGCCGCAGCCGCCATGTGGTCAACGCGCTGTTCGCGCTAGCGATCCCTGTCGGAGCCGGGCTGTTCTATGTCGGCGCCACTTCGGCGGGACCGGCCATGCAAACCGTGATCGGCGCGGCACTCGCCTTCTCGGCCGGCACGTTCTTGTGCATCTCGTCGAGCGATCTGTTGCCCGAGTTGCAGTTTCACGATCACGACCGCGTGAAGCTTTCGGCAGCGCTCATCTTGGGATTGGCGGTCGCCTGGGGAGTCGGCTTTCTCGAGCACGCCGGCCACGGGCACGATCATCACGGCCACTCACACGAGCAGCACGAGCAGGGGCACGATCACGCGCACCCGCACGCCGACCACAAGCACGAGTGATAGATGCATTACTATTTGTTAGCCGCGGAGCTTGCTCCGCGCGCTAGCTTGTTCGACGCTGCATTCGTCCGCGACGGATGCAAATATCGTATCGCACGAGCTAGCGCGCGGGATGAATCCCGCGGCTAACGGTTTCGCGCGAGCTCTCTACTCCAGCCCCCGCGCCGCGCGAACTTGCCGCACTTCGTTCATGATCGCGTCGATCACTTCGCGGTTCGTCTGAATGTTGTTCCACTGCAAGACCGAACTGTAGACGAACCAGGCCAGGCCCGCGAAGGCCGCCACCAGGTGAATCTGCGCCCAGGTCACACCGCCGACGGGCTGTAGTTGCAGCGACGCCCCGGGGTCGGCCGCGCCGCCGAGCGCCACCATCACCACGGCCAGCAGCATGTTTGCCACGCAGAGCGGAAAGGTCCGCCGCTTGAGCGAAGTGCTGCGTCGCCACAGGGACGGATCGAGCTCGTAGGTGTCGACCACTTCGCGGCACCAACGGCTGGTGCCGATGAAGTACGTGGCCGCGATCCCGTTGACGAACATCACGGCCAAGGCCGCCGCCACGCCTGAGAGCCGATGCACCGTCGCCCAGCGCTGGGCGTCGAGATTCTGCGGATTGCGGATGTCACCCAGGCTCAGCCCAAGCATCGCCGTGGCCCCGACGAACAGGAGCGCGAACAGAGCCAGAAAGGCGAAGATGCGAGTCACGTGCGGCGATGGGGTCTAAAGGTAGGAAGCCGCACGAGGCAACGCCAATGGGGCGGCATACTGGGGTAGCATTCTGCACCGCCCCCCTGCCCTGCCCCGTCGCTCGTCACACGAAAATATCGCCGGCCGACAAAAAATCATGCGATGCGGAGAACCTGCTTCAACCGAGCGGCGACCGATACTAGTTTCTTACTAACCGCCGAACATCGGCACCAGGATCATCAAGCTGGCCACCGAAATCGCGGCGCCACACAAGCGCACTGCCCGTGGATCGACGAGCCGGCTGAGTCCCAACGCCAACAGAATGCCGGCCGCGTGCAGGGCCGCGGTCGAAAGCAGGAAGCCCGTCGCGTAGCCGCCAAACGAGCCTTCGGCCGCCATCTCGGCAGCGTGGGCATGTCCATGGAACAAGGCGAACGCGCCGACCAGCAGCATGGCCCACTTCGGCGAAACCGTGCGGCCCAGCGCTACCAACAAGCCCAACACGAGCACCGACAGTCCGATCGCGTATTCCGCGGCCGGCACCGGCACGCCGAGCGCGCCGAGCACACCGCCGGCCAACATCGTGCCGAGGAATGCCGCCGGCACTTGCCAGATCGCCGCGCCGCCAAGCCGGGCTGCCAACAGGCCCACGGCCACCATCGCCAGCAGATGATCAAGACCGAACAGCGGATGTCTGAAGCCATCGCCGAACTCATGTCCGAAATGGCCAGGATGTCCCCAAGCCGTCTGGCTGCAGGCCAACAGTGCGAGTGCCATGGCGGCGCCGGGGGCGAGTCGTCGGCTCATCAGGAGGCCCTTTCGATCGTTGGTTGCTCGTCGGGCAGAACGCCCGTTGGGTTGTGTGGGAAAGCCGGCGGCTGAACTTGCCAACCGCTGGCTGTGTCGCATTTTATCGTACTTCACCAAGCCCCGTCTAGCTGCGAAGATACAGTGTAGCGGGTCAGATTTCCTTGATCGAACACGCGAAACCACCCCCCTGCCCTGCCGCTAACAACCACGCTGCTCGCGGCGTGCCAGCAATTTAACCGCCTACCGCTCAACATGACCGCGAAGCCCCTGATCGCCATCACGATGGGAGACCCGGCCGGTGTCGGCCCCGAGGTCATCGCCGGGGCCTGGACCTCGCCGGCGCTGCACCAAACCTGTCGCCCGGTCGTGCTGGGTTACCCTGAAGTGTTGCGCCGCGCGGTGGCCATTGGGGACAAAGGTCGGAGTGGAATCGGGCCGCGAGTCGTCGAAATCTCCAAGATCGGCGATGCGACGCCTACCATCGACGCGATTCCCTGTCTGACGGTGGTCGATCCCTCGGCTGCCGATGTGCCCCCGGCCCTGATCGATGCCCGTGGCGGTCAGGCGGCGTACGACGCCCTGGTGGCCGCCACGCACATGGCACTGGCCGGCCACGTCGACGCGATCGTAACCGCTCCGCTGAACAAGGCCGCGCTCTGGCAGGCCGGGCATCATTATCCAGGGCATACCGAATTGTTGGCCGAGCTCTGCGGCGTCGAAGACTTCGCCATGATGCTCTACCTGGCGGCAGGGCATGGCGTGCGCGGCCCAGCCGGGCTCGGCGTCATCCATGTCACCTTGCACATGGCGCTGGCCGACGTGCCGCGCCATTTGACCAGCGACGCCGTGCTCGCCAAATCGCAACTGGCTTCCGCGGCGCTCGAGCGCATCAAGCTCTCGGCGCCGCGCGTGGCGGTTTGCGCGCTCAATCCCCACGCCGGCGAGCAAGGGCTGTTTGGTCGCGAAGAAATCGAGATCATCGCGCCGGCCGTCGAGCGTGGCCGCGTCGCCGGGCTCGATCTTACCGGCCCGCTACCGGCCGACACCGCGATGGTTCGCGCTCGCGACGGCGAGTTCGACGCCGTCGTGGCCATGTATCACGATCAAGGGCACATCGCGCTCAAGCTGCTAGGCATGCACCAGGCGGTCAACGTCACGCTCGGGCTGCCGATCATTCGCACCAGCGTCGCCCACGGCACGGCCTTCGATCTCGCCTGGCAAGGTCGAGCGAGCACCGAGGGGATGGTCGAAGCGGTGCGGGTCGCGGCGCTGTTAGCGAGCCGGCGCGAGCGCGCGGCCAGCGCGGCTGCTCGCACAGCCACAGAGACCGTTCGATGAACAAACCTGCGAGCGCCCCACCCTCCCCTGCCCCGGATACTTGCTATCTCTATCTGTTGCGACACGGTGCGACAGCCAACAACCTGCAGAAGCCTCCCCACTTGCAAGGCCGCCGCGCCGACGTGCCGCTCGACCCCATGGGGCATCGCCAGGCGGATGCGGCTGGCGAGTTTCTCGCTCGCTACCGGCTCGACGCGGTCTATACCAGCCCGCTGTTGCGTACGCGCGAGACCGCCGCGGCCATCGCGCGGCCACATGCACTCACACCAATCGTGATCGACGACCTGATCGAATGTGACGTGGGCGACTGGGAGGGACGCTCCTGGCCTGAGATCGAGCAGAACGATCACGAGGCGTGGCGGCTGTTCCGCGAAGATCCGATCGTCCACCCCTACGGCGGTGGCGAGAACATGGCCCAGGTCGAGGCCCGCATCGAGCCAGTGTTCGCCAAGTTACTCGAGCGGCATCGTGGGCAGGCGATCGCCGTTGTCGCGCACAACGTCGTCAATCGCATCTATCTGGCGCTGCGGCTCGGCTGGCCTTTAGTGCGCTGTCGCGAGATCCTGCAGAACAACGCCGGCATCAACCTGATCAGCTATCGCGACGGGAAGACGACCGTGGTGACGGTCAACTCGGTGTTTCATCTGCCGCAGTGGTGAGTGCGGCGATACATCGTGGCACGGCCATCCTGGCCGTGCAATACATCGGCTGGCAAGCCCATGCCACGCTACGGCGCCGGCTGACGTATCGTCCGCAGAGCGCCGGCGTATTCCCAGCTCCCTTCGACCGCTTCGAGATTGCCGGCCGACCAGACGAACTGCCGCGAGTCGATCGTCATGTCGAGCGCCACGTCGAACAGCTCGATCGCCACCATCGTTTCGGCCGCGATGCTTTTGCCGAAGCGCCGCGGCTGCAGCGAGCCCGCATGCTTCTGCTCGCGGCGATACTCGATCCGATGCGGAAACAGCGTCGACTGCGCGATCGTCAGCGTCACGGTCTCTGGCAATTGGTCGGCGACCTTCGCGAAGTCAGGCGTCGAGCCTTTGAGGATCTCTTCCTTCTTGTCCGGCAGCAGCGTCGCCAGGGCGCTAGCGCGCCACTTCCCTTCGAGCGTCCAGACCGGCACGCCGCGCATCATGCTTTGTTGCGGTGCTGAGAAGACGAACGCCGCGTTGAGATTGGCCAACATCTTCGGCAAGCCACCCAGCGCGAAGTTCACCAGCGCCGGAGGCTGAGTGGGCGCGGTCGCCACGAGCGCCGGACCCACGCTCGACAGATCGACTTTCGTCAGGCTTTGTTTGCCATTCACCCGACGGAACATCCACAGCAAGCGACCATCACACACATGCTCGACGACACTCTGCCGCTCACCACTCTTGGCGACAATTTCCAAGCGAAACGGATGCTGCGGACCAGGCCCTTGCAGGTAGCTGCCGGTCGCCAGCAGCCGCTGCCCGTAGAGGTCAATCTCTTCGCGCAGTTTGGCGGAGACCGACGTGTGGGCGCTCAATCGCTCCACGGCCTGCGTGACCAGGTCGTTACCGCGCTGGTCGATTGTCGCGCTGGCGGGGGGAGCCGGGGTTGGCGCGGGCACGGCTGCTGGCAAAGAATTGGATGCCGGCGCGGCAGCGGTACGTGGTGGTGCTGGTGTCGCGCGCGGTGACACTTGTGCCAAGGTAATCGGCGTCTGCGGCAGTCTTGGTCCGGCGGCACTTCGATGGCCGTACGGCGCGGCCGATCGCGTCGCATGCGCGGCGTGTGGGCGACTGGTCACGGCCTGGCGACCGGGAACCGCCCCCCCCTGCCCTGCCCCGCGCGCCACTGCCGAACTTGCGCCACCGTGCGGTGCGCTCGGCCAGGCCTCGGCTACTGGCACTGAGGGTGCCTGCTGACGATGTGCAGGCAACCGGCTCTCAGGCAACTGCGCACGCGCCACCGCGCCAAGTCCAAGCGCCGCAACGATCAACAGCCCGAGAATTACCGTTGGCGGTTTGGGCAAGCTGGCCTTCATTGCGGGGTTTTGCCGGTTTTTCCAAAGATTAGGGTTCTAACGGGCCGACGATATCCAGCGAAACCCACACCGCAGACGCAGCGAAAGAGCAGACCGCTCGCCAACGTGTCGCGGCACTTGAGGTCAATGGCAAATCCATCGGGCCGGCAATGGTATCGCCGCCCGTCATGACGGTCCACGGCAATTCCCTTGGGGGGGAGCTTTCCCATGAAACGTGTTTATTGGTCGCTGGCTTTAGCCGCCGCGACGCTGGGGTGCCGAGCACCCGGTGGCGCCGACAACTTGCCTCCTTCCGCGATGCTGATGCACCCCGGTCCGGGCGTCGATGGCCCTGGCCCTGGTGTGTTGTATCCCGAAGCGCCGGGCCCGCTGGTCCTGCCCGCTTCGCAGCTCGACTTCGCCGGACCTGAAGGGGCTCACGTCACTTGGGACGTCAGCGCGCCGGGCCTGTTCGACGCCGAGCCGATCGTCATGCCAGGGCGCTACAACTTTCCGCAGGGCGCGCTCTATCGGTTGAAGCTCACCAACATTCCGGGCCGCCCGGGCATCGAGCTCTATCCGACCGTCGAAGTCGCGCCCGTGATGCCGCGTACCGACGCCTACCTGGCGCACAACGCCATCCCGATTCAATTCACCGAGGAAGACCTCGATCAGGTCACTAGCGGCAACTTCGTCACCAAGGTGCTTTACTTGCCCGATCCTGAATTCCAGGAGTTGGCCATCGCAGGTGTCGGCACTCTCGTGAGCACGAAGCTGGACCCGGGCCTCGACCCGATCGTCGAAGCCGATCGCATGGGCTCGATCCTGGCGATCGTCCGCATCGGTAACAAGGACCTGACTGCTGCCGGTGGTGAAGGGGAACTGATTGGCCCCGGTGGTGAAGGCATGTTCGGCCCTGGCGGCATGGGCCCTGGTGGCATGGGCGGACCTGGGGGCCCCGGCGATTGCGGCCCCGGCGGTATGGGCGCCGGCATGGGCCCCGGTGGCATGGGCAGTGGCGCGGACGCCGCGATGATCT
The DNA here is from genome assembly GCA_964495375.1 of uncultured Planctomycetaceae bacterium. Lineage (GTDB taxonomy): Bacteria > Planctomycetota > Planctomycetia > Pirellulales > JAEUIK01 > JAIESQ01. Next base: position 101,631 of record CAZBWM010000005.1, on the reverse strand, counting down.
CCGGTGTTAATGCTCCCGAATGGGGGATGCCGATCAGCGGCACGCCGATCGGCTTGCCTGGCCCGCCGCACATCCCGCTGGGGATTCCGGCCGGCTTGCAGAAACACGTCATTCGCAATCACACGCACGTCGATCTGCCGAAGCCGACGCGCGAATTCAAGATCGACGTCAAACAGCGTCCCGGCATGAGCTATCCCAAGCCGGTCAACCGCATGCACATCAGCGAGCGGGCAGTGCCTGAGAAGGCTCGCCTCCACCAGCCGCCGTGCGACACGGTGGAGTGCGTGCAGTAAGGCAACGCTGGCTACAGTCGCCGCGGGAATCGGCCCGCGGTGATCCGGAAACGAAGGATGCGTATTTCCATGGCAATGGTTTCGCTGCCCCGCAATTCGACGACCGCCTCGGCGGCCGAGCGAAACGGCGCTGCACGCCTGCGAACGATCGTGCTCCTCATGCTGCTCCTGGCGCCGCAAGCGCTGTGGGCGCAGCAAGCGGGGATCCACTATCGACATCGTGGCGACTGGCCTCCGGGAGCGATTGGAAGTGAGCAGCTCCGGCGGGGCGGACCATTGCCTGGTTATTTTCAGCCGGTCGAGATCAAGGCGCCCGAAGGGGCCTTGATCTCGGCGGCGGTTGAAGGGGGGTTCGACGAACCTGAGCCTTCGCCGCGCAACTTCGGATTGCTGATTGCGCCGGTTTATCGCTTCAAGGTCACGCGAATTCCCTTTCATGCCGGCGCCGAGTTGTATCCCACGATCGAGCTGATCAATCGCACGTATGCCCCGCCCGGGGTCGAACAGCGGTTTCCGGTGCTGATCGAACTGGAACAGGACGACCTCGAACAAGCCCTGCAAGGCAAGTTCATCACGCGAGTCGTCTATCTCGAAGATCCCGACAAAGCGATTCCGGCCTCGGCCGCGGCCGGCGCACCGCTGAGCTTCGATGCCCGGCCGAGCGACGATCCCCTGCTGATGGCCGACGCTCTCGGTCGCCCGATGGCGATCGTGCGGCTCGGTGGGCGGTTGCCGCTGCCGGATGCCGGATACACCGAAGAGGAATGGCTTACCCGTTCCTGTGCGCCGCTGATCAAGTACTCGAGTGCCGCCGCGGCCATCAGCGACGAGCGAGAAGTGGTCGAACCGCTGACACACACCGCGCGGCAGGCGTCGCACCATGCTTCAGCCCGGGCTCGTCGACCCCTGCCTGCCGGCCCGCGACCGGTACCGGTCGGCGTGCCAGTACCACCGCGTGCGCCGCACCGTATGAGATAGTTCGCGTCCGATTTGCCCTTCAACGCCCGTTCGGGCAACACTCGTCGACCAACTAGAGAATCCGCCGATGCAATCCGCGCGAGACGAACACGCCGGAGACGAGCCGCTGCCGCGCTGGTGGCGATTGCTGATGATCGTCGGCGCGACGATCGTCTTCTGTTCGTGCGCGCGGCAGGAAAATCGCGCGCGCGGCGCCGAATCGCCGCGTGTGGCCGGCGCGCGTGCCGGCAACACCGGAGCCGTGACGATCAGCGACTATCGCATCACCGCGACCGACTACGACGACGATGGCCAGTTTGAGCTGCCTTCGCCCGACTTTTTCTCGGCCTTGCCCGAGGCCGCCTATCGTGGCACGGCGCGCTGGTACGAAGAGAACGGTCTGCCGTGGGAACCGCTGCCGCCCGGCGCTCCCCCCCTGCCCTACATGATCATGGGCCCGTGGACACCGCCAGGCTTTGGCAATCCCTGGCCCTGGGAAGAGTACCTGCACGACGGTGGCGACCGCGACCTGCCGGTGAAGGTCGACTCCGCGTGGCACATCTACGGGCTGAACGTCGAAGACACGATCGCGCACTACGACACGCTCGATGGCCGCCGCAAGGTCACGCCGTCGAACTGCGTTCACCTATATTCGCCGCGGTTCGGCTCGATTCGCAAAATCGTCGGCGCGAATCTCAACGAGCAGGTCGAAGGCCCGCGTGGCATCGATCGCCCCAACGGCCCCGAAACGATCAACGAGCTGTTGCCGCCGTTGGTCGCCGTTAAAGACGATCAACCGTTGGCCCAAGCCGGCCTGCGGATGCCGACTCCGCTGACGTTGCAACAGCGCGAAGGGCTGGTCATGCAAGTGATTCAGCCGCGCGAGTTGAAGGACGCGCTGCTCCCCTACGAAAACATCGGCATCATTCGCACCGGCGAGCTGATCCAGGCCGAAAAGCCTTACCTGGCCGAAGGCCTGCAAGCTGCCATCGCCTGGACCGATGTTGGCGCAGTGCAAGTGCTGCTCGAACATCAGGCCGCCAACGAAGTCGTGGGCGACCGCCGCGTCCAGGCGACGTACCTAATCGAGCACAAGGGGTGCCCTGCCCTGCGATTGTGCAAGGTGGCCAGCACGCCATTTGCCCGGCCTGGCGAAACGGTCGATTTCACGCTCCGCTTCGATAACGTCGGCGACGAAACGATCGGTAACGTGACGATTGTCGACAACCTCACCGCGCGGCTCGAGTATGTGCCCGACAGCGCGCAAGCGAGCGTCAAGGCGAACTTCGGCACCGAGAACAACACGGTGGGCTCACTGGTGCTGCGCTGGGAAATCCTCGATCCGGTCGAGCCCGGCGAGGGGGGCATCTGCCATTTCCGCTGCCGCGTGCGATAGCCCCCCGTTAGCCGCGGAGCTTGCTCCGCGCGCCAGCCGCTGCGACGGCACGTCAGGACTGCGCACAGGCAGGACGAGACCGCGCCAGCTAGCGCGCGGGATAAATCCCGCGGCTAACAAGTGCCAACTCGCGCAAGCTAGCATGCGTGCTCTTGCCCGCAAGCGGCCTTCTACCGTACAGTTCGCGGCCACTCCCCTGCCCTGCCCCTGACTTTCGTCAGGGCGCTGTCAGTGTGAAGCGGCGAACACGATGTCCGAAGGCCCGCTAGTGCCGGTTATCGAATTGCCGGAGTCTCCCGGCTCCGCAAATGCAGCAACGCCGGACGTGATCGAGTACCGCTGCCCGGCCGAGCATTACTCGATCTCGCGAGCGATCCATCTGGCGCGGCTGGCGTCGTTCTACGACAAGTGCCGCGACTGTCCACACGCGCACGACGACGGCGGCTTGCTCTCGACGTCGCGCCGCAAGCAGCTCGACTCTCGGCCCCGCCCGCGCGGGCTCGCGTCGCTGTTCGACACCACCGGTGTGCGGGGTATCTTCGGCCGCGAGTTGTCGACGGGCGTCGCGCGGCAAGTCGCGATGGCCTTCGGCAGGCAACTGCGCGACGCCGGCGCGAGCGCGAGCGACGTCTGCTTTCTGGCGACCGACGGCGGGCTACTCACGCCGGAAATCGTGGCCGCCACGAGTGAAGCCTTGCGCTGGAGCGGACTGTCGATCGTCGATCTCGGCGCGACGACGGCGCCGGCGCTCGTCGCCACGCAACTTCAAGAGCGCGGCGCGGCCAGCCTGTACATCGGCCAGTCGCGTCAGCCGGCGCATGAAGTGACCTTACAAATCTGGGGACCCGATGCCCGACCCTGGTCGCTGCCCGGCACCCTCGAAACGGTGCGCAACCTGGCGCTCACATCGCTCGATCGGCCGACGCGCCGCGCGGGCACGGCAGCGCGCGGCCAAATCGCGCCCACCTATCTCGAACGGCTCCGCAACCATTATCACGCGCTGCGGCCACTGCGAATCGTGCTCGACACTGCCTGCGAGCCCTGGCGACAACAGTTCAGCGGACTGTTGGAAACGGTGCGCTGCGAGCTGTTCGAGTATGTCGGTGCAAAGCAAACTCCCCTATTCGAGAAGTCGCACGGTGCCACTGCTGACTTGCCCAGCAGTGCGTCGAGCGGGCTTGCTTCGCCGCGCCCCCCTGCCCTGCCCTGCTCGCTCGGTCAGTATGTTGTCGAGACGTCGTCACACCTGGGCTTGTGGATCGGCGACGATGGCGCGACGCTCGCAGTCGTCGACGAACTTGGCCAGCCAATCCAGCTGTCGCAATTAGCCGCGACACTCGCCGCGGCGTCGGGCAGCGAGCTGCACATCAATCACACCGACGTGCCAGAATCCGCGTATCTCGCCATTCACGCGGCCCGGGCCGGCGTGGGCTGCTGCGCCGGCGCGCGAATCTGGTTTGCGGATGCATATCCTCCCCTCGCCGATCCCCTGGCCGCCGTCACCGCGCTCTTGGTGCTCTTGAGCCAGAGCGATCGCGGACTGTCTGAAGTGCTCGAAGCGAATTCCGCGATGCGATGATGCGCACATCCCGCCCATGACCTTAGCCGGGTGCTTCAAGTACACTGGGCGGAACGAGTGGCGACACCGTCTCGCCCAGCACTCACCTGCCCGCTCTCCCGAGGAACGTTCGTTCGATGCCCCATCCGTGGATTGCCGATCGCATGCGGTCGTTCGACAGCTCTGGCATTCGCAAGGTGTTCGACCTGGCGGCCCAGCTCAAAGACCCCATCAACTTGTCGATCGGCCAGCCCGATTTTGACGTGCCGGTCTCCGTGCGGCAGGCTGCAGTCGACGCGATCCAGAGCCGCAAGAATAGCTACGCGCTCACGCAAGGCATGCCCGTGCTGCGCGAGAAGTTGCAAGCCCGCATCGATGCCGAGTATGGTCACGCCGATCGCAAGGTGTTCGTCACCAGCGGCACCAGTGGTGCCCTGGTGCTGGCCCTCTGGTCGATGGTCAACCCGGGCGACGAAGTGATCGTGTTCGATCCGTACTTCGTGATGTACCCGCCGGTGGTGAGCATGGTCGGCGGCACCACCGTGCTGGTCGACACGTATCCCGATTTTCGCATCGACATTGAGCGGCTGCAGGCCGCGATCACGCCGCGCACCAAAGTGATTCTGTTCAACAGCCCGTCAAACCCGACCGGCGCCACGGCCAACGCCGCCGAAGCCCGCGCCGTGGCAGAGTTGGCCGCCGAGCGTGGCATCGCCCTGATCAGCGACGAGATTTATCGCGCGTTCACCTACGACGAACCGCTGGCCTCGCCAGCCCAGTGGAACGCGGACACGATCGTCGTCGACGGCTTTTCGAAAAGCCACGCCATGACCGGCTGGCGCGTCGGCTTCATTCACGGCCCTGCGGCGGTGATGGACGAAATGATCAAGCTGCAGCAGTACACTTACGTGTGCGCGCCGCAGCCGGCGCAGTGGGGCGCGGCCGCGGCGCTCGATGTCTCGATGGACGAGCACCGCGACGCCTACCGCCGCAAGCGCGACCTGATGGTCGAGGGGTTGCGCCAAGAGTTCGAAGTCGTGAAGCCAGGCGGCGCGTTCTACCTGTTTCCCAAAGCGCCCTGGGGCACGGCGAGCCAGTTCGTCGAACGGGCCGTCCGCGAAGGAGTGCTCGTGATCCCCGGCAACATCTTCAGCGCGCGCGACACGCACTTCCGCATCTCGTACGCGGCGAACGAGGCGACGCTCGAGCGCGGGATTGAAGCCCTCTGCCGACTGGCCCGGGCGGGGGCGTGAATAGCCTGACGAGCGCCGTGCGCCTCAACGATCATGCGATGGCAATTCCCCCCACTAAAGCAAGCGAGCCCGCGGCTAGTCGCTACGACCAGGCCGCGGGCTCGCGCTATCAAACACGCGTAACTCGACCCCCACCGGGTGATACCATCGGCCCGAAGGCCCCCGGACCACGTGGGCTTGAACGCTACGCGCTCTTGTTCTTCGCCTCGGGCAGCGGGAACAATCGCTCCAGCCGCTCGACAATGTTCTCCGTAATCACATATCGTCCGCCGCGGGCTTGTTCCGGCAGCTCGAACATGATTTCCAGCATCAAATCTTCGATCACCGCCCGCAAACCCCGCGCGCCGGTTTCCTTTTTATGGGCCTTTCGCGCGATCGAGCTCATGGCGTCGTCGGTGAAGTGCAGCTCGCAATTCTCCAACTCGAACAGCTTTTGATACTGACGAATCAGGGCGTTGCGAGGTTCGCGCAACACGCGCACCAGATCGTCGCAATCCAGCGGGCAGAGCGGCGACACAATCGGCAACCGCCCCACCAGCTCGGGGATCATGCCGAATTCGAGGATGTCGTCGCTGGTGACTTGCGGCAACAGCGACGCCAGGTCCTTCTCGTCAGCCACGGTAGTGCCCAACTGACTGAACCCGATCGTGCGGCGCCCCAGCCGCTTGGCGATGATCTTCTCGATGCCGACGAACGTGCCACCGCAGATGAACAGGATGTTGCTCGTGTCCATCTGGATGTACTGCTGCTCGGGATGCTTGCGCCCCCCTTGCGGCGGAACATTGGCCGTCGTCCCTTCGAGCATCTTCAAGAGAGCCTGCTGCACCCCTTCGCCCGACACGTCGCGCGTGATCGAAACGTTGTGGCTCGTCTTGCCGATCTTGTCGATCTCGTCGATATACAGCACGCCGCGTTGTGCCGCTTCGAGATCGAAGTCGGCAGCGTGCAGTAGCTTCAACAGCAGGTTCTCGACGTCTTCGCCGACGTAGCCAGCTTCGGTCAACGTCGTGGCGTCGCCAATCGCGAACGGCACGTCGAGGATCTTGGCCAGCGTGCGAGCCAACAGCGTCTTGCCGCTGCCGGTCGGGCCGACCAACAAGATGTTCGACTTATCGATCTCGATATCCGAACTGTCGTTGGCCAAGGTCAGCCGCTTGTAGTGCGTGTGCACCGCGACGGCCAACACCTTCTTGGCGCGTTCCTGGCCAATGACGTAGTCGTCCAACCGGCCGACGATTTCCGCCGGCGTGGGAATCTTGGTGAAGAGTTGCCGCGTCGTGCCCCGACGGCGCCGCTCCTGGTCGAGGATCGACTGACACAGCTCGATACACTCGCCGCAAATGTAGACGTCCCCCGGTCCTTCGACCAAAGGCCCTACGTCGCGATAGCTCTTGCGACAAAACGAGCAAAAGGCGTTCTTCTTCGTCGTACTGCTACTGCGGCGGCCACCGCCGCTCCCGTCCGTTGCGGGCATGCCTGCTCCTTTCCGACTCCCCCGCTACTCAGCCAGTCCGCATGCGAATTTCGGACTTCGGTTGGCTTTGGGGGGCGTGGGCTCCTGGGTGTCGCTCGCGTCGCCGTTACCGCGCCGGTTGGGCGCTTAACGGTGGGGGCATCCATGTCCGCAATGTCGTCGAGCTAGGGCATCGACCGCACAACGCCGGCGGTCGAATTGGGTGTTCCTATGTACGCACGAGACCCCGTCCACGGTTCTCCCAGAATCCGTAGCCGTGTTACAACCGCCTTAACCCTTGCGGTTGTTATCGGTTAACTCTCGCTGCATGCGTTCTGCCAGCATGCTCTTTATTGTTCGGAATTCCTCGTCGCTTAGCTCACCCTGGGAATGCAAATCTCGAAAATTCGTCAGATGATCGCTAGCCGTGGGTGTGCTTTCTCGCGAACTCTTGCGCACGCGCCCGATGACATACACTCCCACGGTCACCGCAATCGCGACGATCGCCACCGCTAGAATCAACTGCGCGGCGGTGCTATCGAACAACCGCTCAGTACCCATGCGGTTCAGCGCCCATGCGGTGTGCCCCGGCGACGCGGCCGCGCCGGCTACCTCAAAGTCCCCCGTTCCATCCGCTCTTGACATTATGGTGACGCCCGGCGATTTAGTCCACCAAAGTAAAAGGTGCTAAGATCGCTCCATGCCCAGCCAAACTACTCTCCAACGACTCTGCGACTCGCGCCTCGTGGCCATCCTGCGGTCCAGCGACGCGGCCGTGCTGATCGACGCCGCTGAAGCTCTGGCCGCCGGCGGAATTGATGCTATCGAGGTGACCTTCACGGTCCCGAAGCCTTTGAGCGTGTTGGAAGCGGTCGTCAACCGGCTCGGCGACCGAACCATCGTCGGTGCTGGCACCGTACTCGACGCCCCCACCGCCCGTGCTGCCATCCTGGCCGGCGCTCAGTTTGTCGTTAGCCCGGGGACCAACCTCGAGGTTGTCAAACTTTGCCGGCGTTATAGCGTGCCGGTCGCCCCCGGCGCGTTTACCCCCACCGAAATCCTGACCGCCTGGGAAGCAGGCGCCGACCTGGTCAAAGTCTTCCCCTGCGAAGTGGTTGGGCCGGCATACCTGCGAGCGATCCGGGCCCCGCTTCCGCAAATTCGCCTGATGCCGACCGGCGGCGTAACACTCGACACGGCCGCCGAGTTCCTGAAATCGGGGGCCTCCGTCCTGGGGGTGGGGGGCGCGCTGGCTTCGAGCGATATCCTGGCGAGCCAAAACTGGGAAAAGCTGGCGAAGGTCGCGCGACAGTTCGTCGAAGTGGTTGGCAAGCACGCCGCGCACTCAGGCAGGTAGTCGCGCGGGCTCATCACTCGACCATCAGGACGAGCGCTTCGCCAAGGGCAGCGTCACGGCCGACGTGCCCAGCATGCCAAGCACGTCCGACAGATCGCAGCGCGTGTGCCCCAGGCCATGCTCGCCCCAAACCGTGATCGGCTGCATCCGCACCCATTTGCTCGCCGGGGTGCGCACCAGATGGACCGAGAGATCGGCGTTCGCGAACGCCAACTGGCTCTCGGCCGGCGACTCGGGCGCTCCCAACGCGTTGGAGTAGTCGGCCGCGGCACAAATGGCCGCCGCATTCGAGAGTGGTACGCCCGGCAAAAGATCCGCGTAGACGCGCAACCAGGCCAGCGTGGCGCCGCGGCCAAAGATGCCGAGTGCCGTCGGCGTATGCATCTCGGTCGCCATCCGAAAAAAGGGCGCCGGCCGGCGCGGCGCGAGCCGTTCGTCGAACGCCGCAAAACTCTCCGGCCCGTCGGGTGGCGGCGTCAGCGTGGCGCCGGTCCCTGCGAGCGGCGGCAGCTCAATCGGATTGGCGCGCGTCCGCTGCACGCGCGCAAACGCGACGTCGCGCCCGCCGTCGCGCACCTGAACGTCGATCAAATGCACGCGTCGCCCCGACTTCAGCGGCCGCACTAGTACTTCCAGCGGCCGCCGCGGCACCGGCCGCACCAGGTCGAGCGACAACCGCGTGGTGATGAAATCCGGCTCGTCGATCACTGCTTCAGCGACGGATACGCACAGCGCCGCCACGGGCCCGCCATGCAGCAGATCGGCCGCCCAAGGGCCCACGCATGCCTCCTGGGGAGTCCAGATGTCGCCGTCGCGCTCGAAGAGATGGGCCGGAGCCGTCGTCACATTCATGTGTCCGTCGCGTCGTGGATCCTAAAAGTCGAAGACCGTAGCAAGTCGTGCCGGCCGGCGCATCACGAGCGGCCGGCCATGCGCCCCGTTAAGGAGGTGGCACCGGCTGCTGGGCAATCTGTCGCAGCGCCACCACCCACGACTGCGCCGTCGGCTCCACCGAGCTCTCCAACCGCGCGATCGTCTCGGGCGACTGCTCGCGGTAAACCCCTTGCTCCGACGCGATCTTGAGCGCCGGTTGCTCGAAACTCAATCCCCAGCGTTGTACCTGGTCGGCCGGATAGGCGACATCGCCGTGCGTAAAGTACAGCAGCGGCACAACCAAGGGACGCTCGGGTTCGCGCCCCGCAAAATTTGCCAACCAGGCGACCGCCTGAAAATCGGTCAACGCTAACTTCAGGAGCTCGGCCCAAGGAAGGACCATCGTCGAACGACAGTTGTTCAGCGCTGCGGCAAACTGCTGCAGGTCCGCCGACGTGCAGAGATCGGCCGGCACGATCTCCAAATCGGTCAGCTCGCCCGGCAGGAACGTGGCCTCGAATGCCGAAACCGTCCAGAGCACATGGCTCGGCGGCGACGGCAGCACCGGCAGATCGGGCACCCGCAACCGCTCCCCCCGCACTCGAGCCGCGGCGGCCAGATCCAACAGAATCTGTCGCTGCCCCGCGACGCGCTCGGTGGTATCAAATGCCAACAAGTCGAATAAATGGCGCGTCGAGCGGGCGACGCCGTTTTGATGCGCGCCATAGAGCACTAAGAGCACGCCGCCGGCGACGAACAGCCCACGTCGCCGCGCCGGTGCGGAACAAGCCCGGAACTCCCACAGCCGCGCAACCAACGCTGCGCAGGCCCCGCACCAAAAGAGCGTCGGGATGTAAAGATACCGGCCCGACGTCACCACGTTGGCAAAGTCGATCTCGCTCCCCCCCGAATCGGCCAACGCGAGATACACCAGCGAAATCGCCGCGAAGACCACCAACAATCGCAGGGCCTGACCTCGGACCAACGCGGCCACGGCAACCACTAGCACGATGGCCACGAGCGCCTTGGGCCAGATCGATTCTTCGCTCGGCACCACGGCATGGCCATACACGAGATTGCCCGCCACCATGCTGAGTTGCCCACCAATGCGCTGGGCGACATCGACGACGGAAAAATCCCGCTGCCGCTCGGCGGTCCCCATCTCCGGAAGAATCATCGAAACCTGCAGCGCGCCAACCACCACCATCGGCGCCAACCAGGCCAGAGCCCAGCCCAGCAACCTTCGTGGGGAGATGCCCGCGCGGTGCTCCAACAGCAGATATTGCAGCGGCAGCGCGGGAAGCACCGCCAACAGGATCCCCCAACTAAGCATCGTCATCGACGTGCAGGCAGCCAACAGCAAGGGCCAGCGCCAGCCTGTCGTGTCGGTCAGCCGACTGACGCAGAACATGCCCAACAGCAGCCAGAGCACTCCCCAGGCGATGAATCCGCCCGCCATTACGCTCAGCGGATTGTCCCATCCGCCAATCGCCGACAGCGCCCACAGCAAACTACCGAACCAGGCCGCGGGACGATTATTCGTGTAGCGACCGAGCAGGGCCAACAGCGTCAGGCCCGACACCGCTTGCACGACACCGATCGCCACCCGAAACAGGGCCGGCGACGCCCCGAGCAGCAGGCCTTGTCCGTAGTAAACGATCTTCCAAAAAATCAGCGGATGCGGCCCCGCGGTGGCCATCATGAAATAGAAAAAGGAAAGCTTCCCTTGGCGAACCAGCCCAAACGTGGCCAGAAAGTCGAGATCGTCGACCACGACCGGCCCCTCCAGATAAGGGCTGCGAATGAGCTGGCCCCCCAACCAGGCGACGAAGCAGAACACCAACGCCTCGCGCCACGAGATGCGGATCGGCGAGGGAATGGCGGTCATCGCGGGTCGCTGGGGCTCTAAGGGTCGTGTCACGGCTCGGTTCAAAATCATGGGCCGCGCTCGAGATCGAGCGCCAAGTTCGGGGAATTCAACTCGGGCATCCCCCGCGGGCTGCGAGTGCCCTTTATTTGACGCAAACCACTATCTGGTCAAGCGGTACGGAAATAATTTGACATTCCTTACCCCCCCCATTAGCTTGAACCAGAAGCCATTTTGTCGGCTGAACTTGTCCGTTCGTGGGGCGGTGCCGGTAGATTGAATCGTGGGTAGGTTGTCGCGGTTTGCCGCGTCCAGGTTTGCTGTAGCAGCGGCCTGACGGCGCCTCGCCAAGGGGGGGTCGCGCTGTTGGCCAGAAATCGATTCGCGCCACTCCGACTGCTCGACCTTGTCTACTCTCGCAGCATCAGAAAACGATTGGTTGCCGCGAGGCCGCATCGCGCTGAATAAACCGCGTCCCCCGCGCCTTCGCGAACGGTTTCACAGTAATCACTATTTATTATCGAGGCACCAACCGCGTGGCGGTCGCCAGTAGCAACAGCCTGATCGAGAGCGCCGCAGCGGTGCCGCGGTTTGACCGCGATGCCGATTCGCGTAGCGCTCGGCACGTCACGCTCATTCGGCCGGCGCTTTGCTCTCCGGTCGGCAACTGGACGGCCTGCGTCACGCCCCCGTTAGGCCTGGCCTATCTGGCCGCCGTGCTCGAGGAAAACGGCACCCGCGTGGCGATCGTCGACGGCCTCGCCGAAGGCATCGACCAACACCGGGAAGAAGACGGCTACCGCTATCACGGCCTGTCGATCGAAGACACCGTCAATCGTATCGACCCCGAGACCGATCTGATCGGCGTCTCGTGCATGTTCTCGCAAGACTGGCCCTGGCTGCGCTCGCTGATGACCGCCATTCGCCAGCGCTTTCCGCACACGCCGATCGTCGCCGGCGGCGAGCACATCACCGCCATGCCGCAGTATTGCCTCGAAGACTGCCCGGCCCTCAGCTACTGCGTGTCGGGCGAAGGCGAAGAAACGATCGTCGAGCTGGTCAATCAGCTCGCCAACCCCGACGGCATCCGCCAGGTGACCGGCCTGACCTATCGCGATGGCGATCGCTTTGTGCAAACCGCGCCGCGCCGCCGGATTCGGGCCGTCGATTCCATCCCTTATCCGGCCTGGCACCTCTTTCCGATGGAGGTCTATCTCGATAGCCGCAACGCGCACGGTATGTTCCTGGGGCGCACGATCGGCATCCTGGCCACACGTGGCTGCCCGTACAAGTGCACGTTCTGCTCGAACCCGGTGATGTACGGCAACCTCTGGATCCCGCGCAGCCCGGCGCACGTGCTCGACGAAATCGAACATTTCATCGAGCGCTACGAGATCACCAACGTCGACTTTTACGATCTGACCGCGATTGTCCGCCGCACTTGGATTCTCGAATTCTGCCGGCTGATCGAAGAGCGCGGGCTGAAGTTCACCTGGCAGTTGCCCAGTGGCACCCGCAGCGAAGTGCTCGACGCCGAGGTTTGCGCGGCCTTGCACCGCACCGGCTGCCGGTACGTTTGCTACGCCCCCGAGAGCGGCTCGCGCGAAACGCTCGAGATCATCAAGAAGCAAGTCGATCTCAAGAAGCTGACGCAGTCGATCTCTGGCGCGCTCTCTGAACAGATGAGCGTCAAGGTAAACCTGATCATCGGTTTTCCGCACGAGCGGCGCCGGCACATCTGGCAAACGATTCGCTTTGGCTGGAAGCTGGCGATCCTAGGCGCGCACGACGTCTCCTTTTACGTCTTTTCGCCCTACCCCGGCAGCGCGCTCTTCGACGAGCTGCGCGCCGAGGGGCGCATCCCGCACTTCGATGCGGCCTACTTCCGTTCGTTGGCCGCCTTCATGAATCCGTTCGCCATCAATCAGTACTGCCGGAACATCGGCGGGCGCGAGCTCGGCCTGTGGCGCATGTTCGGCATGCTCTCGTTCTATGTACTGTCGTACGGCTTGCGGCCCGTGCGCTTCTGGCGCTTGGCCCGCAACCTGCTCAAGAACGAGAGTGGCACGATTCTCGATTCGCGCCTGGGGGCCATCTTGCGGCGACCCAAAGCCACGGTGAAACCCACGGTGAAAGCCGCGCAGCCGGCCAGCGCCCAGCACGCGGCCATCGGTTAGAATCAGCCGGCGAAAACTAGCCGATTGAATTCTGCCCGCCGGATCGCCCGGCGCAGTCGCACCTTCTTAATCTCGTGACGTTCCTTGGGGAGACTTCTCGCCGTGCCCAAATTGATTGCTCAGCCCACACGCATCGCGGCCGCCGGCAACAAGCCCAAGCTGATCGACGAGTTCGTCGGTCGCGTCAATTCGGATAGCTCGGCGATCAGCATCGCGCAGATGCGCAGCCCGTCGGGCTGGGTCGAACCGGGGCAAACGCCCGAGTTCGACGAGTACACCATTGTGCTGCGCGGCATGCTGCGTGTGGAATCGACCGACGGCACGCTCGACGTCCGCGCTGGCCAGGCCATCTTGGTGCGCGGCGGCGAGTGGATTCGCTACAGCACCCCCGAGGCAGACGGCGCCGAATACATCGCGGTTTGCCTGCCCGCCTTCTCGCCCGACACGGTTCATCGCGATGAGAGCTGACCACTCGCATGATCGCGCCGCATTACGCCTTTCGCATCCAAGCCCCTCGCCGTGTACGATTGAGGGATGACTCCGCTCGAAGCCCAACAACTCGCCCGGCAGCTCTTAAACGGTGACCTCTCCACGGCCGAGTTCGCCGCACGCCTTGCCAACCCCACCGTCGCCGACCTCGGTTTCGCCGAAGTCGATCTCGATCGCCAGCGGCGCTGCGGATTTCCCGAAGTCGTCTACGCGGCGGGCAAGTCGTTCGACGCCCTCTGCGGAATCCTCCAGGCCCTCGTCGACAACGGTACCGACGCCTTCGCCACGCGCGTGCCGGCCGAATACGTCAGCGGGCTGCTGGAGCGCTTTTCCACCGGAGCGAGCAATGCGATCGGCCGCACGTTTCGGATTCCACACAGTTCGCCGGCAACCACTGCTGCTTCGCAGCCACGCGGACTGGTGACGATCGTCACCGCCGGCACGAGTGACATGCCCGTCGCCGAAGAAGCGCGCGAGACGGCCCTTTGGATGGGGGTCGAAGTGCGCATGGTCCACGATGTCGGCGTCGCCGGCCCGCACCGTTTGCCGCGCCACCTGCACGAGCTGCAAGATGCCGACGCCGTGGTAGTCGTCGCCGGCATGGAGGGGGCACTCCCCAGCGTGGTTGGTGGGTACGTTCCCTGCCCTGTCGTCGGCGTGCCGACCAGTGTCGGTTACGGCGCCGCCTTTGGTGGTCTGGCAGCGCTGCTCGGCATGCTCAACAGTTGCGCCGCCAACGTCACCGTCGTGAACATCGATGCCGGCTTCAAAGGCGCCTACATCGCCGGGTTGATTGCCCAGAACGCCGCCCGCGCTCGGGCCGGCGCGCCTCGCTCCGCGTCTCATGGTGGCACCGGCTGATGGACACCTCGCTGCCACCCTTGGATACGTCAGACTTGCCGCGATTGCCGCCGCGCGCCGCGGATAGTCACAAGGGAACCTTCGGCCGCGCCCTGTTGATCGGCGGCTCGCGCGGCATGGCCGGCGCGATTGGCCTGGCTGGCATGTCCGCCTTGCGCGGTGGCGCAGGGCTTGTGCAGTTGGCGGTGCCGGCCCCCTGCCTGAATGTCGTCGCGAGTTATCACCCCTGCTACCTGACGACCCCCATCGAGGCCGATCCATCTGGCCGCATCGCGGGCGGCACGCTCGATACGCTCTTGGCCTTGGCCGAACAAGCCACGGCCGTCGGCTGCGGGCCGGGCCAGGGCACATCGGCCGAACTTGACGACCTGGTCGGCTGGCTTCACGTGCGCATCAAAGCGCCCGCCGTGTTCGACGCCGATAGCCTTAACGCGCTGGCCCGCCGTCGCGATCGCACGCCGCGCGGCGGAGGGCCTCGCGTGCTGACGCCTCACCCCGGTGAGTTTGCGCGGCTCACTGGCATGACCTCAGAGCAGGTGCAGCAGAATCGCGAGTCGGCTGCCGTTGCCTTTGCCCGGCAACATCGCGTCACGCTTGTCCTCAAGGGGCACCGGACCATCATCACCGACGGCGCCCGACTGGCAATCAACACCACGGGCAACCCCGGCATGGCCACGGGCGGAACCGGCGACGTACTCACCGGCCTGATCGTGGCTCTCTTGTGCCAGGGGCTCGCTGCCTACGAAGCCGCGCGGCTCGGCGTCTACCTCCACGGGTTGGCCGGCGACATCGCGGCTGCCCGCGTCGGGCAAATCGCGCTCGTAGCCAGCGACCTGTTAGCCCATCTGCCGGCGGCCATTCAGCAAGCGCAGGGTGAAACAAAAGCGCCTGCGAAGTAAAGCGGGCAATTCTGCACGTAAAATGCGGCGCTCTCTTTACGCGCCGGCATGCTCCCGCTCGTACGCCGAGATCTTGTCTTCATGCTCGAGCGTCAGGCCGATGTCGTCGAGTCCGTTGAGCAAACAGTGCCGGCGAAACGGGTCGACCTCAAACGGAATCGTCAACCCGCCCGGCGCCGTGATCCGCTGCGCCACGAGATCGACCGTGAGGATCAATCGCTCGGCCGTCGCGCGGCGGAACAGGTCGTCGATCGTCGCGTCGTCGAGCACGATCGGCAGCATGCCGTTCTTGAAGCAGTTGTTGTAGAAGATGTCGGCGAAGCTCGGCGCCAAGATCACGCGAAACCCGTAATCGTCCAGCGCCCAGGGGGCGTGCTCCCGGCTCGAACCACAGCCGAAGTTGCGCCGCGCGAGCAATATCGACGCTTCGGCATTCTGCGGTTGATTCAGTTCGAACTCAGGGTTCGGGCCGCCGTCGGGCAAGCGCCGCCAATCGAAGAACAGGAACTCGCCGAAGCCGGTCCGTTCGATCCGCTTGAGGAACTGCTTGGGAATGATCTGATCGGTGTCGACATTCGCGCGGTCGAGCGCGGCGACGGGGCCAGTATGTACGGTAAACGGTTGCATGACGAACGGATCTCGCAGGAACTGAATTTTATGAGTCAATGAAGAAGCGGCGACGTGCCTACGACTTGTACTTCCACTCGCGGATGTCGACAAAGTGCCCTGCCACGGCCGCCGCAGCCGCCATCGCCGGTGACACCAGGTGCGTGCGCCCGCCGCGACCTTGCCGCCCCTCGAAGTTGCGGTTGCTCGTCGACGCGCACCGCTCGCCCGGGGCCAGCGTGTCGGGGTTCATCCCCAGGCACATGCTGCAGCCCGCCTCGCGCCACTCGAAGCCCGCCTCGCTGAACACGCGATCGAGCCCTTCGTCTTCGGCCTGCTTCTTCACCAGACCGCTGCCAGGCACGACCATCGCGTGTACCTTGTCGGCGATGCGGTAGCCCTTGACCACGGCCGCCGCCGCCCGCAGGTCTTCGACCCGGCCATTCGTACACGAGCCGATGAACACGCGATCGATGGGAATCTGCTGGATCGGCGTCCCTGGCTCGAGCCCCATGTAGGCCAACGCCGCCGCGGCCGACTTCCGCTCGTTCTCGTCGGTCGACGCGGCCGGGTTCGGCACCCGCTCCACGATCGGCAGCACCTGACCGGGGTTCGTCCCCCAAGTCACTTGCGGAGCCACATCGCGAGCCTGGAACACCAGCGTCTTGTCGTACTTCGCCCCCGCGTCGCTCGGCAAAGATCGCCAGCGCCCAACCGCGGCCTCGAAATCTTTCGGCGCGAACGGGCGACCGCGCAAGTAGTCAAACGTCTTGTCGTCCGGCGCGATCAAGCCGGCGCGGGCACCCGCCTCGATCGACATGTTCGACACTGTCATCCGCGCTTCCATGCTCAGCGCGCGAATCGCCGCGCCGGTGTACTCGACCACGTAACCGGTGCCGCCATCGGTGGTCAACTGGCCAATCAAGTAGAGAATCAGATCTTTGGCCGTGATGCCGGGGGACAACTCCCCCTCGACGCGAATCTCCAGCGTCTTCGGCTTGAACTGCAGCAGCGTTTGCGTGGCCAGCACGTGTTCCACTTCGCTGGTGCCGATGCCGAACGCCAGCGCGCCGAACGCACCGTGCGTGGCGGTGTGGCTGTCGCCGCAGACGATCGTCATGCCCGGCTGCGTGAGCCCCTGCTCAGGCCCGATGATGTGTACCACCCCTTGTCGCGGGTCTCCCAGGTCAAACAGCGGAACGCCAAACTCCTTGCAGTTGTTCCGCAGCGTATCGATCTGCTGCTTCGAAATCGGATCGGCGATCGGCAGCCGGCGATCGGTCGTCGGCACATTGTGATCGGGCGTGGCGACGGTGCGCTCGGGGCGCCGCACCTTGCGGCCCGCTAAACGCAGCCCTTCAAACGCTTGCGGGCTGGTCACCTCATGAACCAAGTGCAAGTCGATGTACAACATCGCCTGCCGGCCGGGCTCGGCGTGCACGACGTGCGCGTCCCAAATCTTTTCGAACAACGTGCGGGGCTTAGCTGGCGTGGTAGTCATAGGGCTGGCATCAAGTCGGCAGAAAACTTCAGAAGAAATGACGAAACCGGCGGACGCCTGACGCGACAGGCGAACCTCTAATTTTATGTCACCCGCGGGCTGTCTCCCAGGGGGGAGCCACGCGAGTTCCCACCCCTCAAATAGGCCATGTTTCCGCGGGCAAATCCCTGCAACCCCCCCGGCACCCCGGCGCCGGCCAGCCGGGCAAGCAACTCGTCCAACGTCCGCGGCCGGGCGACTTCTCCCTGGCGATGGAGCATGCCGAGCCACCGCGCGGAGAGCCAACGCTCGGGCCGCAACACCAGGCTGGTCAAATACAAGCCACCACCAGGCGCCAACACTCGGACCAGTTCGCGCACCAGGTTCTCGGGCTGCTCGAACAAGTGCAAAAGCCCCGGACAGGAAACCGTCGCGATCGCGCCGTCGCGGAATGGCAGCGCAAACGCATCGCCGAGCACCAGCACGATGTTCTCTGGCACGTGGCCCGTCGCGCGACACAACCGCCGCCGCGCACGCCGCAGCATGTCGAGCGAACGATCCAACAGAACCACGGGGCGCGTCGCGCCAGCCGTATAAACATCATGCGTGAAGACCAGCGACCCGCAGCCGACGTCGGCCAGCCAGCCCTCATCGCTGGCTTCGAGCGCGTGCCGCGCGAAGGCCGCGTAATCGCGCACGTCGGCCCCCCACACCAGCCGATTGTAAAGTGGCCGGGCGATCACCAGGTCGTAGATCGCCCCACGGCCGTCGTACGCTTGGGGTTGATTGTTTGCTGGCTGTTGCTCGTCACCTTGTCGTGAATCATCGGCCGGTAATACCGAGTAAATCCCCGGCTCCAGTTCGCGCAGCGGCACGTCGTGTTTCAACACGTCGCGCAATTGCTCGCTAGCTGGCATGGGTGAGATTTGGACTCGGCTAGGAGTTTTCGAGGCAGGGTTGAGGCGGGCTATCGCCGGTCGCCGGATGTCTTATTCGTGTGTTGCTCGCCTAGCGCGTCGCCTTGTGACCACGAACGACCGCTGCTGCTGCGAAACCTATCGCGAACAGAGTGGCCCATTCAAAGACCGCGCCTGCAGTTCTTTCTAGAGGCGATAGCCCAGGGTACAAAAGAAACGGGTCTCGCCTGTAAAAGCACCACGCCGCGGCAGCGATAACTAAGCATCCTTGGCACCAAACCCAAGGCCGGAATCGCCAAGTCCGAGTCGTAGGCATTACGCCGTCTGGTGCTCGATACGGGTTCTCGTTCTCATCCATGCCGTCAGGATAGCAGGGGCTAGTGCATTGCGCCGAACACCGTACGCATTGATAATTCTCCATGCGGAATCGATTGGGACACCACCCCCGCCGTGCTTGTCCCCGGCCGACGCAACTGCTTCAATGATAGCCGGACCCCGCCGGAGGTTCGCATTACTATTTGCTCAGGAAGGATCCGATGCCCAAGCTCTGGCGGTTTCGCCCGCACGATGCAGCCAACGTTGCCCGACTGCAGTCCGCCGCCGGAGTGCCGGCCGTTGTCGCCCAACTGCTCCTCTGCCGGGGCATGCATGAGCCCGACGACGCCCGCACCTTTCTCGATCCCAAGCTGACCGCCCTGCGCGATCCCGAATTGCTCCCCGGCGTGCCGGCCGCGGTCGAGCGGATCACGGCAGCCATCGCCGCCCGCCAACGGATCGTTGTCTACGGCGATTACGACGTCGATGGCGTGGCGGCCACCTCGCTCCTCTGGCAATGTCTGAAGCTGCTGGGGGCCGACGCCGGCTACTACGTCCCCAGTCGTCTCGAAGAAGGGTACGGCCTGAACGACGACGCGCTCGCCCTGTTGGCCGAGCAGGGGGCCAAACTGATCATCACCGTCGACTGCGGGATCGCCGCGCCGAACGAGGCCGACACCGCCCGCCGGCTCGGCATGGATCTCGTTGTGACCGATCACCATCAGTTCGGCGAGCGACTGCCCGAAGCTGCGGCGCTCGTGCATCCTGGCCTGCCCGGTGGCGGATATCCCTTCGACGGTCTCAGTGGCGCCGGCGTCGCCTTCAAGCTCGCTTGGGCGCTTTGCCAGCGCTCGAGCGGGGCCAAACGCGTCAGCCCCGTGCTGCGTGATTATCTATTACGCGCGGTCGCGCTCGCGGCCTTGGGCACGGTGGCCGATGTCGTCCCCTTGATCGATGAGAATCGCGTGCTGGTGCGCCACGGGCTCGAAAGCCTGCGCGAGCGCCCCTCGATCGGGCTCGAGCGCCTGCTGCAAGTCGCCGAACTGGCGACCAAACCGCGACTGACCAGCGAAGACATCGCTTTCTCGCTCGCGCCGCGCCTGAACGCTGCCGGCCGCTTGGGCCAGGCCACGTTGGCGGTCGAACTGCTCACAACCGACTCGCAGCAACGCGCCCAGGCGCTTGC
Organism: uncultured Planctomycetaceae bacterium; assembly: GCA_964495375.1. Taxonomy (GTDB): domain Bacteria; phylum Planctomycetota; class Planctomycetia; order Pirellulales; family JAEUIK01; genus JAIESQ01. The sequence continues at coordinate 81,694 of CAZBWM010000005.1, read as the reverse complement.
CGAATACATCAACGAATTGAACGCCAGCCGGCAACATCTCGAACGGAGCGTCTACGCGCTCGCCAGCAAACAGATTCAGGACGAGTTCGACGCCGAAGGAGATTCCGCCCTGGTGATCGCCGGGCGCGGCTGGCACGCCGGCGTGATCGGCATCGTCGCCGGGCGTGTTGTCGAACGCTTTCATCGGCCGGCCATCATGATTTCGCTCGACGAGCTCGGAGTCAAACCCGGCGTCGGCTCGGGGCGCAGCGTCCCCGGCTTCGACTTGCACGGCGCGCTCACCGCCTGCGGACATCATCTCGTCTCCTTCGGAGGGCATGCGGCCGCGGCCGGGCTCAAAATCGAAGAGAGCAAGCTCGACCACTTTCGCGCCGACTTCTGCGAACACGCGGCCAGCAACATCCAGCCGCACCAGCGCGAGGCCGAGCTCTGGATCGACGCCGAGGCGCCCCTCTCGGCCTTCAACGTGCCGACCGTCGACCAGATCGAGCGGCTCGCCCCCTTCGGTCAGGGAAACCGCCGGCCGGTGATTTCGGCAACCGGCGTGCGGCTCACCGAACCTCCCACCCGCATGGGCGGAGGTGGTCGCCATCTCTCGCTCAAGCTCGAACAACACGGCGTGAAGTTGAGGGCCGTCGCCTTCGGTCATGGCGATTGGGCCGACGAGCTGGCGCAGATCGATGGCCCGCTGGCCGTGGCCTTTCAGCCGATCATCAACGACTTCCGCGGCCAGCGCAAGGTCGAGCTGCACCTGTCCGACTGGCGTGCGGCCGAAGTCCCGGCAACCACCAATGGGAGAGCGAGCGCCGCGTCGAGTTAGCCGCGGGATCGCTTGGACCGCTTGCGGGTCCAAGCCAGTGACATCGCCGCGCGCTAGCTGGTGCGATGCGGCGACACACTAACCCGACGCGCCAGCGAGGGAATTTTCTGTCACGCGGAGCCGCGGAGTTCGCGGAGCTTGAACATCGAATCCGCGTCCTCCGCGCCTCCGCGTGAGATCACTTGTCGAGCGAAAGACATGGAAGACGAAGCTAGCTACGTTTGCGATGCCTGCGGCGAGGAGATCGTGGTCCCCTTGGATCTCTCGGCCGGCTCGAGCCAGGAGTACGTCGAGGACTGCCCGGTCTGCTGCCGCCCCAACGTGGTACACGTTGAAGTGGACGAAGACGGCCAGGCAAGCGTCTGGGCCGAAGGGGAGTGACGATTGTTGCCGGTAGTTCTTGCTGACCACGCAGGCAGCGCGCGTCGAGTTAGCCGCGGGATTTATCCCGCGCGCTAGCTGGCGCGATGCGGCGACACACCGGCCCAACACGCCGCCGAAGGACTAGGAGCAAGCGATGGGTGGCCCAGCCGCTTGCGCCCGGGTCGCGCAGCGACAAGAAGCTATCTGAAATCGATGTTGCGGAATTGGGCCGCGCGGCATGAACAGATTCTTGTGGCTGCGCCACCCGGCTGCGAGCAGCCGGGCCACCCAACGACCGACGAAGCGTAGTCACGGCATCTTAATCAGCTCGCGAGTGTTCGGCTCAAAGCACTCAAGATGTAAACCGAGGCCTGAAGTGGCGACGATGGTTCCACCACGAATCCAGGCGATTTCTCCATAGCCGTGAACTTTTCCGCAAAACTCAGGTACGTCATACAGCTCCGGGGCACCGTCAACATCGACAATCACGACGTCGAGCTCGCGGTTTGGAATCTACGCGGGCGATCACCTCAAACAGCTTCCCCATCGCCTTCATCGAGGACCCGCTCCAGAACGCCATCAAAAAGAGAATTCCCCGATCGATCGACTTGATGACGCTGGCGTCCGTATCAGCCAGATACCGATATCGATTCGGCGGCACGGGCCAGTACTTCGCAAGGATTTCTAGAGCACGAGGCTCGCCTCCCACGCCCTACTCTCCTCAAGAGCTACGAATAATGCACGGCCAGCCAAACGGTCGGCTGCTCGGGATCGGTCCATTCCACCCGATGCCGAGTGTGGGCCGGAAGGTTCACATAAGAACCGGCGCGCAGCTCCACAGGTTCGCCCCCTTCGATCACTAGCCGCGCCGCTCCCGCGACCACCAGCACCCATTCGCTCTGCGGCTGGTCGTACCAGAAGCCCGGCGGCGAAACATGCCCTCGCGATACGATCCGCTCGATGCGTACGTTGCCGGCTTCGAGCAGCGTCTCGAACAACTCGGCCGGCAGTTTCGCGGGGATATCGTCGAATAGCTGATTCATCAAGCACGTCAACTAACTTTCGAAGTCGCGCCAGGCGCGACTCAATCGTGCCGGTTGCTCCCCTGCTTGCCCGCCCAAAAGGGACAAAACGGGCAGTCCTCTCCATGCGGAAAGTCGGGCCCCTCCTCGTGAGGACAACCCATGTTGCCGTCAGACATACTGATCCGCTCCACCTTGTGGTGTTTGAAGAACTCCCCCAACTCGCGCCGCACCTTAGGGTTGTCTTTGATGTGCGTGCCGACCCAGCGCCGCAAGATCGGCTCCGCTCCCGGTCGCTGGATTACGCCCGCTACGATCTTGGTGGTCGTCTTGTCGTCGGGGCCGTAAAACGCAACCGTCCCGATTGGTTCATATTGCGAGTCGTATGCCTCTTTCCACTCGCCAAATTTACTGGCCGGTTGATTGCCGAGTTGCTCCTCGACCGCCTGTTTGCCATAGCAGCACTTCTTGAACTTCTTGCCCGAGCCACAAGGGCAAGGATCGTTGCGGCCGACGCGGGCCGTCTCGCGAACGAATGTCGGCTTGGGAACACTGACGTCGAAGTCTTCGTCATCGCTGAATTCGTCGTCGTCATACTCGTCGTCGAACTCGTCGCCATCTTCATCGTCAAACTCCTCGGCTGCTTCACCCGCGCGATAGCGCTCGATGCTCTCGGCGCGCAACTTACGCCGCAATTCGATGTCCATTCGCTCCGCCGCGTCCCATTCGGCAAACTCGGGGAAACTCTCGCCGGTCACCTTGCTGGCGATCAACAGTGCCGGACGGACTTGTTCGAGCTCCGTTTCGTTGACCCCCGCAAGGACGAATTGCCGGGCCGGCTCGATCCCTTCCGTGGCGAAGTTCGACAGCACCGTGTCGAGCAGGACAGCGCGGACAAGTGCTTTTCGCTCGGCCGCAAATAGTTCCAGCGCGAGTTGCACCCCCGCGTCGCTGTGCAATTTCTCCAACACGACCGCGGCGGACAACCGAAAATCCTCGTTGGCAGTCGGATAGCGGCGCTGAATCTCAGCCAACACTGCCTCGCCACCGATTTCCGCCAGCGCCATCTCGGCATCGACGAGAATCATCGCATCGAGATCGTTCAACATCTCGGCGAGCTGTGGGACGGCCGCCGTCAGGCGCCACTTGCCCGCCAGCCGCACCGCCTGCCATTCCAGCATCGTGCCGAGTTGGTCCGCGTCGCTCAGCACTTCCAGCACGCGGGCAGAAAATTGCTCGGCGTGGGGAGCCAACGCGTCGACGTACACCCACGCCCAATCCGTGTCGTCCATGTCGGAGGAATTCTGCTCATCGAGTTGCCAGCAGATCTCGAGAAGTTTATCCCACAGCGCGTCGGGCGGCAGGCCATGCAGAGCTAGTCGCCGTGCCACGATGTCCTTCGACTCCTCGTCGAGGTGCGCTGCTTCCTCGATGCTCGTCGCGTGCGGCTGCAAAGCAGCGGCCGGGGCGCGCCGGATTGCGCGCTTCAGTGCATTTCGTTGAAATTGGCGATCGTCCTCGGCTGCCGACCCACGTCGCTCGATCTCCGCCAGGCACCAGCCCACCACCTCGGGTGTTTCCGCCAGATCGACCACAAAATAAAGATGGCCAAACGCTTCCTCGCCAAAGCGCTCCAGCGCGTTCAAAACCAAGGGCCACAATTCGGGATCTGTTGGCGACACTTCCGAGAGATAGCGGATCACCGCGTCGCGCACGTCCTGATCGTCGTGCAAAACCGCTCGCTTGATTTGCTCCGTCGTCGCTCGCATGGCGATCTTCCTTCTTGCTGGGCAGCGTGTCGCACCGTTAAGCATCCTGCGAGGTGTCTTGTGGATCAAGTCTTGCGACTCGCTTAATATCGGCCCACAACGCGCCCGAGACATCATGCGGCGATTCAGCAGCGACCTTGATGAGCGCTTGATCGGGCGAGAGACCGGTCGCGAGCGCCAGCCCCGCCGCGGTGACCGCCAGCGAGCGGCTCATCCCGGCGCTGCAAGCGACCAGCGTCGGCGTGCCCGAGCGAATGAACTCAGCGGTCGTCAAAACTGCCAACCGCAAAACCGCTTCGTCATTCTCGCCGCCGTCGACCAGTGGCAATCGGCAGTAGACAATGTCGCGCGGATACTGCACCGGCGCTTCATTGGCGGCCAGATCGACGACTGCCTGCACGCCGAGCAACAGCACGCCCCGCACATCGGCGAGATCGCGCGCGTTACCAACCCAGAGCTTGTCGTGCAGCACCGTGCGCGGCGGTTTGATCCAACGCGGCATCGCTGTCGGCGGTTGGCCCTCGGACTTGAAACTCGACTTCCCGAACGACCAAAACGGCAACAGCGCCGCAATGGCTGGCAAGGGCATTAAGGCAAGTGCTCCGAGAAAACCCGCATTTATTCGCTGTCCCAGCGACAGTTCCACTTCGATTAGCGAAGTAAAGAGTGGTGCCCACGCCAAACCGTACGCCAACTGAACGACAGTGCGAAAGGAGCGTGGCCTTAGCAGATAGATCGACGCGCCGATCCAGCCCAGGAAGAGACTGGCAGGCAACGACCAACGGTCCCAAGGCGGCTGGGTGCGCATTGCCTCGACGAGGAAAATCGCGCACGACGCCAGCATCATCAGGGCGAACGTGCCCGAAAACACCGGAGCGCGCACCACCAGGCCGGCGACGAAGCCGATCGCGGCGACACACAGCGCCGAGCCCACGAACAGCGCGCCGTCGAGGAGCGGCGCAGCGCGCCCTACGGCCAGCAACACGCTGGCCGCCGAGAGAAAGATCAGAATCGCGCGCAACGAGAACTGTTGTCGCGACGATTCGTATTCGACCGGTTCGCTCGTCACGTTCGGGCCCCCCTGCCCTGTCGCGGCCAATCGCTACTCCAGCGTCACCTCGTACTTGCCTGGCTGCTCACCACGGATCCACAGCCGGCGCCCGGCTTTGTCCCAGCGCCAGGTGCCTGGCTCGGCGCTCGGCTTGCCATCGGCCGATTGTCTGGCTTCGGCCAACGGTTGACCATCGAGCAAAACCTTCGTCGGGCGGCGCTGGCAGTGCGCCCGCAGCAGGTGCTTGTGCGGTTTACCGCTCAGCTCGAAGCTGAGCGAATCGCCACCAGTCATCGCCAAGGTCGAGTCGCCCCCGTCGGTGTGGTGCAAGGTGAACTTGCTCGGCTCGGCGACCGGGTAGCAGTTCCAGGTGATGTGCCCCGCCGAGTCGGCGTCACCCAGCCCGGTATACGATCGGCTGACGTCCATGGGGATGATCGCCCCGTCGCGCACGTAAACCGGAAACTCGTCGAGCGGGTACTCGCGCTCGAACGAGCCCGGTCCTTCGGTCAACAGCGAGTCGTCAAACCAGTAGCGCCACTGCCCGGCCGGCAGCGTGACCTTGCGCGCGAGCTTATCCTCGTGAATCGGCGCGACCAGAATGTCGTCGCCAAACAGGTAATGAAAATCCCCTTGATCGTTCCCGTTACGGCTCTTGCCCAGCGGTCGCATCAAGGGCTTGCCCGTGTTGTGGCACTCGACGACGTGCGTGTAGATCAGCGGCAACAGTTCGTCGTGCAGCCAAGCGTACTCGCGCACGATCTCGAGCTCCTGCGGCGTGCGTTTCCACATCGCCCGCTCGCCGTGCCCGCCATTGAGGAACAGCCCACAGAAGCAGGAGAACTGCGCCCAGCGGATGTACAGGTTCGCCGGGATCTCGGTCGAACCGTGGTAGCCCGCCACGTCCGAGCCGATCACGCAGTAACCCACCCGGGCAGCCTCCAGAATGTAGTGCAGCGCCTCTTCGATTCCTTCTTCCGAGGCCTTCCAGGCGTGATTCTGATCGCCGACCCACGTGACCGGCGCGGCATCGAGCGGGGCAAAACCCAGCGGGTGGATGCGGTTGTCGATCGAGCGGGCCAACGTGATGAAATCGCCGTCGCGCTCCTTGAGCCCGTGCTGGTACTCGTCGCGATAGAAGTGGTCCATATACTGCCGGCTGGTCATCATTTTGCGGCGTTCGGCCCTGCTAGGGGCGTCGCGCACGCCGGCGATGCTGCCGACCATCGAATTGAAATAGAAGGCCGAGTCGTCGAGCTTCCAGCCATCGATCCCCAGGTCGAGCACGCGCTGCTGCATGCCGCGCCACCATTGCATGGCCGCGGGGTTCTCGTAATCGATGAAGCCTCCCCAGCCGTGCCACCACTTCTGCTGGTAGCCGTGGCCGGCCAGGTAGCCCTTGCTCTTGGCTTCCTCGAACCAGTCGCGCGAGTCCTTGATGGCCGTGTCGTTGCTCTCGCTATTGACCATCGGCGTCATCCAGAGCACCACGCGCACGCCGCGCGCCTTCAGCCCGGCGATGAACTTCTCGATGTCGGGATAACGCTCGGGATCGACCGCGAAGTCGTTGTAGCGCATCGACCAGGGGGCATCCATGATGATCGTGTGCGCGGGGATATCGTGCTTGGCGTAACCGTCCAATAGCTCGGTGATCGCGGCGGCCGTCGAGTCGTCGTCTTCCCACAGCCAGCATTTCAGCGCCCAAGGAGGCGTGAGCGGTGTGCGCAGCTTTGCGCGATCGGCCGACGCGGATGCTTCACTGCTGGCCGCGCCAGTCAGCGGACCATCGGGCTCTTCGGCCGCAGCCGGCTCGCTCGACGCGACGAGCATGCCCGCAACAAATAGCGCGAATATCGTTCGCTGGATTCGTGTTGGGTGCCGTTCTACGCGGTTAACCTTCTGAATCGTGGACATGGGGTGGCCCAGCCGCTTGTCGGCACGCTCGCTCTGCGAGCCAAGAATCATCGGCCGCAGCGACAAGAAGCCTTCCGAAGGCGACGTGGCTGAGTTGGGCAACGCGGCATGAATAGATTCTTGTGGCTGCGCCACCCGGCTGCGAGCAGCCGGGCCACCCTGATCCAAGGTTAGCGGCGCTGGGTGCCACTGCTGGCTTGCCCAGCAGTGCTTCGCGCGAGTGACAAGTTGAACTTGGGGCATGATGGGTCTATCGCGGGGGGGCAATTGATGGAAACCGCGGCATCAAGAATTCGCCGCGCAATCCCGCCCAAGATAGTCGAGCAACTAGCCGCTCGCCACCGACGACCGCCATTCAGTTTTTTATCCTAGATTGACCGCTACCGCCAGAAAAGTAGTGCCGCGAATAGTGACCCAAGCGACCAAAGGATGGCCAACAGTAGTGTCAACGCCCAAAAGAAGTAGAACCGAATCGGATTCGTTTTACGCCGCGCGGCTACTTCAGGGCTGTTGAGCTTGAGGCGAATAACGCCCGATCGCAGCTCTTTGATGCACAAGTGCCAGAAGAGCCACGCGGGCGGCAGTAGCATGAAAGGCGAAAGGTACTCGATAAGCTCGTCCATTGCTCCTGCCGAAGACGAAGAGACCGCCCGAAAGCAGTAAAACGCCTTGCACGGAATCCAGCACGGCCCCCGCTACCCCACCACCGGCGCCAGCAGCAGCCGGCCCGGGTTCTGTAGGAACGAGATCACCTCGTTCAAGAACCGCGCGGCGGTCGCCCCGTCGATCAAGCGGTGATCGTAAGAGATCGACAGCGGCATCATCAGCCGGATCTTCACCTGGTCGTCGACTACCACCGGCAGCTTGCGCGAGCGCCCCAGCAGCAGCACCGCCACTTCGGGATAGTTGATGATCGGCGTCGAGTAGGTACCACCGACCGCCCCCAGGTTGCTGATCGTGAATGTCCCGCCGCGCAGGTCGTCGAGCGTGAACGTGTTGGTCCGCGCCTTCTCCGAAACTTTGCCGAGCGCCTGCGCCAACTGCGGAATGCCCATCAGCTCGATGTTGCGCACCACGGGCACGACCAGCCCACGATCGGTGTCGACGGCCACGCCCAGGTTCACGTACTGCTTGTAGATGATCTCGTCCTCTTCCAGGTCGATCACGGCGTTGAGCATCGGGTGCAGCTTCAGCGCGTGGGCCACGGCCTTCATCACGAAGGGCATCATCGTCAGCTTCAAGTTCGCGCCGAGATAATCGGAGATGCTCTCGCGGCGGATCTGATCCAGCTCGGTGATGTCGGCGTCGTCAAAATTGGTGACGTGCGGAATCGTTTGTGACGAACGCGCCATGTTCGTGGCGATCGTCTTGCGGATTTTCGTGAGTCGCTCGCGGCGAATCGCGCCGAACTTGTCTTCGTCTTCGACACCGCCGGGCGGCTTCGGGCGCGGCTTCTGCCGCGCGGGGGCTGCTGCCGCCGGCGCGCTGTGCGCCTGACGCACCGCAGCCACGACATCCTCGCGCTGGATGCGTCCGCCGGGGCCCGAACCGGTCACGTGATTGAGATCGACCCCCAACTCGCGGGCGAACCGGCGAATCATCGGGCTGGCCGCCGCGTGTGGCACCAGATCGGCTTGGGGATCGTCCTGGCCATCGAGCGCTGGCACCGCGGGGCGAGCAGGGCCAGCCGGCCGCGACGCACTGCGCGCGGGGGGTTCGTCATCGGTATCGCGGCGCGGGGTGCTCTTGGGGCTGGCAGCGCTCTTCGCGCTCGTGGCCGGTTTTTTGGCTTCGACCGCGCGGCGCGGCGCGGGCTCGTCGGCTTCTTCTTCGTCCTCGACCGGTTCGTCTTCCGCCGATTCGTCTTCGGCAACTTCTTCGTCTTCGGCCGGCGCCTGACGGCCATTATGCCCCGTCGACTTGGCAGGCTTGCTCGCCGCCTTGCTGCCCGCAGCCGATTCGCTCGATTTCTTCTTGGCCGGGGCCTCCGAACCCGAGTCGCTCCCCCCCGCTTCGTCGACCGAGAGAATCACGCCGCCGACTTCGACCGTATCGCCCGGCTGCACGTGAATCTTGGTCACCCGACCGCCGACCGGGCAGGGCACTTCGACCGTCGCCTTGTCGGTCTCGATCTCGACGACGTTCTGATCCGCCTGGATCACATCCCCTTCGGCGACGAGCAAGTTGAGCACGTCCCCCGATTCGATGTTCTCGCCCAAATCCGGAAGCTTGAAATCTGTCGCCATACCGGTCGCGTTCCTTCGTCTTTGCGTCGAGAGCTGTGATTGACCAGCGGCCGCGTGGGCGATTTCTTCGTCGCGCCGTCGGGCCGCACTCATTGTCGCGTTGTCGTGACGGTTCGCCTTACTGTTCTCGCAGTGCCGCGGGGTCGAGCTTGTCGGGGTCGATCCGCAAATCGCGAATCGCGCGGGCCACCCCAGCGCGGTCGAACTGACCGGTCGGCACCAACTGGTGCAGCGCCGCCACGGTGATGCACTCGGCGTCGACCTCGAAGAACCGCCGCAAACCCTCGCGCGTGTCGCTGCGGCCGAACCCGTCGGTCCCCAGCACGAACAATCCGCCAGGCACCCAGGCGTCGATCGCCTCGGGCACTTGCTGCACGTTGTCGCTGGCCGCGATGAATGGCCCGGCTTCCCCTTCGAGCACCTGTTCGAGATAGCTCTTGCGCGGAGTTTCTTCCGGGTGCAACAGATTGAAGTGCCGCGCGGCCTGGGCCGAGCGGCGCAGCTCCTTGTAGCTGGTCACGCTCCACACGTTGCTCGACACGTCGTACTTCTTGGCCAGGATGTCCTGGGCCCGCAGGGCCTCGCGCAGGATCGCTGCGCTGCCGAACAACTGCACGCGCGGGCGGTTCGGCCCGCAGTCGGTCGTCGACAGCTTGTACATCCCCTCGACGATCCCCTGCTCGACCCCCGGCGGCATCGCCGGCATCTTGTAGTTCTCGTTCTGCAGCGTGATGTAGTAAATGCAGTCCTCGCCGCGGTGGTACATCCGCTGCAAGCCTTCCATGATGATGACGGTCGTCTCGTAGGAGAAGGCCGGATCGTAGGCCCGCACGTGGGGATAGCCCATCGCCGTCAAATGGCTGTGACCGTCTTGATGCTGGAGCCCTTCTCCATTGAGCGTGGTGCGCCCGGCGGTGCCCCCGAGCAAAAAGCCTTTGGCCCGCGCGTCGCCGGCGGCCCAAATCAAGTCGCCGACGCGCTGGAAGCCGAACATCGAGTAGTAGATGAAAAACGGAATCATCTCGATGCCGTGCGTGGCGTAGGCCGTGCCGGCCGCGACGAACGACGACATCGAACCCGCCTCGGTGATCCCCTCTTCGAGAATCTGACCGTCCTTGGCTTCGCGATAATAGAGCAACTGATCGCTGTCGACCGGCTCGTAAAGCTGCCCGGTCGCCGCGTAGATGCCGCACTGCCGGAAGAGCGCTTCCATGCCGAAGGTGCGCGACTCGTCGGGCACGATCGGCACAATCAACTTACCGATCTTCTTGTCTTTCAAAAGCTTGCTGAACAACCGCACGAAGGCCATGGTGGTCGATACTTCGCGATCGCCGCTGGCCTCCAGGAATTCCTTGTACTCGGCCAGCTCCGGCACTTCGATCGGCATCGGCACCATCGGCCGCCCCGGCACGTAACCGCCCAGCTCTTCGCGCCGGGCACGCAGGTACTTCATCTCGGGGCTGTCGTTCGACGGACGATAGAACGGTGCGTCGGCAACTTCCTCGTCTGAAATCGGAATGCCGAATCGTGAGCGGAACTCGCGCAACTCGTCTTCGTTGAGCTTCTTCTGCTGGTGCGTGACGTTGCGCCCTTCGCCGACTTCGCCCAGGCCATAGCCCTTGATCGTCTTGGCCAGAATCACGGTCGGCTTGCCCTGGCACTCGACCGCCGCCTTGTATGCGGCGTACACCTTCTCCGGCTCGTGACCGCCGCGACGCATCCGCTTGATCTTTTCGTCCGATAGCGGGGCCACCAGCGCCCGTAGCGCCGGGTGCACGCCAAAGAAGTGCTCGCGAATGTATTCGCCCGAGCTGACGACGTATTTCTGATATTCGCCGTCGACCACCTCACCCATCCGCTGCACGAGGATGCCCGTCTTGTCGCGGGCCAACAGCGCGTCCCACTCGTCTCCCCAGATCACCTTGATCACGTTCCAGCCGGCGCCGCGGAAGATCGCCTCGAGCTCCTGAATGATCTTGCCATTGCCGCGCACCGGGCCGTCGAGCCGCTGCAAGTTGCAGTTGATCACAAAGATCAGATTGTCGAGCTTTTCGCGCGAGGCCAGCGTGATCGCGCCCAACGACTCGGGCTCGTCGGTCTCGCCGTCTCCCATGAAGCACCAGACGTGCGAGCGGCTGCAATCCTTCAGCTTGCGATCGGTCAGATACTTGTTGAACCGCGCCTGGTAGATGGCCATGATCGGCCCCAGCCCCATCGACACCGTGGGGAACTCCCAGAAGCCCGGCATCAGCCACGGGTGCGGATAGCTCGACAGCCCGCCGTCGGGAGCCAGCTCGCGCCGGAAGTACTCGAGCTGCTCTTCGCTCAAGCGCCCTTCGAGAAACGCCCGGGCGTAAATGCCCGGCGAGGCGTGCCCCTGAAAATAGATCTGGTCACCCGAATAATCGTCGCTCTTGCCGCGGAAGAAGTGATTGAACGCCACCTCATAGAGCGTGGCCGCCGAAGCGTACGTCGAAATGTGGCCGCCGATGCCGGGGCTCATGCGGTTGGCCCGCACGACCATCGCCATGGCGTTCCAGCGCAGGATGCTTTTGATCCGCCGCTCGATGTCACGATTGCCGGGGTAAATTGGCTGCTTGTCGACCGGAATCGTGTTCACATACGGCGTGTTGGCCGTGAACGGCAGATCGACCCCCTGGCGATAGGCCACTTCGTCGAGAATCGAGAGCAGGTACTTCACCCGCTCGGGCCCCTTGGTGTCGAGCACGTACTGCAGCGATTCGAGCCATTCGCTCGTCTCGGCCGGGTCGACATCCACACCGGTGCGGATGATGTCGGTTTGCGTGTCAGGACCGGGGGTGCGTTCTTTAATGCTCACGTGGCACGACCTTGTGGAATGTCGGGGGCTATCAGCCGGGCTGCCGCAGCAGGTCCACCCAAGACGGGTCACAGTCGAACGGCGAACCGCAGGGGGCAAACCGCTGTCGTCCGGCCGACGCAAACTGTAATCGTCCCTTGGACGCAAACTATTATCGTGTAGCAATTATCGGGCCGTGACCCGAAGGCGTAAAGAGCAGCCCTCCCCGGGTGGCCGAAAACGCGGATGAACTTTTCGACAGCCACCCGCCGGCCGCGCCCCGCGTTGCCGAGGAACTGCGCAAACGTGCGGAAAATCGTTGCAGCGGGCAGGCCCGTGCCGAGTTCCGCCTGCCAAATCGACGGACCAAATTCGGCGCGCAGCGGCGCTGTCTTCATCGCGCAGCGTCGTCGTATTTAGCCGCGCAGCGGCGAAAGCAGGTAGCCGGGGTGCGTCAGCCCCCGGAAACCCGTCACAAGAATTCCGTAAAGCCGCGCAGCGGCGACATTGGCTCCCACGTTTGCCCGTTCGTCCGCTTTGCCGCGACGCCAAAGAGCAGAAGCTTTCCTCAGTTGACGCACTAGCTCGTGACGCCACGTTAGAAATCGTCCGCGTCCAGTCTCCGCTCTTGGCGAACCTTCCGCCCCGGTTCCCCTTCTCTAAATAACTGGGACGTCCCGCGCGCTGGCGTAAACTGCGCGCCCTCAGAATCCTGGCACGCCCCGCGGCCGATTGAAGTCGCTTCGCTCGTATCTCGACACTAGGTTAACCCCCATGGGCAGCTCACATGGCGATTTCATCAAATACCCGCGCACGCCCCACCTGTTCGGCTCCCGCGGCACCGACGACGACAAGCACCTCGGCGAGGCCGAGTCGCTGGGTCTGTTGGCCAACGACTCGCTGATCGTCGAGGAAAAGCTCGATGGCAGTAACGTCGGTCTCCACTTCGACTCCAGCGGCCAGCTCGTCCTGCAGTGTCGAGGGCACCTCATCACTCAGGGGATGCACTCGCAGTACGATCTGTATAAGCAGTGGGCCACGGTCAAGCAGCCGGTGCTCGAAGAGCGGCTCGGCCGGCGGTTCATCCTGTTCGGCGAATGGCTGTATGCGCGGCACTCGGTCCACTACCGCCGGTTGCCGCACTACTTTTTCGAGTTCGATATCTATGACAAGCAAAGCGGTGCGTTTCTCGACCTGCGGCAGCGGCTCGACCTGATCGCCGGCGCCGGCATCCACACCGTGCCCGTGCTACACCAGGGTCGCGCCACGAAAGAGCAACTCCTGAACCTCGTCGGGTCGTCGGCGTTCGACAGCCATTTCGACAACCCGCACACCAACCGCGCCGACAACCTCATGGAGGGGCTGTACCTGCGCACCGAAGCCGCTGGCGCCGTCACCGCCCGAGCCAAGCTGGTGCGCGCGGCCTTCGTCGACAAAATCAAACAAAGCACCCATTGGCAACATCAAGCGCTGGTGCCGAACCTGCTGCACCCCGACGCGGATATCTGGTCATGAACTTCAACGAACTTTCGCGAGCCAGCCTCGACGACGTGCTGGCCTGGGCCGCCGACGAACCTTGGTGCCGCGCCATGGCCGATTGCCAGCAAGACGAAGGCTGGCACGCCGAAGGGGACGTCTGGACCCACACTCAGATGGTCTGCCGCCAGTTGCCGCTGCTCGACGACTGGCCCCAGCTCAGCGAGCACGAGCGCCTGCTGTTGTTGTTCACTGCGCTGTTCCACGACTCGGCCAAGCCCTTCACCACCAGGCTAGATCCCGAGACCGGGCGGATGCGCTCGCCGCGCCATTCGGTTGAAGGAGAGCGGCTGGCCCGCGCCGTCCTGCGCGACTTGGAATGCGACCTGGCGACTCGCGAAGCAATCGCGGCGCTGGTGCGGCTGCACGGGCGTCCCCCGTTTTTGCTTTCGAAGCCCGATCCGGCCCGCGAAGTGATTTCGCTCTCATGGCTCGTCAGCAATCGGCTGCTCTACCTGTTCGCGCTAGTCGACAATCGTGGCCGCAGCGCCGGCGACCAAGGGCGACCCGAAGAGAACCTGCAACTCTGGAAGCTCGTGGCCGAAGAGAACAACTGCTTCGCGCAGCCCTATCCGTTCGCCAACGACCAGGCCAGGTTCTTGTTCTACCGGCAGCCGACGTTCGACCTGCACTACGTGCCTTATGAAGAGTATCGCTGCACCGTCACCCTGATGAGCGGCTTGCCCGGCAGCGGCAAAGACACCTGGCTGGCCAGCCATCGCCCGGGCTTACCGGTCGTTTCGCTCGACGAGATTCGCAGTCAGCTCGGCATTGGGCCGGAAGACAATCAGGGGCTCGTCATTCAGCGCGCCAAGGAGCGCTGCCGTGAGCTGCTGCGCGCGAAGCAGCACTTCGCCTTCAACGCCACCAACTTGTTGCCGCAGACTCGCCAGCGCTGGATCGACCTGTTCGTCGATTACGACGCCCGGGTGGAAATTGTCTACGTCGAGCCGCCGCTCGCGGTAATCTTGGAACAGAACCGCCAGCGCGAGGAACCCGTGCCCGAGCACGTCATCCTTGACCTGGCCGAAAAGTGCGAACCACCGACCATCGCGGAGTGCCACGCGTTGGCGTTGGTTGATCGCTAAACGCTGCCAGGCCGATAGATGCCGCTACCACAATTCGCTAGACCACGGATGACACGGAGAGCACGGATAGGATTTCCAGCGGTCGGCAAACGAATTCCCGATCCCTGCCATCCGTGCAATCCGTGGTTCTGAATTTTCTCCTCCGCGTTCGCCGCTACTCCACGGTCTTATCAAGCGAGGATTTTCGTCACCACTTCCCCGCGTGCGCGCCGCCGTCGATGTGTAGCGTCTCCCCCGTGACAAAACCAGCCGACTCCAAAGACAGCACCGCCTCGACCACCTCGTTGACCGTCCCCATCCCAACCGGGTGCATCTTCGGCGATTCGCACGCCGGGATGGGGTCCGCGGCGGCCTCGGTAAAAATATTCAAAAATATGTACAAACTACTCTGGACAATGAGCCACCCGGCGCCTAGAATCAACTGCTGGCCTAGGACGCGTTCCCGGGACGTAGCGCCAAAACGCCGCCGATCGACCCCGATCGCGGCCCGTTGAGCTTTGTGCCAGATTGTGGACATTTCCTTGCGAAATGCTGTCGCCACGCTTCCCTAGCGTCGTGGGCGTCACCCTCTGGTTCCTCCGGGCCAGCGCGATCGGCTAGTCAAACGGCGGCCGTCGGCGAGCGCCAACCATGCGCGCCGGGGACTGTCCCGGTTTCGGTGAGCGACGAGGTAATCAGGTTCGAGCGCCGCCCGAAAGCGGGACTGTCCCCCTCGGCGTTGCGCCAGAACGAGCGGTGCCACGTCGATAGGAGGATGTAGGTCGCGTTGTCGCCGGGTGCCACGGGCTCCGCTCGTGCGCTTGGCGTCGACGCAGGAACGACGCAGAAGCCTGTTCGCCGTCGTGTTCAATCACCTTGGTGAACCCGCTCGCGTTGCGCGCGTGAGGTTCACCACAACGACACGACGACACAACGGAGGATTCAATTCGGAATGTGAAACTGCTTGGCAGTCAGCACGATCAGCGCTTTTTGTATGCCAAATGGCGCGCGTCGCCGACGAACAAGCCGTGCGGCGCCTTCAATCCCGCAGGGCTTGCATCGTCCAGCCCAGGGTTGCGATTCTTGCGAGCTACCCTGGGTAACAATGAATCGGAGCCGTCTACCCTGCAAGGGTTGGATCCGCGTGGTCCCACAACGTGCGTCGTCGATTTCCTTGAGCGCTGCGTGTGGGACTGCTGCAACTCTTTCAGAGTTGGCGCGGTTGTTCGGCAATCGCGAACCCAGGGTAGTCGCTGCGCGACAACCGCTGGGCTGAAAGCTCCGATCCCCTTGGGATCGCAAGACCGTGACGAGTCGCCGACTGCGTAGCTCTCGCAACCCTACCCGGGGACGAGTGTCGCTCCGGCGCTGGACCTTACTGACCACACACGCGCCGCCCGAAAAGACTCTTGTCCCCCTCATACTGCGCACGTGCTTGGGCCGACGAGAGTTGTCCTGCGAAATTGGCCGCGCAGCGGCCGCGGCGCTTAGCCGTGGGCGCCAGCCCACGGAGGCGTTGCGCGAATGACCCAAGCCGCGCAGCGGCGAAAGCGGCTTGGCGAAGAGAGTGGCGCCCGATCGAGGAACATGAGAACTGTTGTCGTGCCGAAGGGCGCGACCCCGCTCACACTGCGCGCGTACCATCGAAACAGACACATCCACAGAAGGGCACAAAAGCACACTGAACGAACGAAGCCCTGCCACACCGCGCCGTAGCGAAGACTTCTGTGTTCTTCTGTGGATGCATTGGCATTTTGCGCGCGACGCGAAACCCAAGATCACGTTGACCACGGATTTCACGGATCACACGGATGAGAACAAACCTGATTGAATCATCCGTGATCTCCGTGTCATCCGTGGTCCAGAACTCCGTGGTCTTGGACGCAAATTGGACGCAGCTTGGACGCAAACTTTTCGAGTTTTGCGTCCAAGAATAAATCCCGTCGGCACCACCACTTAACTGCCGGCGGCGCAATTTGTGGACGGTTTGGACGCAAAATCCCGGAACAGTTTATTGAAGAGGGGGTGTCAACCAGCGGAGCAGACTGCGCCCGCTACCCGGCGTGAAAACCCAACCCTGGCCCGGTGAGTGCCGCCGTGCCGACCGTGCCGTCGCTGATTTGGAACATGCTCGGGAACCGTTCCGACCAGCCGCGGTTGCCGGCCGGGCAGTACTGCCGGCCGTTCCCTTCGATGGCGGCGATCGTCGGCAGCCGCGCCGCGATCGAAGCCGAATGCAGGAACGACGCGCCAGGGCAGGTCAGGTCCTGCACACAGAGGAACATGCCGTACTTCTGCGCGGCGGCCCCCATCAATAGCGCCTCGGTCTGCCCCTTGCACGCTTTGAGGGCCACGCCCGAGTAGCCCAACTCGCGGGCGGCCAGCAGGCTGTCGAAGTCGGTGAGCGATTCGTCAATCACCACCGGCTTCAGCTTGGCGGCGCGGTGCATGCGGTTCTCGGGGTTGGCACGCAGGTCGCGATGGGTCGGTTGCTCGATGTACTGGATGCGCTCCAGCGCCTGCGGCGCCCGTTCGCTGACCGCAGCCAGGAAGTCGAGCACGTAATCGACCGACGAGCACTTCTCGTTGAAGTCGACCGAGTAGTTCCACTGCCGGCCGCCGCGGCGCGCTTGAGCGGCGGCGGCCACCCGTTCGACGGCCACGACGCGCGCGGTGTCCCAAGCCAGATCGTCGCCGGCGAGCTTGATCTTCAAATGCGTGAGACCGTCGGCCTCGATCCATTCGTCGAGCGTTTCCGGCAGGCCATCGCCGACCGGCGTCGCGACGTCGGCCGTCGTCAGCGGGTCGAGCGCGCCGACCAGATGGTAGAGGGGCATCCGCGGCTTCGGCTCGCGCAAGGTATAGGCATCGAGGTACTCGCCGGCGAACTCGGGACCGAGATACGCCCCCAGGTCGCGGCTGACATACTCGCGGCCGAGCAGATTGTAGGAGTTGATCCCGAGTGCGATTCCCTGAGCGTCGTGCAGCGCGGCTTCCAGCGGGCTGGCGGCCAAAAGCTGGGCAAGTTCGGGAATCGGCTCGGCAAGCTTGAGTTCAGCGGCGACTTGCGCGGCCAGGGCCGTGTGCCGCTGGGCCAGCGTGAGCGTCAGATCGAGCGGATGGCCAACCTCCTGGCAACCGCGGGCATCCTCGCAGGTCAACTCCGCCAACCGCGAAATAGCGGCCAGCGTGACCTCGGGCGTGAGCACGGCCGACGGCCAGGCCCAAACATTGCCCAACGGCATCGAGCCCCGCCCCAGGCCGCGGCGGCCGGCGACCGTTCCGACTTCGACATCGACGTGCCAGAGCACGGCGTCGGTCACGACGCGCCCGCCAAATTTGATCGGCGTGCGGTAGGCGATCCGCTCCGCGCGGCAAGCGACTTGGCAGATGCGAATATCAGTCGGGCGTGGCATGGTGCTCGTTCTAACACAACCGAGGAAGGGAGCGAGGTGGTCGCTGGATGAAATTAAAATCGGCGCCCGGCGATGTACGATTCTAACTTGCCGCGCGGCTGCCCGATCGGCCCCTGCGAGGATCCCGGCAGGAGCCTTTCCTGGCTCGGTTTTGGTTGCTAC
Organism: uncultured Planctomycetaceae bacterium; assembly: GCA_964495375.1. Taxonomy (GTDB): domain Bacteria; phylum Planctomycetota; class Planctomycetia; order Pirellulales; family JAEUIK01; genus JAIESQ01. The sequence goes on along the minus strand of CAZBWM010000005.1, from coordinate 63,510 downwards.
CAGCGTCGGTCAGGGATAGGATGCGTTCGCGGATGTTCGGAGGAGAATTCTTTTGCGGTAGCCACAGCGCCGCGCGCTCCTCAGGACCGCTCCGCATGGGCGAGCAGATTTGCGGGCTGGTACGCATTTTACGTGCTTCGGCTAACGGTGCGCCAAGGCGACCGGTGGCTGCGCTACCAGGGGACATACAGATGGGCAAGGCGGTCGGCAAATCGGGTCGGTCTCACCGGCAAGCTCCACTTCACCCGCCTCGGCGCGCGGGCCTCACCCGCGGCGGGGGATGGTCGATTCTGCTGGCTGCCATCTGCGTGGCGGTTTTCGCTGTGCAATTGATCGCAGCCCCCACGGCGAAGGTTCCGGGGCCCGCGTCGAAAAAAGAGAAGAAGTCGGCCGCCGCCAAAGTGCCCAAGTCGTTTATCGCGACGGTACGCGTGGTCCTTTCGGGGGACACGTTTCAGGTCAACTACAACGGCCGGCGCGTGATCGTGCAATTCGACGCGGTCGACGCGCCGGAACGTGGCCAGCCGCACTCCGAGGCGGCTCGCAACAGCCTGGCGGCCAAAATCCAAGGCAAAGTGGTGCGCGTGGAACCAGTGCGGGGCGACTTCGACGGTGGCTTCATTGCCCGCGTCTGGTTGGAAAAGCGCTCGGTCAACAAACAGATGGTCGCCGACGGTCTGGCGTGGCACTTACCCGACGTCCGCTCCAAATCGCTCGACAAGGCTGAAGCCCGCGCCCAGGAGACGCGAGCCGGACTCTGGCGCGGCGAGTCGCCGCTGCCCCCCTGGGAGTATCGCGCCAAGCTCGTGGCCGAAGCCGTGGCGAACGGCGAGGAGGTCGATGACGGCGCCATCGACGGCGAGACGCGCGTGAAGCCGTTGCCGCTAGCCAAAAAGCAAGGACGCGGCCGAGCCAGCGGCGCCGCCGAGGCGGAAGTGCGGGAAGCGGCCGAGCGTTTCTTGGCGGCCGCCAAAAAGGGAGACAAGTCCAGGATCAAGGAAACGCTCACTGAAAAGTCTCGCAAGGCCTTTGATTCTCAGCCGTTCGCGCTCGAAGGAGCGAACACGTCGTACACAATCGACCAGGTCTACTTGGAAAAGCAGCAAGCGCAAGTGGCCGTGCGCTTCGAGGTCGACGGCTCGACGGATAACGCCGATTTGCATCTGCGGCGAGAAGACGGCCGCTGGCGCGTCTTCGGCTTGCAAATGGCGGCCAAGGGAACAGAACAAGCGATCACGCTGAATTTCGAGCAGCCTGGCGAGTCGCTGAACAATTTGGGTGGCGGCGCGGCCGAGGTGGCATTGGCCTCGGCCGGCGACGAAGCGGCCCCGGTGCGGCTCGACTCCGACACCCGCAAGCGCCTGCAAAAGGGGGGCTTGCTCGAAAAGCTCGACCCCAAGATCGAGCAGTTGGTGACCGAATATCGACGCGCGCTCGAGGAATTCGCGGTGATGATCAAGTCGGTTCGCGACGTCGATACGCTGCAGGCGTTGTTCGATGCGCCGCAGAATCCATTCACGCGCTTCGCGCCGCAATTTCTGGAGATTGCCCGCGGCGCCCCCAAGAGCGCGGCTGGCTTTCAAGCCCTCTGCATTGTCTGTGAAATGATGATGTACGATCGCAGCCGCAAGGGCCCCGACTTTCTGAGCGAGGCCCGCGATCTGCTGGCGGCCAATCATCTGAAGACCGACGACCTGCTGTTGCCGGTCGTGTTTTTGATCCTCCAGCCGCGCGAGGCCAACATTCCGTTCTTTGAGCGCGTGCTCGAGGACGGTCCCAATAAAGTTGTCAAAGGTTGCGCATGCCTGGCAGTGGCAACGTCGCTGATGGGGACGGAAAAGGAAGGGCTGGACGCGTATGCCGATTCCACCGAATTGGTTCGCCTGGTCGAAGAACGCCAGGCGCGCGACCAACGCATCATTGCCATGCTCGAGCGCACGATCAGCGAATTTGGCAAACTTGAGTTGGGAGAAACCACGCTCGGCAAAATCGCCGAGCCGATGTTGTTCGAGCGCAAGTTCTTGATGGTCGGCAAAGTCGCGCCCGATATCGTCGGCAAAGACATCGACGGCAAGCCGCTGAAGCTCAGCGATCATCGCGGCAAGGTGGTGATCGTCGATTTCTGGGTTGACTGGTGCCCGCACTGCGTACGCATGTACCCACACGAGCGCGTGATGTTGCAGAAGTACGCGGACAAGCCGTTCGCGATCCTGGGTGTCAACTGCGATACGCGCGAGCGCTATCAGCAGGTGCGCGCGCAAGGGAAAGTCACCTGGCCCTCGTTCTATGACGGCCCGAGCGGGCCCATCGCCGAGCGTTGGAACGTGGACAGTTATCCCACGGTCTATGTGCTCAACGCGGATGGCGTGATTTTCTACAAGGATTGGTCGATCGACGGCTTGGAGCGCGCGGTCGAGACCTTGATGCGAAATCCGCATGCTTTGCCCGGCCCCAACCCCGGTGACGTGCGCGTGATCGTGCCTCCCAACGGGTCTGCTGCTCCGCCACCCGGCACGGCGATTCCCGTTACGCCACCCGCAGCTCCACCGGCGGCCGCGCCGGGTGCGTCAGCCGCTCCGGCCGCGCCACCTGCTCCGGCGTCTCCCCCGGCAAGCAACTCGGCGACTGCGGCAAATGCGCAAGCTACGGGGCGATCGCGGCCGTCCTTGGCCCGATCGCCGAGCATAAGAGTAGCAATTGCACGGGAATCTGCTATCAGAATTAAGGCTGGAGATTTTCGCTTTCACGGTCGAATTTTGGTTGACACTTTTTTCGAGCGGGTCTAGTCTTACACACTAGTCCAAGGCTTGCCACCCTGCGGCTGCCTGGGAATTCGCCGTACTTTTTTACATCGCAAAGGACCGCTAATGCACGCGTGGTGAACTTTCTGCCGGACTTACCGGCGGGTTCACGACATCTCTGTGTATGCGGTCCGTGGTGCTCGCGATGGTTTCTGGTCGACTCGGACGGCGATTTGCGCGCGACGTTGCTTCGCAAGCCAAGGTGCTTTGAAGCCAGCGTTGTCGGAAGTCGCTCCTCACGAAGTCGCAGCCGGACGACCTTTTCTCGCGTAACCCCGCCAGGTGATTTTGCCGGCTCGGTACGAGTTTTGTCTCGCGCTGTGCGATCACCTCAACGGGGAAGCTGTCGACGCATAGGCGGTTGGTGTCCTCGACGCGTGCTCAATTAGCTCGACCCGCCGAGGAGCCTAATGATGTCCGTTACCCGCGCGCTTGCCCTTCGCACGGCTGCGACCGTGCGCGCTGTTGTTCCCTGCTTGATTGTCTTCTCTTTGCTTTGCGCATCGGCACAAGCCAGCCTTCTGCTCCCAGGTGTCACGACGCTCGCCGCCGGCGAGGCTGAGCCCAGCGGTCCTACCAAGATCGAAGCCACGCTCACCGTGCCGGTCGTGGCCGCCACGTTCAGCGGCAGCCTGACCTCGACCGTGCTGTCGGGCGACACCTCGAATCCGTTCCCGGGCGGTTTGACGTTCATCTACGAACTGTCGAACGATGCGCTCAGTCCGCACGCCATTCATCGCTTCACGGTTTCGAACTTCACCGGTTTCGGAACCGACGTGAGCTACTCGACCCTTTCGGGCGGGACTGCGCCCACGCTGATGGATCGTGGACCACTGCCGGGCGATGTGGTTGGCTTCACGTTCATCGGGTTACCGCTGGGTGCCGGTGCTCTGGCGCCCGGGAGCACCGCGACGACCCTGGTGATTCAGACCGACGCCACGGTTTGGTCCACGTCGAAAGCAGCCGTAATCAACGGTAGCACCGCTAACGTCGATGCGCTCGCCCCGATCGCGATTCCCGAACCGGGCACCTGCGTGATGGCACTGATCGGCGCCGTGATGACGGGCTTCTGCTGCTGGCGACGACGCGCCAGCAAATAACTCCGCGTTACCCGCGAGAAACTCCGTCGACAACCGCCGCCACGGATGTGCTCTGCACTTCATGCGCGGCAAGTCAACTCACGATCGCTACGTTGCACCCTCAAAACTCAAATCGGAAATACTCGGGAGGAGCTCATGAAAACGTTCCATCTTTCTCGTCTCTCCAAGCTCGCTATGCTGTCGCTCGTCGCGGTGTCTTGCCTGGCCTGGGCAACGCAACCGGCGCGGGCCGTGCTGATGGCCCCTGGCGACTCGGTTCTCGGATCGCCGGAAGCCAAACCTGATCCACTCTCTACGCTTGTCGACTCGCTTGCTTCCCCGTTCTCGACCAGCAACTACTCGGGCGTTGTCGACAGCATCGTGCTGAGTGGCGATTCGACCAACAAGTTGGGCGGTCTCACCTTCGTATACGCACTCTCCAATGATGCCGGCAGCAAGAATGTGCTGGAGCGGCTCACGGTGCTTGGCTTCGCCGGCCTGACGGTTGACGTGAGCTATAACCCTGTCGTCCCGCCGACTGGCGTCGCGCCGAGTGTGATGGATCGCAGCTTCGGTTCGGGCGATACGATTGGTTGGCAATTCGTTGGACCGCCGTTGTCTCCCGCCGGATACTTGGATCCGGGCGACAACAGCTACTATCTCGTCGTGCAGACCGGCGTCCAAAGCTACACTCGCGGCGTAGCCAACGCTATCGATGGTGTGTCGACTTCGGTCGCGGCATTGGTGCCGGTTCCCGAGCCGGCCAGCTTGGCGCTCGCCGCCCTCGGCGCCGCCGGATTGGGCCTCGCGATGGTCCGTTCGCGCCGTCGCAAATAGTTCGCACTAAATCGCGGTACGTCTGCGAGTCTCGCATCACTAGGTGCGTGTCGCGCTGCCGCTCGATTCAGCCCGCAGTGCTAGCTTCGGAAAGCTCACGACTTTCCGCACTGGCAATGCGGGCTTTTTTCGCGTTACCCAGCTTAGACGCAATTTGGCTGACTTAAGGTTCTTGGGCCAGCTCGCGTAACTTCACGCGCAGCACTTTACCCAGCGCGTTGCGCGGCAGCGATTCGACGAAGAACCACACGCTTGGTCGCTGGTAATCGACCAGCCTTGTTTGCAGATATTCGCGCAACCGCGGTTCGTCGAGCGCGGAGTCGCTGCGCACCACGGCCGCCGCCACCCGCTCGCCGCGCCGCGCATCGGGCAGGCCGAACACTGCCGATTCAGCCACCCCGGGGCAACTGTTTAAAACGCTCTCCACGACTTGTGCGTAAATATTGAAGCCAGAGCTGATAATCAGATCGTGCTGCCGGCCGACCAAAGTGAGATTCCCAACAGAGTCGCACTGGCCGATGTCTCCAGTATCAAACCAGCCGCTCGCCCAGGCGGCGCGCGTGGCATCTGCGCGCTGCCAGTATTCGCGAAACAGTTGTGGACCACGAACTTGCACGTGACCAGGCTCGCCAACGGTGACTCCCTGCCCAGCCTCGTCCGTCACACGCAGCTCGACCCCAGGCAGCGGCTGCCCGACCGTGCCATGCGGCCAAGGGCCTTCGAGTGGCAAGCTCGTGAGCACATGCCCTTCGGTCATGCCATACCGATTAATGATCGGGCGGCCGACGATCGCCTCGAGCTGCGGAAGCACGTCCGCGCGAATCGGCGCCGAACCGCAAGTCACCAACCGCATGCCGCGCCATGCGCCCGCGGCCACCTCGAACTCGGGGCGCTCCAACCAGGAGTAGTAGAAGGTCGGTACCCCCATGAACACGGTCCCCCGCGCCACGGCGGCGAGCGTCCCACGCGGATGGAATGCATCCTCGAGCAACAGGCACGCACCGTGCGACAAGCAAAGCTGCGCCGCGAACGACAAACCGTGAATGTGAAACAACGGTAGTGCACACACGATCCGATCGTCGGGCACGATGAGCCACGTCGCCGCCAAAGCGCTGAGCGCGGCGGCCAGGTTCGCCTGGTCGTGAACGACCCCTTTGGGTTGCCCGGTCGTGCCAGAGCTGTAAAGGATGAGCGCTCGATCGTTGGGCTGGTGATTTGGCGACTTGAATCCAACGTCCGACGGCTCCCAATCGCTTTTCACCTCGAGCACGGATTTGAGCGCCGGCAGCACGCCTCGAAGTTCGGCAATGCCGGCGGCCTGCTCCCGCCCGGCGACCACGACCGCTGCGCCGCTGTCGGTCAGAAAATAGCGCAGTTCCCCCGCCGTGTAGCGCGGATTCAACGGCACTGACACACCGCCTGCCAGTTGCACGCCTAAATGGGCAATCAGCATCGGCAGTTTGTCAGACGTGACCAGCGCAACGCGGTCGCCCGGTTCGAGCCCATGCTGAATTAACCAACCGGCAGCACGGCGCACCAGTGCGTCCAGCTCACCATAGGCAATAACCCGGCCACGGTGCTCGATCGCCGGGCGGTCCGCAAATCGCGCGAATGCCGCACAGAGCTGTTCGACAAAACTGGCTGAAGCACTGACCACAGGCATCAACCCGCCGTGCGTGAATCTCGTTCGCCGAGCCCTTCGGCGGCCAGCTTGCGGCGCACCCACCAATGGGGATCGTATGGCTCGTCAACAATCGGGTGCGGCCGGCCCAGGCCCGGCAGCGCCGCGAATTCTCCCCGTTCGATCGCCGCGCGAATCTTGTCGTCGGCCACCAACTCGATTGCGCGGTCGGTAAAGCGAATGGCAGTCATGCGGTTACTCGACCTGTCGGTTGTCGCTCACAACGGAAGTGGCTGCTTCAACGTGCTTTGTGGGCAACACGGCCAAATGTCGCCGAAATGCCGGCGTCAGCAGCCAGCAGCCGGCAGTCACAACAACTCCCAAGGTCACCAGCGTGTTGAATGCAGTGGCGGGCCCCCAAACGGCGAGCGCCTGTTCGTACCAAATTCCCCCCAACCCGGTCGCCACCGACAAGCTGAGATTCGAGACCGCCATGATCGCCGCGAACACGGTGCCTGCGGCCTTCAGCGGGCAACAGCGGGCCGCCAAGTCGAGCTGCACCATCGTGCCGGTCATATGGAAGAACCCGACCGCCAGCGAAATGAAGGCCGCCGACCGCTGCCCAGCCAACAGCCAATAAGCGGCGATGCTCAGCATGCCGCACAAGATCGAGGCATGGACCAAATACAAGAACGGCACTCGACGGCAGAAGAACCCGTAGGCCACGCTGGCCACGAGCGCGCCGGCCGCCATTAGCGAGACGGTCTCGCCGTAGAACTGTTCGCTCATGCCCAGTTGCTCGGTCATGTGCACATACAGCACGGCCGTCGAAAACGGCGAAAAGTTCCACAGCACCAAGAATCCGATGACCAACAGCACCTGCGGAACGCGCACGGCGCGCCACATTTCGGCGGCGGCCAGCGGCAGCTCGCGCATCGCCCGCGGCCGATGCGGCGCGGTGATCTTGGTTTCTTTGACCGCCACGATCGACATCGTGAGCCCGACCGCGGAGAGCAGGCCGCAGATCAGGAACGCCCAGTATTCGGCTCCATGCTGCGAGAGGTAGCCCCCGATCAGGCCGGCGATGATCGTAGCCGACCACATGGCCCCCCACTGCACAGCTTGCAGATGGCCGGTAATGCCACGGGGTTGGCCCCGTTCGACCATCAGCGCGTCGATCACTACGTCGGACCAGGCAACGGCGACCGTCGGCAGTACAAGGGCCGCCAGCAGCAGCCACCGGGCGCCAAATGGCACGGGAAATAAAAATACGCCTAAGAAGCTGATCGCGGCCGTCGTGCCAGCGATCACTAAATAGCTACGTCGTCGGTAACCGGCCAACGGAATGAAGTCGGACACCAGCCCATAGATGGGCTTGAGCCACCAGGGCAGTGCCAACAGGGCGGCGAAGCCCGCCAGTTCCGAAGCGCCGAATCCCCATTGCTTGAGGATCGAGCGGACGGGCTGGGTGACGAGCCCTTCGGTCGGTTCACCGATGCCCTGCACGAAGTACATCGTGCCGAACAGCAGTCCCAGGCGAATCGTTTCAGAGGTGGCGGAAAAGCGACTCCACAGGCCAGGCGCCGTTTTGGCCGCCAGGGCGTGGGTCAAATTAGCAGCGTGCAACCGCGCGCTCCTCGGTAGTTGATCCCTCTCAACCGTGGCGTTCGTAGTACTAGTTCCCCCAGCGCGACAATGTTATGCGGGCCGCGCCCCACGTCCAGTGTTTTGCGCGCGGAATTGTCGAATTTTCCACTTAGCTCAGTTATCGGCGAGCGCGGCCCGTCGCGTGAGAAGTGCGCGACTCACCATCACTGCGCTCAAGCGTTCATGCGACGCGGCCCATTACCAACGTACTTCAAGTCCGACGCTGGCGCCATGTAGGAAGGCACCGCGGTTGTGCACCAGCGAGCCGGCATGAGCCGACTCAACCGTGGCGCCGGGCGACGTCGTCAGCGCGAGCTGATCGGCCGCCCGCGCGACCCCCTGCAACCAAAACAGGTTGTAGCCGCCACGGATGTATAGCCAGTTACTGATTTGGGCCATTCCGTTCAAGCCCAGTTCGCCGATGAAGGCCAGATTGCCGCCGGTCTTGTCGACCAGCAACCAATTGGTCGCCTCGCTGCCGGGGCCGATATGGGTCCGCTGCAGGGCGTCGTTGCCGTAGAGCCCCGCCTTGCCGATCCCCTCGATGCCGATCCGCCAAAACTGCACCAGATAGCGGCTACCGCACTGCAAACCGAACAACTGATTGCGGGCGTTGATCGCATAGTGGTTAGACACTTGGGGCGATTGAGCCTGCAAACTCAGCTTTTCGTTGAAGCCGAGGTAGCGAAAGCCAAATAGCACCTGGAAGTTCGAGGCGCCAAGGCGATGCAGGTAGTTGGCCTCCGCGTTCTGAATCGTGGCCGCATAGCCCGCCGTAAAACGGTCGGCCTGCGAGAACCCGGAAATGTCCGTGTGCAGCGGGCCGGGCAGGTTGATGGATCCGGGAGCCAACACCTGATTCGTCGAGGACCAATGGTTCAGACCAAAGTAATCGAGCTCGACGCTGGAACTGCTGCCAAACAGCCAACCGAGGCGGAGCCGCGGCCCGACGCCACTCCCCGGATCGAGGTCGCGAGTCGAAAGGATCGCGGTGCCCGGGGTCGTTCCGTCGGTTTGCGCCAATGTTTGATAGCCCGACCGGCTGAGATTCAGCCACAGCGCTTCGGCCATGAAGTAAACGCGATAGGCGGGCTTCCCGCGGCACGGGTCGCAGCGATCCGAGCAGCAGTCGTCCGAGCAGGCTCCGCCGCCGAGCCAATCGGCCGTAGACAACTCTCCCACCGCGATTTCTTCCTCGCCAGGCGGGGGCGTATCTTGCCTGTCGCCTACCGGCGGCGTCATGTACGGGGTGTGTGGCAATTCGCGGGGGGGCGCGTCGTCGGTCGGCGCCTCGGGAATCTCCGTGCTGCTATCATCCGCCGGCATCTCGTCCGAGCCGTCGGCGGGGAAGGTCGTGTCGGCGGGTGCATCGGCATCCGACGCCGCCCCATCGTCCGGCAGTGGTGCGTCTTCGAGCGGTAGCTCGTCGGGCAGTGGCGCGTCGGCGTCGGGTGCTTGTCGCGCTGCAATGCGGTGCGCGAAGCGATCGCCCGGGCGCTGCACGGCATTGCGGACGCGGGGCCAGCTGCCGCGAGAATTCGAGCCCGGCGCGGCCACGGCCGACGACGTCCACACGATTCCAGCAACCAGCGCGACTGCGATCCCAGTCGTAGTCCTCATCGTCTTTCCCCCCAACAGGCGGCTGCCCGCTTCGCCGTGCATTAGCTGCCGAGCGCGCGGAAGGCACCGAATCACGACGGATCACCGGGCACGTCGCTAGCGGGCCTCCAATCTGGCCTGCTAGCAGCCCTGCGATGCGTCTCATCCGACTTATCGGTATGGTCGCGCCAGTCGCTATAAAGAAAAGAACCCGTATAGGCGTTACAGACTGACCGATCGACTTCGGTCTGTGTGAGCCTGCGAGTTGCTGGCCTGCGCGCTCGAGAGTTTCTCTCCGCGCTTACTTGGCGATCGTGCGACCCTCTCGCGCCGCTCCCATCCCGGCTTAGCGGCGAATCTGCCGCGAAAAATCGGCGTCATCCCGATGACGGAACGCCAGCTCGTTCACCCGAGCATGCTCGCGCGCCAGCGGAAACGGCTCGGTCGTGGCCAACAAACCGAGTTTGTAGGCCAGTTCGTCCGAGTAGCCTGGCATCATTACGCGATAACCGTAGGGCACCTGGCCGGGCGCCAGGTCATTCACGTGGCGGCGGATGTTCGTCGTGCAATTGTTCGTAAACGTGTTGTAGAACTCCGGCTCCACGGCCAGCTTGTTCATCCGCTGCATAACGTCGACCAGCAGGGCGCGGGCCTGCTCGGGAGTGGCCCGCGTGCGATGGACGTAGACATCGTCGTGGCGATGGTTGGTGCGCAGGGCGATCACGTCGCGCTCGTCGGCCGCCACGTACATGATCGTGTAGTGCGGAAACATCCCTTTCCAGGCCGAGAACGACTCATCGGCCCGTTTACGGATTTCGACCGACACGGCCAGGTAGTCGCGATCGGCGAAGCCGAAGCTCAACATCGTATGGGCCAACTGCGGCGCTTCCTTGAACGGGACCACGATGAAGTCGACCGTCTTGAGTTGATCCAAGTCGTACGTGCGGTCTTCGTGGCGCACGGTGTAGTCGGTCGTGCTGCGGTATTCGCAGTTGCGGACGTTGTGAACCGTCAGCAGCTTGCCGTGGTACTCGGCGGTCGGCAGCACCTTCTGATCGGGGGACCAGTCGGCATTGTTCGTGGCTTGCAACGATCGGCAGCCGGTCAGTGCAAGCAGGACCAGCGCAGCGGCGAGCCGTTGGGCCGCTGCCCTGCCACTTGCCCGCTGGTGTTCGCCGAAGGTCGTTCTCATATCACTCGGATCAGGCCGTGGCGCGCGTGGCCACCGGAGCGCCGCCAGCCGGGCTGATTATGCCGCCCGGCAGGGCTCTCGCGCCGCCGGCAGTGCCAGCAGTCTTTGGGTAATGGCGGAAGCTGTCGATTCTGGAAAAGCAGATCGCGCGGAGCTTGCGCCGCTGGCGCATAGTCCGACGAATCGCCGAGACGAGGCTGGCCTAGTTACCCAGCCGGCCCTCTTTTGGCAAGAGAGGTTGGGAAAACCCGGCAACTTCGATCGGCGACCGCTCGGCGCCAGCATTCGCTCAAACGCCAAGCCGAGCCTTTTCTCGTAACAACCAGGCACGTTCATCGCTAGTACCTTGTTGGACGATCACGCGGTGATCGCGAGCCAAGTTTTTTCTTACCAAGCAAGTTCACGGTCGCTTTCTCGACCGAGGAGTTTTTCATGAAAACCAACGCCTTGAAGTTGTCGTTGCGCAAAGACACCATCCGCGTCTTGTCGAACTCGGAGATGAGCCTCGTCATCGGCGGGCTGGCGCTGTCGCCCGTTCAGGCGATCAAGACCAACACGCTGCAATGCACAATTCATTGCGCCATTGGGCCGTACACCCCGAAGGGCACGATCTTCCGCTAGTCGTCAACCATTTGAATTGCTGTTGATAACGCAGCGGTCGAATCGCTTCGGCGCGTCATTGTCTGCAACCCGGGCGGTCGCAAACCCATTTGCGACCGCCTGCTTTTTTGTCTGGCGCGAACACAATCGTCGATCGCGATGTAACAACTGCTCCCCGTCCTACGCCATGGCTGGTGTGGCGATCACGCGGTGATCGCAAGCAAACCTTTCCTCAAACGATCGAAATTAACGGCCGCACGGTCGGCCGAGGAGTTTTGTCATGAAACCTAATGCCTCGAAGTTGTCGCTGCGTAAGGACACAATCCGGGTCTTGTCAAATTCGGAAATGAACGTCGTCATCGGCGGGCTGGCCTTCTCGCCGGCGGCAGGGATCAACACGCTCAGCATTCACTGCACGTCGGCGTGTGCGATCCGCTACTCGCCCGGGGGGACGATCGCCCGCTAGCTGCTGCTGAGCTCAGGACCCGGTTCCCCGCATGCACGCGCCTCGAAGCAATCATCAACGTGTGACGCGTGGCGCTGGATCCGAGTTGAGCTTTGCCATCAACCATTCGCTACTTCCCTAAAAAGCGCTACGGATCCCACGCGCTGACGTACCAACGCGGGCGATCGCGACCGGACGCGCGATCGCCCGCTTTTTCTTTTCGTTACCGCGCCAGCACGGCGACCTGCTCGCCTTTCTCCTGCACGACTCTCTCGGCCGCAGGCGATCCCCCCTCCTCGATAAAGTGTTCCGGGAATTTGCGTCCTAATCGTCCTAAGACCTCGAAAATGGCGACTAAGTCTTTGCTTTGAAGCGTCTTGCAGTTAGGACGCAAATCGAATTTGTTTGCGTCCTAGATCGTCCTAACGGGCAGTTTTGCGTCCTAAGCTCTGAACCGCGGAGTTTTGGACCACGAAGATTTGAACCACGGATGACACCGATTGCACGGATTGTTGAATCCGGCAGCGACCAATCCGTGCAATCCGTGGTCAGCGTGATCTTGGTTTTTCGATTCGTGCGAGCAAGTTCTCGCAGCGCCCAAAACGGCAATGCCTCCACAGATGATCGCAGAAGAACACAGAAGTTCCCGATGCGGAGCGGTTCGGCGTGGCCCGGATCGTGCTGTGTTCTGCTGTGCCTTTCTGTGGATGTATTTTGTCGTTGTGTCCTCGTGGTGAATCTCACGCGCGCAGGGCGAGCGGGCACGCCAAGGTGATTCAACACGACGGCGAACAAGCTTCTGCGTCGTTCCTGCGTCGACGCCAAGCGCACTGGCGGAGCCAGTGGCACCCGGCGGCAACACGACCTACATCGTACTATCGACGTGGCAACGCTCGTTCCGGCGCAATGCCGAGGGGGACAGTCCCGCTTTCGGGCGGCGCTCGAACCTGATTACCTCGTCGTACACCGAAACCGGGACAGTCCCCGGCGTGCACGGTTGGCGCTCGCCGAAAGCCGCCGTTTGACTAGCCGATCGCGGTGGCCCGGAGGAACCGGAGGGTGACGCCCACGACGCTACGGAAGCGTCGTGACAGCATTTCGCGAAGAAATGCCCACAATCCGGCACAAAGCTCAACGGGCCGCGAACGGGGTCGATCGGCGGCTTTCGGACAATTCAGCCCGGGAACGCGTCCCAGGCCAGCCGTTGATTCTAGGCGCCGAGTGGCTCACTGCCTAGAGACTTTTGGTCATATTTTTAGACAATTTTATCGAGACCGAGTTCCTTGTGGTTCCGTTCTGACGGAAGTCGGGTGATTCGTAGTCCTGAGGGGCCTATCCCCAATCGCATCGCGGCGGCGACCGCACGGATTTCGGCAAGCGGCTAGACGCGTCGCCGCTCCTGGTCGAGTCGTTCGGCCAGAAACTTGATCGCCACGGGGGCCATGCGGTTGTAGTAGCCGAAGCCATGCCCTCCGGCGGTGGTCTCGAGATCGTACTCGTGCGGGATGCCGAGCGCGGCCAGCTTCATCCGCAGCTTCGCGGTGCTTTCGTGCCAGGGATCGTCAGCCGGGTCGCACGCGAACCAGAGATTGCGCGGCCAATTGAGCGGATGGACGTGCAAGGTGGCCGTGTCTTGCCGCGCGGCTTCGGCGTCGCCGTACATCGCGCGCATCGCCTCGTAGTCGTCGCCTGGCGCGTCGTAGCGCCACTGGAAGTCGATGGCGGGCGAGATCGCCGCGGCAATCGGAAACGTGTTCGGCTGCCGGAATGCCAACCGCAGCGCGCCTTGTCCTCCCATGCTGGTGCCCAACAGCGCGATCGCCGGTGGCCGGGTGTTCCACGTTTCAGCGATGTAGCTCACCACGTCTTGCCGCACATAGCCGAAGGGAGTGATGCGCGGGTCGAACTCGGGACAGAGGCGATCGGCCCACCAGCAGCGCCCCGCGCGCGGCGCGATGACTCGCAGGCCATAGCGGTCGAACTCGGCGCAGAATGCTTCGTTGTCGGCGAGACTATTGAGATGCACGCCATGCAGGTAGATGACCGCGTAACCGTGCTCGCTCGCGCGCGGCGGTTCGTAGACTTCACACTCGTGTCCCGCGACTTCGACACGGCTCCAGTGACCATTGGGCATTCTCGCTACCTCAGGTACTTTCTAAAACGCGCTCGTCAGGCGGCTCGCTCCAGCGATCGAGAATCTCTGCCACGAGATCGCTGACTTCGTCGCGTGCCGTGTCCCGGTCCCCGACTTTCGTGATCCGTTCGTCATAGTTCGTATGCACGTGACGAATGTGGGCGATCACCGCCGAACGAATGGCCGTCGACTCCAACTCGCGGGCCGCTTGCTTGCGCCCCACGCGACCGCTGTTGCGAGTGCAAGCGTGTCGGGCGATCGCGAACTCCTCCTGCGGCGGGCAACTCGGATATTCTCGGCGGATCGCCTCGGCGAATTGGCGGACGTACTTCTCGTCTTCGCGCTGCCGGGCAGCGGCGCCGTGGGCCCGCTGCTTTCGGCGCCGCTCGGCATCATTCTGTGATTCGTCTTCGGCCTGCCCGATTGCTTGTGGTTCGACCAACAGCCCTTGCCGCTCGAAGCGTTTGCGCGCGATCGACCAGCGCACCACAACCGCCCAACGCTTGGAGTACTTTTTCGCGCGGCGCGTGATCGCCGCGTCGCCGCTGGGCAACAACTCCAGATCGCCCAGCCCTGCGCAGAGGAGGCAAAAGGCCTTCTCATCCACCAAACGGATCATCCCCCCCTGCCCTGTTTCGACTCCGCAGCCGGCACAATGCCCGGCCCGGCGAGCCATGAAGACAACGATTTCATCGGGTTTACTGTCTTGTTCAGACTGTGCGCGTTGGGATTGCGCCTTGCGTTGGGGTTGCATCGCGAAGCCTCCAGGAGTCAGCGCATGGCGTCGGTCGCGGCCACCTTTCCATAGTAATTCGAGTAGGTGCGGTAGCAGGCCGCCTTAATGGCCGGGCGCGCCAGCAGTTCAATCACATCGTCGAAGCGATCGGCCGCCAACGCCGCGACGTCGTACTGCGAACGACCATCGAGCACTAGCTGGCTCATCACCAGGCCGATCGCGGGGCTTTGCACGATGCCGTGCCCGCAGAAGCCGGCGCAGTGAAACAGGCCTTCGATCTCGCCTGAGGGTCCGCAGCAGGGTTGGCCGTCGGGGGTGAAAGTCATGATGCCGGTGGTGATCGTCATCGGCGTGCGCTCGGAAATGAACGGGAAGCGCCGGCTGGCGGCATCGATCAACACGGCGACGTTCAGCTCATCGCGCCGGGCACGCATCTGCGACATGTCGAAGTCGGCCGGCAAGCGTTCCATGTCGTATTCGACCGGCTCGGCTTCGTACATGCCGACGAGCAGGCCGCCCGCTTCGGGGCGCGTGTAGATGCGGTTGGCGCGGTCGCGCACCGCCGGGCTGTGGCGATCGACGGGCACGTCGGGCGATGGCGTCGTCGTCAAGTAGTAGTGACCAATCGCAGCCGTGGCCAATCGCGTGCTGGCTTTTTCCGCCACGAGATATGACCACGGCCCCGTGCAGTTGACCACGATCGGCGCGTGATACTCGACGCCGGCCGCGACGACCCCCTGCACTCGCCCGCCCGAGACAATCGCGCGCTCGACCGGTGTCTGCGTTTGAAAGATTGTGCCGTGATCGCGGGCGACACGCACGTAGCCGGCTAACAGTTCGGCCGGCTGCAGATGCCCGTCGGTGGGGCAATAGCAAGCGGCGAGCAGATCGTCGGTTTTCATGTAAGGAAGCCGGCGGGCGACGTCGACGCGATCGAGTTCTTCGATCGGCAGATTGACTTCGTGGGCGAGCCGAACGTGTTCTTCGATCTCCTGCACGCGATCGGGCGTGGCGGCGATCCGCAGCGAGCCGGTTTGCACGAAGATGTTGATGCCGGTGCGGAGTTCGACATCGCGGACGACTTCCAGCCCGTCGCGCAGCAGGGTGACCGCGGCCTTGGTCGAGCGCAACTGTCCGAGCAGGCCAGCGGCGCGGCCGGTCGAGCCCGCCCCCAACATCTGGCGCTCGAGCACCAGCACGCGCTGGCCGCGCAGGGCCAACTGCATGGCGGTGCTGGCCCCGGCGACCCCGCCCCCCACAATGATGACATCGGCCTGGCGAGTTGAGTCGGGCATACGTGGCGTTTCCGAGTGTCCGCGAAGTCGGGCGAGTCGTGCAACCTGAGAAACATACCGCACGCGGCGGCTGGCAGGAAACGTGAGCGCGGCGGTACCGGCGGATGCGTCTGCAGTGGGTCGGTCGGTTTAGCGGTGAGCCCGAACGGTGTCAGGAACCGATTCCGGCGGCAGTTCACAAATAGTTCGCCGACAATTGAATCGGTTCCTGACACCGTTCGGACGATGGACCCAATTCGACTGACCCACTCGCCGGCCGCCGGCTTTCCGCCCGGCCGGCACGTCGATAAAATCGCGGTTCGCTCCGACACACAACGATTATCCGGCGCGACAGCCGCGAGGCGCTCACGGCCGGTGGCAGTCGCCCTTACCAAATCAAAGTTCGCTTGCGGGAGACGTCATGCACAGTCAATTGGTCGTGTTGGGAGCCGGGCCCGGCGGATATGCCGCGGCCTTTCTGGCGGCGGATATGGGCATGGAGGTCACACTCGTCGACGCCGAGCCGCGACCCGGCGGCACCTGCTTGCTGCGGGGCTGCATCCCCTCGAAGACTTTGTTGCACGTCGCCAAGGCGCTGAGCGAAGCCCGCGAGCTCGAGCAGTGGGGCATCCACTTTCAACCGCCACACATCGATCTCGATGCCGTGCGGGCCAGGGCCGAGAAGGTCGTGGCGACTCTCTCCGGCGGCTTGCAGCAAATGGCCAAGCAGCGCAAGGTCCGCCTGATTCGCGCCCGCGGCACGTTCATCGATTCGACGACGCTCTCCTTGGAGCCGACCGACGGCGGCACGCTGGAAGACGCCGAGTTGACCTACGACCACTGCATCCTGGCAGTCGGCTCGAGCCCCACGCGGATTCCGGCCTTCAATCTCAAGACCGATCGCGTGATGGACTCGACGCAGGCGCTCGCACTGCCCGACGTGCCGGGCTCGCTGCTGGTGATCGGCGGCGGTTATATCGGCTTGGAAATGGGTACAGTTTACAGCGCACTGGGGAGCGCGGTCACCGTCGTCGAGCTGACCGACGGGTTGCTGCCGGGCGTCGATCGCGACCTGGTCCGCCCGTTGGCGTCGCGGCTGGAGAAGCAGTTCGCCGGCATCCATCTGAAGACCAAGGTCGCAGCGCTGGCCGACAAGGGCAACTCGATCGAAGCCACGCTCGAAGGGCCCGAAGGCATGCGCACTGCCACGTTCGATCGCGTGCTGGTCTCCGTTGGGCGCCGGCCGAACAGCAAGGGCATCGGTCTGGAGAACACGGCCGTCGAGCTCAACGAGCATGGATTCGTGATCATCGATCAGCGGCAGCACACTGCCGATCCGCACATCTTGGCGATCGGCGACGTGGCCGGCGAACCGATGCTCGCGCACAAAGCCAGCCATGAAGGCAAGGTCGCCGTCGAATCAATCGAAGGAGGACCGGCCGTGTTCGATCCGCGGGCGATTCCGGCCGTCGTCTTTACCGATCCGGAAATCGCCTGGGCCGGCCTGACCGAAGAGCAAGCCAAACGCGAAGGTCGCGCGGTCGAGGTGGTGCGCTATCCGTGGGCCGCGAGTGGCCGCGCACAAACTGTGTTGCGCACCGACGGCATTACGAAGCTCATCGTCGATCCCGAGACCGAGCAGGTATTGGGCGTCGGCATTGTCGGCGCGGGTGCGGGCGAGCTGATTGCCGAAGGTGTGTTGGCGATCGAGATGGGGGCGACCGCTCGCGATCTGGCCGATTCGATCCATCCGCATCCGACGTTGAGCGAAACGCTGAGCTTCGCGGCCGAGGTGCAGTTGGGGATTGCCACCGAAATCTATCGGCCGAAGCGCGAAGCGCGCGGGGCGTGAGCCTGTAGGGTGCGTGAAGCGCACGGGGAAAACAGGGGCTCGCCGCGCGTGGCCTGGAACGCGCCAGATTCTTGGTGTGCTGCGCACACCCTACGATTGATCACTAGCCACGAAATGTCACCCGTGCGACCGCTCCGGGCCGCAGGTTGCCCCGCAAGCCTCAGGTCTCAGGCCTCTTCTACAAAGTGTTCCGGGATTTTGCGTCCTAACCGTCCTAAGCCAGGAAAAACATCCCCTAAAGTGTTGCCACGGAATCACTTAACCTTAGGACGCAAAATCGAAAAAGCTTGCGTCCTAGACCGTCCTAACAGGGCGGTTTTGCGTCCTAAACGTACTCTCGCCTGACGTCAGGCGCGTGAGGACGGGTCGGCAATGGCGATCCGTCCGTTCCCTGAAGCCTGAGGTCTGTCGCCCGTTCCCTGGCTCTTGTGTTGTCGGTCGGGGAAGTTGCGATAGCCCAGTAGTTTCGGCACCGACGGGAACTGGATATTGGCACCTCGGTCGATTCCAATGTACGCCTGCACGTCGTCGTACAACGCCTAGGGGCAGGACCATGCTGGACCGGGTTCTTTCGAGGATCGACGAATGGCGCTCACAACTCCTTGACCTGTCTAAGCGAAACCGACTTATTAACTGCCGAGTCGATCGGACCGGCGGTATTCGGCTCGAAGAGCCGGCGCCTGCGGCGCTTTGGCGAATTCTTGTCGACGAATCTGATTCAATGATCTTTGTGCGCAAGCTCGATCTAGTTCCTTCTGAGGAAGGAACCGATCGTAGTCCGGAGGATGGCGAGTCGCTTGGCCGAGACGGCAACTTTTTAGAGTTACCGTTGGCGGGTGAAGAGCGGCCCGTCGAGTCCCGCCGCGTTCCAGACATCGATAGCTGCCGGAGCGCGCCGGGGTTCAAGCCCAACCAACACTTGCTAACGGGGCTTTCCGACAAAGCGTTGGCGACTCGACTCTCAAGGCTCTCCCTGAACGCTAAGACATCCCTGTCAGAGCAAGGAATTAACATTCTTTACTTGGCATTCGGATTGCTGCACTGGTATGAGTCACCGGACAGTGATGTGTGCCTTCAATCACCGCTTATTCTCGTGCCGGTTGTACTGGACCGAAGCGGTCCTGAACGCACTTGGGCGCTGACCGTTTCAGATGACGGAATTTCGCCAAACTACTCTTTGACGGAGTTGCTGAAGAACAATTTCAACGTTGTGCTGCCCGAGTTGCCAGACGACGGTTTTGAGAGCGGCAATGATCGATTGAAGTGGCTCAATACCGTTCGGGAAGCAGTAACCAGTCAGCCCCGCTGGACTGTGGACGATGATGTAGTGCTCGGCGTTTTTAGTTTTCAAAAACTCGCGATGTGGCAGGATCTTCGGGATAACAAAGCGGCCGTCGCGGAGCATCCTCTCTGCCGTGCGATTGCTGGCGACGAAAACGCTACATCCGGCGCGTCTGGATCCCCAATTCCCGGCAAAGCGGACTTTGACGAGCAGATACATCCTGCGGAATTGCACACAGTGCTGGATTGCGATAGCAGTCAATTGGAAGCCATCCTAGCTGTTCGCGCTGGCCATAGTTTGGTGCTTGATGGTCCACCAGGAACAGGCAAGAGTCAAACGATTGCAAACATCATTGCGGAGTGCCTGGCCGCGAACAAAACAATCCTGTTTGTCAGCGAAAAGTCCGCCGCGCTCGAAGTCGTCAAGCGCCGCCTGGATCAGCAGAAACTTGGTGATTTTTGCCTCGAATGCCATAGCCACAAAGTAAGCCGCAAGGTGGTAGTTGCAGAGTTAGGTCGCTGCTTGAATCTACCGGTGGAGCAATTCGCCAGCCAGCAAGAAAACCTGGATCGGCTGTACTCTGTTCGCACCAATCTGAACCTATACGTGCAAGCATTGCACGTGCCGCGGGGAACGTTGCTATGGACCGCATTTCGAGTTCATGGCTTAGTCGCGGCGCTAGACGGCGCACCAAACTCGCAGTGTCCCCTCAGCGACGTGCTGTCGCTGGACATCAAGCGATTAGGCGAAATGGAGCGCGCGATTGAGGCGCTAGCAGCTTGCGAGAACGTTATCACGGCTTATGAATCACACCCGTGGCGAAACTGCCGCCTGAAGGAGCTCTCTCTAATTGCTCAAGACGACCTTGAGCATACATTCAATGTCCTTGTCGAGGCGCTCACCGAAATTGGTGAGCCGCTGGCCACACTCGAAGAAACAGGACTAGTTACCTCGGGAGCATGCAAAGAACTCGTCGATGCTGAACTCGCAACGATCAGCAAACTTCTGGATCTGCCAGAGTTGCCGGAGACTTGGCTCGCGAAAGATCCGGCCGCTATCTGCAAGGGCATTGAGGATTGCCACCGAACGCTTGCGGAATTCGAATCGATTCAGCGAGCGATTCCGCAGTTCACTGGCGAAGCGGTAAAGGCAAATATTCAAGAGCTATTCGACCAGCTCAAGCGCTCGCCCGACGTTTGGTGTGCCAGAGCAAGAGGCCCAGGCGAGCTAAGTAGCGTGCGCTCACGACATCATCAGTTTAAGGGCATCGTGCAGCAGCTTGAACGTCTGCGCGTGACGAATAGCGAACTACGCCAAACCACCAAGGAGTTGATCAACGCAATCGGTCTCTCGATGAGCGGTGAGCCGCCAATTGGTCAGCTCCTACGACTCGCACGCATTGGGCGGGCGATCGCCGACACTGGGTTGATGAAGCGTTCGTGGTTCGACAATGGGCGGCGATCCACACTACGACAAGCAGCCGCTGAAGGCAAAGCTCACCAAGACGCCTGCCAGTCGATTCGGCAAGAACTTGAACCAATCGTGACATCGCTGGCGTTTGAGGCCGAGGGCGCGCGAGTCTGTGAAGACGCGAAGAGCTTCCGTCCATTTTGGCGAAGGCTGCTGGGACCTTGGCGCGAGTTGCGCTGGCGCGCATCACGCCTTTACCAGGCGCAGGCGCCCCGGTCCGCCAAGGATCTCTTGTGGGATCTCCATCGGTTAGGGGAATACCATACACGGCGCGCAGCACTGCGAACGTACGAGTCGCAGTATTCTGCAGACCTCTGGGTACAAAGTGACGGATCCCTCGATTGGGACTCGTTGTTGTTCGGTTGCGAGGCCATCGAGGCCTTGCAGCGGGAAACCCGCATTCCAGAGCGATTGGTGACCTCGTTAACGATTGAAAATGGACTTGATCGCGAGCGAGTGTCGATTGCCGTAAGACAATTGGAAGCTGTGCTTTCTTCGCATTCTGAACAACTCAAGATTCTGTCCGACCAATTTGACCTTTCACGGATTGGATCGGATCGAAGAGCACTTCTCGACTGCGGCCCTTCGTTAGTCGATCAAGCCCTGAGTGAGGCCACGGACGCGCTTCAGCATCAAATCGCAGCCGACGAGTCGATCATTCGGCTGCTCAAACACGAGTGCGACGTGCAATTGAGCGCCCTCCCGGTAGCCCTGGAAAAACTGGGTGCGTTGGCCGCTCATTATCAGCAACTCGTTGGCCTTCATCGTCAGCTGAAATCCCTGGGCGTAGTGCTACCATCAATGCGATCGCCGGAGTGGGCAGAATCGCGCATTAAAGTCGCCACCTTGCGACAGTTGTTAGCACAATTTGACGGTTCAATTCCACCCGCGATAGTCGGTATCGCATGCGACCGCGCCATCCGCGACAAAACCCGAATCGCCGTAAGAGCATGTGCTTCGATTCTGAAGAATCGAATTGCCAAGGCGTGGACGCAGCTTGAAACAGCCTTTGACCTCGAGGTCGCTACACCTGAACGAGTCGCAATTCGAACGATGTCGCTAGCTGACCTCGTGGCGTGGGTTCGTGCCCGGATCGACGACCTCCCGTGGTTGCGGGAATGGCTGACGTTCCGGGAAGCCGCCGCACGCCTTGAGGCATTGGGGATATCTCAGTTGACGATCGAAGCAACAGCCAAGCAAATCCCCGCTCAAAGCCTCTTAAACGCTTTTCGCAAGCGTCTCTATCGACTGTGGCTTACTCAGGCGTATGCAACGACTCCTGTGCTCCGGCAGTTCAATATTGACGATCACGAAAGATTGCTGACCGAGTACCGGACGGCAGATCGCGCGACCATCGCCAACTCGTATAAGCGACTCCGCGAACGACTCTTGTCGAAGCCAGATCGACCGCATCTCGACTGGGACTTCGTACCCGCTTCTTCCGAGCTAGGAATCTTGACGCGCGAGGTCGAAAAGAAGCGCCGTCACATGTCGCTTCGCAAGCTCTTTGAAAAAACCCCTTCGCTGTTGATCCAGCTCAAGCCATGCCTGATGATGAGTCCGCTCGCGGTCAGCACATTTCTCAACTCGGAGAGCTTCCGCTTCGACGTAGTGATATTCGACGAAGCCTCCCAAGTGCGCCCTTTTGATGCCGTCGGCGCCGTATATCGTGGCAAACAACTCGTCGTCGCCGGAGATCAAAAGCAACTCCCGCCAACGACGTTCTTCGATCGCCTGACCAGCGATGACGGATCTTCCCAAGATGAAGACAACGACGAGGCGGGCAGCCTAGCGGAATACGAGAGTGTACTTGATGTGTGTTGCTCGGTGGGGCTACCGCGACGGCAACTCCGATGGCACTATCGGAGTCGTCGAGAACCGCTAATTGCATTTGCGAACCACCATGTTTACGGAAACAGCCTACTGACCTTTCCAAGTGTTTACGACACAGACGGCAATCGCGCTGTTAAATGGCACTTCGTAAGAGATGGGCGCTGGCGGGCAGGTACCTCTGGCGGGTACAACGCAACTGAAGCGCGAGAAACCGCCCAACTGATACTGAGACACTTCATTGAGTTCCCAGATAAATCGCTCGGGGTGATCACGTTCAATCAACGACAGCAAATTGCCGTACTTGATGAACTGGAGCGATTGCAAGACGACCGCACAGCTCACTCGGCGTGTACCGAAGCGCGAATAACTGAGCGGCTCAATGGAACCGGCGATGAACCGTTCTTCGTGAAAAACCTAGAAAACGTTCAAGGTGACGAACGTGATTGCATTCTGCTGAGCGTAGGCTATGGATTTGACGATCAGAACAAGTTTGCAATGCGTTTTGGGCCCCTCAATATGCAGGGCGGGGAACGGCGACTCAATGTGGCGGTCACTCGCGCCCGGGAAAGCGTAACCGTAGTCAGCTCAATTCGAGCGCACGACATCGATTTGTCGAGGACCAGATCCAGAGGCGCTGAACTCTTGCGCGCCTATCTCGACTTTGCCGAGAGAGGGACGCAGGCTCTTGCCGCCGCGATTCGCGACGATGGGCTGCGCGAATTTGATTCTCCCTTCGAAGAATCAGTTGCTGCGGCCTTGCGGACTGTGGGATTGGACGTGCGTTCGCAAGTCGGGTGCGCCAAATATCGAATCGACTTGGCGATTGTCCATCCACAGGAGAAGGGCCGGTATCTGCTAGGTATCGAATGCGACGGTGCGTCGTATCACAGTTCCGTTGTTGCCCGCGATCGAGATCGGCTGCGGCAAGAGATTCTGACCGGGCTCGGATGGCAGATCCTACGAATTTGGTCCACAGATTGGATACGTAATCCACAACGCCAAGTGGCTCGAGTGCTTTCTGCCTATGAGGCTGCACTTCAGACTGATGGTGGCCCGCATTTGTGTGCGACTAAAGTTGAGACAGCACCAGAGCAGCCGAAGTTGTTTGCACCAAATGAGTTCGCCGAAGAAGCCACAGACTTTGACAACATTGACGATGTTGCCGACATCGATATCCAAAGCGCCATCCTGGCGGCGTTGCGCCGTTATGGGCAAACGTCACCAGACGATCTTGTGAAAGCCGTGGCTCGAGCGCTCGGCTTTCAACGCGCCGGTCGACGCATTCAAGATCGCGTCGAAACTCAGATTCGGAATCTCAAGCGTACAAATGTCGTAGCGACGACCGATAGCGGGGCACTGTCCGTGCTCCGTTCCTGAGCGAAGGATCGTCTTAGCGAAGGAAGATGGAAATTGAAGGGCCGGAACTATCACAACTCCCGTCGCTCTTGAGTGCGAGCGAGCTGAAATTACCGCAACTGCTAGCACCGGTTTGACAGTTTCCGTGGGGTTTGATACCAACAATGGGTAGTCCGGTCGCGCATGAGGGAGCGGCCGGAATGCCCGAATTACCGATAGACGGCCGGCCACGCACGGATGTTTGTGTGGTGAGGTCGATCTCAATTACGGCGCAACTGAAGAAGCAGGGATCGCACTGTCACGGAAACGTTGGCACACGGGAAAGCCGTCACGCTCGCAAAGCAATCGCGCCTGCGAGCCGTGGCGTCGGGCAGTTATCGTGAATCGTACCCTGGGAGCGCCGCCCAATTGCATTGCGCGCGTTTCACGATTGCGGGCAGGGGCCCCTTGATTAGGTAATACATCTCTAGCAATCACGCACACAACAGAAGGATCGACAGATCATGCGACGGATCAAGCTCCGCGAAGGCCAGCACTTTTCGTTTGCACCGCACCTGAAGCTCGTGGTGGTCGGCGTGAGCGACGACGGGGTGGAGTTGGAACTGGTCGAAGAAGCAGCGCAGCCGGGCTTGCCCCGCAACGCCCGCGTGGGGCGCGACGCGCCTCCGCAGCGCGACGCGCGGACGGTGGATGAGTCGGAGTCGCGGTTTTACGTCGAATTCGCGTAGTGTGCGATTCGCGTAGTGAGCGATTCGCGTGATGCCGGTTTGCGTGATGCCCTGGCGTGCATCGCGCGAGTGTTCTTGGCCGCGCCGCGGCCGTGGCGCTTAGCCGTGGGTGTTAACCCACGGACACTCGATGCCCAACGAAATCAAAGCCGCGCAGCGGCGACGTATGCGCTGCAGGAGGGCCGCGAGTCTCGGGCTTGACCTCAGCCGATGTCGCCGCTGCGCGGCTTTTGTCATTCGCGAAACGCCTCCGTGGGCTGGCGCCCACGGCTAAGCGCCGCCGCCGCTGCGCGGCGAAATCAAGCGTCGCCGCCGCGACGCGGCTAGCATTGTCGAAGCGAGCTCTGGCACTGCTGGGCAAGCCAGCAGTGGCGCCCAAGCGTCGGGTGACTCGTAAGAGTCACGGCGACAGCAGTGCGCGAATTGTTGTTCATCTTTTTCCTGCGGCGGCGCTACCGGTGCGCTCGGGACTATCCTGCATTGCCCGCGTTCCGCACGCGTTACCGCCGCGGTCAAATGCCAGTCAAATACCAAGGCCTGGCTGCATGTCATTGGCTGTTTGGTAGTTGGGCGCGATAGAATGCAGGCCAGGCGCGGCGGCTTAATTGATTCGCGTGGCGACGTGTCTTTCGCGAAAATTCTGCGGTTTTCCTGTGAACCGTTGGTGAAAAGCCCGCGTACCGTTGACAAAGCAATTTGTCGGGTAGAGACTTCCGTGGTTGGGGGACGTAAATCCAAATTAAGGAACGGCCGCGAAATAACTTCCAATTCTCTTTGCCCCCTCACCCTGCCCTCTCCCGCGAGGGGAGCGGGGAACCGGGAGAAGTTCTTTCGCGACCGTTCCTAACCCGCGGTTTGTTCCGATTCAATTCCTGCCGAGGAGAGTGTCGAAGATGATTCGCAAATTCGCCCGCCCCGTGGCCCTGTTCGCACTGGCGATCTGCTGCACGACTGTCGTCCAAGCTGGCAAGTTCAACAAGGTGTTGAGCCCTGGCGATCAGGCACCCGAGTGGTCGAACCTGGCTGGCACCGACGACAAAGAACATTCGCTGGCCGATTACAAAGACGCGGAGGTGTTGGTGCTCGTGTTCACCTGCAACCAGTGCCCGGTGGCGATCGCGCTGGAAGATCGCATCATCGAATTGCAGAAGGAATACGCTGGCAAGAAGGTGCAAGTTGTCGCCGTCAACGTCAACAAAGGCGAAGGGGACAACCTCGAGAACATGAAGGAGCGCTGCACGGATAAGGGCTTCAACTTCCCGTATTTGTTCGACGGCACGCAGGCAATCGCCCGCAACTATGGCGCTCGCGTCACGCCCGACGTCGTGGTGCTGAACAAGGCCCGTAAGGTGGTCTACACCGGCGCGATCGACGACAACTGGAAGGACGCCACGGCGGTGACGAATCGCTACGTGCGCGACGCGATCGACGCGACGCTGGCCGGTCAGGATCCGAAAGTGACCGAGACCCGCGCCGAAGGTTGCGGCATCAAGTACGAGAAGTAACCTCGCGCTTGTTTCTTGGTGAAGAACATTGGTCGTCGCCGGCTCCCTAGGGGGGCGCCGGCGGCGACTTTTTTGTTTTCACGCGGGTTCGGCGGGGATTTTTTTCCGGCGACTATCGAGACACGCGATCCCGCCGAGCCTGTAGAATTATTGCTATCGGTGCCAATTTCTTTGCTGCATTTGGGAATCGCCATGAAGCGCTGCTTATGTTGCCCGCTGGTGTGGAGTTTGTTGGTCGCCCCGCTGCTGGTGCTCGGCGGCTGCTCGCAGCCAGGGACGGCACCGGCAGACGGCGCGGCCGCGCCGACAACGGCGGGCGCGAATTCAACCGCGACCGCGACGCACGAGGCGACCGATAACGAAACGTCGACCGCGCCGGCGGGTGACGCGGCCACCGGGCTGAAAGTCGTCGACGCCAAAGGGCTCGACGAGATCATCGCCAACAACGAGGGGCGCGTGGTGCTGGTCGACTTCTGGGCGACCTGGTGCGGGCCCTGCAAGGAGATGTTCCCGCACACGGTCGAGCTGGCCCGAGAGCACGGGGCCGAGGGCCTGTCGGTGGTGACCGTCTCCTGCGATTCGGCGAAGGCGGAGCCGCAGGTGCTGGCCTTTTTGAAGCCGTTTTCGACCGAGGGGATTTCGCTCGAGCACGTGCGGGTGAACGACGACCGCACGTTCGTCGACGACTTCCAGATCGAGAACGGCACGCTGCCGTATCTGAGGATTTATGGCCGCGACGGGCAGATCTTGCGGACGTTTGTGCAAGGGGATCCGCAGCAGGCGGGCTTCGAAGAGGCCGATGTTGAAGCGGCGGTGAAAGAGGCGCTCACTGCCGGGAAGTGACAACCGGGAGGGCCCGGCAGTTGTGCTCCTGGGGGCCGTCCGTTCTTGCCCAATCTGCCTACAGGGCAGTATCTTGGAACCGGGCAAAACTGCACAGATCGACGACACAGATCGACTACACAGATCGGGCCGATCCATGAATTGTATCGATGATCGCCGGCATCTCGCGCGCTGGCTGCCGTGGTTGGTCAGGGTTTCGTCGACCTTGGCGTTGGTGGTGCTGACCACGCCCAGCGGGGCACAGCAACTGCCCGATCAGCCCGCGAAACCTGCGGCAGCCGCTGCGCCACCAGCGGCTACTGAGGGGGAAGCTGCGGCGACCGAGGGGGCGTCCGAAACTGGCGATGCCGAGGGCGCAGGCAAAGCCGATGGCGCGGCCGGCGACGACGACCACATCGCCAAGCTGATTCGCCAGTTGGGTGACGAGCGGTTCGCGGTGCGCGAGGCCGCGCAGCAGGAGCTGGCCCGCCTGGGCTTTGAAGCCTTCGAGGCGCTGACCGAAGCGGAGACCGACGCCGATATCGAGGTCGCGTCGCGCGCGCGGTATCTGGTGCGGTTGATGCGCTTTGAGTTCGCCCGGCCCGACGATCCGGCGGAAGTCAAACAAGCGCTGCAAGAATACGAATCGCTCGACGCGGCGGGCCGGCTCGACCGCATTCGCCGGCTGGCGATGCAAGTCGACGAGCCGCACTTAAGTGCGCTCTGCCGGCTGGTGCGATTCGAGAAATCGCAAACGCTCTCGAAGCGCGCGGCGCTGGCGGTCATGCAGCAGAAGCCGGGGGTGCTGGCCGCGGATCGCCGCGCCGAGATCATCCGCGCCTCGCTGGGTAAAAGCCCACGCCCCGCGGCTGCCTGGTTGCGCACGTATCTCGACATCGACAGCAAGGGGGCGGAGGCGGTCGCCAAATTCGCCGAGCTGGTCAAGGCCGAAGAACAATTGTTGACCGATGCGGCGGATCGCACGCAGCCGGAGATTGTCATCGCGCTGTTGTGGGTCGAGGCCGACCTGCTGGACAAGCTCCAGCGCGCCGAAGAATCGGTGGCGGTCATGCAGCGCATCGCGGCGCTTGAGCCGGGAGATACCGGCTCGCTGCTCACGCTGCTGGACCGCTTGAGCGATCGCAAGGCGTGGACCGTGATCGACGGGCTGGCCGCGCGGTTGGCCGATCGCTTCAATCAAGAGGCGTTGCTCGGCTATGCGTTGGCCGGCGCGCGCCGCAAGCAAGGGGACGAGACGCGGGCGAAGGAGGCGGCCGATCGGGCGTTTGGCGTCAATGCCGCCGATGCGAACACGCATCTGGAAATTGCCCAGCACTTGCAGCGGCAAGGGGCCGTCGAATGGTCGGAGCGCGAGTTTCGCCACGTGATTCAGCTCGGCCCGCCCGAAGGGATCAACGCCATTTACGCGGGCACGCTGTTGGCCGATTTGCTGCACGATAAAGGGGACGACGGCGCCGCGGCCACCGTGCTCGAAGAGACGCTGGCCAACCTGGCCAAGGCCAATCAGGCGGGCGGCGATGCCGTCGATCCGCGCGGTTTCTTGCGCAAGCACGTTAATACGCGCTTCAACTACTATCGGGCCTGCGCCTTGGCCAACGAGCCCGATCTGGCCAAGCAGCTCGAGCACTTGCTCGAGGCCGCCAAGCACGACCCGCAGGACGCCGACGTGCTGATCGCCTTGCATCGGTTACAGAATCTCAACCCTGAGCAGCGGCAGCAGAACGAAGCTTGGATCGCCACGGCCGCAGCCGAGTTTCGCCGGCAGATCGCCGACAACCCCGGCGACCCACTGCCGTACAATCAGTTGGCCTGGCTGTTGAGCAACACCGATCGCGATCAGCAGGAGGCGCTGAAGTGTTCGCTCGAATCGTTGAAGCTGCGGCCCGATTCGGCGGGCTTCATGGACACGCTGGCCCGCTGCTACTTCGCGCTCAAGGATTACGAGCGCGCGGTGGAGTGGCAGCTCAAAGCGGTCGCAGGCGAGCCGAACTCCGGCCTGATGAAGCGGCAGCTCGAACTATTTCAAAAGACGCTGGCCGAGAAGCAACCCGAAGCTGCCGGCACGAAATCGTAAGGATGGCCTTTCATGCTGCATAAGACGAAGGTCGGCGACAGCGAGTTGGCAGTGCACGATCAGGGGACAGGCCCGCCAATTCTGCTGGTGCACGGCTTTCCGCTCGACCACTCGATGTGGCAGGGCCAGTACAGCGGGACCAGCCCTTTGGCGGCGCGCCACCGGTTAATTGTGCCCGATCTGCGCGGCTTTGGTTTGAGCGCGGTGAGCGCCGGCACGGTCGGCATGCAGCAGATGGCCGACGATCTGGCCGCGCTGCTCGACGCGCTGAACCTTCGCGAGCCGGTCATCTTTTGTGGGCTATCGATGGGGGGCTACGTCGCCTGGCGGTTTTGGGAGCGGCATCGGCAGCGCGTGAGGGCATTGGTGTTGTGCGATACGCGCAGCGCGCCCGATACGCCCGAGGCGGCCCGCGGTCGTCAGCAGTTGGCCGCGAAGGTGCTGGCGGAGGGGGCCGGTGTCGTGGCCGAGGCGATGTTGCCCAAGCTGTTCGCTAAGGAGAGCGCCGCGCGGCAGCCACACATTGTGGAAGCAACTGAGCAGGTGATCCGCCGGACCTCGCCCGAGGGGATTGCCGCGGCGCTACTCGGGATGGCCGAGCGACCGGACGCCACGCCCTGGCTGGCGACGATCAACGTGCCGACGCTGGTGTTGGTGGGCCAGCACGATGCGATTTCACCGCCAGCCGAAATGCGAAAGATCGCCGATGCGATTGGCGGGGCGCGGTTCGTCGAGGTGCCAGATGCGGGGCACATGGCGCCGCTAGAGAACCCCGCGGCGGTGAACACGGCACTGTCGGAGTTCTGCGTGCAGTTGCCGTGAGTGGGCGGGCACGGGCCTGCAGCGCGCGAACCGCTTTGCTAGGGCGCGAGTTTCATACGGCACTGCAACTCTACGGCGCTGAGCCTCTACGGCGCTGAAACTCTACGGCACTGAAACTCTACGGCACTGAAACTCTACGGCACTGAAACTCTACGGCACTTCGAACAGCGACTGGCTTTTGACGATGGCGTAATCGTCAGGGAAGGTGTGGAAGGCCTGAACCAGCAGGCAGCGTGAGCGGGTTTCGACGTTCACGTAGGAGAGGGCACCCGCGGCCAGCCGGCCGCTCGAGGCAAACGTGTGCAGCATGCCTTGCCGGCGGCCATCGAGCGAGAGCTCTTGCTGGAACGTCCAGAAGACTTCGGGATCGACCGGTTCGAGCTGAAAGCTCACCTGGTAGACGGCCCCGCCCCGGCACGCGATGCGTTCGTTGCGCAGCCCGCGCAGTTTGGCCGACAGCAGTCGCCGCTTCTGCGGCAAGGGCTGCGTGGCGGCGGCCGCCACTTCGGTCAGGGTCAGCCCGTGATAGCGCCAGGTGACGACGTGGCCGGCCGAGGTGATGTCGATTTTGGCTTCGTACTCGCCGCGACGCACGGTGCGAGATTCGTACACCTGAAACAGCTCGGGGTGCAGGGCTCGTCCATAGAGTTGAAAGAGGAGCTCGTTGACTTTCGGTCGAGCGGTCAGCACGGTGGCTTATCCCCTGGGGTCGGAGAGCTGGTCGTGTTCGGAACTGGCTGGATCGAGCGGCTGAATAGGGCTCAGCACGCGGCGGGTTGGTCGAGCCCGCCCGCGACGCGACAGTCTCATTATAAAAACGAACCAGCGTCGCACAAAGAGAGTTTCGCACGAATGTGCGTGAGGAAAAAACTACCACTTGACAAACAGAGTGCTAGCGAGTGCAAAGCTGCGCCGCGCAAGTTGGACGTCGCCGAGTGCAAGTGGCTGGCGTGATCGCGGGGCAGAACGATCACGCAATAGCGCGCCAACACGCAATAGCGCGCTACAGAGACCCGCAATGCGGGCCGTGCTGGGTCGTTCGCGCGAGGAGAAATAGCGGCAGGCCTGGGCGGTTAGCAACCCGTTTCGTTCGGATCGTCGCTTTCGCTCGCTTCGCTCGCAGGGCTTTCTGCCGGCGTGGCTTCTTCGGCCGGCGCGACGTTTTCCGCCGGCGCGGCGTCTTCGGCCGGGAGGGCGCTGCCGGCAGGCGGTAGGGCGCCAGCGGGTTTTTCCCCTTCGATGGCCACGACCGGGGGCAGAATCGAGCGCGCTTCGGCCTTGGTCAACGCCTCGAAGCGCGCGACGACTGTGGGATCGGCCAGGCCCGCCAGGTTGGCGGCCAGCGCGACGCTTTCGGCGACGTAGACAAAGCGCTGCGTCTTGACCCATTTGCGCTCCAGATCGAGAACCTCGCTGGATAACTGTGCGACTTCATCGTGCAGACGCTGGCAATCGCTCCATTTGGGATGCGACTGAATCGCGGCCAGGAGCGCGCCGGGATCGCCGGCGAGCACTTCCTGCACCTTGGCATGCCAGCGGTTTTCAAGTTCGGGCCAGCGCTGCTTGAGCAGGCTGACGATCTCGCCGGCGACCGCGCGAAACTGCTTGTTGCGCTCGCTCTTGCGGCGCTCGACTTCTCCCTTTTGCTTTTTAACTTCTTCCGCGAGGTCGCGCGCGGCCTTGGTGCGTTCGTCCCCTGTGAGCGCGAGTTTTTCAGACAATCCTTCAAGCACGGCCCGCTCGCACGGCCCAGCCAAGGCGAGCAGCTTTTCGTAGGAAGTGTCGGCCGTGATCAGTTGATCGTTCTTGTCGACTTTTGTTTTGCTGAACGCGCGTAGCAAGGCGTCGGAGGTCTTGATCGAAATGTCGATCGTGTCGGACTCCAGCAGTGAGTAGGCATGGGCTTCGGCCAGCGAGGTGCGTCCGTCGCCGTCGAAGTCGGGGCGCGGCACCGGTTTGCCCGTGCGCCCCTGCCCTGCCAGCGCCGCCCAGAAGAAGCTGCTGTACTCCTGGTAGTGCTCTTCGTCGATGTCGGCGGTGCAGCCGGCGGCCACGCGGTCGGGCACCGTGGCGAAGAACCCGCAGCGATCGGCCGGCGTCACGCCGTCTTTGTTCTTGGCGTGCTGGAAAATCGTGTTCGCGAATCCGCCCGAGTAGCACTGCACCATCACGAGCACGACGGGCAGGCTCGTCGGCAGTTTGTCGAGTTGCGTGACAAGTTCCTCGACGGTCATCTTCTCCTTATTCCAGAGATGGATGATGTTGTGATTGACTTCGTCTCCCTTGCCGCCGTGCCCTGTGAAGTAGACAAACAAACGATCGTCGCCGATCAACTGCGAGCCGATTTCGTCGAACCAACGCTCGATGCTGGCGCGCGTGGCCGGGCCGCGCACGCCAGGCACCTGGTGCGAGCGGAACTGATCGCGCAGGCCGTCCTCTTGATTGAACAGCCGGGCGAGCCAGAGGTTGGCCTCGGGCGGGGCGTACGCGGGGTCGTCGAACTGCAGGTCGCGGCCGGGGTCGTCGCCGTCGCTAAAAAGAATGTCGTGGCGCTCGATCACCATGCCCAATTCGATTAGCACGCGCTGAAAGTAGAGGACGTTCTTCTCGAGCGACACCTGGTTGCCCGGGGGCGAGTTGCCGCCGCCGATCGTGAGGAAGTAATCCTTGGCCCCGGCGCTGGCCGCACCGAGTAAGAGGGCAGCAACACACACGACGCGACGAACCAGGGAGGGGAGGGTCATCAAAGCCATCTCGAAACATGGCCGAGGCGGGAACCGGCCGCGGGGACAAAAGGCCCTTGGCCGGCGGGGAGAAACGCCACTGGAACCCTACCCGCCCCCAGCGTGGCGGTCAACAAAACGACGTAAACCGGGCCAAATGGCGGCCTGCGGATTGCTAAACTGTAGGGATCGTGTCGTGAGGGGCGGGTTCGGTCGGGGCCTGCAGATCGGTTCAAGTTTTTCGGCGGCTGCAAGAATGGCCAAAAGCCCTGACAAGTTCGTCGGCCGGGGAGCGGCGCTGCGACCAGCGAACCGCTTTGAGCGGGTGCGGTTGGAGCCTGCCGAAGAGGACGAGACGGACGCGGGCGATCAGACCACCAGCGATGCGTTGGTAGTCAATCCGCCGGCGCCGGCGGACGCGCTCACGCCCCAGCGCCCGCGGCTGAAGACGCAGTTCTTTGCCGACGATTCGCAAGCGATCCTGGCTTCGAACGACAGCCCCGACGTCGGGTTTCGCTGGAGCGTGAACCCGTACCGTGGCTGCGAGCATGGCTGCGCTTACTGCTACGCGCGGCCGACGCACGAGTACCTGGGCTTCGACGCGGGGCTCGATTTCGAGACGCGGATCATGGTCAAGCACCGCGCGCCAGCACTGCTGCGCGCGGCTCTGGCGCGCCCCAATTGGCGCGGCGAGTTGATCGCCTTCTCGGGCGTGACCGATTGCTACCAGCCGGCCGAGCGCGAATATCGGCTGACGCGCGGTTGCCTGAAAGTGTGCGCCGAGACTTCGCAGGCGGTAACGATCGTGACCAAAAACGCGCTGGTCGCGCGCGACATCGACCTGCTGGCGCCCTTGGCCGCGAGGAACGTCGCCAGCGTCAACATCAGCGTGACCACGCTCGACGCCGCGCTGGCGCGCGAATTGGAACCGCGTACCAGCCCGCCGGCGAAGCGGCTGGCGGCGATCCGCGAGCTGTCGGCGGCAGGCATTGGTGTCTGCGTACTGGTGGCGCCGGTCATCCCGGGCTTGAACGACGAGGAGATCCCCGCGATTCTGGCGGCCGCGCGCGAGGCGGGCGCGACGAGCGCATCTTATGTATTGCTGCGATTGCCGCTGGCCGTGGAGCCGATTTTTCGCGACTGGCTCGAGCGGCACGTGCCTGATAAGCGAGCGCGCGTCGAAGCGCGGATTCGCGATACGCGCGGGGGGAAGCTGAGCGATTCGCAGTTCGGGCGCCGGCACCGCGGCCAGGGGGTGTACGCCGAGCAGATCGCGGCGACCTTTAAGGTCTTCGCGCACAAGCTGGGGTTCGGCCGAGGTTGGATGCCGCTCGATGAGACGCAGTTCAGACCACCGGTGACGGGCGGGCAGTTGCGGCTGTTTTGAAGACTCTTTTGAGTCAGACACCGCGACTCGCTCGCCGGCGGTTCACGCTTGGACCGCGTCATCGGCCAGGAGCGGTGCGGCCGGCGGGCTTGCCGTGTCGAATGGTTCGCCGTGTTGTTCGATGGCGGCGCGGGCAACCCAGACGCTGGTGAGGCGTGAGAGCGCCAACAACGCGAGCGCGCCCAGCAGCACGCCGAGCGCGAGCCACTGGCCGGTTGTGTCTCCCAACAGACGATTCGAGAAGGCGCCGCGCGGACGCATAAAAGGCCGCAGCAGCAGCGCGACCGTGGCGCCGATCACCACGATCGGGCCGATGAACGCCACGGGGACGGCCAGGATGGAGAACACCGCGCGCCGCAGGGCGCCGCGCACCCCGCGACCGTTCAAGCAGCTCAAGGCCAACCACCAGATGGCCGCCACGAACGGCAGCACGAGCATCATCGCCACGATGGCTTCCCAACCTTCGGAACCGAGGAAGAAATTCCGCAGGACCATCGACGCGGCCGAGAACATCAGGAAAAAGTAGGCCAGGTCGAGCACCGAGTACTGGCGATCGACGCTCTGTCGCTCGACGGAACGGAGCATCGGCGCCAGCACCCAGCGGGCCGAGACGGCAATGACCGGAACCGAACCGATGACGAGCAGAATCCACATGGCGAATGCGACGCGATGCGCGGTGAAACAGGGCAAACCGATGACGCGGCCCCAACAAGGGACAGCCTATCCGTTACCGTCAGAAACTGACAGGACGCAAATGGGTAAAGGCCAAACGGAGAGCCCGAACGGTGTCAGGAACCGATTCTGGTGCGGACACGGAATTGGCGATCTGGGCCTTGAATCGGTTCCAAACACCGATCGGACGTGGCAGGCGATTGAGCCGTCGCTTCAAAAATCAGGCGGCAGGGCCGTAGCCTGGCTGAGCTTGTCCCCCAGGGTTAGCAGCCAACGCTCATCTTCGGCCTGAATGATGACGTCGGGGGGGCGGATTTCGGTCACGGTGCCGCGGAACTGGCCGACTTCAAAACTCTCGCCGGGGCGCAGCTTGAGCACTTCGCCCGTGGCCCGCAGCGAGAGCCAGGCTTGGGTTTGTCCGCCGACGTCGGTCACGGCGGTCAGCAGCACGAATTCGGCCGGGTCGGTGCCGCCAACTCCCTGGCCGAACAGGTTGCGGCCCACGATCGGCTGATAATCTTCAATCCGCTCCGAGGCGAGCTTCTCGGAGCGGCGCGTGGTGAGCTGATCGTCGCGATCGGCCTTGGGGAGCACGAGCGCCTCGATCGAAAGACTCAAGTCCAACAGATCGCTCTTGGGCAAGGGAGTGATGCCGATCCGCGTGATCTGGTGCAGGTGGTCGGCCCGGTAGAACTCGTAGAGAAATTGCGTCAGCTCGCTGAGCGTGGCTCGACCGCGCACCGCAAACGGCAAGCGGTGGAACACGCCTTTGCGGGCCAGCGGCTCGCCGCGGTCGACGTGCGGGCTTTTGAAGCCGGCGCGCCCCAGCAGCTCGAGCAGCCAGTCTTGATAGAGCGAGCTGGCGACTTCGACGTTCGAGGGCAACGACTGCTGTTGCCAGGCGGTGAGCTTGATGCCGGCTTGCCGGGCGCGGCGCAGGTGAGCTTGCCGCTTTTCGATATCGCCTTGCAGCTTTTTGACGCGCTGCTGTCGTTGGGCGAGCGGGCCTTGCAGCATGCGCGAGAAAAACCAATTGCCGACCACGCCGACGACCAGCAGGCCGACAATGATGCCGAGGATGCGTTCGCGTTTTTTCATGGCGTGGTCCGCGGTCACTCGTCAGGGGGCGGGCGTGCGAGCGGTGTTCAAGTGGCTTTGGTATTCGCTCTTGTCGCGCGTGCTGACGCCGATCGACGTATCGAACCGCAACGTGTAGGTGGCGCCTTGCACGCTCTCTTGCACGCGGCGGGTGGAAACTTCGTGATGGTCGTCGCGGAGCCCGGTTTCCATACGGCGCACGATCGAGTGATCGCGGACGAGCCCTTCGAGCTCGATGGTGCCGCCGCCGGTGGGGCGACCTCCGAGCGTCATGCGCAGCACCACGGCGTCGCGCGGCTTGGGAAACCGCATCGAAAGATCGCGCAGTTCGTCGAGCCAGCAGACGCCCCCCAGCGACCATTCTTCGATGGCGGCCACGGCCGATTCTTTTTCGACGGCCCGTTTGACCGAAGCGTCTAGATCCTTGAGCTCGCGAGCCAGTTGAGCGATCTCGGCGTCGACGGCCGAGAAGCGGCTCCAGGCCGCGTACCAGCCGGCCAGGGCCAACACGGCGCACAAGCTGGCCGCCAGCACGGCCATGCGGCGGCGCCCCTGCGGCGCGACCGGTTGGCGGGGATGCAGAAAATCGAGCGCGTGCGAGCCGTGGGCTTCGTCAATCACCGCGCCGATGAGGCCGACATAACGACCGACGTGGGGCGGCAGCTCGTCGCGCAAGCTGGCGGCGAGCTGCTGGCCCGCGAACGGTCGAAACAGTTCCGCAGCCAGCGAGAGTTCTTCTTCGAGCGCGCGAACGAGCTCCTGATGTTCTTCGGCATCGCCACAGACGTAGACCGCTTCGATCGAACCGCCACCGGGCTGATTCTGCACGGCGATCACGGTGCGGCGGATTTCGCCCAACAGCGGCGCGTGCGCGGGCTCGCCTTCGGCGGGCAGCGGCAACTTCACGGTGCGCGAGACGACGACCTGCCCTTCGGCCAGCACGATCAGCTCGGCTTCTTGGGCGGTGCCGTCGACCAGCAGGCAAAGGCGCTCGCGTGGTTGCATCTGACGCGCGAGCAAACCGGCCACGGCATAGGGACGCAACAACAACCGCCGCGGTCGCACGCCGGCCCCTTTGGTGACCGCCAGGTTCTGCGCGAGCTGCTCGGCCGAGAGGGCCGCCGCGACGACCGTTTGCTGTTCGCCCGGCTCAGCCGGCAAGCGCACGAAGTCGACGACCGACGACTCGCTCGCCGTGCTCAGTTCGCGCAAGGCCAGGTGGCGGACCAGCTCGGGCAGTTCTTCATCGGGCGCGGGGGGAAGCGTCAACTGACGCAACTCGACCTGCGATCGACCGACGACGACCAGCGCCGGCACGCTGCCGATCTTGCGCACCGCCAGAGCCGTGCGGATGATCTGACCGGCAGTTTCGGGCGGCAGCTTTTCGCCCTCGACCGCCGGGGGGAGCGGGATCGCGCCCGCTTGCTCGAGCACCACGCTGCCACGCTTGACCGTGGCCAAGAGGAAGCGCGCCTCGAGCGGATCCCATTCGAGGGCCAGCAAACGGGGCATGGTGTTTCTCCCGGGCGGGAACAAATGGCGGATACGAACGGCGGGCAGGGAATGCGGAGCAGGCGGGCGGGTTGGTCGGTCGGAAGTTACGGCCGATCGCCGGCCGGCAGGGCACCGAGCAGCTCGGCATCGAAGCCCCGACCGAGGGGGGCCAGGTCGTTCCAGCTTAACAGCCGAACAGGGCGCCGGGTAGCATCCAGCAGCACCTCGGCCCGGACCAAGGGGCCGCGTTGGTCCAAAAAACCGACAACTTGCGAGGCGTGAACGTCCCCGCCAGTGGTGAGATAGGGCAGCAGCACTTTGAGCTGTTCGAGCGTGACGAGCCCTTCGGCGAGCAGCCAGGAGATGTACCGGCGCTCGGGAGAGGTAGCCGCCTCGGCGCCGCGCTTGCTGATGATCTCCTCGACCAGCACGGGATCGAGCTTGGGAATTGCCGACAGCACCTCGCGGCACGCCAGGTTGACGTTCACGCGGCCGACGATCAACTCCTGGGGCGCGGCGGTCGTCGTCCAATCGAGCAATTTGGGCAGGTGCTGCCGCAGGGCATCCTGATCGTTCGCCAGCGGAGACGCCAGCACCGTGATGGGCTGCGCGCCGGCGGCGGGGATATAGACGCGCGCCCCGATCAAATCCAGCAGTGAGGCAATCGTGAACCTGGCAGGCTTTGCGAAATCGACGACACTGGCCGGCGAGGTACTGCTGGCGGCTGGGCCAACATAGGGACCGAACTGGCGATAGGCGACGATGAACGTAGCCCAACTTTCGTCGAACTGAGCGACCACCTGATCGTACAGCGGCTTGAGCTCGGCGCGATTGAGTTCGATGCGCGGCTGGCCACCAGGAGCGAGATTCCCTTCGGCGCTCGACACCGTGAGATAGGTCGACCAGCCGAACGGCGTCGACTCTTCGGTGGCCCCCTGACGGCGGCGCTCGGCCGCCTCGAGTTCGACGGTTTCGAGATAGCCGTTGCGATTGGCGTCGTCCCCCAGCAACATCGCACGAGTCACACCGCGCACTTGCAGCAGTTCGGCGAGGTTCGTCGGCGGGCGATTGGCCGGCAAGTACGGCGGCTCGAGCGCTTGATAATGCTCGGCTTCAGCCCCCTGCGGACGGGGCGTGCTGTCGTCGTCGATCCAATCCAAAATGGCGTCGGCCAGTTCTTCACGCATGCCAGGCAAGCGCATGAGCGCCGCTTGCGCCGCGCCGGGCTGAGCGCGATCCCACTCGAGCAAGGTGTGCAGATTCAACTTGGCCGACTCGTTGCCAAGCCCGTAGCGAAGCTTGAACGTATCGTCGCCGGCTACCGGAGGCGCGACGAGCGAAAACCGTGACCGCGCGGCCGGATTGTCCGACTCGTTGACGAGCACGCCGCGCCAAGGATCGGTCGCGGCGGCCAACGGCGCGCGGGTTTGTTGCTCGGCGGTTTGGGCCAGGCGAGCGGCCGCGTACTCGACGCCCGACTCGGCCGCCAACCGGGCTTGCAGGCGCCGCTCGTGCAGCCGCGCGGCGCGATACTCGGCGAACATCAACTCGCTGAAGCTGTAGCTCCCCAGGCTGATCATCGCCACGATGATCAAGACCAGGACCAGCACCATGCCGCGGTGCGAGGTTGGCTTCGTCATGGCGATCCTCCCGGCATGGGAACGGTGCTTGCGCCAGAATCGCCACGCAGTTGCGACGAGCCGCCAGGATCGGTCGGCATCGGATCGGTCAAGTCGCTCGGCTGCTGCGATGCATCGCGCGAGGAGACGGGCCCCCAGGCCGAGGGCAAATGCACGACGAGCCGCATGGTTTCTTCGCCGCGGCGGGCGTCGGCGTCAGCGTCGCCCGAGGGTTGTGAATCGCCCGCAGTTTCTGAGGGAGCCGCCGTGGTGGAAATGGTGCGCGGGGGTCGCCGGGTGGGCTCCTCAGCTTTTAGCGACAGCGTCACTTCGATCGCGGCGGGCAATCCCTTGCGACCGCTGTGCCATTGGGTATGCCACTGCTGGCCGTCGAAGTAACGCAATTGCCAACCCGTGACCTCGGGCACAAAGAGCTGTTCGCTACGAACTCCGGGGGGAAGCGGCGCAAACGATGAGCCGGCGCCAGTCGGCGTGAGCGCATCAAGCGGGCTGCTGTCGCTTGGGATGTCGCTTGGGCTGGATCCAAAAGGGGACGACTCGCCGCCGAGCGTTGTCGTGGTGCTGCCACCCAAGTAACCGCCACCGGCTGTGGCTGGGTCTTCGCCTTCCGGGGGCAGATCGCTGGAGTTACTCGCTGAAGACGCGTCGGTCGAGCGAACATCGATCGTCCAGGCGCGCTGCCGCCGACTGAGCCCTGCACCGCGCCAGGCCGGCTGCGAACTGGTCGTCTGGGTGTCGAACGATTGGGGGGCCAACTGCGGTTGCTCGAGGCGGTATTCGACGATCTGCAAATCGCGCGGCAGCGGTGTGCTGAGTTGACCGCTGGCATCGGTCGTCGCGAGCGACTCGGCGTCGGCGGTCGCGGTCAGCACGCGCACCTGCAAAGCGTGCGAAGAACCGATCAGCGAGTAAACCGGCGCCGGAGTGTAGGCGGCCGTGGAAGTCGAATCGGCCAAACCGGGCGACGTGCTGCCGCCAGCGGGGGACGTCGCTCCTGGCGGTGTCGCGCTTGCTGGGCTGTTCGTTCCGAAATTTGTTGCTGATGAGCTGGCTGGCGATGGAATGGATGGGGGCGACAGACCGGGCGTTGTGCTCGCCGGCGCGGTATTCGGCAGGAGCGAGTCGCCTGGGGATGTTGACGTGCTGGGCAAGATCGGGGCGCTGGACAAGGCATCGCCGCTCGATGCGAAGCCACTCGCGGTCGAAGGTCGCAGACGTTCTTGCGTCGTTTTCAATTCGTCGGCCAAGGGGGCGATGGCGCGCAGATCGTTCTCGATCCGTTCGGCCAACGCCCGAGTCAATTGAGCGCGCTGGGTTTTGACCCTGCCAACTTCAAAGGTGCGCAGATTGAGCGAGAGGACACCCCAGAGCCCTGCCATCAGTGCGCCGGCGAGGACCATGGCCAGCAGCACTTCGAGCAGCGTGAAGCCGACGCGCCGGAGCTTCGCGTTTCGGCGATCGCAGCGCTGGCTTGGTCTCGAGCTGGCAATCATGGCGACGTTCCTAGCGGCGATGGCACACCTGGGCTGACCGATGCGCCACTCCCCTGCCCTGCCCCGCCCTGCTCTGCCCCACTCGGTTCACTTGTCGGCGAGGCAATCGCGGACGTCGCGCCGCCGCGCACCCAGCGTGCGAGCCGCACTTCGATTGGCCGCTTGTTCTCGGGAACTTCTTGCCGGCAGGTCACCTGAACGCATGACAGGCCGGGCGTGTCACAGGGCAACAGTTCGACGGCAAAGCGCCAGGAGGGATCGTCCAGGAAGGGCTGCTCGGTCGTGGCCGACGCCGGGCGGATGCCGGAGACGATTTCGGCCATCGTGCGGGCGCACAGCTCCGCGCCGCGAGTGTGATTGCGCGCGGCAGTGGCGTTGTGCAGGGCGAGCCGCGACAACTCGCCGAGCACGACGACCGCGCCCAACAGAATCGTGGTGGCCAAGAGCACTTCGAGCAAGGAGAAGCCCCGGCGTGCTCTGCGTTTCGCCTGGCGGGTTCTCATGGTAGGGCTCACTTGATCACTGCCCGCGGAGACGAGCCGCCTGGCAGGCCATTGATTTAATTCGAATTCCGGGGTCACAGACCACGGTAGTGGGTCAATTTGAAAAGAATGGAGTGAACATCGTTTGCGACGGGCTCCGCCCATTGGTCTCAACACATCTTAGCTAGCTAGACCGCGGTGGGCAGACCCGCGACTGGAGCGGCAACTCGGTGGAAAGTGTCTTCGCCCTTGTTCCTGGTTGACGCGAATCATCGATTGTCATTGGCCACGTAGTGGCCGCGGCGCTTAGCCGTGGGTGTTAACCCACGGACAATCGACGCCAAACAACAACTAAGCCGCGCAGCGGCGACATCGGCGCGGCGGCATGACAACGAATCTAAGGCGATTTCCGCGTCGCCGTCGCCGCTGCGCGGCTTTGGTCATTCACGAAACGCCTCCGTGGGCTGGCGCCCACGGCTAAGCGCCGCCGCCGCTGCGCGGCGAATTTCATCACGGCGGAGCGTGATGACTACACTGACGTGTCGCGGCTGCGCGGCGAAATCCTTGGTCGGGTCACACCAATTCCAACGTCATCCTGTCACATCGTCGTCCTCTATCCACCAGCTAGCGGACTTTTGCCGAGACCCTTGGGCTCTGCCCGTGGCACACGCAATTCAAAATGACCCACCACCCAGACCCCGGCTACAAATCACTTCAACGGCCGCCTATCGCTCGTCGGTTGGCAGCCCGGCCATGCGATCGGCGGGGGCGACCGCCGCTTCGGCCGCGGCCTGCATCTCATCGAGCGATTGCAAGTCGCTTTGATCGAGCGCGCCGGTCAGCCCGCGCAGCGAGAGGACGATACATTGCTGGCGATCATTGGCGATCACGAACTGGGCGTCGACCGTGGTGCCATCGGGTCGAAAAACGATCGGCGCCGACCAGTTGCGATCGTCGCCCGTGGTCGAAGCGAGACTCGGATCACTAAAGCTGTCGCCGGTGGGAATTGCCGAACCAAACTCCGCGCCGGTCGCGCTCGCCTTGCTGGGCTGCTCGTGCGCGAAGATTACCGACTCGGGTAAGAACAACTCGATCACCTCGCTCAGCGCTGCCGTCTGGGGATCTAGATTGGTCGGCCGGGCGCCGCGGCGCGGATCACCGGCCGTGGTCAAACGCGGACCTGCTTCCGGATCGCCAGCGCCGCCGGCTTCGGCCGGCTCGGGCTCGAAGCCACGCGCGGGAGCCAGGCGAAAGACGGCCTCGCCGGGCACGAAGCGCAACTCTTGCGGCACGCCCGAC
Organism: uncultured Planctomycetaceae bacterium; assembly: GCA_964495375.1. Taxonomy (GTDB): domain Bacteria; phylum Planctomycetota; class Planctomycetia; order Pirellulales; family JAEUIK01; genus JAIESQ01. Next base: position 21,492 of record CAZBWM010000005.1, on the reverse strand, counting down.
TCGATGGCCGCCAGCCGCGCGCGGGCGACTTGCACGCGCATGGTCTTGGCGGCTTCGCGCAGCCGGTAGCTGCCGAGCGAGCGGCGCAACGTCGGGTAGCTCATGCCCAAGAGCACGACGATCATCGACATCACCAAGAGCAGCTCGACGAGCGTGAAGCCGCGTGGAGCGCTGCGCTTTGGCGAGATGACAAGCTTCATCCGATTTCATCCTTCAACAGATCTGCGAGCTCACTTGGCAATTGCGAGGTCGAACCTCACTACTGCTGGGCAAGCCAGCAGTGGTACCCAGGTCCACGCAACCAGGCCGCGCGAGTTACGAGTTGGTGTCTGCTTCCTCTTCGTTCGACCAATTGCCGATGTCGTCGTCGGTGCCGTCTTCACCGTCGGGACCGACCGACCAGATATCGGGCATGTCCTTCTTTTCGTTGTGCGTGCCTGGGTAGGCGTACTGGTACTCGTGATCCCAGGGATCCTTGGGCACATTCTCGACGTAGGGGCCGTTCCAATTCTTGGTGTTCTCGACGTCGCTGGGGGCTTCCAGCAGCGCGGCCAGCCCTTGTTCGGTCGAGGGGAAGGTGTTCATGTCCTGCATGTAACCTTCTTCGGCGGCTTTGCGGAACATGCCGATCTGAATCTTGGCGGCGTTAATGTTGGCCTTCTTCTGCGTCGAGATCAGCTTGGGGACAACCATCGTCAGCAGGATGACGAGGATGCCCATGACCAACAGCAGTTCCATAAGGGTGAAGCCGCTCCGAGCGGCACGTCGGTGGTGACGCGACATGTGAGTTTCTCCTGAAGAAAGTTGTGTGAACGGGTTGAGTACTGATTGTTTTGCGAAGCTTGCGTCAGACCATCGTGCTCATCTGGAAAACCGGCAGCAGCAGCGCCAACACGACGACCAGGATGACGCTCCCCATCACCAGCAGCATGGCGGGCTCGAGCAGGCGCACGGCGAGATCGAGTTGGCGATGCGTGCGGCGCTCGAGGCCATCGGCGATGCCGATCAGCACGCGTTCGAGGTTGTTGGCTTCTTCGGCCACACTGATCATTTCGACAACCGATTTGGGAAACAGCCCGCTGGCGGCCAACGGTTTGGCCAGCGACTGGCCCGACGAAATGTTCGCGGCGGCCGACTGCACCGCGCCCGAAAGCACTTTGTTGCCGGTCGAGCCGCTGCTGATTTCGAGGGCCCGCAGGATCGGCACGCCGTTCTTCAACAGCGTGCCGAGCACGCGGCAGAAGCGGGCGACCGCCAGGCTGAGAATCACATTGCCGAAGACCGGCATCTTGATCTTCCACTGATCGGCGATCAGCCGGCCGCGCTCGGTTTGCATCTGCCGGCGCAGGAAGATGAAGCCGCCGACGGCCGCGGCCAGCAGGAACAGCCCGTAATTTTTCATCATGTCGCTGGTCCATAGGAGGCCGGTGGTCAGCGAGGGGAGTTCGCCCCGTTCTTCGAGTCGGGCGAACAGCTCGGCAAATTTGGGAACCATGAACACGATGATCCCGGTGACCGCGGTGAAGCCGACGACGGCCAGCAGCACGGGATACGTGGCTGCCCCCACGACGCGCCCCTTGAGATCTTCCTGCTGTTCGATGAACGTGGCGGTGCGCTCGAGCACTTCTTCGAGGAAGCCCCCTTCGCTACCGGCGCGGACCATGCTGATCGTCAGTTCGTTGAAGACGGCCGGATGCTTGGCGAGCGCGGCGTCGAGCGCGGTCCCTTCGGCTACCTGATTGCGAACATCGGTGAGTACTTCGCCCAAGAGCGGGTTCGCGGCCTGCTTGCTCAATAGCTCGAACGAACGCAGCAATGGCACGCCGCTTTGCAGCAGGTCGCCCAATTGGCCCAGCGTCGTGGCCAGCATGTAGGGCTTGACCTTCTTGGGGCGATTCCAGGCGGCGCTGGCCGGCTTGTCGCGGGCCACTCGCAAGGGGAACAACGCGCGTTCGCTCAACAGCCCGAGCGCTTCGCGCTCGCTGGCGGCGCTAATCCGACCGACGATTTCCTCGCCGATGGCATTGCGGGCTGTGTAAGCAAAATCGGGCATGGTTTTGATTCTTGAGGATCGGCCGAAAAATAACTTCCTGAATTCTTTCCCCCTCACCCTGCCCTCTCCCGCGAGGGGAGGGGGGTCCGGCGAGTAGTTATTCTTCGGCCGTTCTTAGTCGGCCTTCGCGACGGAGGTCACTTCTTCGATACTGGTGCGCCCTTGCAGCACTTTGCGCCAGCCGTTCTGACGCAAGGTCATCATGCCGTGGCGGATGCCAACTTCCTTGAGCTTGTGCGAGCTGATGCGCTGGTTGGCCAGCTCGCGCAGCTCTTCGTTCGACGTCAAAAGTTCGTACAGGCCAACGCGACCGCGATAACCCGACTGACGGCATTCTTTGCAGCCGACGGGGCGAAAGATCGGCTCGCTTTGGGAGAGCGCTTCGTCGAGCGGGAAGTCGGCCGGCACGTCGTCGCTGTCGGGGCGATACTCTTGCTTGCAGTTCGCGCACAACGTGCGCACGAGCCGCTGGGCCATGACCCCTTCGACGGTGCTGGCCACCAAGAACGGCTCAACCCCCATATCGACCAGCCGCATGTAGGCGCCGGCCGCGTCGTTGGTGTGGAGCGTGCTGAACACGAGGTGGCCGGTGAGCGACGCCTGCACGGCGTTTTCGGCCGTTTCGAGATCGCGAATTTCGCCGACGAGAACGACGTCGGGATCGTGCCGCAGGATGGCCCGGAGCGATGCGGCGAAGGTCAGCCCGATCTTGTGATGCACCTGAATCTGGTTGATGCCGGCTAGTTGGTACTCGACCGGGTCTTCGGTGGTGATGATCTTCGTGGCTTCGTCTTTGATCTCGGCCAGCGCGCTATAGAGCGTGGTGGTTTTACCCGAGCCGGTGGGACCGGTCACCAGCACGATGCCGTGCGGTAAACGAATCAGATCGAGGAACTTTTCGTAGATGTCGTCGTCCATGCCGATGCCGCGCAGACTGAAACTCATGCGGTCCTTGTCGAGGACGCGCATGACGATGCCTTCGCCGTGCAACATGGGGATAATCGACACGCGGACATCGACTTCGCGGCCGGCGACCTTGAGCTTGATGCGGCCGTCTTGCGGCAGCCGCTTTTCGGCGATGTTGAGGTGGGCCATGATTTTCAAGCGGCTGACGATCGCCGCTTGAAAATGATTGATCTCCGGGGGCGTGGGCGTCGCCTGCAGCACGCCATCGATGCGATAGCGAATCTTCATGCCGGCCGCTTGCGCTTCGATGTGGATATCGCTGGCCCGGGCTTGAATGGCTTCGACGAGAATCTCGTTCACCAGGCGGACGACCGAAGCCTCTTGCGCGGCCTGCGAATCTTCGGAGCCGTCGACCTCGAGCTCGTCGAGCACCTCGACCTGCCCCTCAGCCTGGCGCTGGGCGAGCAGGTTGTCGATCGTCTCGCTCCCCATGCCGAGGTGGGTCTTGATGAACTTGCCGATTTCTTCGGCAACGGCCAGGGCGGGGCGAATCGTCTGGCCCGTAGCGGCGGCCACGGCGTCGATCGCGTAGAGATCGAAGGGATCGCTGGTCAGCACGACGAGCGACTCGCCGTCGCGACGCAACGGAAACAGCCCGTGCCGGTGCATGAGCTTGGCCGGAAAGGCGGCCAAGAGCTCAAGGTCTGGCTCGGCGGTTGTGAGGTCGACGAAGGTCATCCCCAGGGCGTCGGCCAAGGCCGCCAGAGCCTGTTCTTCGGTGACGAAGCCCATCTGCACGGCGACCTGGTCGGGGCGCGTACCCGCCTGTGGGTTCTCGCGCAGCACGCGGAGCTGCCGCTCGTCGAGCAATCCCTTCGATAGGAGGATCTCACCGGCTTCCATGGTGCATCTCGTCGATCAGCGGTTGGCGGGGGTGGGCGATTGCCAACCACAGGCGGGGTGTCGACCGGCCGGCGATCCGCGTGGGGGTCGCCGCTGGGTCGATTTGGGTTGCGTTGCCGCGTGGGCCGTCCGTGACCGGTTTTGGTCCCTCTTCCCTCAGGGACCGCATACGGATGTCGAACGTTCTGGCGTAGGGCAGGTGGCCGGGCGGGTGGGAATACAGTGGGGTGGGATGTCAAATGTCGTCTGGCGAGCGGTTGGCGGCCAGACCGACCGCCGGGGTTAGGTAATCCCCGCTGTCGTATGGACGCATCCAGGGTAGTTGATGCGTAAGTCGATAGTCAAGCTGGTTTTGGGCCACTTGGCGGCTCGGTATGCTAGCACCCGAATGGGGCGGCAGAAGTTGTACCCGCTTGCCGGGTAAGCAGTTATAATGACGCCTGGCCGTCGCGCCGCGATGGGCCATGCTCGGCAGTCCCACCTCAAGAACACGCGACCCCGCCAGCTTCGGGCCACCCACACCAGTGCTGGACTCCGCATAGACGTTCCTAGGAATTCGATTTCCGATGGCCGCAGAACGCCGATCTCTGGTCCGTCCCTTAGCATTGGCGATGGTGATCGCCGGGCTGATCGGGGCTTGGGCCTGGATTGGCGACGAGCCGGAAGCGCCAATCGCCACGCTGCCGAAGCGGAAGCCACGGCGCCCGAAGCCGGACGCCGAGCAGACGCAGGTGGTCGAGGCGACTTCTCCAGCCAGCCCGGTAGCGCCGGCGAGCTCGCCAGCCGGCGAGGCGACCAAACTCGCTAGCGCGACGGCGCCGCCAGCGGCCGCGACGAATCCGCCCGCGGTTTCGCCCCCGGCGGCCGTGGTATCGGCTCCACCGGCAACAACGAATCCATCGGCTGCGGCAGCGGCGGCATCCGATTCAACCGCTCCGACCTTGGCTGGAGCTCCTCCGGCGACTGCTTCTCCATCTCCAGCGACCACGACGGGAATAAGCGCGCCGGGCAGCACTGGCGCGAGCGGTTCTGCGACCTCCGTGGCGTCACTAACATCATCCGCACCGGCCACGGATGCCCTGCCGAAGCCGGGTTCCGTGCAATCTCCGTTGCGGGCGATGCAGCCACCGAGCGGGGCGGTGGTGCCGGTTCCGCTCGAGGACGTTTCCCCAAAGGTGATTCGCTACGCCGAGCGGCTCGTAGGGCAATACGACGAAAATCAGGATGGCCAACTCTCGGAAGCGGAGTGGCAGCCGTTCGGTGAGAGTTTTCGCGTTTCGGATTTGGACCGCGACGGCGTAATCACCACGGACGAGGTCGCTCGGCGGATTGCGGCTTATGCCCGACGCCGGACGCTGCACTCGATGCCGCTCTCGGCTCCTACGCCTGCTGAAATCGCGGCCGCCAGTCCGACCACGCCCTCCGGTAGCGCCGCTGCGAACGGCAGCGCGGCAGCGGCCGCTCAGGCGCGCGCCGCGCGGCGCTACTTTGTGCCGACGACGCGCATGCCGAACGGATTGCCCGAGTGGTTCGTCGAACGCGATCTCGATGGCGACGGTCAATTGACGTTGGCAGAGTTTGCGCCGGGGGGGCGTCCTGAAGAATCACTCGACTTCGAATCGTTCGATGAGAACCGCGACGGTGTGATCACTTCGCTCGAGGGTGCCCGCGTGCAAACGCGCCGCGCGGCTGCGGAAGCCGAAGCCGCCGCACAAGCCGCGGCGGCCCAGGCGGCGGCCAACCCGGTTCCGCAGAACCCGACGGCGCCGCGACCGTAGCGCTGCTGGTTGCGACGATTCGTGGCACGGCCATCCTGGCCGTGCTCTTCAAGGGCTGGAAGCTCGTGCCACGTTGACCACTCGTTTTCATCACACGGGCTGGAAGCCCGTGCCACGGGGCTAATTGTCTCGCGGATTCTTCAAGTGGTAGAAGCGGCCATCTTCGGCGCCGCCGAGAAAATCGGGCACACCGTTACCGTCGAAGTCGACCACCGTCGGGCTGACGTCGTGACCTTCAATGTTCTGGCTGGCCAACGCGCCGGCGCGTGCGAAGTGCCATGTGCCGTTGCGCTGGCCCAGCCCGCGATACAAGTCGGCGTTGGCCGAGTTGAGCAGCAGATCGAGGGTGCCGTCGCCATCCCAATCGACGACGCAAAGCTTGCGCCGACCGCTGCCACCGGCTGATTTGGCGTTCAAGCGGAGCGGCTCACCGGCCTCGTCGCAGAACGCGCGGCGCGGCGGCAACAGTTTGCGCTCGCCATCGGCCTCCGCGCGTTCGAACAGCGCGAGATAACCCTCGGTGTCGAGCATTGCCAGATCGGCGAGTCCATCGCCTGTGAAGTCGTACACGACTGGCGTGGTGCGCCACTGCGTGACCAGCGACTTGCCGGCGGGCGTCCACCAGGTCCAGGTGGGCTTGGGTGTCGCGCCGGTCCACTCGACTTCGATTGGTTGCGCGGCAGCGAGCTTGGGCTCGGTGCGGGTGCCGATGTTTCTGAGCCACTCGACGCGGCCGAGAATCGAGTTGAAGACGACGTCGGGCAGGCCGTCCCCATCCCAATCGGCGACGGTTGCCGTGGTGTAACCCCACTTAGCTTCGGCCGGACCTTGGATGCTGCCACTAGGACCGGCTTGCACGCGAAATATCTTTCCGTCAGCCAGCAGTCGCACCGGCGCGGCCCAACGCGGCTCGGCGACGCCGGGGCCACTCTGGTTCTCAAAGAATTCGAGATAACCGGCCGTGTTGCCCGAGATGATGTCGGTGTCGCCGTCGCCATCCCAATCGCAGCCACAAGGAGTGGCCAGCGCGCCGCACTTCAGCGTGTCGGCCACTTGTTGAAAGTAACGCGGTGGCAAAAAGCGCGGCGTGCGCGGCTCGCTTGGTGCGCCGGCGATGCCGACATTCTCGACCAAAGCGACGCGACCATCCTCGTCGCCGACGACGAGATCGAAGTCGCCATCGCGATCCCAATCGAAGGCCACGGGCACGATCATTTCGAGATCCATCACGAGCGGCGCGCCGTCGGGCCCGGTCAAGCGGCGGCCCGCCGCGTAGCTCGGCTCGGCGCGCGTGCCGACATTCTCAAAGTAGGTGAATCCATCGAGGAATTCGCCACACAGCAGATCGAGATCACCATCGGCGTCAAAGTCGGCAAAATTCGGCGAAGGGCAGCCAAAGGTGTCGATCGCGCGCTGGGCCGCCTGCAAATTGACTGGCTCGGCGTAGCTGGGCGCGGCGGTCGTGCCGGTGTTACGAAACAGAATTATGAAACCGTGCAGGGGGCCGTTGGTCCACTTGCCCGCGGCGTTCCAAGCGTCGTCCCAACCGTAGTCGCTCCAATCTTCGATCCCCACGACGAGGTCGAGCGCGCCGTCACCGTCAAAATCGACATAGCGCCACTGACTGTGGCGTACCTTGGGGCCTTTGGTTTGCGTGCCGATCGGCTGGTAAAACTTCGCCGCGATCGAGAGCTGCACGCGCTCGGTCAAACCGGTGCGCTCGAACGCCGGATGCTCGAAGCCGGGCGTGAGTACCCGCAACCGACCATCGACGTAGCTGGGCATTACGTAGTGGGCCGCGGCGCTCAGCCGCCGAGCCGGCCGAAAAACGGGGAACTTGTCGCGAGCCGTGTCCCCGGTCGCGTTCTCGAAGAACCAGATGCCATTCGAGGGTTTGTCGGGACAGGAAACAATCAGGTCGAAGTCGCCGTCGCTATCGGCATCGCACGGCACGGGCCAGGCCCAGAGGCCAACCCCCAAATCGACCACGAGCCCTGGGTGGTTGTACTTGAGCGGAGCCAGCTCGGCCGCGAACACGATGCGCGATGTGCCATCGATGGCGCCGGCGGCAAACGCAAGGAGGCCAAGCCATCGCATAACAGCGTGTGCCGAGTAAATACTCCGCTCGCAATGAGAAGCAACTGGAAGCTGGTTTTGCAATCGGTGAGCGATCATCGCTCGATTGTAACCGCGATTCCGCGCGTGTGGGGCTGCGCCAGCCGTGAATCGAGATCAGTCTAATCAGAAGGAACCCACACGGTGTGTTCGTCCAGATCGTTGATGAGCCGAATCGAACCGTCGGGCTGCGGCGCACCATCCAGCGTGACTTGCCCGGACGTGGCGCCGGCCTCGCGCGAGAGCGTGATTCGATACGTCGTTTGAAAGTAGCGGTACGTGATCCGCACCGCGGGCCACTCCGCCGGCAGGCAGGGCTCGAACCGCAGTCGGTCGACTTCGCGTCGCAGGCCGACGAGCGATTCGATCAGCAGTTGATACAGCCAGCCGGCCGAGCCCGTGTACCAGGTCCAACCTCCGCGGCCGACGTGCGGCGCCACGGCATAGACATCGGCCGCCGCGACGTACGGCTCGACTTTGTAAGTGGCGATCGCCGCGGGCGTGTCGCCATGCCGGATGGGGTTGATCAGGTTGAGCAACTCCCAGGCGCGGCGCTCGTCCCCCAGCGCCGCGAAGGCCATCACGGTCCAGATCGCCGCGTGCGTATATTGCCCACCATTTTCGCGGACGCCGGGGACGTAGCCTTTGATGTAACCGGGATCGAGATCCGATTTGTCGAACGGCGGATCGAAAAGTTGGATGAGACCATCTTGTCGGCGCACCAGGCGGCGGTCGACCGCTTCCATCGCCTGGCGGGAGCGCTCGGGGTCGCCCGCGCCGGAGAGGATGGCCCAACTCTGCGGCAGGGCGTCGATCTGGCACTCGACGTTGCTGGCCGAGCCAAGCGGCTGGCCATCGTCGAAATAGGCGCGGCGATACCAACCGCCATCCCAGGCGTGGGCCTCGATGTTGGTTTTGAGGTTGGCCACCTGCGATCGGCAAAGCTCGACGGTGTCGATATCGCCGCGCTGGCGCGCGATATCGGCGAATTCTTCGAGCACGCGCACCAGGAAGAACGCGAGCCAAACGCTCTCCCCCTGGCCGTGTGCGCCGACGAGGTTCATGCCGTCGTTCCAGTCGCCGCAGCCCATTAGCGGCAGTCCGTGTGCGCCGAAGCGGAGTCCGTGGCGAATCGCGCGCAGGCAATGTTCGTAGAGTGACGCCGACTGGTCGGAGCGAATCGGCAAGTCGTAGTAACCTTCCTCGCCGGGGTTCACGGGTCGGCCTTCGAGGAAGCCAGCGCGCTCGTCGAGCACGCCGGTGTCGCCGGTCTGCTTCACATAACGGCACGTGACCAGCGGCAGCCAAAGGTAATCGTCGGAGATGCGCGTGCGGACGCCGCGCCCGGTGGGGGGATGCCACCAGTGCTGCACGTCTCCTTCAACGAACTGGCGTTCGGCGGCCCGCAGCACTTGTTCACGCGTCAGTCGTGGCTCGGCGTGCGTCAGGGCCATCACGTCTTGCAGTTGATCGCGGAAGCCGAAAGCGCCCCCCGATTGATAGAAGCCGCTGCGTCCCCAGAGCCGGCACGACAGCACCTGGTAAAGCAGCCAGCCGTTGGCGAGCAAGTTGGCGGCCGGGTCGGGCGTTTCGATCTGCACTGTTTCGAGCGTCTGGCGCCAATACTGCGATACTTCTTCGAGCGCGCGGCGAGCCAGGGCCGTACCGCGGTATCGCTGAGCGAGCGTGCGGGCCGCTTCGAGCGAGGGGGCGGCACCGAGCGTGAAGACGATTTCGCGTTCTTGACCGGCGGCGAGCTCGATGGGCACTTGCATCGCGCCGCAGGGATCGAGCCCCGCGCCGACACGACCTGTCAGGCGGGTGCGCGTCATTGCGGCCGGATCGTCAGGCGAACCATTGCGCCCCAGAAACTCGACGCGGTCGCCGGTGACGGTGCGCTGCGGTTCGTTGGCATCGAGGAAGGCCACGCAGTTCGGGAACTCGACGTTGTACGGATTGCGGGCCCAGAGCATGCCACTGGGGGAATCGACGGCCGTGACGATGTGCATCAGCGACCCGGGGCGCAATTGGCCGAGCACCCATTCGACACAGCAAGTCGCCGAGAGCCGCCGCGAAGTGCTCCCTTGGTTGCGGAGCTTGAGGACGTAGAACTTCACCGCGTCTTCGCGCGATACAAAGACGGTGAGCGCGGATTGAATCCCTTCGTTCGACGTGGTGAAGGATGTCTGGCCAAATCCGTGCCTGGTGACGTACGGTTGACGCCCCGGCGCGGGGAGTGGCGTGGGAGACCAGAATCGGCCGGTATCTTCATCGCGCAGGTAGAGCCATTCACCGCCGCGGTCGGTGACCGGATCGTTGTACCAGGGGGTGATGCGCAGCTCGTGCGCATTGTCGAGCCACGTGTAACCACCACCACTTTCGGTAACAATGCAGCCGAACTGTGGGTTGGCCAGCACGTTCGACCAAGGGGCCGGCGTGCGCTGTCCGGCGCTCAAAGTAATGACGTACTGGCGACCATCGGGCGTGAAGCCGCCATGCCCGTTGTCGAAGAGCAGTTCGGGGCGCGGTGCGGCCTGAAGTTCGGCAGGCTCTTGATCGGCTTGGCCGCGCCCGGTGAGCGGTATTAGTCGTGGTGCGCTGGGCTCGCGCCGGGCACGGCGTTCGACTTGTTCGGCCAGCGTGCCGGCATCGTCGACCAACACCACGCGCGCCAGGCTCTGCATCAGAACGCGATCTTCTTCCGACATCTGATCGGGGCGGCGCACGAAGATACCACCAGGGCGATCGAGCAGGCCGGCCTCGCTGCTATTGGCGATTTGCGCCAGGATGGCGTCTTGCAACAACTGACGATAGCCCGACTGATCTTCGTTCCAAATCGTCAGATCGACCGGCAGGCCCTTGAAACGCCAGTAGGCGTGAGCCTGCACGAGCTGCCGCACGAGGTCGATTTTCGTGGCGTCGCCGATACGCAGCAGCACGATGGGCAAGTCGCCGGAGATGCCATGCCCCCACAAGCCTGATTGTCCGCGCAGATTGCGCGCGATCACCGAGGGGTTGGCGCGCCGTAGCGGAGTGGAAAACACAATCGAACTGGCGAGCCGCCCGTAGAGCTGCACTTCCCCTTCGCTGATGCCGAGTTGCTGCAAGATCACCTGACCGTGGGTCCAAGCCAGGTTCAGCAGGCGATCGGCCAGGTGGCGATCGTGATACTTACCGGCCAGGCCGAGAGCCGCCTCGCGGGTTTCGGCAACTCCGGTGACGATATCGACGACGACCGTTTCGTCGGGTTCGAGCTTGATGCGATTGCGCACGGCAACGACGGGATCGAGCACCGAGCCAGCGCTGTTGGACAGCGCGCCGGGGCGGTCGAAAGCTCGTGGAGCGGAGAGGTCGCGCCCGCGGCCGATGAACGCGGCGCGGTCGGTCTCGTACGAAGGTTCGCCCAATTGCCGCCCATGCACGGCCATCAGATGCACGAGCGTTGGCGTTTTCTCGTGCTGGCTGCGAGGCCGGCGCACGCAGAGGATCGCCCGCTCTTCGGTGGCCAGCTCGGTTTGCACGAACAGCTTGTTGAAGGCCGGATGCGTGGCGTCAGCGGCCGGCGCGGCCAGCACGACCTCGGCGTAGCTGGTGAGCTCCAAGGTGCGGGCTGTGCGCGACTGGTTCGTCAGGCTCACGCGCCGCAGCTCGACGTCGTCCTCGGGTGATACCGTCACTTCGGTATGCAACTCGATCTCGAAGTCGCGACGGCGAAACTCGGCGCGCGAATGCGGAAAGATCGCTTCGTAATAGGTTGGCTCGGCGCGCGTTGGCTGATAGCCCGTCGACCACAGCTCACCCGACGCGCAATCGCGCACGTAGCAATAGGCGCCCAGGTCGTCGCGCGCGACATCTTCTTGCCAACGCGTGATGGCCAGATCGTTCCACCGGCTGTAACCGCTGCCGACGTTGTCGATCATGACGTGGTAGCGCCCGTTGGAGAGCAGGTGAACTTCGGGCTGCGGCGTATGCGGTGTGGGGAAGACGCGCATCGGCGTCTCTCGCGCCGTCGCATGCGGAGTCAGCAGCGTGCCATCGGCCGTCGGGCGATTTACCGGGGTGACTTGCGGCACGCGCTCGTGCAACAGCAACTGCGTGGCCTGGAAGGGCGGGTAACTCTCGAAGCGCCGCTGCATGGGTCGATCGGCGAGCACGTAGTCCATCGCCAGCAGGCCCATGCCTTGGTGATGGGCCATGAACGATTTGACGATGGCGAACGTTTGGCCGCGGGCCACGCGCGACGGCGTGTAATCGATCGCCTCGTAGTAGCCGTAGCGCGCTTCGAAGCCTTCGGCCGTCATGCGCCGCAAGTTGGCGCAGGCCTGCGGGGGATCGACGACGAGCGCCATCAGCGTGGCATAAGGGGCAACGACGAGGTCTTCGGTGAGCCCGCGCTTGAGGCCCAAACCGGGGACGCCGAAAGCGCGGTACTGATAGTTCAGATGCGCGTCGGTCACGTTGTACCCCGACTCGGAGATGCCCCAGGGGACACGGCGAAGCGCGCCATAGGAAACTTGCCGAGCGACGGCGCCGAGATAGGTTTCTTCGAGCAGCGTGCCATCGAACGTCGGCATCACCAACAGCGGCATCAGGTATTCGAACATCGAGCCGCTCCACGAGACGAGCGTGGGCTCGCCGGCGAAGCGCGTCAGCGGGCGCCCCAGCGCGAACCAATGGCTTTGCCGCAGTTGGCCGGCGGCGATTGCGACGTAACTGGTAAGCCGCGCCTCGGATGCGAGCAAATCGTAGAAGCTACCGTCGCGGCGATGCTCGTCGATGTTGAAGCCGATGGCCAGGAGCTGGCGCCCTTTGTCGTACAACGGCTCGAAGTCGGCGTCGGCCAGCTCCAAGCAACGATCGGCCAATTGCTCGAGGTGCTGAATGCGAACTGCCGCCTGCCGGCTACGCTCGTCGATCTGTTCGTGCAGCGTCTGATACCACTGGGAGAGTTGCGCGTCCGCTTCCGGATTTGGCGCGGTTCGCGCCTCCAGTTCTTCGCTTAGCTGCGCAAGACGTCGCAAGCTCGTCGGGCCGTCGAGCTCTTCGTGAAGCGTGTGGGCCGCGGCGATCCATGCTGGCTCGTCGTTAGGGACGGGCCCTGTGGTGCTGGTGCTGTTGGTGGCGGGGCGCTCTAGCGCTGCGGGAAGCGGCCCGCGAAACGCCGGCGGCATCTGCAATTCGAGTTCGTCGCGCCAAGCGCGGGCCCGGCGGGCCAGCGCGCGACTCCACCAGGCGACATCGTCGTCGAGATCGACCACCGGTGACGACGCAGCGGCCTCGGCGTCGGCCAGCAATTCGTCGAGTAGCGCGCGCCGCTCGGTAGTGCTGCCCGGTGCCTGCGTGAGTCGGCTGTCGAAGCGCTGCAGTTCGATGAGCGGGCGCCAGGCATCGTCGCGCTCGGGCGCCAGCGGCTTGCCGGAATTCAATCGAGCGGCGGCCGCTTCGAGGGCCGCGGTCAATTGCCGCAGCGTGATGCGTAGACCCGAGAGGGCGGCCGCAGGAAACACCGGCGCATCGATCGTCTCCAACAGGCCGATGCGCAGCGTGAGCAAATGGGCGATGAGGTTTCCACTGTCGACGGTCGAAACGTATCGAGGGCGCAGGACTTCGAGCGTGCGCGTGTCGTACCAGTTGATGAAATGCCCTTGCCAACGTTCGAGTCGCTCGAGCGTACGGAACGTGTCGGCGGTGCGCTGCTCGACTCCAGCGGCGGAAAGCAAGCCGAGGTCATAGGCCGCGAGGTTCGACAGCAGGGCCAGCCCGATGTTGGTCGGCGACGTGCGGTGTGCGACGATGCCCAGCGGCGACTCTTGAAAATTATCGGGTGGAAGCCAGTTGTCGACATCGCCGACGAAGGTCTCGAAGAAGCGCCAGGTCTTGGCGGCGACGGCTTCGACGAACTGGCGATCCGCGTCGCTCAATTGCAGCACTTTGCCCGGCAGGGGTCGGCTCAACCACAAGGCGAGCAGCGGCGCGAGAAACCACAGACTTAACACCGGGAGCGCCAGGGGCAACGCGGCGGGACGAACGACGGCGATGAGGCATGTCAGTGCTGTGCTGATGAGCGGGGACAGCCACATCGCCCGCGCGACGCCGACGAGATCGGTGCGGGCGCTTTGCTCGGCATCGCCCGAGGTGCGCCATTGCAGCAGATTGCGTTTGGTGACGAGCAAGCGCACGAGCGTGCGCCCCGTGGCGTCGACGCTGTACAAGGCTTCGTCGAGCAAGCAGGCCACGCTGACCACGGCTTGCGCGATGTACCGCGCGGCCGAAACGCACTGCTGGCGGAGGTGCAGCGGCCAGGAAACGTCGGCCGGGCGCTGCAACAGCTCAACCAGCGTACGCACCGCGACCGGTAGAACAATGACTGTCAACACAAAACCGGTGAGTATGAGCGCGGGCCACCACGGCGCGAGCCAGGCCAGCGCGAGCAAGCCAACCAGCGCCGGGGCCACGAGGCTGCGGCGCAAGTTGTCCACAATCTTCCAGCGCGACAGGAGCGACAACGGGTTGCGCACGTAGGCGCCTGCCGGGCCCGGCACCCACGGCAGCGTCCAAAACAGAATTTGCCAATCGCCGCGAATCCAGCGATGCCGGCGACTGACGTCGACCAAATAGCGACTCGGGTAAGGCTCAAAGAGCTCGACGTCGCTGATCAAGCCCGACCGTGCGTGGCAACCCTCGACCAGGTCGTGGCTCAGAATCAGATTGTCGGGAAAGCGCTTTTCCAGCACCGCGGTGAAGGCGTCGACGTCGTAGATCCCCTTACCGATGAACGACCCTTCGCGAAACAGGTCTTGATAGACGTCGGAGACGGCGCCAGTGTAAGGATCGATGCCGGCGCTACCGCCGAACAAGCGCACGAACCAACTGCGGCGAGCCGCCGGCAGGCTCAGCTCGACGCGCGGCTGCAAGATGGTATAGCCATCCGTGACGATGCGGCTCCGCGGATCGATCTGCGGACGGTTGAGCGGGTGGGCCATGGCGCCGACGAGCTGGGCCGCGGCGTCGCGCGGCAGTTGCGTGTCGGCGTCGAGCGAAATGACAAACTTCACCTGTGGTAAATGCTGCGTGTCACCGACCACCAGGCTGAACGTATCGCGCGCTCCGCCGCGCAAGTAGGCGTTGAGCGCGGCCAGCTTGCCGCGCTTGCGCTCGAAGCCCATCCAGGTGGCTTCGCGCGGGTTCCAAAGGCGCGGCCGGTGAAACAAGAAAAAGATGTCCGCGCGCTCGTCACGATACTTGGCGCCGAGCGACGCGATCGCTTCCCGAGCATGTTCGAGCAATTCCTGATCACCGGCGATGTTCTCCGCATCGGCATCGCGCCAATCGGTCAACAGCGCAAAATGCAGGTGGCGATCACGATTGGCCAGGTAGGCGATCTCCAGTTGCTCAATCTGGGCCGAAATATCGCGGGTGTTGGTCAACAGCGTGGGCACGGCAATCAGCGTGCGGCAATCGGGTGGAATGCCCGCCGAGAAGTCCAGCCGCGGTATGCGCCGCGGCGGCACGAACAGCGTGACCAGCCAATTCATCAGCGCAACGCCAATTTGCAGGGTGCCGCTGAGCGCGAGCAGGGCGGCCAACACGAAGATCGCCAGCGGTGGCTGATAGGGGGCGAGTCGCGCGACGAGGAGCGCCCAGCAGACCACCGCCACCGCGGCAATTCCCCCCAGGTAAATCGCCAGGGGCACTCGCGCGAGGAGTCGCTCGACACGACCAACCAAGGTGCGGCGGACGCCGACTTCACGCTCAAACTCGGCGCGCCCGCGGCCGATCAGATAAAAGCCGACGTGCGCCGTGCGATCGCCGGGGCCGCGCGCGTCGGCCGCCCGGTGCGCGGCAGCGACGGCCATTGACGCGACTTCCCATTCTCGGTGAACGCTGCGTTTGGCCATCCATTCGACGACATGCCGGTAGCGATCGCGCGTGGCGAAGTCCAGCTCGCCATAGATGTCCGTCTCGCCGCGCGCCAGCGCCATGGCCGGGCGGGCATCGTGCTGCGCGATATCGACTTCGCCAAAGGCGCTCCGCGGGTAACCGCGCAAGAGATGCTCGACCAGGCTGTGCGTTTCGACGAACGTTCGCCAGTCGAGGGCGCCCAGCAAACGCAAGCTGCCGATCGAGTTGCCGATCGATACTTGATCGGCGGCTTGCTCTTGTGCGGCGCGCTGCATCAACAGCTCGACACTCGTGGCCTGCTCGGCGAGATGTTGTTCGAGCCACAGCAAGGGGAGCGCCATCGCCGAGCCTTGCGATTGCAGGCGATGGGCCAGCTCGGCGACGAAATGGTCGTCGAGCGCCGGCATGGCGTCGCTCAATTCGGCCATCAAGGAGACGACGCGCCGCGGATGTTGATCGGCGACGGCCAGCAGTTGCTCGGCCCAGGCATCGGCCTGGCTGCGCTGCAAGCGCGACCCGGTCATGCGCAGCGCGACGCGCCGCAGATTCTCCAGGAGCGCCAACCGCAGCATGATCGGCACGGCCCACAGCTCACCGAGCGTCAGGGGCGTGACCGACTGATAAGCCGCGAGAAACAGATTCAAGCTCTCTTCGGTAATGCGGCCATCGACGTGCGAGATCAACTGCAAGGCGACGTCATACACGCGGGGTTGCCCGGGCGCGTGACCATCGATCAGCCGGGGCAGCTCGCGGCTGTAATTGCGCGGCAGATGCCGGCGGGCGGTGCGAATCTGCTCGTCGATGAGATAGTAGTTGTCGAGCAGCCACTCGTCGGCGGGCGACAGCGGCGCATCGATCGCCGCGGCGCCGACCACCATCTGATAGGCATCGCGGAGGATTGCCTCGTTGGCTTCCAGCCGGCGCAAGAGTTGGTCGCGCCCGCCCCGCCGAGTCGCTTGCTGATCGTAAGCCAACGACGTGGCGTGCAGCGCGAGCTGATCGGTGCTGAACAGCTCCGAGCGGAATGGCAACTCTGGGGGCTGGACCGCTGGCCGACCCATTGCGCGGTCGAAAAGACGCGACATCGCATGGCGGGTAGCGCCGGGCAATCGCATGAGTCTTGGCTTCTCTCCGATAACCAATCTGCCTCGGGGGCTAGGAAGAGTTGCTCGCAGGCACGCTGCTCGACAAGTTCGGGCGGATTACGCCACGACGCACCGCGCGTTGAGTCTAGCAGTTATGGCGGCACGCCGGGCCGCTTTGGCCGAACCTTCGGTCAAAAACAATAATCATGGGTTAAGGATCGACCGAAGAATAACTTCCTGATTTCGGAACCGCTCACCCTACCCTCTCCCACAAGGGGAGAGGGGCTAGTGGAGAAGTTATTCTTCGGTCGATCCTAAGAGCGCGGTACCGCCAGCGATCTGCCGGCGCCGTGCACGCGACAATCACTCAGGCATCCTCGCGCCATGGCCGCCACGGGCCGGCTGGAGCGCATGCCCAGCAGGGTGAGGATCGCCTGACGAGCCACGATCACCGGTGCCTCATGCGCGAACCTCTGCTGGGCGACGCACAGGGCAGTTTCGACCGTACGCACCAAGGCCGGATCAAAGGCGAGCGCCACGCCTTCGGGGTGGCGGGCGATGTCGCGCACGATTGCCCGAGCGGCCCGGCCGCGAAACCAGCGACGACTGTGCCGCGCGATAATTCGATCGAGCCAGTGAGCGTTATCGACACGGTCGGGTGTGCGGGGCGGCATCGCGAGGCCCTTACCAGAGGTTGACGTGTTCTACCGAGGGTAGATCTCTCCCTGGTGCAATCGCCGCGCCGGTGCTTAAGTTGAAGAGCTGCTCAACAAATCTGGCAAAAACCTGGTCGATCGCCGGCCAGTTTGGACGCGCACGAACCCATCGACGTCAGAGTCACCGCGTCGAAGGCACGCCGGACCACTGCCCGCGGGCGATTGCGTTCTGCCGATAAGCTTATCCGACGGGCAATTCTGCAAGCAGCGCGGCGGTTACTTCGGCATGGGGAGCGCGATCAGCGCGTTTTCGGCGAGCGACACGCTGCCCGGCTTGCCGTTCAACCGATAGTCAATCGTCAGCGTCTTGGCGGTGCCACTGGCGGGATCACCGCCGAAGCTGTCGTTGTACGAGGCCGACGGCAACCAGACGAGCGGCGAGTCGTCGACATACTTTTGCAGAGCCTCGGTAACGTCCTTCTGCGATGCGCCGGCGCCGTACTGGGCCTTGACGATTTCCACCTTTACGGGCTCGGGGCCCGCCTCCGCGAGCACCTCGCGAGCTTTGGCGGCCGAGTCGCCCAGCTTCTCACAAATCGCCAGCGCAACCCGCTTGGCATCGTCGGCCAATGCGGATACCTGCCTGGTTTTCACGGCGACCTTGAGCGTGTCGGCGCTGGGATAGCGCTCGAGGACGGCCAGCGCCAGCTTCTGCTCTTCCGGACGGCTCGAAGCGGCAATCGCCGTCTGACACATCTCGGCGCGCTGTGCATCAGGCATGGCGTACTGCCGCGCGAGCCTGATGTAGCCGCGCAGCGCGCGAACTTTGTACTTGTCGTCGACGCCGATCTTCGACAGGTTCAACAGTACGGGCGCCGCATCGGCGCTCAACCACTCGCCCAGCACGCGGCTGCCAGCGTCCTGAAGCTGCGGATCGCCCGACTTCATCGCCAGGTCGATCGTTTCCAGAGCCTTCGCTCCGCCCATCGCCCCCAAGGTTTCGAGCAGGTTCACTTTCGTGGCCGCCGTCGATTGCGACATCGCGGCTGCCAGCTCCGCTGCGCACGCCTCGCGATCCGGCATGCGCAGGCAGGCAGCGCGCAAGGCGCGTTGAGCGACCGGCTCATCGGCCGGATCTTTCGGACCATTGGCTTGAGAAATCAGCACCGCGAGATCGCCTTGTGCGACCGTGGCCCCGAGCGCGGTCAGCGCTGCGCTGCGCACGGCGGCGTCGGCATGCTGGAGCTTCTTGGTCACCATCGGTGTGGCGACGATGCGGCGCTGGCCGACGAGATCCAATAAGGCGACGAGCAGTGCGCCGTCGGCGGCGTCGAGCCGGCTGGTGATCTCCGCGTCGACCTGCTTGTCATTCAAACCGACAATGGCCGCCTTGGCTGCGGCGGCAACTTCAGCATCGTTTTCGGCCGCAACTTCCAAGAGTGGGGCAAGGCTCGAGGCGTTGCCCAACTTACCGACCACACCGAGTGCCGCAACGCGCAACGGCTTGTTCTCGCCGCGGGCTGCGACCAGCACGGCAGGCAACACCGATGAATCGCCACGGTCGGCCAGCACATGCAGCAAAAGCGCCGCGCGGTCGGGGGATGTCGTGGCCAACTCCGCAGCCAACGCCGCGGTGGCCTCGCTACCGGGGAGCTCGCGCGCCGTGCTCAGGCCGATCTGATAGAACGCGCGATCCGCCGAGCGGAGTTGTTCGAGCAGCAGCGGCACGCCGGCGGCCTTTCGGGCGAGAATCGCGCCGCGCGTGGCTTCGAGCTTGCGCGGTTTGGCGACTTTGCCGCGGCGGATTTCGTCGTAGATCGCCGTGGCTTCGCCAGCGCGACCGTCGGCAAGCAAGCGCTCGGCGCAGAGGATGCAACCTTCGGCAACGGCATTGGTGACCGGAGCACTCAAGCCGGCCAGCGACTGCCGCAGCGCCTTGGTGGCGGCATCGTTGCCAATCGAACCCAGCGCGACGGCCGCGGCCGACGCGACTTCAACATCCTGGTCTTTCAACCGGCTGGCCAACAGGTCGACGGCGCCGGTGTCGCGACGAACCGCGATCGAGTTGATCGTGCCGACCAGCAGCTTGCCTTCGAGCGTGGTCGTGGCATAGCGCAGGGCTTCGTCGGCAGCCGGATCGGGAATCGCCTCGAGCGCGATCCGCGCCCAGCTTGCCAACTGTTCGTCAGCCAGCAGCCGCGCCAAATCGGGGACGGCTGCCTTGGTGCCGCGCGTGGCCAGGTGCTTGCAGGCGAGCGCCTTCTCGGACGGTGCGGCCGTGCGCAGCGCCTCGATCAGTGAGGCTTCCGTCAGCGCTGGTTCGGTCTTTTGAGCTTCCTCGGCGCGGGCGAAACCACTGGCCAGCGAAATCACGGCCGCGAGCAGGGCCGTGCCAATAGCGATGGGGCGAGTTGTCTTCATAGCGTTTATCCTGATCTTGGCTCATCACGAGCTGCAGAGCGAGTGAGCGTGAGTGTACGGGAGTTGAGGTACGGGATTGTCGACGCGCGAATGCAAAATGGAGCTTGCTGTGGTGCAGCAAGTCTTAGAGCCGCCACGGTTCGCGGAGCGCTTCGCTACGCAACCGATTGGCTTGTTCGTCGTCGATGAACTCGTTCTTCTTCTCGTCGTAGGTCACCTTGCGATCGAGGGAGATGGCGATGTTCGCCGCATGGCAGGCGATGTGCGCGGAGCAGGCCGCGTCGGCATTCCCCTTGGGCAACTTGCGCGACTTCACGCAATCGAGGAAATCGCGGACGTGGAACGTGGCCGGATAGCCGCCGATCTCGGCGACCTCACGCCCGGCGATCAGCTCGGGCGAGCTCAGCACGAGCTTGCCGCTGTCGCCCGTTTCGACCCAGCCGGTTTCGCCTTCAAAGCGGACCGGGCACGAGCCGAGCGGAATCCACCCGGTCTCGCGGAACACCAGCTCGACGCCATCGGCATACTTGGCGACGATCTGCCCATCCTGCGGCGGGTTGTATTCGATGGGAACTTTGTCGTCTCCCACGGCCCACTGGCAGAGATCGACGCAGTGCGATCCCCACTCGAGCACGCCACCACCGACGAGCCCGCCCCCCTTCTCGAAATTGAAGCCATCGAGCAGCTTGGCGTTGAAGGGGCGCCAGGCCGCGGGGCCGAGATACATGTTCCAATCGACGACGTCGTTGAACGGCTCTTGCTCGGCGGGGAGCCAGCCGCTGACCATTGCCGTCATGCCGGCCGGATGTGCGTAGACGCGCTTCAGCTTGCCGAGCTTGCCGGTTCGTGCCAGTTCGCAAGCGAAGGCGAAGTGCGGCAAGTTGCGCCGCTGCGTGCCAGCCTGGAAGACGCGCCCGGTGCGGCGCATCACGTCGCGGAGAATCAGGCTTTGCGAGATGTTCTTCGTGCAGGGCTTCTCGCAGTACATGTCCTTGCCGGCCCGGGCGGCGTACATGGCCGCAGTCGCGTGCCAGTTGGGCCCGGTGGCGATCAGCACGGCGTCGATGTCGCTACGGTCCAACAGTTCGCGGAAGTCACCATACATGTCGCAGTCTTGATTGCCATACTGGTCGTCGGCCATCTTCTTCACCGCGGTGCGGCGCGACTCTTTCACGTCGCAGACGGCGACGAACTGAACGTCTTTTTGTTCGAGGAAGCAGCCAAGGTCGTAGGTGCCGCGGTTGCCGATGCCGATACCGCCGACGACGATCCGCTCGCTGGGGGCGATCGCGCCGTCGAGCCCCAGGGCAGAGCTGGGAATGATCTGCGGCATCGCGATCGCGGCACTGGCCGACAGCGCCGTCTTCAAGAACTGGCGGCGCTGGACTGCGTTCTGCTGGCTCGACATGCCTTCTCTCCTGATGTCATGTCAGTTGCGTGAGTGCCCCCACGGCACACCCGGTCGTCAAGATGAGTGCTGGGCTGCAAGTTAGCATACCTTGCCGGCAGGGGCGTCTCCACACGCGTTTCGTCGACAATTCAATCTGCGGCTCTCGGGCGTTACTTCGCCAATTCACGGACGCCAGCGATGGCCCCCGCGACGATCGTGTCTCCCAAGGTTTCGCCGTAGAAACTGACGCTCGATTCATAGCCGCCGCGGCGATATTCCTCGG
>CAZBWM010000004.1:4475-158592 GCA_964495375.1 uncultured Planctomycetaceae bacterium | reverse complement strand
TGCAACCCTTGCAGGGTAGACGGCTCCGGTTGACCGCAACCCAGGGTAGCTCGCAAGCTCGCAACCCTGGGCTACAAGATGCAATCCCTGCGGGATTGAAGATGAGACCAAGGGCTTCCGTCACCTGGCTATTAACGGTCACGGCGTTGCCGTTCAAGAGGTCGAGGGTCTCGTCGCTGCGCGTGCGACGCGAATCGGCAAGGCAACCTCAATCGCCCTTGCTGCGCGTCGGGCTGGTGTTGGTGCGCCGCGTCGCACGAAGAGCCGCGCCAGCGGGACGGTGTCAGGAACCACCTTCGACGACCTGCGGGGCGCTTGATCGTGGCAAGCTCGGCGGTTCCAGACACCAACACCGGAACGACTCCAGTACCCGGCGCGCCGAGGAGCAATGCAGGATCGCGCAAACTTCCGAGGGGGACAGGTACATGTTTTCGGCCGAGGCGAGTACGAGCAGGCAACGTCGCTCACCGAAAAATGTACCAGTCCCCGGCACTCGCAAGCTCGGCGCTTCCTGACACCGTCGCCGGAACGACTCCAATCCCCACACTGCTGGGCAAGCCAGCAGTGGCACCCGGCGCGAAGCGGCGCTTTAGCCGTGCCACTTGCGCGAGCGTTCGGCCGGGCGAAGCTTGACCAATAGAATCAGCGCGACAATCGGGATCACGCCGAGGATCAGTTCAATGCCTGGAAGCGACATGCGGGGCGCTCCCTTCGTTCTAGGGTGTCGATCAAGCGATAACGGCGTCAACGAGTACCCCCTCGTTGGATGCCCATCTGCTATCAGCATCGGACGCCGACGCGGCGCCGATTCAATCATCGCCCACGAGACTGGCAAGCTTTGCGGGCCTGACGGCAGGTCGTGGTTTAATTTGTGGCGCCTGGCCAAGGCCTGTGGCCCCCCTTGGCCCCGGCAGGCAGGCTACCAAGGTCCGCGAACGTAGTAGACGCCGAACTGGTCGGTGTCGCTGGGCCAGCGTGGCGTGCCGCGGAATGGTGGTCCTGTCGATTCGACGACGCCGGGATAACCGCGCGAGAACTGGTGATAGATCGGCGTGACGCGGGTTCCGCCGACGCCCCAGTGGTAGTCGGTTTGCAGTTCCGCAGTCGGAGGCACCACCAAGGCCACGGGGCGGCCCCAGGCAGTGTGGTAATAATCGCCGTGCCAGGTGTAGATGTTGGCCGCTTCGGCGGCGCGGTAGCGCCAGCGCCGGGCGGCTTTCGTCTCGAAACCTTGCGCCGCTTGAAACGACGCGCAGGCGGTTATCAGCAAAACAGCCAATCGCAACTGTCGCGCGGTCATGGTTGGTTATCCTGAGGCTGCGGTCGAATCACGGGTGATGCGGCCGCGAAGGTTGATCATCCAATCGAATCTTGCACGGGCCCCTACCACTTGCGGCATTGCCAGCCTGGGAAACATGGGATTTCGTCTTTGCAGCTGTGTCCCCAGCGGACGCGGGTAATGGTGGTCCCCGGTTCGGGCCGGCAGCAGCAGGGCTTCTTGCAGCAGGTGGTGCAGCAGTTGCCGCAACCGGGGCCGCAGCAACCGGCGCCGCAGCCGTGCCCGGTTTCGAGCGGGCCGAGCTCGTCATTCGAGGTGCCGAAGTGCCGGTAGTACTTGCGATGGTGCGTGTAGAGGAACTCGTGCGGCATCAGCGGCTGGTAGGTGATCCAGGTGTGCCCTACGTGCGGCGGCACGGGGCGCGGCGACAGGTACATTTGCGCCGGGACACCACCATAGGTCGGCGAGGGACCGACGTAGTAGTTGTAGAACAGGTCGGGCCGCGTGGTGCCGGGCCGGTAGCCCTGCGCGGCGGCGGGCTGTGCCAGGCCGAGCAGCGCGGCCATCGTCAGCAAGGCTGGCAGCAAGAGCGTGCGGGGGTTGAGTTTCGTCGTCGACATCGGCGAGCTCCTCTGGGTCGGAGAGGTTTTTGGGTGGGCGCCGCGGTGGCGATGCGGTCGGCGAAGACCACGCTTCGGGCAGCCAGAAACAATCTCGGTTACGGCCGGTCGCAGGGATGAATCTTTGTGTGCCGGGCGTGTCAGAAGAGCTTGCCATATCAAGTTTAACGGCGAGCGGCCTTGGGTTTCTGACCATACAGCCGCTATAATCGCCACCACCCTTACGACAAGCGGGTGGTAGGTGTGCCTGGGGGCTGCGGCGCACGCCGCGCGGCAGGCGTTACGCGATGCCGAACCGGGGCGCCAGCGTGCGCGGGCCAGCCGGCGCCAGGGTCAACGGAGGACTTGCTACGGTCAGGGGAGGACCGAGCGGCCGATCGATTTTCGGCCGACGCAATCTTTGTTACCCTGCCGGGCGTTGCCGTGCGCAGTCGGATGGTGGATTGCTGCGGGTGGTCAGGCTTTGGGGGGCTTGAGGTTCGACCGTTGTCTGTTTTCGAAGTTGGGGAGTTAGCGCTTGGCAGTCTCGAAAGCTCGCAAGAAATCGGTGCCGGCGGCGAAAGCGGCCGCGGCGAATGGTCACGCGTCCAATGGAGCGGTCGGGGCGCGCCGCGCGAAACCGGCCGAGGAGGCCGTGGCCACAACCGACGAAGTTGAGAGCGGCGGCCAGGAAGCCGACGACGAGGAGGCCGCCGCGCCGGCCACTGAAAACAATGGCGACGGCAAGAAGTCGCGCCGCCGGGCCACAGCCCAGTCGATGGCCGCTAGCCAGCGAGACATTTCCGTCAGCGAGTTCTTCGCCAAGAACCGGCACCTGCTGGGCTTCGACAATCCGCGCAAGGCGCTGCTCACCACGGTGAAGGAAGCGGTCGACAACGCGCTCGACGCGTGCGAAGAGGCCGGCATCCTGCCCGAGGTGTGGGTCCACATTCGTCAGACCGGCGAGAACCGCTTTCAGGTCGGCGTGCAGGACAACGGGCCAGGCATCCTGAAGCAGCAGATTCCCAATGTCTTCGGCAAGCTGCTCTACGGCTCGAAGTTTCATCGTTTGCGGATGAGCCGCGGTCAGCAAGGGATCGGCATCAGCGCTGCCGGCATGTATGGCCTGCTGACCACGGGCAAGCCGGTCAAGATCATGTCGAAGGTTTCGCCCAAGAAGCCATCGCACTACTACGAGATCGCCATCAATACGAAGATCAACCGCCCGGAAATTCTCAATGGCAAGGGGGAGGGGGTCGACGTGCCGCCGGGTGCGGCGGGCCAGGCGGCGATGGAAAAGCACGCCATCGAATGGAACGAAACCGAGCATGGCACCCGCGTGACGATTGAGCTCGAAGCCCGCTACCAGCGCGGCCGCGGCAGCGTTGATGAGTATCTCGCACAAACGTGTATCGCCAACCCGCACGTCAAGCTGCACTACGTCGATCCGGAGGACAACGTAACCGAATACGAACGCTCGACCGAAGAGCTGCCCCCCGAAGCCAAGGAGATCATGCCGCACCCTTACGGCATCGAGCTGGGGCAGTTGGTCACGATGCTCAAAGACTCGAAGCCGATGTCGCTGTCGCAGTTCTTGAGCAGCTCGTTTTCACGTGTCAGTTCGAGCACGGCCAAGCGCATTTGTGAAACCGCCAAACTGAGCACGCGAGCCAACGTGCATCGCGTCGGCCGGCACGAGGCCGAAGCGCTCTACAAGGCGCTGCAAGATACGCGGATTCCCCCGCCATCGACCGATTGCATCGTGCCGATCGGCGAGCAGCGGCTGCTGAAGGGGTTGCACCACGTGGTGCCCGGGGACTTCTACGTGGCGGTCACGCGTCCGCCGGCCGTGTATCGGGGCAACCCGTTCGTGATCGAAGCGGCGCTGGCCTATGGCGGCGCGCCGTCGGCGGCCCGCGTGTCGCTGGAGCAATTGACCGACTTCTTGCAGGAGAGTGACGCCCGCACGTTGCGGCAGTTTTTGGCCACGACCTTCCAAGGGATCGGCATGGAGGGGGCCAACAAAATCGTCAAGGAGTCGGGGCTCGGCACTCGGCAAACCCCAAGCAAGCTCAAGCCGAAAGAGATCCTCAAACTGCACGAGGCCCTGCAGAGCGTCAATCTCGAAGAGGGGCAAACCATGAACGTGCAGCGGTTCGCCAATCGCGTGCCGCTGCAGTTTCAGCAGGGCGCCTGCGCCATCACGCAAACCGTGCTCGGCACAAGTTGGCGGGCTTACGGGCTGACGCAGTCGCGCAATTCGCTACCCAGCGGGCCCGTCACCATCATGGTGCACATGGCCAGCGTTTGGGTGCCGTTCACGAGCGAATCGAAAGAAGCGATCGCCAGCTATCCCGAGATCCAGCGTGAACTGCGCCTGGCCTTGCAAGCGATTGGCCGCAAGCTCGGCCTGTACATGCGGCGCAAGCTCAAGGTGCGCGACGCCGGGGCGCGGCGCAACACCTTCCTCAAGTATCTGAGCGAGATCGCCGAGGCGGTGACCGTGATCAAGGACTACCCCGACAGCCGCACCAAGCAACTTTACGACCAGTTGTGCGCGGTCGCCAAGGTGAAGACGCTGCACGCCGACTTGAGCGTCGACAAGCAGGGGAACTTTGTCGAGGGGGAAGAAGAGCAGGACTTCGGCGACAACGTGCTGATTATCGATCGCAGTGGCGCCGATGCCGGCGCGGCCGCGGATGCTGGCAGCGGCGCCGAGCAAGAGGCTGCCACGCCGGCCGCGAAGGGATCGAAACCCAGAGCGAAGTCGGCGGCGAAGAAGCGCGGCTAACGACTCAAGCCCAGGGATGGCAATCCCTGGGCTTCTTTAGCAACCAACGAACTCACTCTGATAAATCGCGATTAACATCTCATGGCCAAAAAAGCCCGCAGCAAAGCGTCCACTGGCAACTCCGCGACCGCGGCTCCGCGCGTCAAGCTCAACGAACGCGACAAGAAAACGATGGGCGAGATCCACGGCCTGGCCGGCGGTGTGGAAACGGCCGCCGAAAAAAAGCGTGACCCGTATCTCGACATTCCCAGCCGCACCTTGTCGAACGTCAAGTTCAACAAGCAGAAGCGCTTTATCGAGATGGGCAAGAACACCACGCGCCGGCAGTTGTTCAATCTGTCGCAGGCCAAGAGCTACATGCAGACGCTGCTCGTGGCCAAGGGCTCGAAGCAACTGATCACCGAAGGCAAGACGACCAGTTTGCGAGGTTTGTTCTATCTGCTGAAGCACACGATCGAAGGGACCAAGGAAGACACCTTCGACGAGCAGGGTGAGTGCGACGCGATCATCGAGGACGTCGAAGTGACGCTCAACGCCCTGCGTGAAGAGCTGCACCTGTTCGCCAAGGAAGCCGGCAGCATCGTCGGCCCGATCACGCTGGTCGACACCGGCGACGAAATCGATTGCTCGCGCATGGGCTCGGGCGGGTACAGCATCCCGTCGATCGTCGAGCCCGACGTCGTGCAGTTCAAGAACAACAAAGCCAAGTTCGTGCTGCACGTCGAAAAAGGGACGGTCTGGCGGCGCTTCAACGAAGACAAATTCTGGCTCAAGCACAACTGCATTCTCACGCACGGCGGTGGGCAGCCCCCGCGCGGCGTGCGGCGGCTGTTGAACCGGCTGCACTATGAGCTCGACTTGCCGGTCTACTGCTTGCTCGATAACGATCCGTGGGGGTACTACATCTACAGCGTGATCAAGCAGGGTTCGATCAATCTGGCCTTTGAGTCGAAGCGAATGGCTGTGCCGGGGGCCAAGTACCTGGGCCTGCGATCGATCGACTTCACGCGCTGCGAGCTGTCGCCGTCGGTGCAAATTCGCCTGAACGACACCGACATCAAGCGCGCCAAGCAGATCGCGGCCTACCCCTGGTTCGCCGACAAAAAGCCCTGGCAGAAAGAGATCGAGCAGATGCTCAAGAACGCCTTCAAGCTCGAAGTCGAGTCGTTGATTTCCAAGAACATCAGCTACGTGACGGAGACGTACGTGCCCCAGCGGCTCAAGGAACAGGACTGGCTGGACTAGGCCGCCGCGATCTAGTTGCGGCGCATGGTAACCCGCGCATCGCGCCGCGCCACTAGCTCAGCCGGCGTGGCGATGCGGCCTTGCCGGTAGCAGACCAGGCGATTGTTTGCTTCGGAGCACACCAGCTTGCGCCTGGCGCGATTTTTCCGCGCTAGAGCCCATTCTCTCCCCGTTTCAGGCGCGTCGTTGGCGCGCTTCCCTCCGCGATTCTCCCTGTGAGCTAGACTCGCACTGGCGAGCCGACGGCGTTCGATCGCGACGCCGCCGATGCTACGCGTGTTGAAAGTAGGGGCCAGCGCGAATGAAAGGGTTACAGCGGGAGAGATACGATGTCGACTTGTATCCAAACCAGCGACTGGCTGGGGACACAACGTTTGCTGATCGCCAAACGAGTGGCGGCTACTTGCTCGGACTCGTTGAGGAGCAGCGGCCACCGCGACACGGTCGCGTCGGCCAGTGTTGAGTCGCGCATTGCCGACCACCTCAGTCATATTTCCGAGGCCCTGGCCGTCGATTCGCCGGAGATGTTTGGCGACTACCTGGATTGGGCGCGAGGATACAGCGAAGCCCATGGCGTCTCCACGCGGCGCTTTCGCGAAGAATTGGTCGCGCTGCGACAGTTTTTCGCCGACCGGTCCGCCGACGACCCGCTCGACCCAGTGTGTCGACTCCTGGACGAGAGCTTGGCGGGTCTACCCCGGTCGGGTACCGGTGAACCCCGCTCCTTTCTCGACGATCCGCAGGCGCCACTCGCTGGCCTGGCGCGCGAATACCTCGAGCGCCTGCTCGACGGAGACCGACGCGGCGCGAGTTGTCTCATACTGGCCGCGGCCGAGCGTGGCACACCCGTCGCAGATCTTTACCTGCACGTCTTCCAACGCTGCCAGTACGAGATTGGGCGGCTCTGGCAGGTCAATCGCCTGTCGGTGGCCCAAGAACATTACTGCACGGCCGCCACTCAGTTGATCATGTCGCAGCTTTACCCCTACGTCTTCGCGGGCGAACGCCGTGGTCGCACCCTCGTGGCGACCGCCGTGCAAGGGGATCTGCACGAGTTGGGCGTGCGGATGGTGGCCGACCTGTTCGAAATGCACGGCTGGGACACGCACTATCTCGGCGCCGACACTCCGACCGAGGACGTGGTCGACACCATTTGCCTGCGCCAGCCAAGCGTGTTGTGTATCTCGGCGACCATGCCTGGGCAGCTGCGACAGGTGACCGAGTTGGTGCGCGACGTGCGCGAGCGCCATGAGTGCGAGAGTGTGAAGATCATCGTCGGCGGCCACGCCTTTCGTTGCAGCGGTACGCTCTGGCGCAAGACCGGCGCCGATGCCACGGCGTGCGACGCGCTGGATGCGATTCGCGTCGCCGACGAACTTTGCCCGGCAGTTTAGCGCTCGGCGTGCGCTGACCTGGTGCGCGTCAGGACCGTTCGACATTCCTCGGAGAGCCCCAAAATGGCCGCTAGCGTTTCTGCGTCTGGCATTATGTTGCAATGCGACGTCGACGGTCGCATTTTGCGCGTGATTCGCGACGAGCTCGGCCTGTTCGAGGTCGCCTCGCCACTGCATCTACTCGATCTGGTCGATGCATCCAGTCTCGACAAGGCGCAGCGGTTTCTGGGCGTCTTACGCGACGAACATGCCGCGTTTAGCTGGGAAATCAATTTTCGGCAGGGCCAGGAGGTCAGGGGGCTGTTTCTCGCTGGCGGCGAAAGCGACGGGAGCCTGTTCATTTGTGGGTCTCCGTCGCGCGAAGGCGTTTCCCGTCTCAGCGAAGAATTGATGCAGATCAACAACCAGCATCTCAACTCGCTTCGTTCGGCCGTCAAGGCGCAGGTTCAGCGGCAATCTGGTGTCGACGATCGCGAACGCGAATTGCTGACGCAGTTGACCGATCTGAATAACGAGCTGGTGAACACCCAGCGTGAGCTTGCCCGGCGCAATGCCGAATTGCTGCGAGCGCGGCAAACGTTGGAGGAACAGCATCTGCAACTGCAGGCCGCCAATGATCGCTTGACGCAACTGGCGGCGACCGATGGACTGACCGGCGTCGGTAATCATCGCGCGTTTCAGGAACGACTGGTTGTCGAACTCACGATCGCGCGTCGCCAAGGGGCGCCGCTATCGCTGCTCTTGGTGGATATCGACCATTTCAAACGCTTGAACGACACGCAGGGGCATCCGACCGGCGACGAGATCTTGCGCAGCTTCGCCGGGTTGCTGCGCGATCGGGCACGGGCCGGAGACTTCGTCGCGCGCTATGGCGGCGAAGAGTTTGCCATTCTTTGCCCCGGGAGCGATGAGCGTCAGTCGCATACCTTTGCGGAGCGCTTGCGGCAAGCAATTGAAGAGGCCCCCTGGTCGCTCGGTCAAGTGACGGCCAGTTTCGGCGTCGCGACGACGGACGGCGATGTCGCTACCCGCACCGAACTGCTGGGGGCTGCCGACAACGCGCTCTATCAGTCAAAGCGCGACGGCCGCAACCGCGTGACCCATGCTTGCCAGATGCAGACGACCGTGGGGGCGGTCTAACGGCTGGCCCACAACGGCTGGCCCACCACGGCTCTCGGTTTCTAGCTGCGGTCGATCTCAGAATCGCCAATGGCCTGCGCCGCTCGCGCGCTGGGCTACACCACGTCGGGAATCGTATATGGCGTTCGATATTCGCGCCGCAGCAGAGCGTTCGCCTCAGCGTTTGGCTTGCCTTCGGCGGTGAGGCAGGTCTCGGTCTGGGGATCGATCAGCAGCTTCTGCCCGCCGATCCGGTAACTGATGTTCGCATACTGGCACAACAGCGTGCTGCGGTGCCCCTTCTCGATATCGGCGCTCGGCAACTCGCGCGTGCGGATCGACTGGCAGAAGTTCTCCTTGTGCTCGGGATCGGGGAAGGTGCCGTGCTCTTGATCGACGAGCACGGGCAGGCGGCTCTTCGGCCGATCGTACACCTGCCAGCCGCAGCCGTGCCGGCCGACGTACATCATCTTGTCGCTGCCATAGATTTCGATGCGCTCAGCGTTCTGCGGCCAGTAGGGGAACAAATCTGGGCGGTTGCGCACCTCCATGTCGCTCTTGATCATGTAGGGCGTGTAGAGCGTCAGCTCGAAGATCATCACCAGGTCGTCAAACTCGTAGACGGCCACTTGCGTGTCGGGCGTTTCGAAGGCCCCCTGTTCGTCGAAGCGGCCGCCGACCGAGTAGACGCTCTTGGGATACTCCTTGCCGACGAGCCAGCGGGCCAGGTCGATCTGATGGACGCCGTCGTTGATGATGTCTCCGCCTGAGAAGCGCCAGAAGTGGTTCCAACCGTTGTGATAGTTGGCGTTGTACGCGGCCGACGGCGCGGGCCCGGTCCACATGTCGTAATCCAATCCGCTGGGGACCGGCCCATCGGGGACCGGTTGCACGTTCGGCCAGCTCTTCATGTTGAAGACCTTGACCATGTGGATGCGCCCCAGCTTGCCGCTCTCGATGTACTCCTTGGCGTGAATGTCGTAGGGGGCGCTGCGGTTTTGCGTGCCCAATTGCACCATGCGGTTGTAGCGCCGCGCGGCCTCGACCATTTTGCGCCCTTCCCAGGGGGATTGGCTGGCCGGCTTCTCGACGTAGACATCTTTGCCGGCCTGGCAGCCCCATACCGTGGCCAGGGCGTGCCAGTGGTCGGGCGTGGCCACCACGATGGCGTCGACCGCCTTGTCATCGAGCACGCGGCGGATGTCTTGCACGGTTTGCGGGGCGCGGCCTTGGACGTCTTCGATGGCCTTGGCGCGTGAGCCATGCAGCGATGAATCGACATCGCAGATGTAGGCCACTTCGCAATCGGGGCGCTTGGCGAAGTCGGGGCCGAGCATGCTGCCACGCCCGCGGACGCCGACGATCCCCAGCACGATCTTTTCGTTTGGTGAGACGGGCTTGGCGCTGGGAGCATCGGCCGCAACGGTTTGCTGGGCGGCGCCGACCAGCGCGGCGCCGGCCGCTAACCCGATGCCGGTCTGCGACGAATGGGCAAGAAACTCGCGGCGATCGAGTGCGGCCATCGATGCGATCTCCTGGGATAGTCACAGTCGCCGGAATGAATGCCTGGCGGCGACCTTGAAAGCGACAGAGCGCTACTATGGCGGCAGTGCGCGTGCGTTGTCAACGTTTTGCCGCACGCACGGCGAATTCAGTCGCTGTGCTGGACAAGCCGAGCGCGCCGGCACACGATACGCAGTAACTCCGCAAATGACGGTTGCCGTGCGGAACCGTGGGGCGAGCTGCTTCGTTGTCAGGGACCATTCTGGTAGTGCATGAGCAAATCTCGCAAGAAACCGACGCCAACCGCCGCGGCAACTTCGCGGCCATCGGCCGACCTGGTAAGGGGGACCGAGACCCTTGTGAGGCCGGTCTCGGAGCAAAGCCTTGTTTGGGCGAGCGGGGCGGCCCTGGTGATCTCGGCCCTGGTATTGCTGGGCATGCTGGCCGCGCCCTGGCTGCGCGGCAACGTTTACACCGGCGGCGACCTGCAATCGTTCAACCTGCCGATCCGCAAGTTCTACGCCGATTGCCTCCAGCGCGGCGACAACCCGATCTGGTGGCCCTACATCTATTGCGGATTTTATCTGCATGGCGACGGGCAAACGGGGATCTTTCATCCCGGGCACTGGCTGTTGTATCGCCTGCTCCCCTTGGTCGCGGCGTTCAATATCGAGCTGTTGATCAACTACCCGCTGCTGTTCGCAGGCACGTATCTGTTTTGTCGCCGGCGCCAGTTGCCGGTGGTGCCCTCGCTGTTTGGCGGGTTCCTTTACGCCATGTGCCGATTCAATATAAATCATCTCGACCATCCGAATTTGATGGCGACGATGACGCACGTCCCCTGGCTGCTGTGGGTGACTGACGTGCTGCTGACGACGAGAAGTTCGCGACAGGCGGCCGGCGCGGCGCTGGCGATCGCGCTGTTGACGGGTTCGCAGTTTCTGCTTGGCCATCCGCAAAGCATGTGGTTCACGGCGCTGGTCGGTGGGTGGTACGTCGCTGTGCGGCTCCCGGCGTGCGTCAATCGTTGGCGCTTGGCACAACTGAGCGCGGCGCTGGTTTGCGGGCTGGCGATGGGCGCCGTGCAATGGCTGCCGACGTACGAAGCGCTGAAGCTCTCGAAACGGGCTGGCGCCGACGAGAGTTTTCGTTCGACCGGCGGTATCCATCCCGCCCACTTGTTTGAATATCTGGCTCCCTCGATCTTCACCGACCGCATTCCGCCGGCCGGCGAGTTGATTGGCGAGCGCGAATGGAGCGGCGCGTTCGAGCTGTACTTGGGGATGTTTTTGCCGGCAGCGATTGTTTGGCTCGTGATTCGCGGGCGGGCGATGGAGCCGTGGCGTGGCCTGGCGTGGGCGTCACTGGCGCTCGGGTTGATCGCCGTCGCGCTGAGCCTGGGACGCTACTTCGGCCCGCTGCACTGGATTGTGCTGCGGATCCCGGTCGTGGGATTGTTTCGCAGCGCGTTTCATACGATCGTCGTGGCCAGTTTGGGATTCAGTTTGCTGGCCGCGTGCGTGTTGGCCGATGTGTGGCGCGTGGCCGCGAAGTCGGTGCAGATTGGTTGGAAGCGGTTGGCCTGGTTGGCGCTTGTTCCGCTGTCGACGCTTGCGCTGGCGCTGGTGACCGCTTTGCTCGGCGACGTCGTCGTGGCCGGCGTCGCTTGGCGCTGGGCCGGGTTCTGGCCTTCGGCCGGTAACTTGGCGCTGGCGCTGGGAGTTGTCGGACTGCTATGCGCGGCCGCGAGTGGCCAGCGTTGGGCGACCGCTGCTTTGGTGGTGTTTACGATCGTCGACGTTGGCGCGCACACCTGGCGAGCGTCGCGCAATATGCCGACCGGCCACCTCGCCAGTCTGACGGCCCCGATCGACAGCACGGCCCGCGACCCGCTCTGGCGAGTCTGGATGGCGACGAAGTTCCCCGAAGAGCTGAATCAGATTGCCTTGCAGGGCGGGCGCCAGCCTTCGGGCTATGCGGCGCTGGCACCGCGTTTCGAGGTGTTGCGCGATCCCGAATTGCAGCGCGATCACGCGCACCTGCTCCAGAAATTGACGAGCACGCGGTGGGTGATCCAGGTTCAGTCGCAGGAGGTGCCTGGCCCGCCGGGGGAGCCGGCGCGGATCAAAGTTCGGCGCACGCCGAGCAATGTGCCCGATGCACTTCCCCGCATTCGGCTGGTGACCGCCGCGGTGGCTACCAGCGAGCCTGCGCAAAAGATTCTGGAGATCGATCCCGCGCAAGTGGCGTTGGTCGATCGCGAGCTGAAGTTGCGGAGTAGTCCTGCTGGACAGGCCGGCCGCGCAAGTTTCGTGAGCGACCGCCCGGGCCTGTCGCTGATCTCAACTGACGCGCCCAGCGAACAGTTGCTCGTATTTGGCGAGTGCTGGCACCCCGGCTGGCGGGCGTCACTCAACGGCGAGGCGACGCCCGTCGTGCGCACTTACGGCGACTTGATGGGTTGCGTGGTGCCGGCGGGCCGCGCGAAAGTCGAGTTCCGCTTCGACCCGCCGAGCGTGCGCTGGGGAGGCTACGTGTCGCTGGCGGGGCTGGCCGGTGCGGCCGTGCTGTTCGCCGTGGGCTGGCTGGAAGTCCGTCGACCGACGATTGAGCCCCGCGCCGAATGAGTGTGCGGCGGCGATTGCGATTTTCGCGCGATCTTGCAACCGCCTGCTATCCCCACAACTCGCGGATCGGATCGCCGTAGTAAACATGATGCGGGCGGTCGAGCGCGTCGTGCCAGGCGGCCGTGGCCGGGATGCCGAGATGATTGTAGATCGTCGCGGCGAGGTTCTCGGGGGACTGAGGATCGGCAGCCGGAAACGCGCCGATGCGATCCGACGCTCCGATGACCGTGCCGCCACGGGTGCCGCCGCCGGCGACGAGCACGCTTTGCACAGCCCCCCAATGGTCGCGCCCCGCCAACTTGGCACTTGGGATTTTCGAGATCCGCGGGGTACGGCCGAACTCACCCGCCACGACGACTAGCGTCGACTCGAAGAGACCCGCCTGCAGCAAGTCGTCGAACAGTGCGGTCAGCCCTTGATCGAGTGGTGGTAGCAAGAAGTTCTTCAAGTTCGGAAAGGCGGCCTGGTGCGTGTCCCAGGTTTCGTTGTTACCGAGATTGACTTGCACGAGCGGCACGCCCGCCTCGACCAAGCGCCGCGCCATGAGCAACGACCAACCAAAGCTGTTGCGGCCGTAGCGATCTTGAAGGGCGTCTTCGGCCCTCGTGACGTCGAGGGCCGCGCGAACCGCGGGACTGGCCAACAGCGAGATCGCCTGCTCGCGATGCCGATCGAACGTGGCCGTGGCGGCCAGTTGTTCGAGCGCGGCGCGCTGGCCGTCGATCGTGGAGAGCAGCGAGAGGCGCTCGAGCACGCGAGCGCGGTTGAGCCCCGCAGGGAGCGCGAGCTGCGGCGCCTGGAACACCATTTCTGGCGGATTCTCCAGACCTCGCTCGTGATGGAAGCCGTGCGTGGGAAACGCGCCATAGGTTTGCGAGTTGTAGGGCGAAGCGCCGATGAACCACGGATCGCGCGATTCCCCCATCTGGCCTGCAAACTGGCCTGGGATCACGCGGCCCGAGCGGTGGATCAATTTCTCGGGCAACACGGCGGCCGGCGGCAAGTTGTTGCGCGGCCGGACTTGAGACGCCGCCACGGCCGCGAGCGCCGGCCAATCGCTGGGTTTGGGTGTGTTCGGATCAAAGCCGACCGGGATCTCCGACCGCCCGCTGAGCATGATCATGTGCCCCTGCGAGTGGTCGTTCGAGGGGTGGGTCAGCGAGCGAATCACCGACCAGCGATCGCTGCTGGCGGCCAGCCGGGGCAAGTGCTCGCTAATGAACAGCCCCGGTGTGCGGGTGGCGATGGGGGCAAATTCGCCGCGGACTTGCTCGGGAGCGTCGGGCTTGGGGTCGAAACTCTCGTGCTGCGCCAATCCGCCCGACAGAAAGACGTAGATCACGCTGGTGGGCGTGGGGCCCGCGGAGGTGCCTGCGAGCTCGGCGTCAGCATTGGATCGCGGTCGCGCGGCCCCCGCTCGCAGGGGAGCCAGGTGATTCGTGCCGAGACCCAACAGCCCGATCGCGCCAGCTTGCAAGGCGGTGCGTCGCGCGAAGCGAGGATGATCGAAGCCTGACATTGGGGAACTCCCCCTTGGTTTGGGTCGGCCTTAGTATAAGGTTCGATCGTGCCGCGACCAACGATTTCGTCGGCGGAGTGATTTCAGAGCGATCTCGCTTCGACCGGCGCGGCGGCTTATGATCCAGATCAGTGACTTGTCGGGATGGAGCCCGGCGCCGGGAAATCTTCGCCTAGGCGAACCCGGCCGGAGGCGCGAACCGCCGTCGCACGGCGAAGCAGAGGAGAATCGGATGTCAGCGATGCAATCGGCTTTGAAATCGGGTACGCGGCGGAGTTTTTTGGGAGGGTTGGCCTGGACCGCGGCAGCCTTCAGCGTGCGCGGCGCTTTTGCCGAAGAGTTGGTGCGCACTCCGCGGCAAACCGAGGGGCCC
The DNA here is from genome assembly GCA_964495375.1 of uncultured Planctomycetaceae bacterium. Classification (GTDB taxonomy): domain Bacteria; phylum Planctomycetota; class Planctomycetia; order Pirellulales; family JAEUIK01; genus JAIESQ01. The sequence goes on along the minus strand of CAZBWM010000004.1, from coordinate 144,143 downwards.
TTCTACCCCGACCACTTGCCGCTCGATACCGACAACGACCTGCTGATCGTCAACGACGCGATCACCCCCGGCGTCGGCCAGATCACGCACCTGACGGGCCGCATTCTCGACGCCCAGGGGCAGCCCCTCCGCGGCGCGATCGTCGAGATCTGGCAGTGCGACAACAACGGCGCCTACTTGCACTCGGGGAGCGGCAACGCCGATCGCCGCGACGGCAACTTTCAGGGCTTTGGGCGGTTCTTGACCGGCTCGACCGGCGAGTACTACTTCCGCACGATCAAGCCGGTCCCCTACCCGGGCCGCTCGCCGCACATTCATTTTGCGGTCAAGGTTCCGAAGCAGGAAAAGTTCACCACGCAGTGCTACGTGAAGAACGATCCGGGGAACGCCCGCGACTTCATCTACCAGTCGGTGCGCGATCCCAAGCAGCGTGAGGCCCTGACGGTCGACTTTGCTCCCATCCCCAAGTCGACGATCGGCGAGCTGGCGGCCCGTTTCGATGTCGTGTTGGGGCTGACTCCACGGCAGGGCTGATGCATGGCACGCGTAAATCGCGCCGGATGTTGCTTCGCGCTCTTGAGCGCTTGGATGATCTCCGGCGCAAAGACGTGCCTGGCCGATCCGCCGCGCGTGCTCGATGAGCGGCTGGTGATCGAGCAAATCACCGCCGCGCCCGACATCGTTACGCCGACAGGCCTGGCCGTTGACGCCCGCGGCCGCGTGCTGGTGGTCGAAAGCCACACGCATTTTCGGCCCGAGGGGTACACAGGTCCCGCGGCCGATCGCATTCGGCTGATCGACGACGCCGATGGCGATGGACGCCCTGAGCGCGTGCGGACGTTTTTCGAGGGATCGCGCTTCACGATGAACATCGCGGTCGCGCGCGATGGCGCGATCTTCGTAGCGACGCGCGCCGCGATCTTCCGCTTGCGCGATACCAATGGCGACGACGTGGCCGATGAGAACGTTTCCATCGCCAAGCTCGACACGGCCGGCGACTATCCGCACAACGGGCTGTCGGGCTTCGCCTTCGATTTCGACGACAACGTCTACTTCGGGCTGGGGGAAAACCTCGGCGCCAGCTATCGCCTGATCGGGAGCGACGGCGCCGCGCTCGCAGGAGGTGGCGAAGGGGGAAGCATCTACCGCTGCCGGCCCGATGGCTCGGGGCTGGTGCGGGTGGCGACGGGTTTCTGGAATCCGTTTCATGTCGCTTGCGATGCTTTTGATCGGCTCTATGCGGTCGATAACGATCCCGATTCGCGGCCACCGTGCCGGCTGCTGCATGTTGTGCCTGACGGCGACTATGGCTACCGCTATCGAAACGGTCGTAAGGGGGTACACCCCTTCACGGCCTGGAATGGCGAGTTGCCAGGCACGCTGCGGATGATGGCCGGCACCGGCGAGGCCCTCTCGGGCCTGCTGGCCTACGAGCACGACTTGCTGCCGACCGAGTACTTCGGCACGCTGTTGGAAACGAGCTGGGGGGATCATCGCATCGAGCGGTTTCAGCCCCAGCGGCAGGGGGCGTCGTTCCGCGCGACGGCCGAGCCGATCGTCACCGGCGGCGACGACTTCCGACCGGTCGGCATCGCACTGGCCCCCAATGGTTCGCTCTATGTGAGCGATTGGGTCGACAAATCGTACGACTTACACGGCCAGGGGCGCGTGTGGCGGATCCGGCCGGCGAGTGCCGATCTCAAACCAGGCTTATCGTCGGCAACCGGTGAAATTTCTGCCGAGCAGGCCCTTCACAGCCGGATCAAGACCGAGCGCGAGGGCGCCGCGCGGCAACTGGCGACTGGCGACGACGCGCAGGTCGCCACGTTAGTCGAAGCCCTGCGCACCTCGTCCGACGATCGTGTGCGCGCGACTGCTTATCAGGCGCTGCGGGCCGCAGACCGATTGTCGGCCGAAGACGTGGTCGTCGTTTTGGCCGATCGTTCGCCCGACTTGCGCGCCTTGGCGCTGCGTACGCTGCCGGCCGCGGCGCTCAATCATCAGCAGGTCGAAAAGCTGGCCACGAGCGACGAAGCTGCCGAGGTTCGCGCCGCCGCTTTATCGCGACTCAACGTGGCTGACTCGGGAAACATACTGCGCGGCGCGCTGGCCGACAGCGATCCGTTCATCCGTAGCGCTGCCCTGAGCGCCATCCACCACACCGGCACGTTCGCGGATTGGCACGCGCTGACGCTATCGACTGCCTCGGCAGAACGTATCGCAGGCGTGCTCTTGGTGCGAGCGGCCGCGGACGATCCGCGCCGGCCCGAAGTTTTGGCCCGCTTGTGCAACGACGCCGAGCCGACGATTCGGTTTGCGGCCGTACAAGGCGTGGGGGAAGCGCGGCTGACGGCACTTCGCCCTCTGCTTGTCGGGCTGTTGCTGCGCCCCGGCAGCTCGCGCGAGTTGTTCGAAGGGTGCCTGGCGTCGCTCGAACGATTGGCCGGCGACACTCGCAGCCCGTCCGACGAGATTGCCGGCGAGCAGTTCGTGCTGTCGCTCTTGAACCAAGAGGGTGTCGTGGCTCCGCTGCGGATTCGAGCCCTGCGAATGCTGCGGCCCGATCATCCGGCGTTACAAATCGAGCGGCTGAATGAACTGCAGGACAGCGCCAATAACGAGCCGGATCTCGCGCTCGAAATCGTTCGCACGCTGCGCGAGCGCCCCGAGCCCGAGCGCTTGCCGATGTTGTGCAAAATCGCGTCCGACGAATCAAAGGCCGAGCGCCTGCGGGCCGAAGCAATTATGGGGCTCGTGCCTGACGACGCGGCCTGCCGCGAGCTGCTGTGGAAACTGGTCGCCGAGCCGAGTGCGACGCTGCGCGACGAGGCCCTGCGCAGCCTGACGAACTGCAATCCCAGCGACGCAGAGTTGGCAACGCTTGCCGATCTGGGTGCGCGGGATTCTCACCTCGAGCGCTTGGCGGCACGCGTGCGCAAGGCAACTGCGGGTGACACGGCGACGACGACTAACGAGGGAGCGACGCCCGGTGACCTCGACGACCGGCTCGCGCGTCACGCACAAGCGGGCTCGTCCGAAGTCGGCGAGCGGATTTTTTTTCATCCGCGCGGAGCCGGCTGCTGGAAGTGTCACCAGATTGAAGGACGTGGTCGTGCGGTCGGGCCCGACTTGTCGAGCATTGGCGCGCTAGGCAAAGGGCGAATCTACCGGTCGCTTGCCGACCCCTCGCGCGAGATCGCCCCGCAGTTCGTCCCTTGGACAATCGAGACAACCGACGGGCTCGTTCGCACCGGCGTGCTGGTGTCGGAGACGATTCCTGTGCCTGGTCAGCAAAGCGCTGTGCAGCAGCAGTACGTGACTCCGGATGGATCGACGTTCTTGCTCAACGCCGAGGATGTCGTGCGGCGCGAGCCGTCGCGGCAGTCGATCATGCCGAGCGATGTTGTGCACGGCCTGTCCGACAGTGAGCTAGCCGATCTGCTGGCGTATCTCTCCAGCCGGCGATAGCGGCAGGTGGTCTTACGGAGCCGCGTCGCGCACGCGCAGGTAGCGACCGCCCGCTTCAAGAATGCCGGCGTGCAGTTCGCAGCGTCGCGTGACATCGGGCCAACCCCAGGCGGACACCACGTCGCCGATGGCAATTTCCAGATCGGTTTTGCGCACGGGCTCGGCGTCGAACGTCACCCAAGCGGGGCCGGCCGAGGTCAGCAGTTTGAGGGTCCAGCGATCGGGAGGCGCCGCGCCGGCCGGCACCGCGCACGGTTCGATTGCGATCACGCGCCCTAGGGCGTGCGCGAACATACCGCGCGGGGCGAAGTTGGTCGCCACGTGCGTGCAGGCCGGCTGTCCTGGGAACGGCACGCCAAAGTGTGACGCCACGCGCCGGGCGAAGGCCGCGTCGAGTGCGTCAGCCCAGCGGGCAGTCTCAATCTTGGTCACCGTGTTGCTGCCAGCTCCGTCGGCCGGCGGCGGTGCTCCAATCGCCACCTGGAGTCCCTCGCCGGTTGGGTCGGCCGTCAACAGCGAAGCGGGGACCGGCGTAAGTGATTGTGCATCGGCAGCCGAACCGAGCGCAGCGTAAGCCACGGACCAGCCTGCGGGATCGATGGCCAGGTCGACGACACGACCGAGCGCTTCGCCGCCGACAGTCTTGACCGAGTCCAGTTCGCCGAATAACCGCAGAGTGACCACCGGCGCCGCGGCACCCCACACGGGCACTCCATCATCCGCACGCAATCGCAACGTGCGACCTTCGTAGTTGACTTCGACCGCCAGCACGATCCGCTCAGGTGTGAGCAGCGCTTCGGCCCCGCGAACTTCGATCGCTTTGCCGGGCTCAAACTCCCAGCCCTCGTTGACCACATGCCAGACGGGCCCGAGATCGATTCCCCAAACGAGCCCTTCGACCTCCATCCAGAGCCGCACGCCCGGCGATGAGACGCAGACGGGCCAAACGGCCGCGACTCCGAGCACCGTGCCACGCAGCTCGATGTTGCGCTCGGGCGTGAAGAGCGCGTCGTAGTCACCCCCCGGCCCCCAACCCCACCAGCGATCGACGCAGGGTCGCTGCCAGGCGCGGCCGAAATGCTGGTAGATGCCGTCGAGCCAGGTCAATCGATCGGTGACCGGGGCGCCGGCCGCATCGACGGGGGGCCACTTCGGGGCATCGCGCCAGAGCGTGCTTGCGCCGGGGATCGTGATTTGCACGGTCGCCGGACGAGTGTCGGTTGCCACGTGATAGTTTGCCAATGCCGCCGGCACAACTTTGATTGGCGCGGCTTCGACAGCACTTTCTACATCGTCACCGGCGTCATTGCTCGTCGACCGCACCAAGAGCGCTGCCACGCGGCTCGATTCCACTTCGATCAGCAGATCGTCGAGTATGCCAAGCGGATTGCCCACCAGATCGACAACCGGCGCGCCGCGCAACTGTGTGGCGCGTAGCAGCTCGACTTGCCGCAGCGGGCGCGGCTGTGGGGGCGCGCTGGCCGGCGCCGCTACTTGAGCGAAGCAATTGTGTACGAACCACGTGCTGCTCAGCAGCAGGGCCAGCAAGGCGCCCGTCGAAAGACGATTTCCAAGGACCGAAGCGAGCATAGAAGTTCCCACGCGTACGAACATTTTGACGAGGAGTTTCGCACAGCCGGATCGGCGCCGTGCGCGGGAGACGAGTTGCACGGCAAGGCGGCAGGCGCGCGGACCTGAGGATCCACAGTTCCATGATGATTCGCGCACCCCGAGGGTGTAAGACCCTGCGCGAGGTTTACCAGCCCCGCGGGCAAGCCGCCGCGTTCACTGATGCGATTTCAGCACTTCGGCGAGCGTGTCGACGAGCCGATCGATCTGGTCTGCGCGATTGTAGAGGTGGCACGAGACGCGCAGCACGGTCCGCCCGCCCCAAACATTGAGCGGCACTTCGATGCCGGCTCGCTCCCACAACTGCTGCTGCCAGCCCAAGGCCCGCCGCTTGGCTGCCTGAGTGCCCAGGGCCGCGCCAGCGGGCTCGGGCAGGGCCAGGGCCACCATCGAGGCGTACCAGTCTGGCGAGTCGGGTACGAGCGGCTCGGCCCCGAGCCGGTCGTTCAATTGCGCCCGGGCGTAGCGGGCCAAGTCGTGCGTCTGGTTGCGGAGTCGTTCCAGGCCGATCGATGCGAATAATTCGATCGCGGCCGGCACCGCCAGCCAGGCCGAGGGATCGCGCGTGCCGGGCCAATGGAACTCCCCTTGAAAGTTTTCCTGCTCGTCGGCCGGCATCGTCCCCCAACTGGTCAGGGCCGGGCGAATCCGCGACTGCACGCGCGGATGTGCATAAAGAAAGCCGGAACCGATCGGCGCGCTGAGCCATTTGTGGCAACTGGCTGTGTAGCAGTCGACGTCCAGCCGGTCGATCTGCAAGGGGACTTGTAGCAGGGCGTGGGGACCATCGACGACAATCCAGAGCGGCCCGCCGCCAAACTGCGCGTGCCGGCGCCGCGCCTCGGCAACCATTTGATCGAGTGGAAACACCACGGCCGTGGCCGATGTCACGTGGCTGACGACCAGCACGCGCGTGCGCGAATTCAAGGGCTGCAACAGGGCATCAATCAGGGCGTCGGCGGAGTCGATCGGCGCCGGAATGGCCGGCGTGTGGACGATCGCCCCAGCGCGCTGGGAAACTTGCCGCCACAGTCGCGCCACGGCCCCATACTCGTGATCGCCGACGATGATCTCGTCACCCGCCGACACGCTCAGACTGACTGCCGCGGCGTTCATGCCAGTCGTGGCGTTGTCGACGAAGACCAGGTTCGAGGGAGAGGTGCCGACGAAGCCGGCCAGCTTCGCGAGCGCTGCCTTGAGATAGGGCTGATAGCGGCGGCAGAGAAAATCGACGGGATCGTCGGTCAACTCGCCGCGCAGCCTGGCCTGGGCTTCGAGCACGGGCATGGGCGTGAGCCCAAACGAGCCGTGGTTTAGGTACGTGATCCCCGGGGCGAGGTTCCATAATTCGGCGAGATTGGCTGGCAATTCTCGCGGCGCCGCTGCCGAAGCTTGCGCGGGGCGCAGGGCTTGCTCGGAATCGGGCTTGGGTTCACGGGCGGCCAAAGTGTCTTCTCGTCGGGTTGTGGGGAATGGGCTAGCTGGCTGACGTTGTGAGGGGCGCGGATGTCGTTTTTTGGCGACAAGCGGGGCCAAAATGCGGAGGCGCACGGCCCCGCTTGGGGGGGCCAAAAGTCCCTCTTCCCTCCTATGCAGGGCTAAGCTAACATTCTGGCGAGAGGAAACCGAGAGCCGCGGGTGGCTTCCCGCCTTGGACAGCCCATCTGTTCCCCGCCAACGCTGCTCTTGTGAAATAGGGCCGCTCCCCGTGGCCTGCTGTTCTTGCCGACCGTACTCAGCCAAGCGATCAGCCAACCCATTGCAGTTCCGCGGCGTGCGTAGTTGCGCGCGTTAAGCATGTCGTACCCGGCGATACAAACCGCTCAAGCCGAAGCCACGCAGGGGGGCGATTGCTGCCAGCGCTGGCAGATCGAGCGCCGGGCCGACGGTGTGATCCTGGTGCGGGTGCCATCGTGGGACCGGGCCGGGCGCCCCCTGCCCGACGCGGTCTTCTCGTTTCGCAATGGCGATCCGCAGTTCCTTCGCTGGGACGAGTTTTTGCGGCAGCGCGGCGAGTAAACGTCGATTCGCCGTCGGCCAGATGTGTTCCGGCCGTTTTATTCTGCCAAACCTAGCTTCGGCCGGGATGCCTCTCGTCGAAAGCGCGCCGCGCGGCTAAGATTCGCGCTTCCTTCCCACCGCTCCTCAGTGCAGGCATTTTGGCGACGTGGATCTGCCCGACGAATCCGCTGTGTCGTCGGACAAAGGATCGCCGGTGGTTGTGTCTTCCGCTTTGGCACCACCGGTCGATACACACATGACGACCGGCTCCACGGCAGCGTCCTCACTTCCTTATGTGTGGATGCTCTGCGGCGCAACCTCGTTTGCCGCGATGGGGGCTTTCGCGCATGCGCTGGGTGATGAGGTTGACTGGCGCATTGTGGCGGCGGTGCGCTCGGCATTGGCCGTAGCGTTCTCCGTGGGGGCAGTCTGGTACGCCGGCGCGAAGCTGCCGATCTGGGGAACGCGCTCGCTATGGCTGCGGAGCCTGGCCGGTAGCGGCAGCATGCTCTGCAACTTTTACGCGCTGACGCATTTGCCGGTATCGAGCTCGCTGACTCTCACGAACACTTTTCCGATCTGGATCGCGATCCTCTCGTGGCCGATGCTCGGCGCGCCGCCGCGCCGTGACGCCTGGATCGCCATTGCGGTGGGATTGGCTGGAGTGCTGATGTTGCAACTGAGCATGCAGCAATCGGATCCCGAGCCGCAGGCCCGCACCGAGCTGCTGGCCACTTTGGCGGCGTTGGGGGGCGGGTTCTTCACGGCCCTGGCGATGATTGGGCTGCACCGGCTGAAAGAGGTCGCTCCTGAGACAGTCGTCGCCCATTTCTCGGGTGTCGCGCTGGTGGTTTGCGGCGCGGCGGCCGCGATCGGTCACTTGGAGCCCACAACCCCGTCGGTCGTCGAGCCCCGTTTGCTGGCCTTGTTTTTGGGCTTAGGTGTATCGGGCACGATCGGGCAATTTTTGTTGACCAAGGCATTTGGCGGCGGTCCACCGGCTAAGGTTTCGGTCGTGGCCCTCTCGCAAGTCGGGATGGGCGTGCTGTTGGATCTCGTGATCTGGCACAAGCAGTTCAAGCTGCTGGCGCTGGTGGGCATGCTGCTGGTCGTGGCGCCGACCGCGTGGTTGATTGTGCGGCGCGACGTGCGCGCGGCGCTGAATCGCGAGTGAGGCCGACGACAGCCCGCCGGAACGTTAGATCGTGGCGGCAGCGGTCGAGCGCTGCGGCTGCCGGCTTTCGGCCTGGGTCGTGTCGAGCGACAGCGATAGCGCGACCTCCCAGCGCCCCTGCGCATCGGGCACGACTTGCCAGTGGGGGAACACCGCCACGGATTGGTGCACGAGCTCAAAGCCCCCTTCGCTCTGGCTGACCGTCTCAATTGGAAAGGTCCAGAAGCTGGTCGGCCGTGAGGCGTGCAGCCCGACGCCGATGCCGAGCCATTCGTCGGCCAGCCCCAGGTCGGTCATGTCGTGCAGATCGAGCTGGCTGCCTAAGTGCCCCAGGTGCTGCTGGCCGTGATCAAAGAAATAACGATCGTCGGCACCCGAGGGCAAGCCGGCGAAATTGAATTCGATGGCGAAGTTCAGCGGCTGACCGGCCGGCAACCCTTCGAGCGTATAGACGATTTCGAGCGTGGGGTTGCCGGCTTCGACGGTGATGCTCTTGGCAATACGAATCGGATGGCCGTGGACCATCCCCTGCCGCTGCAAGTGCACCTGCACCACGGTGGGGCTGCGGCGCACGCGGGCTTCGTAAACGCCGTCGAGAAAGTCGCCGCGCTCCGGAGCGCTGCCGGCCACGACGTTGTCGAGCGTCACCTCGGGATCGAAGAAATGATCCAGCAGGCTCTTGCGGGGATAGTTGTCGTATTGAATCCGGCGATCGAGTCCTTCCTGCTTGAAGACGACGCGATCGTGAATACTGGCGGCCGCGTCGCCACCGGCCTGCACGCCCGCCAGCACCTTGCGATGGTAGGCCTCGGGGCGGCGCGTGAGCGTGGCCAGCAGATTGAGGCCAATCGCCCGCACGTCGAGCTCGTAGATTTGCCCACCGCGCGAGGGGGCGACGAGCGCGAGTAGCTTGTCGTTAGCGAGCTGCACTTCCTGCCGGGCGTCGAGGTTGAAGTCGGCGGCCAGGGCTTCGACCCATTGGCACGTGCGGCCGGCCGCCTGGTTGAGCAGGTTGTCGGCCGCGATCAACCGCTGGTAGATCGCGTTGCGTAGGTGCGGCAGATAGATGCCCCCAAACGCCCCGTGCCAGTAGGCACAGTTACACTGACCGCGATAGAGCTCGGCGCGGGCCCGCTCGAGCAGATCGGCGGTCGACGTGCTGGCCAGCGAGGGACTGACGTGCGGCGCCGGAACGTGCGAACCGGCGCCATTGGACGACGCGGGCGAAGCGCCCTTGCCACTGGCCGCGGCCAGTCGCCGGCTGATCGCCAGCATCCGCGTGTACATTTCGTCGGCTTCGGGATACTTCACCTTGAAGTTGCGCCAGAAGCCGCCGCGGACAAAGCGCTTGAGCACGGGCCAGCGCGAGTCGTGCTCCATCTCGTGACTGACGCGGTCGTAGTCGACGATCTGCTCAGCCGGCAGCGACCACTCGGTCATTTCGCGATAGCTTGAGTCGGGGAGATAAACTTTGCCGGCTGGCGGCACGTTGTCCACCGCATCGGCCAAGGTGCACATGGTAAGCCACGACTGGTTGGCCATCAGGGCGTCGAGGAAGCGCCGCAGCCAGCCGTGCGTGTAAACGTGCTCATGCGTGCCGGGCCAGGTTCCGAACTTCTCACCGTCGTCGCCGAAGACCACGACGCTGCCGGGGTGTGTTTCGGCCAGATGCACCAGGTGATCGATCGTCTGCTGTGGATCGGCGAACGGAATCGTGTAGCGCAAACGCTCACTGCCGGGAAACACTTTGAGCAGGTGGCCGTCGTCTTCGGTGATGAAGTAGTTGTAGAGCTGACCGTCGGTCAGGCCGGAGTTCTTGAAGTGGAAGTCGTCGAGAATGACATACTCGATGCCGGCAATTGCCAGGTCGCTGGCGAGCGATTGCTCCCAGACACGCTCGGGGACCCAGGCCCCGCGGACCTTCGCGCCCAATCGCCGCTCGATCCACTGCGTGTGCTGGCGGATTTGCCCGACGCGGTCGCGACTGGGGAGCATCGGCAGGATGGCCTCTTGCCAGGGGCCGCCGATGAGCTCGACGCGGCCGTCGGCCACCATGCGGGCGATGCGGTCCAAGTATTCGGGATGGTGGATGGCCAGCCATTCGCTCAGGCAGCCGCTGTTGTGCAGGGCGAAGCGAATACTGGGGTAGTCGTCCAGCACATCGAGAAACGGCAGATAGCTTTCGCGATACGCCTGCTCGATCACCCCGTCGAAATTGCCGACTGGCTGATGGTTGTGCAGCGCGAGCACGAAGCGAAGCGGAGGAGCCATGCCCTATGTACCTATCCGTAGGGTCCGCAACCGTGCGAGCCAGGAAGCCGACGGCGGCGGAGGGACTTGCCGACCGACGGCGCGCCGGAAGCCCGGGCGAATCGTCACTGGCACAGCAGCGGATCGATCCGCGACGGGCCAACGTTGTGTCGCCAGAGCGAGGTGTTCCGCCACACGTCGCTCGGTGGTTTGTTGCACACGCACGCTCGGGGTTGAGCGTGCTCGATTACCCAGGTTCTCTGACCGGAACGTTTTGCCGACCTTGCGCCAAAGCCTCAACGTCTCGTAAGAAGGCCGCAGCTTCCTCCGGACCGACCGGATTGATGTAAAAGCCGCTACCCCATTCAAAGCCTGCTGGCTTCGTTAAACGCGGTATGACCTCTATATGCCAGTGATAGTGGTATAGCTCCGGCGTGTCAAACGGCGAATTGTGCAGGATGTAATGATAGGCGGGCCGATCGAGCGCCGTCTCGATCTTGCCGATCGTCTGCCGCAGGATGCCAGCTAGCTCTTCGACACCATGTTTCTGAATATTCTCGAAATGGCTGGCGTGCGATTTGGGCAAGATCCACGTCTCGAACGGGAAGCGGCTGGCGAACGGGCAGAAGGCCACGAAGCCCGGCGTGTCGAGCACGATCCGCTTTTCGTAGGCCAGTTCCTGCTGGATCATGTCGCAGAATACGCAGCGCCCGCGATAGTTGAAAAACTCCAGCGCGCCGGTCATTTCTTCCCAGACATTGATCGGCACGATTGGCGTGACGATCAACTGGCTGTGCGTGTGCTCGAGCGAAGCGCCGGCCGCCGCGCCGACGTTCTTGAAGATCATGCCGTAGACGAACCGCGGATCTTTCTTCAGGTCGACGAGCCGATCGCGGTAGATCCAGAGCACCTCTTCGATCTGCGCTGCGCTCAGATCGGCCGTGCTCAGTACGTGCCGGGGCGATTCGATGATTACCTCGTGCGCGCCGACGCCGCGCATCAGGTCGTAGATCCCCTCGCCGCGCTTGTTGAGATCCCCCTCGATCTCGAGCGCGGGAAACTTGTTGGGTACGACGCGCACGCGCCAACCGCGGTCGTTGCGTGCCGTGCCGTGCGGGCGATAGGCGATAATCTCCTCGGGGCAGGCTTCTTCATTCCCCTCGCAAAACGGGCAGTAGCGCCCGGGACTGATCGCCGGCGGTTGTTCGAAATCGTTCGGCCGCTTGGCGCGGCTCTTGGCAATGATGACCCACCGCCCGGAGACGGGGTCCTTGCGCAATTCGGGTGCGTCTGGTCTGGCTTCCGACATCGTCTCACTTCAGCAAGAGATCACAAACCTGGGGAGCAAGGGGGCGGGAGTCGCGGTTGCTCACAAGTGCGCGATCGCCAGGCGACCCGCACTCGACAACCGCGACTTCCGGCCGCTCGCCGGGGCAGCACTACACTTGCCACATAATCAATTCATATTCTTGCGAGGGGACGGTCGTTTCGATCGCCCCTTCGCGCGGGATGCGCTCGATCACCTGTTCGTCGCCGAGTAGCTCGACGTAAAAGCTCACGGCTTCGTCGGTGCTGGTCGCCAGGCTCGTGAACGGAATGGCCAGTTCGAGGATTGAATCGGCCGCGGCCTCGACACCCGACTCGGCCACCGCGACGTCGCGGTGATAGAACTGCCAGATCGGCTGCGCGCTGGTGGGGTGCGTGATCAACAGCTCGAATCCGGCCGGCTCGAAAAACGCGATTCGCATTGAGTCGACGGTCGCCAGTCGATCCGCGACGCTGCCGCCGCGGGCATCGATGCGCAAGTACAGCCGCTCGGTGTCGAAGCCGTAGTAGACATCGCTCACCAGGCCATCGGCGGACATCGTCATGGCGCCGCGACCCCGATCGCAAACGTACCGCCCGGCATTGATCCACTCGAAGTAGGTGCGGCGACCGTCGACCTTGACGTTCACCAGTCCGCGCGGTTCGCTATAGGGCGCCTTTGCCTGGTGAGCCATCGAGATCGGCTTGAGCAACTCGCGGGGCGGCGTTTCTTCCAACAAGAGATACACGTTCTGCAGGTGCTTGCGGAACAAGCGATCGAAGACGCCGTCCTGGGCGCTACTGTGATCGTCTCCGAACCACCAGAACCAGTCGCTCCCTTCGGCAATCTGCAACTCGCGCCAAGCGCCGGCCAACTGTTGCGCCGTGTAGCGCCCCGACTTCTCGGCGGCGAGCAGGTAATGACGCGTTTCGGTCACGGCGTCCCAGGCGCGGTTGCACTCGGGGTGGCCGATCCAGATGCCAAAGTTGTGCTGAATCCAACTGCCGGGGAACAAGTGCCCGATGCGATCGCTGGCCGGATGCCGATCGAGATAGTCGCAAACGCGGGTCGAGCGGATGGACGGATGCGTGGCGATGCGGCGATAGAGCGTGCGGAGGAAATCGACGCCCCCGCCGGGGTAGTACTCCCAGCAGTTTTCGCCGTCGAGAATGATGCTGACGAGCGCCGGGCGGTGCCCTGTCTTGCCGCGTGTGGCGTGGCCAATGGCGTCGACCTTGCCCAGGAAATCGTCGACGGCGTGCCCCGTGGCGAAGCGCTGATAGTGGAAGCCGATCTGGTCGCTCATGGCGTGATCGCGAAAGATCGCTTGCAGCGAACGGCCGCGCTCTTCAATGCGCCAAGGGCGGTAGAGCATCTCCGGATTGCGCAAGTAGCCCGCGCCATCGCGCGATACCCAACCGTCGGTCGAGCACGACAGAATCTGCTCATCCGTGGCGATCCACTCGATGCCGGCGTCGGCCGCCATCGGCACCAGCGCCTGACACACCGAGCCCTCGCTGGGCCACATGCCGCGCGGTTTGACGCCGAACAGCTCTTGGTGATAGGCCACGGCCTGGCGAATGTGCTTCTCGGCGTCCTCGGCATAGCTCTCCAAGAGCTTGGGGAGATGCACATCGGGCATGGCGCGGCGCGCGAGCCGTTTGTCGCATAACAGCGGAATGATCGGGTGATAAAACGGTGTCGTCGTCAGTTCGACTTGTCCGCGCTCGACCAGGCGACGGTGCAGCGGCAACACTTCGCGCAGCAGATCCAACTGCCGGTCGAGTAGCCACTGCTTGTCTTTCTCGCTGAAGTTGCGGCCGCGGGCGCGGAACGCCGCCAGCTCGGCATCGACTTCGAACGCCAGCGGATGTATCCAGGTGAGATTCGACCAGACTTGCAAGTCGAGCAGGTCTTGCTTGCGGAAGCGCTTCGCTGCCCGCAGCGGCGGATCGACGTGCAGGCCGCGCTTCTGATACAGCTCGAGGTAGCGCGGGTAAGGACGGATCATCTGGTCCGGATGGACCATGAAGAAGTTGTCGAGCAGGTAGATCAGGTCTTCTTCGCTGAGCGAATCGGCCGGCGCGCGAGAGATGCGTAAGTGCGTGTCTTCGCGCCCCGCTTCGGTGTAAGCGCGCAATTGCACCAGCAGGCTGGGGACGAGATTGATCGTCGCCCGCAGCTCGGGGACTTCCCACAGGTGCATGGCCATCCCCCAATAGTCCTTGGTGCCGTGCAAGCGCACCCAAGGCATGGGGTTTTCGCCGGAGACGTCGTCCGGGTAATAGGGCTGATGCTGATGCCAGTAGAAGGCCAGGCAAGTCTCTTGCATCGCAGTCCTTCGCGAGTGATCAAGTTCTGTCGATCGATGACCAGCGACAATAAAGTACGCTGTTCGACCCAGAGACCGCCTTCCCTGGTCTTATGCCTTCAGGCATCTGATGCGTGGGGGGCGTCGCGGCCCGCTAGCCGCGAGCTGTTTCCAACTGCCGCGACGAGACGCGCTCGTACAGGCTGACATACTGCCTGGCGCTGCGCTGCCACGACCAATCTTGCCGCATGCCGGCCAACATCACGCGTGCCCAGCCTTCGGGCTGTTCGTACATCCGGCAGGCACGTTGCACGGCCTCTTTGAGGGCCAGGGCGCTGTACTCGTGGAAGCTGAAGCCGTTGGCAGTTCCGGCGGCAAAGGTTTCTTCGTTGGTGCCGGTGATCGTATCGGCCAACCCGCCCGTAGCGCGCACAATGGGGACGGCCCCGTATCGCAAGCTGTAGAGCTGATTGAGGCCGCACGGCTCGTAGCGGCTCGGCATGAGGAACATATCGGCCGCGGCTTCAATGCGGTGCGCCAAGGGATCGCTGAACTCCAATCGCACGGCGATCTTTTGCGGATAGCGATCGGCGAGCCGCGAGAACAGCTCGTGGTACTTCGGCTCGCCGGTCCCCAGCAGCACCCATTGGGCGTCGAGCGTCTCAACCGCTTCGCGAATCACCTGGGCGATGAGGTCGATCCCTTTTTGATCGGCCAAGCGCCCGATGAAGCCCAGCAGTGGTTGGCGCGGAGCGGCGGGGAGCCCCAGCTCTTGCTGCAACGCTTTTTTGTTAGCGGCCTTGCCCTGCGCGGCGTTCGTGGCGTCGTAGCGCATCGCGAGGTGGGGATCGTTGGCCGGGTTCCACTGCGAGTAGTCGACACCGTTCAAAATGCCCGCGAGGACGCTGCTGCGTTGCCGCAGCACGCCATCGAGCCCGCAGCCTTGCTCTTCGCCCTGGATCTCCTGAGCGTAGCGTGGGCTGACGGTCGTGATTTGATCGGCAAATGACAGCCCGGTCTTCAACAGGTTGAGCTTGCCGTAGAATTCCATCTGCTGCCAGTTGAAGTACTTCCAGTCGAGCCCGGTGAGCACCATGTCCCAGTGCCAGAAGGTGCCCTGATAAGCCAGATTGTGCACCGTAAATACCGAGGCGATGTTCTCGTAATGGGGAACGCCGCGGTACTCAATCTTCAGGTAGGCCGGAATCAGACCGGTTTGCCAGTCGTTGGCGTGGACGATGTCAACTTGCAGATCGAGCAGCCGAATCGCTTCGAGCGTCGCCCGGCTGAAGAATACAAACCGCTCGCAGTTATCGATGAAGTCTTTGCCATTCTCGCGGTACAACTCGTCGCGGTTGAAGTAATCGTCTTGCTGTACCAGGTAGACAGGGACCGACGAATTGGGCAAATGGCTGCGCAAGATCGAGCCGCGAACCGTTTTGCGGCCGATCGGGATCGACAGATTCACACCCGTTGGTTCGATCGGCAGGCCACTATCGCGAACATGCCGATAGGCGGGCAAAATCACCGCGACCTGCTGGCCAAGCCGGGCCAACTCGATGGGGAGCGCGCCACAGACGTCGGCCAGGCCGCCGCTCTTGGCGAAAGGAACTGCCTCGCTGGTGGCCAGCAAAATATTCACGATCGAGTGGCTCCAGCGCCGCCCTCAGTCGAGGGAAGCAAAACGCGCCTTTTCCAGGTATCGAACCTAGCAGAATCGTCAAAAAAGGAAAAGCTGGACACTCCGCCGCCAGCCGGGGTCCAAGCTAAGGATTGGTCGCTTGATTGCGCGAGTCAAGCGGGGGGGCCGCGCCAATTTCGGCCGCCCAGCGAACAACTTAAGGCGATCAACAAGGCAAGCGCGAACGGCCCTCTCCGCGGGACTTAACTATTCTACGCGGCGAGGGCCTGAGAGTTTTAGGCGCAATGCAGGCGGCTCATTGTGGCGCCGGTTGCTCGGATGGCGCTGTGCGCTCCAAGTAGCTAAATAAGTCGCGCAACTGATCGGGTAAGAGTTTTTCCAGAATCCCTTCGGGCATTAACGATTTCTCGGCCGGCTCGATTGCTTCGATCTCGCCGCGGGCAATGAGCGTGCGTTCGTTCTTGGCGTCGACCAGCGTAATTGATTCGGCGCTCTGCTCGACGACGAGCCCCACCAGCACGCGGCCATCGCGTAACTGGGCCTGATGACTGAGATACTCCTTGCGCACCTGATCGCTGGGGTCGACCAGGCTCGTGAGCAAGAACTGCCGGTCCCCGCGATTGGCCGAGGTCAGATCGGGGCCAATCTGGTTCCCTTCGCCGAACAAGCGGTGGCACGTGCCGCAATGTTCCTTGAACAACAGGCGGCCACGTGCTGGATCACCGGCGCCTGCCCGCAGGTCGTTGTTCAGCCGGCGCACAACGGCCAACCGCTCCTCGGGTGTGTTCTCGCGAAAGCGACCGAAGCGCGCGACCAGCCGGGCGTCGAGCGTGGCATCATGGTGCTGGGCCATGCGGCGCACGTCGTCGGCCGAGATGGCTTCCGCCGGAAACGAGCCGGCGTCGACGGCGTCGAGCAGTTTGGCGGCCCAACTGGCGCGCGAGACCAACAGCCCACGGGCTACGCTCCTCCATAACTGATCTTGTTGGTCGTAGGCAGCCAGCACGCGATCGGCGATCGCCGGATTGTCGAAGCGGGCCAATCGGGTAAGCACGGTCGGGCGCAACTGCGTTTCACCAACACCTTCGCAGGCGAGGGGAAGCAGGATGGGAATTGCCTCAGCGGCGTCGGCAGTTTCGGCGAAGACCCAGATCCAATCGTAGTGCCGCGACAACCACCCCGGATGCTCGTTGGTTTTGGCCAACAGCCAAGCGCGAGCCGGCGGAAAGCCGAGCCGCGCGCCGAGTTCGACCAGCGCATGCGAACGATCTGTTTCCCAGTGCCGCGCCAGTTCATCGCGTAGCGGTTCGGGGACGGTTTTGACCGCGTGTCCCTTGACTCCCTGGATTGCGCCGCGGACCGCCACTTCAAGCTGCTTTCGTTGCGCGGTCAACTGCCAGAGTCGCGCGAGAGCCTGCCAGTCGGGAGCGGTCGCGGCGGCACTCCAGCGGCGCGCGAGCCACTCGATCAAAAACGGCGGCCAAAGATCCGTCGATTCGAAAGTCGCGAGAACCTGGTTGTACTCCGATGCATGGGCTTCGAGCGCCCACCACAACAGCAAATGAAATCGCTCGTCGCGCGGATCATCGTCCGTGGGGGTGAACGGTACCACTGCGTTGGCATCGGCGGCCTGCGCGACCCGTTGCGCGAGCGCCGCAACCAAGGGGAGCGCTTGCTCGGCCGGCAGCCGCCTGGCCGTACACGCCAACTGACTGCGGACGACCGCTGAGCGTTCGGTCTCAGTTAGTTTGAGCATCGCCGCCAACTGGTCGGGCGTGAGTCGCCTGCTGTCGCCCCAGAAGCGGATCACCCACTCGCGAATTGCTGGCTCACGGCGGGTCAGCAGCTCGATTGCCAGCGAATCATCGAGGCGCCGGGTTGCACCCAAGATCCACAGCGCTGCCAAGGCGAGTTGCCCGTCGTCGCTATCGCGCGCGAGTGCCGCCAGCTTGGGCCGCGCCCGCTCGTCGTCTCGCTCGATCAACAGGCGCCGTGCTTCGGCCCGCTGCCAGCCGTTGGGGTGAGCCAACAGCGCGAGCAGTTCGTCGCTCGACAGTTTCGCCAGATCGAAGGCCGGCAGCGTCGGCGTGCCAGCCGCCACGATCTTGAAAATGCGCCCGTTGGTGCGGTCCCACTGCGCATCGGGGTCGGGGTGGGCCATTCGCTGGTCGTGCCAATCGGCGACATACACCGAATCATCGGGCCCCAGCGCGCAATCGACCGGCGCGAACCAGTCGTCATTGGCCACGAGCAGTTCACCGCCGAAGCCGGCCTTGAAGGTCGCACGATTTGCCTTCAGGCGATGCCAATGCACGGCGTGCGACAGCAGGTTGGCCGCGATGTAAGAGCCATCGTATTCGCGCCCAAAGGTGTTTCCCTGATAAACAATGCCGCCACAGGTGACATGCCCGCCGCGAAAGTCGTGATACGGCACGTGATCGAGATAGCCGAACGCGTACTTGTTTTGCAGCTCGCCATGCTTCTCAAAGCTCTTCCAGTAGTAGCCTCCTTGGACCTGGTGCAGGCAAGCGAAGCCGCCGTAGTTGGTGCCGACGATCAACTGCCCATGGCGATCGAAATCGAGACCCCAGGTGTTGCCGCCCCCTTCTGCGAACAGCTCAAACTCACGCGTCACGGGGTGATAGCGCCACACCCCTTGCTGAAACGAGATGCCGCGAATGTTGGCCGTGACCGTGCTCCCCTGCGCGCCGTAGAGCCAACCATCGGGTCCCCAGGTGAGCGAGTTCACCAGCGCATGAGCGTCTTGCATGCCAAAGCCTGCGAGCAACACCTCGGGCTCGCCGTCAGGGACGTCGTCGCGATTGCGATCGGGATAAAAGAGCAAGTAGGGGGCTTGCGCCACGTAGACGCCATCGCGGCCCAGCGCGAGCCCCGTCGCCAGATTCAGTCCTTCGAGAAAGTCCTTCGCCTGGTCGGCGCGGCCATCGCCGTCCGTGTCTTCGAGAATGGTGACGCGGTCGGCGCCGCGTGGCCCCCGCGGCGGTGGCTCGGGCACCCGATCGTACTCAGTACGCGAATAGCGATCGACCGACTTGCGCGTAAGCCCCGCGGGATTCGGATACTGCAAGTACTGAATCACCCACAGCCGGCCGCGGTCGTCGAAGTTCATGGCGACCGGCTGCCGCACGAGCGGTTCGGCGGCGACGAGCTGCGCGGTGAAGCCCTTGGGGAGCGTCATCCGCCGCACGGCTTCTTCGGGCGCGTGGCCTTGGGCCCAAGCTCGCGTCGCGCTGGCAAACAGCATTGCTGCGACAATCAGCGGTAGGAAACCCGTCCTCGCCGGATTGGCATGCGGATTGAAACGTGATCGAAGGTGGTTTCGATACCCTGGGATTCGCATCGTGGTCACTTACTTCACGGCGACAAAGCGAACTTCGATGCGTCGCTTGAGTGCAGCGGCGATTCTCCGCAGCATGGCCAGCGAATGCCCCTGGTAGTCGGCATCTTCGAGCCGGCAGATCACCGAGGCCGTCGTGCCAACGAGTTTGGCCAGATCACGCTGGCTCAGTCCAGCCTGATCTCGCAAATCATGAAGTTGCTTGGCGATTTCCGAGTTGGCGCGCTCCTCGTCCAGTTCAGCCAGGCTGCCGCCACGCTTTAGGTAGCGACGCCGCAGTACCTCGGCGGCGTCCGTCGTTGTTCTTTCGCTCCGCTTGTTAACCATTTTGTTCCTCGTGAGTGTGCGCTGGTGGATTTGCCACAAACGCCTTACTGCGCTTCACGGCGAGATCAATTTCCCTCGGCGGTATAACACGCTCCTTTTGCAGTCCATGCGAAAGCACCGCCGCCACCCGTCCATGAAAAAAGTAGAGGAGACGATAGTTCACGCTCTGATAACGCACTCTGAGCTCATATATCCCATCTCGCAAATAGTCGGCTTCAGGGCGGCGCATCTCGTGACCCAACTCACGCAATCGCTCGACACTGACGACGCACTTAGCTCTGACCCGCGTTGGGAGGCGATCGAACCACTCCAGCAGCGGCACCGTTCCATCGAGCTCGCGATACAAAACAACACGCGTCGCCGGCATACGAGGCCCCGTAAGGATATGTTCGCTTTTTTGCGAACGATGGTCAAGTCTGCGCCCGAGCGGCCAATGCATCGAGCGACACGATGCGCGCCGGTTGCTTGGATTGCGCGACCAGGTCGCAGATCAGATCGATCGTGCGGAACTCCGGATCGACGACGCCCAGGCAGGATGGATGCGCGAGAAAGTCGTAGGTTGCGCGGTGCTCCAGGCACCAGGTGAGACCCCGGCGCGTCACTTCCAAGAAGGACTCAAGCGGCCAGCGCCCCGTGCGAAACGCCGTCACGTCGCTGGCCGCGCTCATCGGCACTTCGACCAGTCCCGAAGGATACGCAAACGGTTGCGCGGCGGCCTGAGCCGCGACAATCGAGTCGAACACGGCTTTGTCGGGCATGGCGGCAGGGGGCGCACCGGAACCTGGCGCCGCGCCAACCGCCGCCTGTGGCGCGCCAAGCTCATGGGCCGGATACTTACTGCTCACCCACTTGAAGCCGAGGTCCAGCAGCAGTTGTTGCACGTCGGGCCGGTCGGCCAGCCCATTATTAAACCCTCCCGGCGTGCGAAAGCCGGCTGGCTCGATGCCCAAGCGCTCTTTGAATGCCAGGTTGGTGAGCCGGATATTCTCAGCGACCACTTCGGCCGGTTTGCGGCCTGCCACGAGCCAGGGTGCGCGCTGAAAGCGAAACTGCACGTCGCCCAACGTTTGTGCTTTGACGTTCACATGATCGTAGGTGTGATTGCCCACCGCGTGCCCCTCGTCGACGATCTCCTTCAACCAGTCGACATCGGGCTGCTCGAAGACCCGGCCTACGGCAAAAAAATGAATCACGCCGCCGCGCGCTTTCACGCGCCGCGCCGCCTCGCGGGCGTAACGCTTCGTGGCTGCGTCGAGGTTCCCCTTTTCAAAGTCCCAGTGCGTGTCGCCCCACTGGGGAAAATTGCGGCTCATTTCCAGATCGAGCGTGATGGCCACCAACGCTTCGTCGCCTAATCTCGAATTGTCGCGCGGCGCGCTTTTGGCCGGCTCGGCCGGCTGTTTCGCGACGCAGATGCCCGACGAGCCGACGAGCGATGCGGTGGCCGCCAGCGCCACGGAATGTTCGAGAAACTGTCGTCGCGAGATCGTGCGCATAACAGGTTGGGCCGGTTGGTTCAGATGGCTGGTCGATGCTTGAGCAAAGCCAGTTGTTATCGCCGATTCGTGCGGCGCTCGTCCACGAGTATAATGACCGCGATGAACCACGTCGAAAATCAATCACCCGAAGCGACGCACGCGGCGTACGACCAATCGGCAGCCGTAATCGCGGGGCGCGACGCCGCTTTCGAGGCCCGAGGGATCACCAAGGTCTACCACATGGGGGAGGTTGAGGTGCAGGCGCTGCGCGGCGTCGACCTGGCTTTGTACGAAGGGGAGTTCGTCGTGCTGCTGGGCCCGTCGGGGAGCGGCAAGTCGACGTTGTTGAACATCCTGGGTGGGCTCGATATTCCGACGTCGGGCTCGGTGCGTTACCACCATCACGACCTGACGGCAGCCGGTGAAAGCGCCCTGACGCGCTACCGCCGGGAGCATGTCGGTTTCGTCTTTCAGTTCTATAACTTGATCCCGAGCCTGACCGCGGAAGAAAACGTGGCCCTGGTGACCGAGATTGCCACGAACCCGATGCGCCCCGAAGATGCACTGCGGATGGTCGGGCTCGGCGAGCGGCTGCACCACTTTCCCGCGCAGCTTTCCGGCGGCGAGCAACAGCGCGTGGCGATTGCTAGAGCGGTCGCCAAACGCCCCAGCGTGCTGTTGTGCGACGAACCAACCGGCGCGCTCGACGTGCGGACCGGCATGGTGGTGCTCGACGCGATCGAACGGATCAACAAGGATCTGGGAACCACGACGGTCGTGATCACGCACAATGCCAGCATCGCCGACATGGCCGATCGCGTGATTTCGTTGTCCGATGGCCGCATTGCCGGCGTTAAGCACAACGCCGCGAAGAAATCGCCCCACGAACTGGAGTGGTGAGCCGTGTCGCGCCTGCGGATTCGGATGCCGATTCGCGCACTCGATCGCAAGCTGCTGCGCGACTTGTGGGATATCAAGGAACAGGCGCTGGCAATTGCCGCGGTGATCGCTTGTGGCGTGGCCACGTTCGTCATGTCGCTGACCACGCTGCGCTCGTTGGAGCTGACGCGAGCCACGTATTACGATCGCTATCGCTTTGCCGACGTGTTCGCGATGGTCAAGCGAGCGCCGCAATCGCTGGTGGCCCAAATCGCCGAGATCCCCGGCGTGTCGATTGTCGAAACCCGGGTGATTCGCGACGTGACGCTCGACGTGCCCGGGCTGAATGAACCGGCGGTCGCTCGATTGGTCTCGATCCCCGAAAGTCGCGAGCCAGCGCTCAATGCGGTCTATCTGCGCAAGGGGCGCTATCTCGCGCCGGGTCATAACGACGAAGTGCTTTGTAGCGAGGGCTTTGCCAACAAGCATGGTTTTGAACCGGGGGACAAGCTGACCGCGATCATCAACGGCCGCAAGAAGCTGCTGAAGATCGTCGGCGTGGCCTTGTCGCCCGAGTTCATTTACACGATTCGCTCTGGCGACGTGATCCCCGACGATAAGCGGTTCGCGATCCTGTGGATGGGGCGCGAGCCAGTCGAGGCGGCTTTCGACATGGACGGCGCGTTCAACGACGTGTGCCTGAAGCTAATGCCCGGTGCCATTACCGAAGAGGTGATTCGCCGGCTCGATCGGCTCACCGACCGTTACGGCGGGCTGGGGGCGTACGCGCGGGCCGATCAAGTCTCGGACAAGTTTCTCGCCAACGAGTTGCAGCAACTGCGCGGCATGGCAATGTTGGCGCCAACGATCTTCCTTTCCGTGGCCGCGTTCCTGCTCAATGTGGTGCTGGGCCGCATCATCGGCACGCAGCGCGAGCAGATTGCCGCGCTCAAGGCCTTTGGCTACACGAATCTCGCCGTCGGAGTCCACTACCTGAAGCTGGTGCTTTGCTTGACCTTGGCGGGCGTGGCGCTCGGCTGTGTGTTCGGGGCTTGGCTGGGGCGCAACCTCACGGAATTGTACACCACGTTCTATCACTTCCCCGTGCTGCTGTTTGATCTGGGGCCCGACGTGATCGCCCTGGGAGTACTGGTAAGCACGGGTGCCGCGGTTTTCGGGACCTTGGGAGCGGTACGCAAAGCGGTGCGTTTGCCGCCAGCCGAAGCCATGCGCCCCGAGCCGCCGGCCACGTATCGCAAGACGCTGATCGAGCGGCTCGGCCTGGTGCAACTGCTTTCTCCTTCGATGCGAATGATCTTGCGACACCTGGAACGGCAACCGCTCAAGGCCGGCATGTCGTCGCTGGGCATCGCGCTGGCCGTCGGCGTGCTGATACTGGGAAGCTTCACGCTCGACTCGATCAACTACATGATGGACATCAACTTCAACGTCGCGCAGCGCCATGACGTGAGCGTGACGTTCGTTGAACCCCACGCCGCGCGCACGCTCTACGAGCTCGAACACCTGCCCGGCGTCACGCTGGCCGAGCCCTTCCGCAGCGTGCCGATCCGCGTGCGGGCGGGCAACCGCTCGCGGCGCGTCGCCTTGATGGGGCTCGAGTCGCACTCCACCTTGCAGCGACTCATCAGCGATCAGGTCAAACCGGTACCGCTTCCCGCGCAAGGTCTGGTGCTCGGATCGTCGTTGGCCGAACGGCTCGGCGTGCGCACCGGCGACCGCGTGCGGATCGAGGTGCTCGAAGGGCAGCGCGTCACGCGCGATGTGCCAGTCGTCGCGCTGGTCAACGAATTCGTCGGGTCGGGCGTCTACATGCAGCTCGGTGCGCTCAACCGGCTGCTGCGCGAAGGGACGACGGTTTCTGGTGGATACCTGATGGCCGATTCCCGCCAGATCGAGCAGCTCTACTGGAAGCTCAAACGCACGCCGGGCGTGGCCGCCGTGACCGTGAACGAGGCGGCCGTGCGCAACTTTCAAGACACGATCGCCGAGAACATGTTGCGGATGCGGTTCTTCAATATCATGTTTGCCGTGGTGATCGCTTGCGGTGTGGTTTACAACAGCGCGCGAATTGCGCTGGCCGAACGCGCTCGCGAACTGGCCAGCCTGCGCGTGCTGGGTTTCACGCGGGCGGAGATTTCGACGATTCTGCTCGGCGAACTGGCCGTGCTCACGCTGGCCGCGATTCCACTGGGCTTGTTGATCGGGCGGCTGCTGGCGGTGTTCGTCATCGCGTCGGTCGATACGGAGCTGTTTCGGCTACCGCTGGTAATCGACCCCGCGACGTATGGCACCGCAGTGCTGGTAGTTGTGCTGGCCGCGCTGGCCTCGGGCTTGATCGTGCGCCGCAAGCTGGATCATCTTGACTTAGTATCCGTGCTCAAGACTCGGGATTAACAATGTCCTACAGACGCACAGTTGGGTGCGACTCAATGCCATTAATCATTCGATCGGGGGTGGCCCGGCTGCTCGCAGCCGGGTGGCGCAGCCACAAGAATCTACTCGTGCCGCGCGGCCGATGTCAGCGGCGTCGATTTCAGAAGGCTTCTTGTCGCTTCGCGACCCAGCCGGCGAGCGGCTGGGCCACCCTTCCAAGCCAGCAGTGGCACCCGAACCACCTTTTGAAACTGCTTCTGTTAACGTTTGCGTGGACGATGATGTCATCGGTGTCACGCGCTGCCGAGCCCGTGCGCGTGATCTTCGACACCGACATGGGGAACGACATCGACGACGCGTTGGCGCTCGGCGTGCTGCACGCTTTGACCAGCCGTGACGAGTGCCGGATCGAAGCCGTGACGATCACCAAGGACAACCGTTTTGCGGCTCCGTATGTCGATCTGGTAAACACGTTCTATGGCCGGCCTGAGATTCCGATTGGCGTAGTGCGTGACGGCCCGACGCCTGAGGACAACCCTTACACGCGTGACACCGTGCTGGCGATGGACGACGGCCAGCCGCGGTGGCCGCGACGGCTATCGCCCGACACGCCGGCGCCCGATGCAGTGAAACTGTTGCGCCGCACCTTGGCAGCCGCGCCCGACGGGTCGCTGGTGCCGGTCGTGGTCGGCTTCTCGACGAATTTCGCCCGGCTGCTTGATTCACCGGCCGACGAGCACAGCCCGTTGGCAGGCGTCGAGCTTTGCCGGAAAAAGTGTCGGCGGTTGGTGATGATGGCCGGAATGTTCAGCCTCGTGGGGCGGCACAAAGAGTACAACGTCTACGTGGATCTGCCGGCGGCCAAGCGCGTGTTCGCAGCCTGGCCCACCGAGGTCGTTGTCAGCGGTTTTGAGGTTGGGCAGGCGATCAAGTTTCCGGCCACGAGCATCCAGCGCGACTTCAATTACGTGCCGCACCATCCCCTCAAGGAAGCGTACGAGCTCTATCAGAAGATGCCCTACGATCGCGAAACGTGGGATCTGACGGCAGCGCTCTACGCGGTGCGGCCGGAGCACGGATACTTTCAGCTCTCGCCGCCGGGCACCATTCGCGTCGACGACGAACGGATCACGCGCTTCGAGGAAAGCCCCACTGGCAAGCATCGCTACCTGATGGTCGACGGGCTGGGCATCGCGCGGGTGCGCGAAGCGCTGGAGCTATTGGCCAGCCAGCCGCCGTGTCGGGCCGCCGGATCATCGTCAGAGGAATAGCGACTCGCGCCCGGTGCGTCGGTTGGCAAACTTGCAGTAAAGGTACTGGCCTGCCGTCTAGCGCCCGGCGCCGGCGGGCTCTTCGGCCGGCGCTTCTTCTTCGGCAGCAGGCTCGTCCGTGGCTGGCTCATCACCCTCGGCGCCTTCGTCGAAGACGTCTCCGTCGGCGGCACCCTCATCGGCTGCCGCTTCGTCCTCCATACCGGCGTTGTCGGCGTCGGCATCGTCTTCAGCGGCAGCCGCGGCGGGCCGCGCTACCGGTTTGACTTCTTCTTCTTCTTCTTCTTCTTCTTCTTCTTCTTCGGGCTTGGCCGCTTCGGCGCCAAAGGCACTAGAGTCGGGCTTGAGCTTTTCGCGCGGATGGCGTGGGCGGAAACGCTGCGTCACGTTGCCGGTCGACGTCGGGACGCCACCATCGGGCATCCGCGGTTTGAAGTCGCGCGGGCGAGCGCCGTCGTACCGCAGCACCTGGCGAGCATCCTTCCAGCCAATGTGTTCGAGGAATTTCTCGAGCGACAGCACCTCGACGCCGAGTTGTTCGGCCTGCGCCTTGAGCTGACCGACCTTGACCTCGACGTTGTCTTTCGATTCGCCGATCACCAGGTAGCGGGTATCGAGCGTGATTTCCCCTTCTTCTTTACCGGTGTCATCGAGCTCGGCGTCGATCGTGCCGCCGGCCATGGAGATCAGGTCGCGGATCATACCGCGATCGCTCTGGTCGTCGCCGTCTACGTCCATGAAGCCGGCCAGGGCGAAACGCTCGGCCCGACCGGGGTTCCACAGCGGCGAGTGAATCTTGTCGCCCGGCACAATCGGATCGTTGATCTCGTCTTCGAGAATCCGTGCCTCGGCCAGGTGCGGACCAAGAATGCGCGTGATCTCGACCTTGGCCTTCATTCGCTTGCTGACACCACCGTTCTCTTCGATGCCGTAAACGCTAAAGCCCAACTGGCGCGGGACGTTGTCGTCGTAACCGACGTTGATCCAGACGACGCCCTGGGCCTGGTTGACCTTGCGAATCACACCATCGGAGACGAATTCGGTCGTGCCGCGGAGATTGTTGACGTCATCTTGCAGCTTCTTGATCTGGGCATCGCGCAAGGCGATCGTTTGCTGCAAGCCGCTGACCATCTTGTTGTTCTGTTCGTTGAGCGTGTCGAGCTCTTGCTGCAGCTTGTCGCGATCCTTGGCCAGGTCGGCCTTGTCTTTTTCGAGTCGCTGCACGTCTTCCTGGAATTTGGCGGTGCGACCGCTGATGTCGTCGCGCGTGGTGGTCACGACTGTGACGTGCTCTTCGACGATCTTATTGTTGCCGGCTTCGCGAACCTCATTGTGATCCTTGAGCGTCTGTTCCGCCTTCTGAGTGACTTCGAGGTTTTTGGTCACGTCGGCGACGCGTTGGGCCAGGTTGCCGAGCGCCGCGCGGTAGTTACGCGTCTCCTTGGGGAGCGTGTCGGCGTACTTCGTCCAGTCGGCTTCCGAATCGGTGCGAATCTTGTCGGTGGCGTCCTCGGGCGCGAAACCGATCAACTGCTTGATGTCGTTGAGTTCCCCTTGCAGCTTGCTGAGGTCGGCCTGCGCCTTGCGAGCGTCGGACTGATCTTTGGCCGATTGCTCGAGCTGCGTGTCGTAGCGGTGGAAGAACAAGAACGTCGTGGCGATCAATACCACGGTGAGCATCACGAAGATGATCAAGGCGATTTGCAATCCCTGATTCTCGTTCGCGGCCATGATGCACTCTCCTCAAAGGGGATTCAGAAATACGTGGGCCGGCGCGGCATCCTCAGCTCGCGCGGCCCTCGAGATGGCAAGCTCTCAACTGTGCGCGTTCGACGCGCCCGAGTTGCTGCGCGGCGCACGCGCCCGCTGGCCCGGTTCCGGTCGGGCGAGCGGCAATCGTGGGGCGAGGCGCGCACCGGAGACCCCGGCGGCGACTGCTCGAAATCCCATCGTAGTCGCCAGTTGCGGCATGGTCAAATTCTGGCCGAATACCGTTTTGGTGCTCATAAGGAGCCCAGGGGAGATGGTCTCAAGCCGCAAAACCGTCAGTTCTGCGACGACCATCTCCCCTGGGAAATTGCTCGGTGTTCAGCGCTCGGCGGGCAGACTACTTCTTGCTCAGCTCGGTCTCGATCCGCTTGACCACTTGCGGCGCGGCAGGCTCCATCGCCGGCTCGTAGCGAGCGACGACTTCGCCATTGCGGCCGATCACGAACTTGGTGAAGTTCCATTTGATCGGGCCGGCAAACTTCGGATCGGACGCTTCACTGGTCAAGAACTTGTAGAACGGGCTGGCGTTTTTGCCGTTCACATCGACCTTGGCCATCATGTCGAACTGCACGTTGTAGTTGCTTTTGCAGAACTCGGCGATTTCCGCGTTCGTGCCGGGCTCCTGCCCAAGAAACTGATTGCAGGGGAAGCCGATCACGACCAATCCCTGGTCGGCGTACTTCTCGTGCAGCTTCTCGAGCGCTTCGTACTGCGGCGTGTATCCGCAGTTGCTGGCGGTGTTGACGACCAGCAGCACCTTGCCCTTGTACTTCGCCAGGTCGACTTCCTTGCCGGCGAGGTCTTGGACCTTGAAGGCTAGAGCCGCGGGAACCTTCTCACCCTCGGCCGTGGCGGCCGGTTCGTCGGCGGCCTGAACGGTTGCTTGAAGAATTGCCATGCTCGACAGCAGCACGACCGCCGACAGAGCGCTCGCGTACTTTTTCATCGGAATCTCCTGGTGCGGGGGGATGCGAAGTGGATTGGTTGGCGGCAAGGGACGGCCAAGAAACAACTTCCAGTTCTCTTAGCCCCCTCACCCTGCCCTCTCCCGCGAGGGGAGAGGGAAATAGGGAGAAGTGATCTCTTGGCCCTTCCTAAATGGCCTGGATGGCCTGACGGTGTGCAGCGTGGAACTGCACATTTGGCTTCAGGCAAACTATCTGCCGGCAGGCCGGTTGTCAAAAAACCGGCAGACTGTCGCTATTGGTTCGCTCCAGTTGGCAAGACTCAGGGACTTGCCGGCGTTTCCGTGGCGGGGGCCGCAGCCGCCGGCGCCCCGCCCGTCGGAGCAGCTTCGGCCGGCGCGGCCAGCAGTTCTTCGATGAGTGTCTCCAAATCGTGGGCGTTGGCCTCGCCGCTGCCCACGCGGATCATTCGCACTTTGCCCTCGCGGTCGATCAGCACCATCTGCGGGATGCCGCTCACGCCATAGCGCTCGGAGAGCGTGGCCCCCTCGGGCATGTAGGCGAGTCGATGTTTGAGCTGATGGTGTTCGGCAAACTTGACCAGGGCGGCCTGTTCGTCCGCGGGAGCGAGGCCTTCGGTCTTGGTGCCGCGGTTGGCGGCGGCGTCCCAGCCGTAGTTGTAATACTTGGTCAGTCCGATGATCACGAGTCCGCGATCGGCGTACTTCTCGTGCCAGTCGCGGAGGTGAGGGAAGCAGGCGATGCACGGCCCGCACCACACGGCCCAGAAGTCCAGCAGCACGACCTTGCCCTTGAGGTCTTCGTCGGTGAGCGGATCACCGTTGACCCAAGCGTTGGTCTCCAGCGGAAAGGCTGGCTGGCCAACGAGAGCCAGGCGAGCTTGTTCGCCGGCCAGGCGCTTCAGGAATGAGCGCACCTGATTCTGGAACGGATCGATCGGCACGCGCACCGCCCCGGCGACCGGCGCCGGCTCGGGCGCGTCGGACGCGATCGACTCACCTAAGAGCTTGGCGATCGCGTCGGCATCCGCCAGGCGATCGTCGGAGAGAAGTTGAAAACCGGCCGCCAGCGCCGACTGGGCACAGGAGCGGCGAACCTTGGCGTCAATCTTGTCGTTCTTGAGAACCTTGCCCAACAATTCGAGATAGAGAGCGGTTGTCTCCGTGGTGGCGGGCTCGATTGTTGGAGTTGGCTCGCCCGGTGCGTTGGCCGACGATTGTTCCCAGTCGAGCTGCGCCAGCGGGAGGAGTGCCTGCACGCGCGAGGGATCCTCGGGCGCGGCATCGTACGCGGTGCGGGCGTTCAGCAGCGCCTCGGCCAGCAGCGCACGCGCGGCGTCGGTTTGGCCGACGCGCAGCAGCAGGCGAACTTTTTGCGCGGTCAGCTCGGCGATCGCAGGGGGAGCATCGATGCCGGCATTTCGCGCCTCGTCGGATGCCACGACTGCGAGCTCGCGATCGACCCGCGCGAGCGCGGCGTCGTCTGCTTTGGCGCGATTGTAGGCACCGACCGTTTGTTCGACGCGGCGAAAGTAGGCTGTCGGTTCACCGCCAGCGCCCAGCAGCCCCCAACGGCCGAGATCAAGCGTCGCGGCGAAATGATCGGCCGCCACGCGCGGTTGACCGCTCCGCAATTGCCAATTGGCGAGGATGCCGTGCAGCGCAGCGAGCTTATCGGGAAACAGTTGCTCGGCGGCCTTCTTAAGACTGTCTTCAGCCGCGTCGAGTGTGTTGGGGTTGCCGGCCTGCGCGCTGATGAGAATCGTCCAGGCCTCGGCGTTGGCCGGTTCGACGGCGATCACGGTTCGCGCCGTCTGGACGGCGTCGTCAGGCCGCTGTAAGTCGCGGCTATACACATTCGCCAGCGCCAAAAGATCTGCGACCGACAAGTCTGACGGTTCGCCTTCGACCTCAGTCGCCAAGGCGGCCAGCTCTTCGCGCCGCTGCTTAATGGCGGCCTGTATCTCGGCACGGTTACCGCGCGCGGTGGCCAGGCTGGCTTGTGATCGTGCGCGGATTGCTTCAATGCGCTCGACGAGCGAGCCGGCCTGCGGCGCGTCGGCGGTTGTGCCCGCGGGGATCGTCGCGGGAGGAGCATCCTCGGCCGCGTGTGCCCCGACTGCCGAGAAGACCACCAGCAGAGCGATCACCGAAAGGCTCTGCTTCATCGTGCGCGATGCTTTGCGGGTCGACATGGAGTTCCCCTTGCGTAGTTTATTGAGGGCCGGTGCGTGGCATTCGATGACGTGGAGAAGTTGTCCTGGGCGTTATCATACTGCCCGGCGTGGGTGGTGTGGACATGGTGCGGCTTGGTTGGGCGGTTCGTCGTTACGGGGGCTATGGAGTTGCTTTCTTGGGGGTAAATGGCCCGGTTGCTTCGAGAATGACCACGTGGGGTGGCGACTCTTTTTGCTGGAAACGATGGTGTCGCGGGTCGGGAATGTTACCCCAAGGGATCGCGAGTACGTGGTCGTACGAACCGCGCCAATTAAAGCGTGCCAGCTCGCGAAGCAAAGCTTGATGCCCGATGCGCAAGTCCGGCCGAATGATAGCAAACTTCAGGTGGCCGTCGTCGGGAGCTTCGGTGCGGAAGGCGCACATCCCGCCGCGCACCGTGGCGTCGGTGTAGAACATGAACGGCACGTCCTCGTAGTTCACCAGGACCTCGTCACCAGGCTTGAGCTGTGGGGCCAGTAATTCGATTACCTCGCGGTTGGGATCGGGCCCATCATTGACGAGATCCAGGTAGAGGGCCCTCAACTCGCCGCGTCCCAGAACGCCCATTTGGGCCAATGCTCGATCTGGCGCGGGTATCAACGACGATACGGGGAGTGCCAGCAACGGCGACAAAGCGAGTATTGCGGCCAGCGGCAGCGCAGCGACGAGTCGCAGATCGTTGGCAGCCCGACCGGCAAATACCAGGTCGATGGTTCCCAGGACGACGTAAGCCAGTGCTACTGCCGCCAGCGGCGTGGCCGGCATGAGGTAACGGTAAAAGGGGTACGGCGACACAAGTGGTACCCAGATCAACAATGCCAGGCAGACAGCAATCGCCAGTCCGGCGACGCGACGCCCCTCGGCGCCCCCCAGGTGCGGCGTCTTGCGAAACAGCAGGACGGCCAGCGGCACCAACGCCAGCACCGGAAACTGGAAATGGTTAAAATTGAAGAGCGTGCCCAGAATGCTCGACTCGAGTGAGGTGTAGCGCGGTTTCATCCGTGACGCCAATTCGTAGTAGTAGACCCAAGGGGCTACCGATAGCGCCAGCCCTGCAAACAAGAGCAAAGCCGTGCGCCGGGGCCTGGCGCCGCAGTACAGGGAATGCGCGAAGAGCACGCCGATCGCCGGCCAAAACACACCGTAGTCGCTTTGAAACAGACACCAGGCGCTAGCCAGTAACGCCCACCCCGCGAAGCGCTTGCCATCGAGCCAGCGCAAGTAGGTCACCGACGTGAGCAGCAGAAAAAACGTAGAAAGCGCGTAGTAACGGCATTGGCGCACGTGCAGTACCCAAAAGACGTTCGCCAACAACAGCAACACGGCGACCAAGGCCATTGGCCAATCGCGAAAGCGTTGCCGGACAAGGTGAAAGAGCAGGACGACGGTCGCGATGCCGCACAAGGCAAAGGGTAACCGGGCAGCCAGGGTGTTCTTGCCAATCGCTGCCAGCGACAAAGCGGTCACGACGAACTGCCCCCACGGCTGCCCAATCCAAGTCGAGTCGGGCTTGAAGTCACCTCGTTCGGCCAGCATTTGCACGACTGCTCGGGGCGGCATCGTCGCGATGCGGTCTGCCAGCTTGGCGTCGTACGTGTCCATCGTGATCAGGTTGCGCCCATCGTAGGCCAGCGGTTTGCCGTGGCGCATCATTCGCTCGGCCATGACGGCCGTCGCGGCTTCATCCTGCCAAAGGTAGCGAGCGCCCAGGTTCCACCCCAAAAGCAGCGAGGCCAATAAGCCAACAATCAGTAGAGCCGGCCAGTTTTTAGCAATCGAAGTCGGCTGCCGAGGCGACGCGAGACGGGTCTCCGTGCGATCGCGCGTCGGTCCGGGAACGGCAACTTGATCATCCTGTTCAATGCTTGGTGTCGGCAACGGTTGCTCACTTCCGCACATAGCTGCCGAGGCTGATGAGAGCCCGGCCCGCATTCTGGTTAGTCGCGCTGCTGGATAGTCTACTCGGTCCTGACTTGAATCGCTGCTAACCCGCATCCTGTGAAGGCCCGTCGGCGCATCGTGCGACCGCTCTGGCCACTCCGCCGGCGCATCGCTCGTTTGCGGCCACGGGTAACTTACAATCATCGTAGGCAGCAAGCAGGCCGGAGATGCATCTGGGGCGCACGTGGCGGGGCCGGCCACGCCCGGCTTGTGTTGAGGTAAAGATGGCGTCTCGTCGGTGGCCAATCGCAGATCAGGGGGAGTGCTTTAGACATGAAAGCAGGCGATACCTCGACGCACCGCGCGGGCGGCACGTTACACGAGACGAGCGGGACGGGCCGCCGCTCGAATGCCGAGCTAGTTGGTCGGCTCACGCAGTGGTTTATCGCCATTGTCGCCACGCTCGTGATCGTCGGATTGCACATCCGTAATCTCCGCCATGCCGGACCTCTGTGGCGCGATGAAGCGCAGACGGCCACGTTGGCGGCGCTGCCGAGCTGGACCGATATTTGGAATGCGATGTCCCAGGATAGCTTTCCTCCCTTGGCAACCTTGGTGGTACGAAGTTGGGGAACGGCATTCGGAAACGACGATCCGTCGCTTCGTCAGTTTGGTTGTGTTGTCGGACTGTCGATCGTCGTTGCGTTTTGGGCAGGATTTCTGGCGCTGTACCGTGCGCCGCCGAGTATCGCCCTGGCGCTGTGGGGCCTGAGTCCGTTGGCAATCCGCTACGGCGACGCCGTGCGCCCTTACGGCCTGGGGGCCCTGGCGATTGTCGTCGCTTGGGTGATGGTTGGCCGATGGCTGCACAAGCCAACGTGGCCACGCGGTTCGATTGCCTGCGCAGGACTGGTAGTCAGCGTGCAGACGGTTTATTCCAATGCCGTGCTCGTCGGGGCGATCGTGCTAGCGGCGGTCATCGCCGCGGTCATTGCCCGACGCTGGAATTCCGTCGCGATGGCGTTGGTGCTCGGCATCGTGCCGGCCTTGTCATTGCTCCCTTACCTCGAACCCGTGCGCGCTGCCGGCGAATGGTCGGCCCTGACTTTGGTCGACGTTGACTTGGGCTACATCCGCGATCGCTTTCACGACTTGTTGACACAACCCACCGCGGCCTTCGTCTGGATTTGGGGACTGACTGCGGTGGCCGCGATCGGCCTCGGGGGCTGGCTCGCGATGCGGGCCGCAAGAGGCCAACCGGATCCACGCGACGGAGCTAGCAACAAAACGACAACATCAGGGGATCGTTCGTCGCTTGCGCAAACCACGTACCCATTGTTTACAGCTCTGATCGCTGTTGGCGGTATGTTGCTGTTTCTCTGGCGGATGCACGTCCCCGCGATGCCCTGGCATTTCGTCCCCACTTTGGCGCTGGCGGCCGCGTGTCTCGACGCAGCGCTGGGCAATATCGGCCAACTCGCGGCGGTGCGGGGGGCAATCTTGGCGCTGTGCCTTGCGCTGGCCATGACCACGGACCTCGAATTGCTCGACACGCGCACGTCGAACGTCGACTGCATTGCGGAACAGCTCAATGAACGAGCGGAACCCGGTGATTTGATCGTCGTGCATCCCTGGTATATCGACTCGACGTTTCATCGGTATTACCACGGCGCAGCCCACTGGACGACGCTTCCTCCGTTAGAGAACACATCGCTGCACCGCTTCGATTTACTGAAGCAACGCATGGCCAAACGCCAGCCCATGGCGCCGCTGCTCGCTGAAATAGAGCGAGCTTTGCGCGGCGGGCACCGCGTGTGGCTCGTCGGCAAGTGGACGATCGTGCCGCCCGGCAGCGTGGCACCGCAAATAGCGCCTGCCCCGCACCCCGAGACGGGCTGGTTTGCGCGTCCCTATTTGGCAACCTGGGCCTTGCAGGCCGAGGCGTTTCTGCACACCCATCGCGTATCCTACTCGCCCGTGCTGCTGGAAGGGAGCGAGCCCATCAGCCAGTTGGAAGACTTCGAACTTTGGGTCGCCAAAGGTTGGAAACCTTAAGCGACGATTTGCGCACGGCGGTCTGAACTCTGGCCGATCCGCCCTAGATCGGCGAGAATCACTCCAGCGTTGACCGATCCGATTGCTCGACCGCCTGCGGGCGAACCCGCATTTCAAATTCTTTTGAGTGCTCGCACCCCGAGGAGCCCTGTCATGACCAAGGTCAAGCCGATTCCTGACGGATACCACAGTGTGACTCCCTACCTGTACATCGACGGGGCGGCCCGCGCCATCGACTTCTACAAGCAGGCGTTTGGCGCAGTCGAGGTGATGCGGCTTGAAGCATCAGGCGGGAAGATCGGCCACGCCGAAATCAAGATCGGCGACTCGCACGTGATGCTGGCCGATGAGTTTCCCGATATGGGCGCGCGTGGCCCTCACACGATCGGTGGCACCGCCGTGGGCCTGATGGTTTACCTGCCCGACGTCGACGTTGTCGTCGATCGCGCGGTCAAGGCGGGCGCCACGCTCGAACGACCTGTCGAGAACAAATTCTACGGCGACCGCACCGGCGGAATCATCGATCCGTTCGGGCATCGCTGGTACATCGCGACGCACGTTGAAGACGTGCCGCCCGAAGAGCTGGAACAGCGAGCGGCTGCGGCAATGGCCGAGGCGGGGATTTAAGGAACGGCCGAAAAATAACCGCCAGTTTTCATGGCCCCCTGACCCTACCCTCTCCCGCGAGGGGAGAGGGGGAATAGGGAGAAGTTATTTGTCGGCTGTGCCCCAGTAACGCGGGATCGACGAATGTTCGGCGACTGAGCGGCGGCGCTATGCTTCCTGATCAAGCTGATGCGGCAAGTGCGTGAGCTCTTCGCAGCCGGTCTCGGTCACCAGGTAGTTGCGCTCGTAGCGCATGCCGGCTACGCCGGTGATGTATTGACCCGGCTCGATGGCGATGACGTCGCCAGCCACCAGCGTATCGGTGCTTTCAGGCACAAGGTACGGCGGATCGGGGTGACCGAGGCCAATGCCGTGCCCCGAGTGCGAGCGGAAGTTTTCTGCGAGGTGCTTGCCTGCGAAGCTCGAGCGCACGGCGGCATCGATGTCGCGCGCGGCCCGGCCGGCCCGCACTTGCGCTACGCCGGCGGCCAGCGCGTCCTGACAGGCTTCGAACAGGCGGCGCTGTTCGGCAGTCGGCTTGGCGCCGCAAACGAACGTGTTGCAGACGTCGCCGCGATAGCCGCGCACGATCACCGACATATCGAGGATGACCAGGTCGCCGCGCTCGATCACTCGATCGCTCGGTGGGCCACCTACCTTCTCGCAACGTGGGCCAGAGACAAAGTCGCCGTAGATCTGCACCGCTTCGCCGGCCGCTTCGCACGAGGCCGCTTGCACCAGCCGAAAGAAATCGTGCTCGGTCATGCCGGGCTTCACCCCGCGCAGGGCCGCCAATTCGGCGGCGTCGACGGCGGCCATGGCGCGACGCAGCACGGCGAGCTCGTCCGGGTCTTTCGCCCGCTTCAAGTCGAACAAGATCGGATCGACGGCGTGCAGTTGCAGCTTGGGCCGCGCGGCGCGCAGCCCTTCGATAAGGCCCGTGGGCACGGCCGCGGCTTCGACGCCGATCACGTCGCCCGGGCAACTCTTGAACTGTTCGAGGGTACTGGCCACCAGCTTTTCGCGACGGGCCGGAGCGCTCGTTTGACCGCCGTACCAGGTGGGGGCGACGACCGTATCGACGAACGCTTCGTCGGCGTAGATCTTCAATTGGTTGTCGCAAACGAGCGTCGCCGAGCCGTCGCGACCGAGCACCAGCAAGGCGGCACCGTTGGTGCTGCGAAAAATAAACGGCGACTGGTAATAGTTGGCCAGGTAGACCAGGTGCTGTGGATCGGCGATGACGATCCAATCGACCGCGCTGTCAACGCGATCCCAAAGCCGCTTACGACGTTGCCGGCAACCTTCAAGCGTGAGCATGGTGGGAGACCCGATCTTGCGAAGACTGATCGTAGAACGGCCCGCAAAACCCGCTTTGCCGGCGACCGGCGGACGACCGCTCGGTATGCCGGACCGCTGCGGAACCTGCGAGTTTGGTTGATCCTAGGCCCCCCCGCTGTTAGCATCAAGACGCGGTGAATCCGACTCGCTGAATCGTTCGATCGCCACTTTCCGCGCGAGACAAATTCATGCTGACGCTCTCGAGTAACGCCCAGGTGCGCACTTGCGACGGGCTGTCGCGACGCGACTTTCTGCAAGCCGGCACGCTGGGAGCCATCGGGCTGTCGCTGCCACAGTTGCTGGCCGCCCAAGCGCGCGGAGCCGTCGACCCCAAGGCGGATCGTCGTAGCGCAATCATGATTTTCAACCTGGGCGCGCCGAGTCAGCTCGACACCTGGGACATGAAGCCCGAGGCCCCGGCCGAAATCCGCGGCCCCTTCCAGCCGATCTCAACGACCAGCCCCGACATTCAGATCTCCGAGATCTTTCCGCGGATGGCGCGCCACGCCGACAAGTTTTCGCTGGTGCGCAGTTGCTACCACACCGCCGCCGCGGTACACGACACCGGGCATCAGATGATGCAGACGGGCCGGCTGTTCACCGGCGGCATCAACACGCCGCACGCCGGTTGTGTGGCCAACTACTTGCTTGGCCGCCGCAGCGATTTGCCGGCGCACGTGCTGTTGCCCGAGCCGATGGGGCGCACCGGGGGCAACTTGCCGCATGGGCAGGATGCCGGCTTCTTGGGCAAGTCGTTTGATCCTTTCGTGTTGATGGCCGATCCCTCGCAAGAGAACTTCAAGGTGCCCGACTTGCTGCCGCCGCCGGAGATCGGCGAGGTGCGGCTCGCGCGGCGCCGCCGGCTGCGGTCGATCGTCGATCAAACCGTGCGCGATTTCGAGGCCAGCGACAACGCGGCGCTGTTAGACAGTAACTTCGAGGCGGCTTTCCGCCTGATGACCAGCCCGCAAGCCCGCGAGGCGTTCGATCTGTCGAAGGAACCGCCGCAAGTTCGCGAGCGTTATGGCAACACGCGGTTCGGTCAGTGCTGCCTGCTGGCGCGCCGGCTGGTAGAGGCGGGCGTGCGGTTCGTGACTGTGAACACGTTCCTTACCGTGTTCGACGAAATCACCTGGGACATTCATGGTTCCAAACCGTTCACGTCCATCGAAGGGATGCGCGACATTGTCGCCCCGATGTACGACCAGGCGTACAGCGCTTTGATCGAAGACTTGTCCGACCGCGGGCTGCTAGGGGACACCCTGGTTTGCTCACTGGCGGAATTCGGCCGCACCCCCAAGGTGAACCCCGCGGGCGGGCGCGACCACTGGCCGCAGTGCTGGACGAGCATGTTCGCCGGCGGGGGCGTGCAGGGGGGGCGCATCGTCGGGCGCAGCGACGCCATCGGCGGTGTCCCGGCCGAGCGACCGGTCGATTCGTCGGAAGTCGTGGCCACGATCTATCGCAGCTTGGGGCTCGATCTGGAAACCAAGCTTCCGGGCCCGCAATCTCGGCCCTTCCCGCTGGTCGATTTCGGCAAGCACGCGATCGAAGAGCTGTTCTGAGCACCGCCAAGTTCGCCAGATTCTCTTCACCGCGAGGGCGCAAAGTACGCCAAGCAATTTACAGCAAGCCTAGCGCGGTGCCAGTATTCTGAGTTGTAGTGCCCGACGCACTTCGCGGTGAACTTTTTGCAATGATCCGCTTGGCGGTGCGCTACTCTATCGCGCGGCGACTTTGCGCGGCTTCGAATCGAGCTTCATGATCGCCTCTTCGACGGCCGCCTTGAACTGATCGACGGGCACGTACCCTGAGATACTGCCAAGGTCTTCTCCGTCGGGCCCTTTGAAAACGATGTGGGGAAAACCTTGCGCTCCCAGGGCACTTGCTGCGGCTCCTTCGCTATCGCCATCGACGATCGCCAGCACGAACAACTCGAGCAGTTTGCGGACGTCGGGATCGGTTAAATCCTCGGCCGCCAGTTTCTTGCAGTAGCCACACCAGGTGGTGGTGACGAACAGCATCACCGGCTTCTTCTCGGCCTGGCCCTTGGCCATGCCCGCTTCGTAGCCGATCACGAACGGCAAACCCTGCGTGTGTTCGGCCCACTTGTCGCCGCTTGAGCCGCTAGGGCCACAACCACTGAGAATGACGCAACTCATTGCAACCGCGATACCCAGACCGACGAATGTATGGCGCGACATGGCAATCTCCCTCTCGAAATCAATGGACCCAAGGCTCCCTCAGCCTAGCACTTTGACCCGGACAGGTCATCGGCCTGGTTGGCTTTTCGGAGCCAGCTTCCTGAAGCAATGGATTGGCCGAAACGTATTCGCGTCCGGCTCAAACCTACGTCAGGTCGCGATACTCACGCGTGCTGAAAATCCACAGCGCCAACAGCATTCCGCCAATCGACAGCCAGGCCAGAGCCTGCGCGGCCGTGTGGGCCGACACGGGCACGAACCAGGTGGGATCGGGCGCGCTCAGCCCGTGCCGGGCGCCGATGTCGTACATCATCGAGCGACCGTAGAAGCTCACGGCGACCCGTTTGACGATGCCCGGCATGTTGCCGAGGAAGTACTCCATGAACAGGGCATAGATGAGCGCCACGATCGTCGAATGCCGGAACGTGACCGCGAACAAATGAAACAAGCTCACATAGGCCAACGTCATGAAGAATACGGGCGCCAAGTAAAGCGTGAAGGCATCGCGACCGACCGGGCCCGCCAAGCGGCAGAACACAAAGAAACTCACGGTCACGATGCCCAGCACCAAGGGCAACGTGGCCAGAAACTTCGCCAGCAGAATCAGCCAGCGCGGAATCGGGCGCACCAGCAGAAACAAGAGGGTGCGATCCTCGCGATCGCCGCCGATGCTGGTCGTGGCATAGGCCAGCGCGCACACCGGAATCACGAAAAGCGTGAACACGAAAATCATGAAGTCGGTGCTGAAGTCGTCGAACGAGGCCTCGACGCTCCCGAGGTCGTACCGTTGGTAGAGCAAGAACAGCGTGCAAGCCCCGAGCGGCACCAGCACCATCAACGTGTTGCTCGACCACAGCAATCGCTGGAAGGAGAGGACTAACAGGGCGAACCAGGCGCGGGCGAGCTTCATGCGGAATCCTGCTGCAAGTAGTTGAAGACCGCGTCGGCCCCGGTGTCGAGCGTTTGGAATCGCTCAATCTCGATTTCTTCGCCGAGCGCTAACTCGCCCAGGGCGGTGAAGAAACGCGACGGCGTGAGCGTTCGCACGATCAGTCTATCACCATGCACCTCGAAGGCCTGCACCTCGGGCAATTCGATCAACAGCGCCGCCAAACGCCGCGGCGGACGGGCCACGATCTCGACCGTGAAGGGTTGATCGTCGATCAGCCCACGGACCTCGCCCAAGGTGCCCGAGGCCACGATCCGGCCACGGGCGATCATCAGCATCGAGTCGGTCAGTTGCTCGACTTCGACCAGCAAGTGGCTGGAGACGAGCACGGTTTTGCCGCGCTCGGCCAGGGCCACGAGCAGCCGGCTTAAATCGCGGCGGCCGCCAGGGTCGATGCCCGTCATCGGTTCGTCGAGCAGCAGAATCGGGGGATCGTGCACGAGGGCTTGCGCCAGCTTGATTCGCTGCCGCATGCCGTGGCTGCAACCGCCGATGCGCCGGTCGCCACGATCCACCATGTCGACTTCGGCCAAGGCGAGCTCAGCGCGCTCGCGAGCCTCGCGGGGCGAAAAGCCGTTGAGCCGCGCCATTGTGTTGACGAATTCGCGCCCTGTCATCTCTTCATAAAAGGTGTTGATGTCGGGGCTGAAGCCGATGTATTGCTTGGCCGCCGCCGACCAGGCGCGATGCTCGCCGATGCGCACCTCGCCGCCGTCGGGGCGCAATTGCCCGCTGGCCAGCTTCATGAGGGTGCTCTTGCCGGCGCCGTTGGCCCCCAGCAGTCCGGTGATTCCCGGGCCGATGCGGCAGGTGATGTCGTTGACGCCGATCACCGGGCCGTAGAACTTCGTGACGTGTTCGAAGGTGAGCCACATGAGTGCTTGTGCCTTGCCGTGCCGAGATCGAAACGTCCGACGTCGGTCGCTGTCAGGTCACTACCTCGACAGCCCGCACGCGCCGCACCAGCGCCGCCAAGGCGAGTGTGCAAGTCGTTGCCAAGATTAATAGAGCCCACCACGAGCGCGCGTATTCACCAGGAAGTTGAAATGTGCCGAAGCAGAGTTTGCCCACCAGGCGGATGCAGCGCCAGGGATCGAGCAGATCCCAATTACGGTTGTCTGTCGCTTCGCGCAATTGTGTGGACATCGTGCCGCACATCACGAACAAGCTCGACCAGGTGATGGCGATCGGCGCCATCCGCTGCAGGTAGGCCGCTAGCGTCACGAGCCAGATGCTCAGCACCGCGCACAGCACCGCGCCGTAGCTGAACACGGCAATCGGGAGTCGCCAGTTTTGCCGCCAATAGGCGGTCGACGACGTAAACATGCCGTACTCGAAGTACAGCACTAACGCGGGAAGAATGGTCATCAAGGCCACGACCGTGCTGACGGCCAACAACTTGCCGACGATGTACTGCACGCGATCGATCCGCCTGGACAAGTAAAACGTCAGCGAACCCATGCGAAAGTCGGTCCCCACGAGCAAGCTGCCCGAGAAGGCCAGCAGAATCATCACCGCGATGCTCTCGCGCTGCATGAACACCACGTAGCCGTTGTCCATCTCTTCGGTTGGCACGGGGCTGAATCCGAACAGCTTGGCAATGCTGGCCTGCTCGCGCGCGCCGATCTCGAACTGCGTCATGATGTAGATCAACGACCAGTACAAGATGAAGATCAGGCCCCCCAGGCCGATTACCACCCAGTACGACTTGCGGCGAAACACCTGCAGCATCGCCACGCGCACGATCGCCAACGACCCCCACCAAGGGCTGCGCAGTTTGCCCTCCCAGCCGTGGTAGTGGGCAATGTCAATTCCCATGAGCAACATCCTGGGTCGGTGGATCGACGGTCGATGCAGTCGCACTGCCGTCGGTGACGCGGAAGAAGACTCGCGCTAGATCCTCTTCCTCGGGCTTGAGCCGGGTGATGATCGCCCCCACATCGCGCGCGACCTCGAAGAACCGTCGCGACGACCAATGGTCGGGCACCACGACCGTCGCCTGCGGCTCATCGAACTCGCTGGTGAACCGCACGCCGGCCGCGGCCAGCGCCTCGCGATAGCCCGGCCCCTGCTCGGGCTCTTGCCAGGCCAGCTCATAGCGATTGGCAATCCGCTGCCGCAGGTCGGCCATCGTGCCCGAGCGAATCACCGTGCCGCGGTCGATCACCACGACTTGCTCGCAAAGCCGCTCGATGTCGCCGAGCAAGTGCGTGCAGAGGATCAGGCTTTTGCCGGTCTCGGCAATCAAGTCGTCGATCAACCGCAGCATGCTTTGGCGGCCGGCCGGGTCGAGGCCGTTGGTTGGTTCGTCCAGGAGCAGCAATTGAGGATCGTGAACCAGGGCTGCCGCCAACTTGAGCCGCTGGACATTGCCGGCCGAATACTCCTCGAGCCGGCGATATCGCAACTCGCCCAGCCCGACGTAGTTGAGCACTTCGTGGGCGCGCCGTTTGGCGTCGCGATGCGGCATGCCATACAGATCGCCCGAGAGCGTGACGTACTCCACGCCCTTGAGAATTGGCACCATGGCGGCCGCCTCGGGCATGTAGCCCACGCGGCCGCGCAGGTCGCGGGCGGCCCGGCAAATGTCGAACCCGAGGATCGTGCCGCCTCCGGTATCGGGCTCCAGAAGCCCGAGCAGGATCTTCAGCAGCGTGCTCTTGCCGGCGCCGTTGTTGCCAACCAGCCCAATGGTGCCCGGCTCGAGCGACAAGGTAACGTGCTTGAGCGCCTTAATTGGCCCGTAGCTGCGGCTAACGTCGTGAATATCGACCAGTTGCATGGGGGTCGCAGCCAGACTGGGGGGGAGCCGATTACCGCGAGCGGCTTCGGCTTAAAGCGAGTTGTCGTCGAATGTTATGGGTGCCGGTGGGGCCCGGGCATAGCGTCAGTAGCGGTCGGACACCCGGTGTTGGGCGACGCCGCCGATGCATTTTATCAGAATGCCCCGGCAGGAAAGAGGCGCACGCGGCCGGGTGGTGGGTCAGTCTCGTTGGATCGGAGCCCGATCGGTGTCAGGAACCGATTCCCGGGCTCGCAATTCATGGAGAGTCCTCGCTCGAATCGGTTCCTGACACCGTTCGGATTAGCGACCGGATTCAACCGACCCACTACCCGCGGCCGCCTGGCAAACTTGCGGCGTTGGCGTCGAGTCTGGACGGAGCGTTCGCTATTGCGGATAGGGGCCGTCAAAGACTTTGCGCGAGCCTGCCTCGCCCCGACCTGGCAAATAGGGAATCGCGGCCGAATAGAGCGTGCCGGCCTGGGGGCCGCGAATGATATATCCTTCGGCCCAGACGTAGTTGTCCAGCCCACGAACGTATAGCTCTGCGCAATACGGCGGGGGATTGTTCTCGAAACCGGTCGGCCAGCGATGCCCACGAAAGTAGGCGTCTGGCCAACGTTCGAGCTGCGAGGGGAGGTCCATCGCATCGCCCAGCAAAACGGTCGGTTGTCCGTTTTCCGTCCCCAGATAGGCGGCGACG
Organism: uncultured Planctomycetaceae bacterium; assembly: GCA_964495375.1. Classification (GTDB taxonomy): domain Bacteria; phylum Planctomycetota; class Planctomycetia; order Pirellulales; family JAEUIK01; genus JAIESQ01. The sequence continues at coordinate 101,222 of CAZBWM010000004.1, read as the reverse complement.
GAATGCCCGAAGACCTCACAGCTCCAGCGAACGTGCCCCACATTGGGATGACCGGCATCGCGATACAGGGCCGCAATCATGTCGGTGGCCCGGATGCAATCGAGACACTTTTTCTCCAGCGACTCTCGCAAGGTAAACGTGCGGCCGTAGGTCGATTGTCGGAAGAAATTACTAGTTCGCAAACAGGCCTGTTCGAAAGCCGCGAGCTCAGACTTGTCGAGGCGCGAAGCCTCGTCGACTAGTGCCGCATGGTATCGGTCTCCCCACTCTAAGCCGGCAAAGGAATGCCCGCGGTACATCAGTACCTCCATCAACTGCGAGACGGTGGCGCTGGGGTGGGCAGCGTCGAAGCGGCGTGCCGCCTGGACTAACTGGTCAAGTGTGTCCGAGCGCTGAGCCCGGTCGAGCATGGCATTGAGATAGGTGGTTTCGTACCGAGCCCGGGCGGCCAGATTCAAGAGGCGGCGGTTCGCGGGAGCGAGCGAGCTCTCCAGGCGCAAGAACGCGGTACGCTGGGCAGGAGAGATCCAGAGCGAGCCTTGGGTGCGCGCCGCATCGTCGGCGAGCGCGGCGCGTTCCTCGATCGGCAGTGCGAACATCTGCTCAGCCCGGCGCTCAACTTCCAGAAAATTGGCATCGCCGTGCAAAATGAGCAAGCCGCCGGGCAGATAGCTCGTGGTGGCCGGGCCATAGTTGGCTGGCTGTCGATCGGCCGCATCGAACAGCGGGCTACAGTGTCGCTGGAAATCGAGCGCGGCCAGGTAGTTGTCGAACAAGAACGCCAACCAAGCATGCAGATCGCTCAGTGCAAACGCTGCGCTGGCCAACTCGGCGCTCCAGATTCTGGCGGCGCGCAGGTCGTGCTTCCCAATCGCCTTGTCGAATTGATAAAGGCAATGCCCGAGCCGATCGTCGGCATCGAACAAGAGCAGGCTCGCCAGGTCGCTGGGCAGCGATTTGCTCTGCTCGAGCGAGGTGACCAGCACACGCGAGCGATCGGCAAGCTTGTTCGCGGCGGCCCTGGCGCGTTCGTTGGTCGCTCGTTGATTTTCCAAATGGCGACGCAACCGCTGCTGAAAACTCGCCAGTTCGTCACTCGGTCGACGGCAATCGTTGCGGGAATTCGCCAAGACAAGAATGAGGCGGGTGCCGACTCCGCCATCAATATCGGCGTGATACATCGGGAGCTTGTCGACGATGCTGCCGGTTTGAATGGGTGTCAGGCAGCTCGCGCTGCGAGGATCACGGCTACCGAGCAAGAGAGGCCGACTCTGTTGCAGGCAGTCTTGGTAGAGATTCACGAGCTCTCCGAGGGTGCCGTCGGCGAGTGCTGCGGCCCGGGATTCCTGCTTTCCGCCTACGGTGAACGATCCCCCGCTTGCTTCGCCCGAAACCAGCGGCGGCTGATCAGCGACCAGGCCCCAGGCGAAGAGGACGCCAGCCAGCGCAAGCAAGAGCGAAGTAGCCGTTAGGCCGACCGTCAAGGCGCGGCCCGGTCGGGCGCGCTGGGTTGGTATCGCCCGCGCACCGCGGAGTCGTTCGATCAGCACGACGAAGGACAACACGACCGCGAGCCCCATTGCGGCGTTCCAGATGCTCGCCGCTGCGCCGAAAGGGCCTGCCAGATCGATGGCGACACAAATGGGTGCAATCGCGCAGCTTGTCAGCACACCTGCCCAGCGTCCCAAGTGCCAGGTCGCGATTCCGACCGGCACCAAGTACAGCGGCAGTAACGAAAGGCTCCAGCCCGTGACCAGGTCGGCTCCCGCAACCAGCGCCAGCGTGGTGGCGCTGGCGAGCATGGGCCGCCAGGGGGCTGTGTGTGCGGGCGCGGACTTGGCGCGGAGCGGCACCACCTGCTTCTTGTTCAACATCGAGATAACAGCGCTCTCAACAAAGCGATCACCAGCCCGGGTGATCGCCTGCCTTTGCCCGCGTTACTCACCACGGCAACGGAAGTTGCCCTAAGTCGGTGAGCGTCCCCCACCCAAATTCCTCGAACCAGTCCGTTCCTCGGACCTGTACCTCTCGCACGCGGATCGAGCGCTGTCGCGAAATTGGCGCCACGAAATTCACGTCTGCCTGCCAGAGAGCTATCTGCCAACACTACCCGGCGGAACTGTCCGTGGTTTCGTCCGGCGTGCCGACAAATTCAACTATAGAGACGGCGCAAGTTCTTGGCCACCTGCAATTTGGGGGGAGCGTTTCAGACCTGACGCGGATGGTGGCGGCGAGCCAATGTCGTTCGGCGGTAAATGAAACGAGGCTCATGTCACTTGAGGGCCCGCTACTTGGCGGTACTCGGCATGCGCGGCCAGATAGGCCGCCACGCGTGCGTCGTCAGCAAAGGCTCGTGACATCAATGCCAACGCCTCGTCGATCGACTCGTCGGGCTGCGCGCAACTGAATCGCAAGAAGCCGCGGCCCGCTTCGCCGAAGCACTCGCCCCCCAGGCAGGCGACGCCCAGGTGGTCGTCCGCTCCTTCGAGCAGATACATGGCCAGACCGTGCGAGGTGATCTTCAATCGCTGGCAAATCTGGGAGACGTTGGGGAATGCGTAAAACGTGCCGGCCGGATCGAGGCAACGAACGCCATCGATCTTGTTGAGTCCCCGAACCAGACGTTCGACTTTTTGGCGGAAAGCGGCCATCTGTTCGTCGCGCTCGGCGCTGTCCAAGCGCAGGGCTGCGGCCCCTGCTCGCTGCACGAACGGTGGCACGCACGAGAGCGAGGTGTTGGCAAGCGCCGCCATGGTGTCGGCCAGCCGAGTGCTGGTGACCGCAAACCCGAGGCGCCAGCCGCTCATGCTGTACGACTTGCTGAAGGTATAGGCTGCCACGCATTGCTCGAGCATGCCAGGTAGCGCCGCCAGCGACTCGTGCCGGCCGCGCCACACCATGCGGTCGTACGGCTCGTCGCTGAAGACGGCGACGTCGCGCCCGCGGATCAATTCGGCGATCATTTCCAGGTCTTCGCGTGTGGCCACACCGCCGGTCGGGTTGTGTGGGCTGTTGAGGAAGATCGCCTTCGGGCAGGGAACCTCGGCCAGAAACCGCTCGACGTCGGCCCGCTGCGGACGAAACTCGTGCTTCTGTTCCAGCGCTGCCAAGTGCATTCGCGCGCCGCGCCGCGCGATGTTGGCCGGATACGTGGGAAAAAACGGGCTGAAGACCAGCACGCCATCGCCGGGGTTCAGGAGCGCCTCGCAAAACCACAACTCGAACACTTTCGCGCCCGGCCCGACCACGACGTTGGCCGCCGACACACTCAGCCCGTAGTTCGCGTTAACGTAGTCGGCAGCCGCCTCGCGCAGTTCGGGTAGACCGGCCGAGGGGCCGTAATGCGTGTCTCCCGCCTCGATCGCGGCAAGGCCCACGCGGGTCGCCGAGGCGGTCGACGGGAAGGGTGAATCGCCGATCTCCAACTCGATGACGCGCTTGCCCTCGGCTTGCAGGCGCCGCGCCGCTGCCAATACGGTGAAGGCCGTTTCGGCCTGCAGCGACTGCGCGAATTGACTCAGGGTGGGGGACATCGGCCAGCGCAATCAGACAAAAGACGCCGCTCGCCCACGATGCGCGGCCAACGGGCGTTGTTACTTCATGGCGATGGCACGAGCCAGGGGTTGCAACACATGCTCGATCACATGCGAATCGACCAGGTCGTGGCACAATTGCGACAATCGATCGAGCGAGTCGACGAACGTCGTGTCGCTTCCCAGGCTGCCGTACTGCCGGGCTGTCAGGTAGACGCTCAATTGCTCTTCGGGATATTCGCCGGTGCGGATGTGATAGGGAGTGGTGCGCGTCTCGACGCTCAATCGGCACTGCACCCGGCACTCTTCGTCGAGCGCGATCGTCACCGAGGGCTCGTAACTGACGACCGTTGCCCCCGGATATTCGGCCATGCGTTCGACGGCCGGACTCAGCCCCAGCGCTTCGGCCACAAGCTGGTTGTGGTTGCCACGATACGTAAAATCGAAGCCAAACAGCACATCGAGCGCCTCGCAGTCCAGCGGACTGACCGAGAGCATGTAGGGGGCCAGTTCCAAGACCACGCGGTGCTGACCGATTGCCTCGTCGACATGGTCGGGGTTGACCTGGCCGGAGCAAAGCCGCCGCGGCTCGATCGTCGTCCAGCGATATTGCCCGCGATCTTTATCCTCTTCGAGCACGAAGTCCCCTTTCTCGCGCTGGTAGAAATTGCGCATCGTGGGGTACTTTTTCTGGATTTGCTCGAAGTAATGCAGCACCGTCTCGCGGTTTTGCGGTAGCTCCATCTCCGTGCTGAGATTCATGTTGACGTAAAAGTCGTCGCAGTACGAAGCGTACCGTTGCATGCCGCGGGTTCCTCCGCGCCGAGTCGCAAATGCTCGACAGAAATGCCTTGGGTGCTGGTCAGTTGCCAGTATAGAATCCGCGCACGCGGACTGTCAAAGCAAGCACACGAACCAGCCTGCCGAGGCTCGGGGTGCGGGGGCGAACGCGCCGAGTCGCGATTCGCAGGCGATTCTCGATGCCGAGCGCAGGCTGGCGGCGCATGAATTCTCTGCTCAGAGCCCCGCGTTTAACCCCTGCAAGTCGGCGGGGAGGAAGCGGCCGTCTTTGCGCACCAGCTCGTCGTCGAACCAGATTTCGCCCCCGCCGTATTCAGGCGTCTGGATCAGCACCAGATCCCAGTGGACGCGGCTGCGGTTGCCGTTATCGCACTCGTCGTAGGCGTTGCCCGGCGTGAGGTGCATGCTGCCGCCGATCTTTTCGTCGAACAGTGTGTCGAGCATCGGGCGGCGCACCCGGTTGTTACAGCCGATCGACCACTCGCCGATATAACGGGCGCCAGGATCGCTATCGAGAATCTTGTTTAGCTTCTCGGTTTCGTTGGCGGTCGCGCGGACAATCTTACCCTGCTGGAATTCGAACTCGATGTTCTCGAACACCGTGCCCTGGTAGCGCGACGGGGAGTTGTAGCGGATCGTCCCTGCAACGCTGTCGCGGACCGGCGCGGTGAAGACTTCGCCATCGGGGATGTTGCGCTGGCCGAAGCAGGGGCGCACCGGAATATCGCGGATCGAGAACCGCAGGTCGGTGCCGGGGGCAACGATCCGCACGCGGTCGGCCCGCTCCATACGTTTCACGAGCGGCGCCTGGTCACGCTCCATCTGGGCGTAGTCGGCCGTGCAGACGTCGAAGAAAAAATCTTCAAAGGCCGAGGTGCTTTGGCCGGCCGCCTGCGCGAACGAATCAGTCGGCCAGCGCAGGACCACCCAGCGCGTGCGGGGGACGCGCACCTCGCTGTGGACGGGGTGCCACCAATGCTGCTGGTAGAGGTCCATTTTGGCCAGCGGCACGTCGGCGAACTGGCTGCTGTTGGCGGCGCCGCGGATGCCGATGTAGGCGTCCATCTGCTCCATGCGGTGGCGCTCGAGCTGGCCGGCCAGTGCCATGCCGGCCTCGCTGGCCGTGGCGTAGAGCGAGCGAAGCACGCGGTTGTTCTTCAGCGAGACGATCGGCTTGGCCCCACGTTCGGCCGCCATTTCGACGAGCCGGCAAACGATCGCAGGATCGGGCAAGTCGAAGGCCTCGATCAAGAGCTTGTCGCCCGCGGTGAGCTGGCAACTGTGGTCCAACAGAATCGTGGCAAGTCGCTCGATGCGCGGATCGGACATTCTTTATATTTCCGAGAGAGATTGCGGTGGGCGACGATAACGCGGGATCGGCTCTGGTCCCCTTTCGCACACCTTCTGTAGCCGGATAATGTACCGCCGTCAGAAACCTGGAATCCAGACCCCCCAAGCGAGCGCGGCGCGATGAAGTATAAGGTGTTGTTGACCGATTACGCCTGGGCCAATGTCGATATCGAACGCGCGACTTTGGCCGCGGCGGATGCTGAGCTGATCGTGGCGACCGACAAGACCGAGCCGGGGCTGCGGTCGCTGGCGGATGGTGTCGACGCGATCATGACGAACTGGGCGCGCGTGCCTGAGTCGGTGATTGCCGTCAGCGACAAGCTACGGATTGTCTCGCGCTTGGGGATCGGGCTCGATAACATCGATGTGGCCGCCTGCACGCGCCGCAAGATCGTGGTAACCAATTGCCCCGACTATTGCCTGGTGGAAGTGGCCGAGCACGCGTTGGCCCTGGTGCTGGGGCTGGGGCGCAAGGTGGCTTACTATCATCACGCGACCAAGAGCGGCGTGTACGAACTGCAAGCGGGCCCGCAGTTGCGGCGTATCACTGGTCAAACACTGGGGATCGTCGGTCTGGGGAACATCGGTCGCGAGTTAGCCGAGCGCGCCGTGGGCATCGGCCTGAAGGTGATCGCCACGAGCCGCTCGCGGCGGGCGGCGCCGCGCGGAGTCGAGTGGCGCGATTTCGACGAGCTGTTGGCCGAGAGCGATTACGTTTCGCTGCACCTGCCGATGACGCCCGAGACACGGCACCTGATGGGGCGCGAACAATTCGCGCGGATGAAGCCAAGCGCTTATTTGATCAACACGGCCCGCGGCGGGTTGATCGATCATGCGGCGCTGGCCGCTGCGCTCGCGGCTGGGCAACTGGCGGGCGCGGCGCTCGACGTGCAAGACCCCGAACCGCCCGACTTGAGCGTGACGCCCTTGAACGATCCGCGAGTGATCGTCACGCCGCACTGTGCGTTTGTCTCGGCCGAGTCGCTGGAGAACCTGCGGACGCGGGTTTCGCGCCAGGTGGCCGAGCACTTGCACGGCCGGGTGCCTGAGAACGTCGTGAATCCGGACGTGCTGAATTAGCCGATTGTGCGGGCCGTGCGCGGCGGTGGTGCTTGGCGGCCGGTAGCCTGTGGTCGCGCGACCTTCGATTCGGTCGCTGGCCGACCGAGCCGATGCGCCGGCTGGGCCGAACGTCCCCCTCGTTTTGCGGCGGGCTTTGACCTGCCCCTTCTGGTGGCCTATACGCACTATGGTGGCCTGAAGCGCATACTCATTGGCGGATCGGCTGTTCCTGCGCGCATCGCAGCCGGGTGCCTCGTCCTGCGCAGACGAGACGTGCCCTCGCGAGCCGATGGCGCACGTTCCGCGCGCCGGTGGCTTGGAGCATTTCCCTCGCGACCATGCAAGACTCTGTTCCTTCGACATCCGCCGTTGCGCCACCTGACAATTGGAGCGACGAATTCGCCGCGTCGCTTGAGGACGAGCGGCAGCGAATTCGCGCGCTGGCCACCGCTCAGCGCGCACGGGTCGCGCGGATCGAAGCGCAGTTGGCAGCGCAATTGCAATCGCTAGCGGCCGAACTGGCGCAGCGCGAGGCGGCCGCCGACCAGCAGCATCAGGAGTTTGGCGCGCAGCAATCGCAACTCGCCGATCAGGCCGCCGATTTGGAGCGGTTGCGGAGCGAAGTGGCTTCGCGTCAGGCCCAGATCGCCGCGGCTGCCGCAAACATCAACGACGCCGAAGCAGCCGGGCGTGCGGAGATCGAATCGCGGCTTGCCGCACTCGAAACGCAGCGCGCGGAACTGGCCACGGCCGCGGCGACGCTGGCCACCGAACAAGCCGAGCTGAAGTCGCTACAGGCCGAACTTGATGGCCGCGCACGGCAGCTCGCTGCACAGCAGCAGCAAGTTGCCACCCGGGAAGCGCAACTTGATTCTCGCGAACAGGAATTCACGGCGCGCGAATTGAGCATTGATTCGCGTGAAGAGAGCATTGAATCGCGCGAACAGCAATTCAACGCCCGCGCACAACAATTCGGCGCGCTTGAGCAGCAATTCAGTTTGCGCGAGCAGCAGTTGTCGGCGCAAGAGCTGCAAAGTGAGGAGCGGTCAGCCGAACTTGCCTCGCGCGCCGCGCAGTTGGATCGCCAGAGCCAAGAGTTCGCGGGCAAGTCGCAGCAGCTTGCCGAACGCGAAGAACGTCTGTCCCAACAAGCGGCGCAACTCGCCGATCAGGCCAAGCAATTAGCCGGGCAATCGCAGCAGGCCACCGACACCAAAGCTCGGGCCGCGGCGCTGGCGGCACAACAGGCCGAGTTCGACTCTCAGCGCACGGCACTTGCCGCCCGCGAACAGGCAATCGAGACGGCCACGGCGCAGATCGCGGCGCGCGAAAAGAAGCTAGCCGATGTTGAGCAGCAACTCGCCGCGCGCGAGCAGCGAATGGCGGCGCTCGAGCAACAGTTGAACTCACGCGAAAAGCAATCAAGCGCGCTGGAAGAGCAAGTTCGCGCGCTGGAATTACAGGCCCGCCAGCTCGATCAACAGGCCGCGCAGCACGATCAGCAAGCCGGATTGCGGGCGCAACAAGTGGCCGAGCGAGAGCGAGCGCTCGGCGAGAGCGAGGCGGCACTCGCTCAGCGCGAGGCGCAACTGCAGGCCCGCGAGCGGCGTTTGGCGGAGCTTCAGGCCGCGGCCGCCGAACAGGCCACTGAGCATGACGCCACGCACGCCGAACTGACGGCACTTCGCAATGAGCTGGCCACGCAACAGCGTCGGCTGGCCGAAACCGACGCGGCTCTGTTGACGAGAGCCGGAGAGTTGTCCGAGGCCGAAGAGCGCTTGACTCTGGCACAAGCCGACGTCGATAAGCGCAAGCGGGAGATCGTCGCGGCGCAGCGCGAGATTCAGGATGCCCAGCGGCTGGCCACCACAGCCGACGCCACGCGGCAGCAACAGATCGATCAGTTGACGATGCAATTGTCGCGTGCGCGAACGGAGTGCCGCATGCTAGTCGAAGAGCTCGAACGAACTCGCGAGGAGGCCAACGCCGAACATCACGAGGCGGCGCGCGGCACGGCGCTCGATGCGGAGCTGCGCGAGGCGCGTCGCCGGCTCGACGAAGCGGAGTCGGCACTGGCGAGCGCGGAAAACGAACGGGCTCGCCTGCGAGCCGAGCTGGCTTCGGCCGATTCGGATCGAAAGCGGCTGCAATCGAAAATGGCCACGGCCGAGCTCGAACGGACGCAGTTCCAGTCGGAAGCGACTCGGTCGGAGGGGCAACGCACCCAGCAGCAGCTCGAGCGCACACGTTTGCAGGCCGAGCTGGTGGCTGCCCAGGCGGAACTAGCGGCCGCGCAGGAACAACTGGCCGGAGCAATTGATCCGGCGCGTTTCGAGCAACTGGAAGCCGACCTCGAACTCGCCCGCTCGCATGCGCAGACGATGGCCGAGCATCTGGCCGCGGCCGAGAACGAGCGGCAGCAATTGCGTTCGGAATTGTCGGCCTGGGTCGCCCAGGCGGATGAATCGGCGGCCATTGCTGAGCCCACAAGCGACTTGCAAGCCGAGCTGGCTGATTCGCAGCGTGAGCGCGACGAGCTTCAGCACAAGTATCAACTGGCGCTCGACGAGTTGCGTGAGGAGCGGGCGCGGTATGCCGAATTGGAGAAGCGCCGGGGTGCGGCGGTCTCCGCAGCGAGTGCCGCGCCGTCGGACGGAGCCAATCTCAACTGGGAAGCGCGCAAGCGGCAGTTGCTGGCCAGTCTGGAAGCCGACGACGAGGCGCTCGACGGGCCGCGTAAGGCCGAGCGTTTGAAAATTGACGAGACCATTCGGGCGACCGATCGCGTGATCGCGGAGAAGGAAGCGGAGCTCGCGCAACTGCGGCGCTTGATGGAAGAACGGGCCACCAGCGCCGCCGCGGAACCGACGGCCAGCGAAGCACTGCTGAATCAGGACTCGATCGTGCTAGCAGAGCGGGCCAGGTTGGCCGCAACGCAAGCCGAGTGGGAAGACAAGCTTCGTCGCGCGGAAATCGAGCTCTCGCTGGAGCGCGCCAAGATCGCCCGCGAGCGCGTGGAGATCGAGGACAAGCTGCGGCTGTTCGAGCAGCAGGCTCATCAGGGAATGGACGCGAAGCCTCCGCAAGGTTCGGGGCATCCGCCGGCGAAGTCGGGCAAGGGACGCTGGCTGACGCGACTCGGCCTGAAAGACAACGACGACGAATGACGCCGCTAGCTAGCTGATAGCGCCCGTGAAGTAGCAGCGCTATCGTGCCGCGGGCTGCGGGGCCGGCCGGTTAACGGTCAGGAAGTCCGTCTCACGGTACGCGACGCCGTGCCAGCAGCGGGCAGATATCTGGTCTTGCGGCCGCCGGGGTGGAGGACTATTCTCCCGCCGCCGATCGCCCTGCGACTCGGCACACGCTCATCTTTTCAGGGGGTTCGATTTCAGCGGCTTTGCCCCCTATTGCGCTTATGGCTGCAGCTCGAGATCACATGGCGCCCTCGGCTTCGACACGCACCCTGCCTCTGTTGGCGATCGCAACCGTCGCGATGTTCAGCGGCGGTTGTCGCGCGATTTCCAGCACGCAGAACGTGCAAGGCGTGCAACTCTACCAGCAGGGCAACTATCAGGCGGCGCTGCAGAAGTTTCAGCAGGCGCTGACCACCGACCCCAACGACGCCAACGCGTACTACAACCTCGCGGCCACGTATCATCGGCTCGGCACTCTGCAAAAGCAGAAGACACTGCTCGATCAGGCCGAGAGCTACTACCATCAAGCGGTCGCGTACAACCCGAACCAGGTCGACGCCTACCGCGGCCTGGCCGTGCTACTGACCGAAGAGAATCGCTCGGAAGAAGCGTTCAAGCTCTTGCAAGGTTGGTCGGAGCGCAGCCCGACGTTGGCCGCGGCGAAAGTGGAGCTGGCCCGCTTGTCGCAAGAATTCGGCGACAAGGAGCACGCCAAGCAGTACTTGCTGGAAGCGATCGAGCGCGATCCGTACGATGCGCGCGCGCTAGCGGCGCTGGGCAAACTCTACGAAGAAACCGGCAACTCGGCGCAGGCCCTGTCGGTTTATCAGCGGTCGTTGTGGCAGAACCAGCATCAGCCCGAGGTCTCGGCGCGGATTGCCGCGTTGCAGGGGGCCGCGGGTGGCATGCCGATCGTGACTCCGCCCGGTGGTACACGCGTGGTCGGCGTGCCAAACCCGATATATCGATAGCACCGGCAATTCTGTTCGGCGACAAGCTCGCTCTTTCTCCAGCAGGTTTCTTATGACTCGCGCGCGGTATGCGTTGAACCTGGCGTCGCCTTCGCGATTGTTTTCTCTGGCGGTCCTGATTTGCTGCGTCGCCGGCAATTCCTCGCGGGCCGAAGACGTCGGCAGCCGGCCGATCGATTCTACGCCGCTCGAACGGGCGGTCACCGAAGCACTGGCCGGCAAAATCGACGACGCCCGCGAACTGGTCGAGGCCACCCGCGTGCAAATCAGCGAGCTGTGCGGCCCGTTGGATTGGCGCTTGATCGACGCCACGCTGACGGCTCGCTACATCGACGACATCGCCCAGCTCACGGCCGACGAGCGCCGCCGACTGACCGAAATGCATGGGCTCTACAACGAATCGCAACAGCTCTACGGCTTGGGCAAGCTGCTCGAAGCCCGCGAGAAAGCTGCCCTGGCGATGGAAGGCGCGCGGGCGACGTTAGGGGACGATCACGATGAGACGGCACGCATGATGAATGCGCTGGCGTCCCTCTGCCTGGAAACGGGCGAATACAAGGTCGCCGGGCCACTGTTGGAACAAGTGGCCGCGACGCACCAGCACGTCGGCCGCGCGCAGCATCCCGATTACGCCCGCACGCTCAACAATCAGGCATCGCTGGCGGTGCTGGGGGATGGCGATTTCGCGTTGGCCGAAAAGTTGCTGCGCGAAGCGCTCGACCTCAAGCAACAGTTGGGCCTGAGCTCCGACGCAACCTACTCGCGCGCGCTGAGCAACTTGGGTTGGCTTTACTTGATGCTGGGCGACTATCGGCAAGCGGGGGGCCCGCTGCGCGAGTCGTTGAAACTAAAGCAACGCCTGGCGATGGAAATGCATCCCGACTATGCCAACAACTTGCTCGGGTTGGCGCGGTTGCGAATTCACGCCAAGGATTTTGAAACGGCCAAAGCGCTCATCGGCATGTCGAAGCAGGTGACCGAACGCAGCCTGGGCAAGCAGAGCGAGCTCTACGGCCGCTGCCTGCGCGTGGAAGGGCAAGTGCTCCTGGCCGAACAGCACGTGGACGAGGCCGTCACGGTGTTGCGCGAAGCGGCCACGACGGTCGCGCAGGCCGTGGGAGCTGATACCCCCAGCTACGCGAGTTGCCTGCCGGTGCTTGGCCGAGCCTTGGCCGCGCAAGGTCATACCGACGAAGCTCGAGGGCTGCTGGAAGATTGCCTGACGATCCAGGAGCCGAAGCTGCCGACAACGCACCCCGATCTGGCAGAAACGTGCGAGGCGCTGGCGGAGTTGTACCGCCTGGACCCTGAATTCAAAGAAGACGCCGACGCCCTAGCCGCTCGGGCGGGGGATATCCGCAATCGGCTGCGCATACAGCGGGCTCGGCTGGCCGCCGCGCCCATCGCCAAGCCGACCTTGCAGCGTTAGAATCAGCCCTTTCTGGGCAGCGATGAACGCGCCTTGCATCTGCTTTTCAGGGTGGCTCCGCCAACTTGTTGGCGGAGTGCCGAAGGCACAAGAGGTCTCCTGGGAACCGTGGCACGACGAGTGTCGCGCGACAGGAATTCCGAGTTCTCGCTGTGACCGAAGTTGCGATGTCGCGGAGCGCTCGTGACGCGGCTCGCGCCGTGTCCACGCCACCGTAGTCCTACGAGAGGGTAAAGGCCTTCATGCCACGTGTTATTGTTCTTGATCCTTTGGCCAGCGAGGGGCTGGCATTGTTCGACGCGGCCCCCGGCATCGAGTACGAGGTGCGCACCGGGCTGAAAGGGGCAGAGCTGCGTAGCTCGCTGGCTGAGTTCGACGGCGCCATTGTTCGCAGCGGCGTCAAAATCACCGCCGAAGCGCTCGAAGGCAATCGCCGTTTGAAGGCGATCGTGCGCGCCGGCGTCGGCACCGACAACATCGACAAAGCGGCCGCCACCCGCCTGGGCATCGTGGTGATGAACACGCCGACCGGCAACACGCTGAGCACGGCGGAGCACACCGTGGTGATGATGATGGCGCTGGCCCGCAACGTGGCGCCTGCCTATCAAAGCCTGATCGAAGGGCGCTGGGACCGTGGGAAGTACATGGGCACGCAGCTTGCCGATAAGACGCTCGGCATCGTCGGGCTGGGACGCATCGGCCAGGCCGTGGCGGCGCGGGCCCGTGCGCTCGAGATGCGGCTGTTAGGCTACGATCCGTTTCTCTCCAGCGAGCGGGCGAAGGAGTTGGGAATCCGCATCATTCCGTCGGTTCGCGAGATGCTGCCGGAAGTTGATTTTCTGACCGTCCACACGCCGCTGACCGAGGAGACGCGCAACCTGATCGACATGGCCGAGCTCGACATCGTGAAGCCCGGCGTGCGCTTGGTGAACTGCGCTCGCGGTGGCATCTACAACGAAGCGGCACTATTGGCAGGGCTCGAGAGCGGCCGTATCGCCGGCGTGGCGCTCGACGTGTTTGCCGAAGAGCCGTGCACGAAGAGTCCGCTGTTCGGCCGGCCGGGGGTGGTTTGCACTCCGCACCTGGGAGCGAGCACCGAGGAGGCGCAGTCGCAGGTGGCCGTGGAAGGGGCCAATCTGTTGATCGATTTTCTCACGCATGGCGCGATTCGCCATGCGGTCAATGTGTCGTCGATCGATCCGCAAATGCTCAGCGGATTGCGCGGCTACTTGGACGTGGCCTATCGACTGGGCTTGTTGCAAGCGCAAATGCACCGCGGCGCGGCGCGGCGCTGCCGGCTGCTGTATCGCGGCGAAGTGACCAGCAAGGACACCCGATTGTTGACGGCCAGCTTTGCCGCGGGTTTGCTACATAACGCGTTGGAAGGGGACGTGAACATCGTCAACGCCGAACTGCTGCTCCGCGAGCGAGGAATTGAGCTCGTCGAAGAATCACGCAGTGAAGTGGGCGATTTCAGCTCGGTCATCACGACCGAGTTGGAGACCGAAGGCAAGACATACGTGGCCGCCGGCACGGTCTTCGGTAACAAGCTGGTGCGGCTCGTGCGGCTGGGCGACTATCGGCTCGAAGCCTATCTCGATGGCACGCTGTTGATCTTTACGCACAACGACGTACCGGGCATCATCGGCTGGGTGGGGACGATCTTCGGCAAGCACGGCGTGAACATCGCCCAGATGTCGGTCGGCCGCGAGGGGCTCGCGCCTGGGGGCGGGGCCATCGGCGTCTTGAATCTCGATAATCCCCCCACGCCCGAGGCGTTGGCCGCCGTGCAGGAGCACCCGGATATTCAGAGCCTGACGGTGATTCGGTTGCCGGTCGCTGGCGAGATGCCGTCTTGGATGATAGGTTGACGCTTCGGTAATTGGACTCATGGATCAGGAAATCGAATCATGTTGCGCAACGCCGCGGTTTGTTTCGCGCTTAGCTGTTTGATCGTGCTCTCGGGCTGCGGCAAAGCAAAGCCGAAGTACACCCTGGCGCCGTTGGAAGAATCGACGACCGCCACGACAGGTGCCGAGTCCAAGCCGAGCGACGGCGCCGCTGACGATGTCGCGGTGACTGCAGCCGACGGTGACGGAAAGACCCCCGAGGAATCGACTACCGGCGAACCCGCGACTCCGGCCGAGCCCGAAGTTCCGGCAGGGCCTCGCCCGAGTTTGCTGGTCAAGGTAATGACTGATCCGCTGCAAGACGCGCTGCAGTCGAATATGGCGGCTCTGCAAGCGGTAATTGGCACGGTGACCAAACAGGCTGGTGTCAATCCGGCGCCGGCAACCGAGCCCGCCAAACCGGCCGACGAAACTAAACCGGCGGATGGGACAAAGCCGGCCGATGATGCCATACCGGCCGCCACCACGCCGAACTAGTGTGTCTGTCTAGAGCGACATGCGGTCAGGCATAGCACCCCGATCTGATACCGCAACCGGACACCGCGGCCTGGCACGTCCGCAGTGCGGCGGCTAGCATGGATCGAGCCGTTTCTGTGACTGGTTCGGGCCGACGATCTCCATGCAATTCTTAAGTGTCGTTGCCGTTGTCTTGGCGTTGGCGTGGTGCGACCTGGCGGCCCCGTTGAATCGCGCTGCGACTGGGTATGCGATCGGCGCGATGGTGGGCGCGCAAGTGCTCCTGGCTTTCGTGGCGTGGCGCTCTTCGCGTCGCTGGGTGGCGTGGATCGATTCGGGCATTGACGAACTACGCCCGCTGGCAGCCGATTTGGAGCGTGGCCGGCGGCGCTGGCAACTGATCGCCACGCTGATGTCGTTGGGTGTGATGATCGCCGTCGACTGGTGCCACATGATGCACGGCTGGCAGTTTGCCCGCGTGGTGCCTTTGGCCGACGATCTCTTGCTGCTCTTGCCGGTGCTGGCTCCTCTGCTGGTGGGTTGGGCGTTCTATTTCGACGTCGAGCAAGCGCTCGTCGAGGTCTACGGAAGCCGGGCAATCGCGCGGCCGTTACCGGGCGGGCGATTGGCATACGTTGGCGGCGAGTTGCGCCGACAGCTCGGGCTGATGCTCGTGCCGCTCGTGTTGCTGCTGACGATGCAGGATGTTGCTCGCCTGGTACATCCCAGTCTGCTCGATGGACCACAAGCAGGGGTGTTCTGGCTGGCAGCAGGCGCTTTGTTGTTCTTGATTTTTCCGTTGACACTACGGGCGGCCTGGGCGACGACGACGTTACCCGATGGAGAGCTGCGCGGCCGGCTCGAAGCGCTGGCGGTGCGATGTCGTGCCCGGCTGAGCGACATTCGTGTGCTGTCGACTCATGGTGGCGCGGCGAACGCGGCCGTGGCGGGTCCGCTACGAAACCTGCGCTACGTGTTCTTGACCGATACGCTGCTCGCGCGGTTGACAGACGACGAGATCGAAGCGGTGTTCGCGCATGAGTTGGGTCATGTGCGTCACGGGCATCTGGCCTTGCGATTGGCCGTCGGCTTCGCTCCCTGCGCCGCTTGGCTTGCCGCGCGCGATTGGTTGCTGGCCCAAGCGGCCGCGTTTCCGCTGGCCGGCATCGAACCGGGCACAGCCGTGCGGGTGGCACTGGGCACCAATCCCGTCGATTGGTGCGCGCTGGCGCTGATCGTCGTGGCGACCGCGTGCGGTTTCCTCTGGTGCTCGCGGCGCTGGGAACATGAGGCCGATTTATTCGCTTGCCGGCTGCTGAGCTGGGGTGAAACCAGCGTCGGGTCAACAAATTGCTGGCCGGGCGGATTTGGACGGTTTGCCGTCGCGCTCGAACGGCTGGCCGCGGTCAACGGGCAGGCGACGGACCGGGGCGGGTGGCAGCATGCCAGCCTCCAGCGGCGGATCGAGTTTCTTAGGCGGGCCGCTGCCTGGCCGGAACTGGCCGATCGGTACGCCCTGACTACGCGCCTGGTCGGCGCGGTGTTGATTGGGCTGGCCGCCATGGGCTTTGCGGCGATCGGGTGGGATATCGTCCGCCAGGTCGCGACGGCGATGTAACGATCCCGTCAACCGTTACGATCGCGCGACGGGGCCGATCTTTCCCAGGCCCCTCAATCGATTGGGCTGATGTTCGTTTGCCAGGCTGCCGATATTTCTCACGTCGGCAGCACGCTGGCGGCCCCAGTACGGGTCAATCGACCCTCGCAGCGCGTGGCCCAACGCGATCCACTGGCTCATGGCAAGGAACTCTCGAACATGTCTTGTGTTTGCCCCGATCTGGTCGATGTGGCCACTCGCGCTCTGGAACAACACCCGCATTTGCTGAATCGGCGGGGAGTGGAGATTCGCGCGAACAAGGGGCGCGTCGAACTGCACGGCACGGTGCGATCTTTCTATCTGAAGCAGCTCGCGCAAGAGACGCTGCTGCGCATCGACGGCGTCGATGAGATCGACAATCACCTGGTGGTGAATTGGGCGTAGTCTACTGCTGCCGCGCGATCAACGGCATGACCGCCTGTGAGGCACGCGACGCCCCGGCTACGCGCGTGCATCGCACCTGCGCTGCGCGGAAGCGCGTCGAGCTAAAAGCCGACCACGGCATCAAACCGGTTGTTATACGTCGGCAGGTGATCTTCGAGCTGTAGCGCGGCAAGCGCCAAGCGATTGTGGGCCGAGAGCCCGCAGAGGCGCAGCATGCCCCCCTGGGCGTGCAATCGACGGCCCAAGAGCAGCAACTGGCCAATCACGTAGCTGTGCAACAGCTCGATCTGATCGAGCTCGAGCACCAGGCGATAGACCATGTGCTCGTCGAGCACCGCCCAGAGTTGCGCCGCCAGCGGCGGCTCGGCATCGGCCTGCGGTTCATCCGCACGCAGCCGCACGAACAGGCACTCAGGGCCGCGCTCGAGGTCGTACTCCCAACCGTCGGCAAGCTGAGTCATGGGATCCCTCCTGTCGGCCGTCAGAGGCGAGAAATCGCGACGAGCCCTTCCCCAGGTCGGGGCGCTCGTCAGCATATCGCTGGCCAGATGAAGAAGAAAGCAGAATTGGCCTGCCGCGCACACCGGGCGAGTGCCGCCGGGTGAACCGTGGAACTGTCCGCCAGGTAACCTCGGACAGCAACCCCGGCGAACACCGCATGCTGGCAGCTCCACGCCCTTGAACCCCGGCGCAAAAACCCGATACTGGCGGTGCCACGCCTATTTCGACAGCCGGACCGAACAAAAGCCCGGACTTCAAGCAACCACAAGGAAACTCGCAATGTCACGCCAAGGTGCTGTTACGTTCAAGGGGAACCCGATGACTTTGGCGGGAGACGAGGTCAAAGCGGGGCAGCCGGCCCCGTCGTTCACCATGCACGTATTCGAAGGGGGTATCAAGCCGGTCACTTTGGACGATCTCAAGGGCAAGCCCTCGTTCATCAGCGTGGTGCCGTCGCTGGACACGCCTGTTTGCCAGATGCAGACGAAGAAGTTCAACGAACAATTGTCGGCCCTAGGAGACAAGGTCAACGCCTGGACGGTGAGCCTGGACCTGCCGTTCGCCATGAACCGCTTTTGCGGCGCCGAATCGATCAAGAACATGCGAGCGGTGAGCGACTATCAGGATCGCACGTTCGGCAAGAACTGGGGCATGCTGATCGAAGAGCTGAAGATTCTGGCCCGCGGCACGTTCGTGCTCGACAAGGATGGCAAGGTCGTCTACGCCGAGACGGTCAAGGAAGTGGCTAGCGAGCCGAACTACGACGCCGCTCTCCAGGCGCTCAACGCGCAACTGTAAGCACGGCGGCCAGCAACCTTGCGGCAAAGTCCCCGGCTTGGGTAGTTGCTGCACCCTGCGCTGGAAGCAGGGCGAGAATTGTCGCCCGTCACAACCCGCAGGCGCGGTACATACGGCGCACAAAAAGCGTCGGAACCCATTGGAACTGGGGAAGTTAGCAGCGCCCGGCTGCTTGAAGCTCGCGCGCGCCCCAGTTACCATAATTAGAAATCGTTATCACTTTCTCCCCTTGCGCCCAACAGTTTTCGGAGCGTGGGATTCATGAATCGCCTTGCTGGCTGGCTTTCGGTTTTAGCATTGTCGTGCGGCGCTTCGTTGGCCTCGGGCCAGGATGTCGCGCTGATCGATCTCTACGGCAATGGGGTCCACTCGTTCTTCGGCGGGGACTATTCCAGCGCTTGGAACGATCTGTCGGCGGCCATTGATGCCGGAAGCGAAGATCCCCGCGTTTATTATTTTCGCGGGCTGTGTTGCAGTCGCCTGGGGCGCCCCGACGAGGCGTCCGAGGATTTCGCGCAGGGGGCGAAGCTCGAAGCGGCCGACAGCGACCATTTCTACAACGTCAGCAAATCGCTGGAACGCGTGCAGGGGAGTGAGCGACTTGGCTTGGAGCGGTATCGCTCGCAAGCGCGACTGGCGGCGATGCGTGAAGTGCAGCGGATGAACTACGAACGGTACGAGCGGGTTCGCAAGGCCGATCCGCACGTGACCGTTCCACCGAAGCCGACGCTGAAGCCAAAACCGGAGGCGACCGACGAACCGGCCGCTCCGACCACTCCTGAAGAAGCGACGGCCGAAGAGGAATCAACCGATGAGATGCCGGAGGGCGAAGCAGAAGCGCCAGCCGACGAGCCTGCGGCCGATGACCCGCTGGCCGACGAACCGGCCGCTGAAATGGACGAGCCGGTCGAATCGGACGAACCAGCCTCCGATGCGATGCCGTCGGAAGACACCGATCCATTTGGCGACGACCCCGCCACCGCTCCGGCGGGCGAGGAGGATCCGGCCGCGGAAATAGAAGGGCCTGCGGAAGCAGATGATTCGGCTGTGGATGAAGCCGAGATGGACGAGCCCACGACCGACGAACCGGCGGATGATGGTCCTGGTCTTGGTGCGCCTGACGCGAAAACCGATGATTCCAGCGAGCCGGCGGCTGGCTCAAGCGACGAAGTCGATCCGTTTGGCGAAGAGTCACCGGCGGACGCCGACGCCACGGGCACGCCCGACCCATCCGCAGTTGAGGGAACGGACGAGCAACCCGCCGACGAACCGGCCGACGATGCATTCGGCGACGATTCGCCTGCCGACGCCGACGCAACCGGCACTCCCGACCCCTCGGCAGTCGAAGGGTCCGACGAAACGCCTACGGATGAACCGGCAGCCGACGAAGAAGCTCCGGCCGACGATATGCCAGCCGAAGAAGAAGTGCCGATCGACGAGCCGGCCGCGGATGAGCCGGCCGACGAATCTGCCACGGACGAGGAAGCACCGGCCGATGAGCCTGCGGCGGACGAACCTGCCGACGAAGAACCGCCGGCCGATGAAGAAAAGCCCGCCGACGAGGAAAAGCCGTCCGACGAGGTCGACCCCTTCGCGCCGGAAGCCGCTACGCCACAATAAGGCCCAGGGAGTAGGGCTTTGTGGCGCTGGGACAGGCTCACTGATAACCATGCGGGTTGCGCTTTCTTATCGTGTCATGCAGCACTGGCGCACGCCCGTGTTTCGCCGCTTGGCGCAATGGCCCGGCATTGAGTTCCGCGCGTTCTACGGCGCGGATTTTCCCGGCACCAAAACGGTCAGCGGCAAAAACCTCGAGGGCTTCGACCATCACCGGATGGCGACCATCAAGGTCCATCTCCCCTACGAAGGGGAGGCGATTGGCTTGCCCATCTGCCCCGCGCTACCGTGGAACTTGGCCCGGTTTCGCCCCGACGTGATCCTGGCCGAGGGGGCCAATAACATCAATAACGCGATGGTCTACACGTATGCGGCCGTGACGCGCACGCCGGTGGTTTGGTGGACCCTCGGCGAGTTGCGCAAGCACGAGAAGATGTCGCTGAAAATGCGGGCCTGGCGCACGCTGCACTGGGGGCTGGAACGCCGGTCAACGGCCTTGCTGGGTTACAGCAGCCTGGCGCTGCAGTACTTCGACAGCATGAACTATCCGCGCGAGATGCAGTTTCGCGCGGTCAACTGTGTTGATACCGATCGCGTGCTGGCGCGGCTCGATGTGGCCCGCGCGGCCGCACCGGCCCTGCGCACGCGGCTGGGGCTCGACGGTTGCCGGGTGCTGTTGTTCGTCGGTGCGTTGACTCCGGTCAAACGGCTCGAAGACCTGTTCCTGGCGTATCGCAGCTTGCGGCAGAAATTCCCCGAACTGCGCGTGATGATTGTCGGCGGCGGGCCCAACCGCCAGCCGATGGAGCAGTTCTGCAAGGACCAAGGGGTGGCCGACGGCGTGATCTTCACTGGCGAGCAGATCGACGAAGTGTCGAGCTACTTCTTGCTGGGAGATATCTTCGTGCTGCCGGGCCTGGGAGGGCTGGGGATTTCCGAAGCGATGGCCCATAGCTTACCGGTCGTTTGCACCAAGGCCGACGGTTGCGAGTTGGACCTGGTCGAGACGGGGCGCAACGGCTACATCGTCGGCGTGGGGGATGTCCCGGCGCTGACCAGCACGCTCGAAGGGATGCTGGCCGATCGTGAGCAACTTGCTCGCATGGGTGCTCACTCGCGCTGGATTATCGACCACAAGTACAACATCAACACTTACATGGCGAACGTCGTAGCGTCATTGGAGTACGCATATCACAAGAGCCGCGGCAAGCCGGCGCCGGTGCGCTCGGCGGTGTGCGAGCTGCCGGCCTAAGGGGCGCTGACGCCGCAACCCGCGGTCGCGGTGAGCTGGCGACCCGTTCGAGAGGAAATTGATTGCGATGCTTGGCGATTTGGCGCGGCGCGTGCTCGGTTACGAAGACACCGTGCCGGGATTGCGCAACGCCTATCGGGGCGCTCGACTGTGGTTGCAGACGCGGTTCAAGTACCAACTGCTGTCGGTCGGCAAGGGAGTGATCATCGGCGGTGGCACGCACATTCGGCCCGGCAGCGTGTCGATCGGCGATTTTACGTTTATCGGCGGCGACTGCTGGCTGGAAGGCAAGATCATGATCGGCCGCTTCGTGCTGTTCGCGTCCGATGTGTCGATTGTCGGCGGCGACCATCGCTTCGACGTGGTTGGCGTGCCAATGATTCGCACCGGTCGCGATGAAATGAAGCCGGTCATCGTCGAAGACGACGTCTGGGTCGGTCGCGGCGCGATCGTCATGCACGGGCTGACGATCGGCGAAGGATCGATCGTGGCGGCCGGAGCCCTGGTGACGCGCGACGTCGAGCCGTATACGATCGTGGGTGGGTCGCCGGCGAAAGTGCTCAGGCAGCGGTTCAAGGATGATGCCGAGGTCGCCGCACATCGGGCCAAGCTGGCAGAGCTGCGACGATCGGGGGCCGATTGCCCGGTGCTAAAGGCCACGCCCTCGTAACTTGATGCGCCAGAAACACCCTACGAAAACCCGGTGCGTTTCACGCACCCTACAGAGAACGATCAATCAAGTCGGAAACGAGTAAAGTTCTATGTGCGGAATTGCAGGCGCCGTCAACTGGGGAGACGCCGCCTCGCTTGCGCGCATGACCGACGTGCAGACGCATCGCGGCCCCGACGATCGTGGCCAGTGGGAAACGACGCTGGGGGATGGCACCTGGGTCGGGCTCGGCTCGCGCCGGCTAGCGATCGTCGATCTCTCGCCGGCTGGGCACATGCCGATGCAAACGCCCGACGGGCGGTACACGCTCGTCTACAACGGCGAGATCTACAACTACCCGGCGCTGCGCCGCCGGTTGGAAGCGGCCGGCTACCAGTTTCGCTCACATAGCGATACCGAAGCGGTGCTGTACCTGTATGCCGAGATGGGGCCCGACTGCGTCCGCGAGCTCAACGGCATGTTTTCGATCGCGCTCTGGGATGCCCAGCGCGAACAGCTGTTTCTGGCCCGCGATCACTTCGGCATCAAGCCCTTCTACTACTGCCATCAGGGTCCGCGGCTGGCTTTCGCCTCGGAAGTCAAAGCGCTGCTCGAACTGCCTGGCATGCCGCGCGAATTGGACTACGGGGCCCTCAATCAGTACTTGTCGTTCTTGTGGGTGCCCGATCCGCTGACGATGTTCCGCGGCATTCTGAAATTGCCGGCGGCCCATTACGCGATTTTTCGCCAAGGTCGTCTCGAACTGACCGAGTACTGGGATCTGAAAGTCCCCGAGGCTGGTCATCAGTTCGCGGGGAGCGAACAGGATCTCGCGGCCGAACTGCGGCGCCGCTTCACCGACACGGTGCAAAGCCAACTGCGCAGCGACGTGCCGCTGGGGGCGTTCTTGAGCGCGGGGGTCGATTCGAGCTGCATCGTGGCCGCCATGGCCGACATTATCGACAAGCCGGTCCATACGTTCACCATTGCGCCGACCGACAAGTATCAAACCGGCGGCGCATTCTTGAACGACGATCAGCGCGTGGCGGCGCGTACCGCGAAACATTTCGGCTGCCAGCACACGGAGATCGTCACCGATCCGGATGTTGTCGAGTTGCTGCCAAAACTCATCTGGCACATGGACGAGCCGACATCGGACCCAGCGATTCTGTCGTGCTACTTGATCAATCGCGAGGCCCGGCCACATGTCACGGTCATTCTAGCGGGCAACGGCGGCGACGAGCTGTTCGCCGGCTATCGCAAATACGTGGCGCACTTTTTAGCGCAGCGCTATCAGAGTATCCCGCGTCCCGTGCGCAAGCGGCTGCTCGAGCCGGCGGCCGCGGCGCTCCCCTCGCTGCGTGGCACGCCGCTGGCCCGGTACGTGCACCTGGTGAAAAAGATGGCCCGCAGCGGTTCGCTGCCGCCGGTCGATCGGTTCATCCAGGACAGCGATTATCAGCAAGCGAGCTTGAAGCAATCGCTCTGCACGGCCGACACCTGGCGGCGTTTCGCGGGGGCCGATCCGCGCGAGCGGCACCTCGCTCACATCGGCCGAGTGTCGCATGCCGACTTCTTGAATCAAATGCTGTACCTCGACACCAAGACGTTCCTGGTCAGTTTGAACCTGACCTACAACGACAAGATGAGCATGGCCAGCTCGGTCGAGGCGCGGGTGCCGTATCTCGATCACGAGCTGGCCCAGTGGGTGATGAGCAACGTACCGCCGGGGCTGAAACTGCACGGTCGCTCAACAAAGTATTTGCTGCGCAAGAGCATGGAAGACCGTGTGCCGGCCGAGGTGTTCCAGCAGAAGAAGGCGGGCTTCGGCGCGCCGTTGGACTATTGGCTGGCGAACGACCTCCGCGAGATGGTCGACGACCTGTTGGGCCCCGATCAGTTGCGGCAGCGAGGGCTGTTCGAGCCCGCGATGGTCGAACGAATGCTGCGCGAGCACCGCAGCGGCCGGCGCGATTGGTGCTTCCAGATCTGGCAATTGGTGACGCTGGAGATTTGGATGCGCACGTTCCTGGATAGTGCACCGCGGGCGGCGTGAGCAGTGAGCTTTATTCGCTCCGCTGTCGCAGCACAGCAACTACGCCGGCAGATTGAACAGCCGCGCGGCATTGTTCCAGAAGATGTCTTCGACGGCCGAGTCGCCGAGCTGCTCCGACCAGCATGCCCATTTGAGCGATCGAAGGTGTTCGAGCCCGACCAGCACCGGCGAAACATGGGCGTGCCTCTCTCCCCAAACAGGGGACGCGTCATCGAGCCAGATGAATGAATCGGCCACGCCGACGGGCCGCCCACGGAAATGGCTCACCGGCAAGTCGGAGCCGTACATCAAGTGTTTGTGCCCCAGCGTGCGGATGATGGCCTGGTGAGCGATCGGCTCGCAATTGGCGCTCGTGTCGAAGAAAACATTTTCCAGGCCGGCCAGTTTTAGCAGCCCCGCGAGATTGTGGGCCGGCTGAAAACCGCGCGCCGAGTGGGCCAGAATCAACCGCATATCAGGATAGCGCCGACAGGTGCGCGTGATCCAGTCGAGGTTGCGCTGGTCGGCCACGGCGCGCGAGCGCACCAGGTGAAGCGTAATGCACCAGCCCTCTTCGTGGGCGACACGCACCAGCGGCTCGGGTAAGTACTCATCGACTTCGGCTTCCCAAGTTGAATCGCGGGCGGCCATCGTGTGGTAGCACTTCAGGCCGTGCAAACGCAGTCGACGAACTTCGTCGCGCACCCACTCGGGGTCGTCGCCGGGCTGCACGAAAAAGGCTCCGCGGCAATCGGCGCGCTGGCCAACCTGCTCGGCGAGCCACTGGTTGGACGCGGGGATCAACTCCTTGCGCTCGGCGCTAAAGCCCGGCAAGAAATAGCCAGCCGTGCGCCGGCCGGGGTGCAGATCGTCGCAGTACTGCTGGTGCTCGGCGATGCCGACACGCTGGGGAAACTGGGCGACGGGCCACGTGACCGCTTCGGCCAGCCACAAGTGCGCGTGCGCGTCGAACACGCGCGCCGGGACGAACGTCTCGAGTTCGCGCGCGAAGAATTCGCGGTCGACGTCGCGGGCCAGTGATCTTGCTGAAGGTGTCACGCAGGGAACTTTCGTAATGGGGCCCAGCATCGACTAACATACTCGAAGGATTTGGAGTACCCAGCACAAAATGGGCGTGGACCTGCCGCGGAGAATTACAAAGATGCCTACACGACGCGAAATGCTCCGGGCTGGCACGCTGGCTGGCGGCAGCGCCATGATCTCGGCGGCCGGACTGACACGACTATCGGGAGACGAGATGCCTGGAGATCGAAAAGTCTCGGCGGATGACGCTACCGCCCGTTGTCTGGACTATGGCCTGTCTTTTATCTGCGGCACCGCCGATTTCAACGCCGTGCGCTTTTGGGTCGAGAGCCGCACGAAGATTATCGACGAGCGGGCCGGCACTACGACCATCTACTATCAATGTGCGTCGTGCAAAAGCGAGAACACCTTCGCGCCAAAGGATCTATTTCCGGCGGACAATTACGACTTCCTGCCGATTTTGGGGGCGAACCGCTGGCTGATCTTTCGTCGACACGCGTATCTTAACGCCGATTATCGACAAGTTCGCACGGTCGAGAGCATGTGGGGCCCGCCGGTGATGAAGCTCCGCTATCCAAGCGCGGTGACCGAATTAACCACTTGGGAAGCAATTCGCGACGCCACGGCGGCCGGCGTCCCCATCGTCTCGCAGACGGAACTATCCAACCGCGAGCTCGGCCTGCGGGCAACGATCGAATGCCCCGTGAAAACTATGAACGTGAGCATCAAGGATCGGCTCTACCAGGTCGACACGGGGCCGATCGCGATTCCTGATTTGTCGAAGCGGTACGACGAGCCACTCGATGCCCTACGGTTGGCGTTCGTGGCGTTCAACGCACCTGACTTCGCCGATTTTGTCGTCGAGCAACCAACGCCGGTTGTGGAAGCAGGTGCCGAGAAATGTCAGATCTACCACTATTCGACGCCAATCAGCTTGCCGGCGCGGAATGTGTTGTTGGCGCTGGGAGAGTTCTGATCGCAGCGCGGGGTCACCAGGCTGTCCAACCGCCGTCGACAACCAGATTGTGCCCCGTGATGTAGCTGCTGGCGTCGCTGGCCAGAAAGACGACGGCCCCTTTCAGCTCCGCGGGGCGGCCCATGCGGCCCAACGGGCTCTTGGTTGCGAGTCGTTCGACGAGTCGTTTGTCGACTTTGGGAGGGGGAAATGGCCCCGGGCTCAGGCAGTTGACGCGCACACCGTCGGCCGCCCAATAAACGGCCAGGTGCCGAGTCAGGTGGATGATGCCCCCTTTGAGCGTGTGATACGCGACGGGGCTGGCCGGGCAGATGCCGGCGTAGGCGTCGGGATACGAGGCGACCTGGCCGTACATCGAGCCCAGCATCACAATGCTCGCGCCGCCGCCGCGCGCGACCGCGTGATCGCGCAAGTAGCGAGCCAAGAGAAAGTAGCCGGTCGCATTGGCCAGATGCCGCGAGAATTCTTCGGCCGTGACCGTCGTCAGATCGGCCGGCAGCGCCTCGTGACCATTGTTGACGAGGATGTCGATTCGGCCCGCCTGGGAGAGGGCGTCGCGCCAGCCCTGTTCGAGGGATGCCGGGTCCATTTGATCGAGAGCCACGGCGTGGTGCGTGGCAGGCCCTGGCAGCGCAGCGACCGCGTCCTTGGCACGCTCGATGTCACGGCTGGCGCACACGACGCTTGCACCTGCTTCGGCGAGCGCTCGGGCCAGCGCGCTCCCCAAGTGCCCACTAGCGCCGGTGATCAGGGCGACGCGGCCCGTGAGATCGAAAAGTTGTTGAATGGTGGGCTCAGTCATAGCGTTCCCCGATGTCGAAGTGTGTTAGCACTTCAGGAAGGGGACGGGAGTCGTTTCCGACGAATGCGATTTCATCAGGCATGTCATCCCTCGGAAACGACTCCCATCCCCGTCGGCGCCCCGACAGACTGCCACGCCTGCGACTCGGCGGCCGCCAACACTGCCAAATTCACGCGCAAGGTCTGCAAGCCCTCGTCGAGCGAGCACAGGGGAGCCGCGCGTCGTTCGACGGCATCCAAGAACGCTCCGGCCTGGGCGACGAACAGTGAGTCGCGCTCGAGCGACCAGGCCGGCTCGTTATGCCAGGTAGTGCCAGGCTCGGTCATCCACTTCCAGTGTGCGTTGTGCATTTCGAACCGCACCGTCCCCTGGCGGCAAACGATGGTAATCGCCGATTCGTTAGGAGCCTGATGCTGATTCAAGCAGTAGCTCCCCAGCACGTCGCCGTGCCGAGCCAGCACGTGGACGGTGTCTTCAACGGCGGTGGTATCGAGCACGCGATGCGCGGCGTCGGCCGCGACGCGATCGATCGGCCCGACGAGGTACTCGCCGGCATTGAGCAAGTGGGTGAGCGCGTCTTGAATTGCGCCGCCGCCGGTGGCGCGATCGCGATAGTAGGTCTCTCGATACGCCGGCCGATAGGTGGGAAAGTGCTGCCCTGCCTGCACCACGATTTCAACCGGGTCGCCAAATCGCCCCTCCGCGATGGCAGTGCGCATGGCTTGTAGCGCCGGGTGGGCGCGGTAGACGTACGCCACGGCGACCACCAGCGAGCGCTCCTTGATCGACTGTCGCAACACTTCGACTCCGTCGAGTGATGTGCCGAGCGGCTTCTCGATCAGCAGATGACAGCCGGCGGCGGCCAACCGCTGCGCTTGCGCGATGTGCAAGTTGGCGGGCGTGGCGACCACCGCGGCGCCCGGTGGCGATTGCAGCGCGGCATCAAGATCGGCGAAGGCTGCGCTAAGCCGGTAGCGAGCAGCTACTTCAGCGCGGCGCTCGGCGAGCGGCTCACAGATGGAGACCAGGGCGCGGCCGGTCTGTTGAAAACAGCGGACATGCCGCTCGCCAATCGAACCGGTGCCGATGACCAACAGGCGGTGCATGCGTCGATGCCCTGGGCAACTCGAGTCGAGCTAGATCTTCACGCCTGAGATGCGATTGTTGAACTGGAACCCTAGCGGCGCGAACTCTTGTTGCACGCGCGCCATCCCCTGCATGACCATCAGTAAGTCGCAACCGTGCGCGAGATAGGTAGCCCCCATCTGCATCAGTTTCTTCGCGTGCTCTGCCGATCCGCACGGCATTCCCCAATGCTTGCCGGCCGCTTTGGCGGCGGCCGCCACCCGCTCGATCGAAGCTTGCATGCGCGGGTGATCGTACTGGCCAGCCAGGCCGCTGAGGATCGATAAATCGGCCGGACCGACGAACAGAATATCGACCCCCGGCACCCGGGCGATCTCTTCCGCCTGCTCGACCGCGCCGGGATCTTCGATTTGCACGACGACGAAGGTCTGCTCGTTCGCCTCGAGCAAGTAATCGGTCAATGGCATCGAGCAGTAGGGCATGTCGGGGTTGCCGCCGTCGATGCCGCGCGTGCCCAGCGGGTGGAACTTGCACCAGCGGACGACTTCAGCCGCCTCGGCCGCCGACTCACAGCGCGGATACATGATGCCTTGGGCACCTGCCTCGAGCAGGCGGCTCATCCGCATGAACTCACCCTTAGCGGGGCGGGCCATGATGTCAGATGTGCCGACGCGGGCCGCCCGCATCAGGCTGTTGGCCGTTTCGACACTGTAAGCGTGATGTTCCAGATCCATCCAGATGGCGTCGTAGCCCATCAGGCTTGTCATCTCGTAGAGCGAGGGATCGGTCAGGTGCAGGCAGGTGACCAGGATCGGTTCGTTGCGGGCAAGCTTCGCTTTGACCACGCTGGGGCGCATCGGCAGTCTCCTTGAATTTATGGCAGGGCAGATCATAGCACACCGAGCCCGCCAACTGACGAGTCGACGTCGCGAAACTTGCTCAGCGATAGCAACGGGGATAACGTATGCGCAGCCACGCCGCCGGATAGAACTTGACGGGAGAACCGCCGTGCCAAGCCAGCCAGCGCGAAGTTTGATGATCAAGGGGACGAGCGTGCGGCGCCAGTGTGCCGCGCTGGCCGGCGGATTGCTCGCGGTGTATTGTGCACTGGCCACGCCAGTGTCGCGGGCCGAGGATTGGCCGCAGTTTCGCGGGCCCGACGCCAGCGGAGTGAGCCGGGCCGAGCGTCCGCTGCCGACGGAGTTCTCGCCGGAACAGAACTTGATCTGGTCGGTCGAGTTGGGGCCGGGGATCGCTTCGCCGGTAATCTCGGGCGAGCGGGTGATTACGACGGCGATGACCGGGGCGGAAGAGTTCGCCGTCGTCGCACTCGATCGCGCGAGCGGCCGCGAGCTGTGGCGGCGCAAATTCGCGACCGGGCCGCTGCCGGCGATCACGCTACCGAACAACCCTGCCTCGTCGACACCGGCCACCGATGGGCGACGCGTGTTCGTCCATTTCTGCACGCTGGGGTTGCTGGCCCTGGACATCGCGACTGGCGCGCTAGCATGGCAACTGAAACTGGATGAGCCGCACTACTTGATGGATTGGGGAGCGGCCGCCTCGCCCATCGTCTCTGAGAACCTGGTGATCTTCTGTCAGGACGACGACCTCAATCCGTTTCTCGTGGCGGTCGACAGTCAGACGGGGCAGGTCCGTTGGCGGACGGAGCGCCCCGATATGCTGGCCGGTTACGCGCTGCCGGTGATCTGCGAAGTCGGCGGGCGCAAGGAATTGATCGTCGCCGGCACCGGCAAACTCAAGGGATACGATCCCGTTACGGGGAAGGAACTGTGGACCTGCAACACGCTGGTGCGCACGATCATGACCTCGCCCGTGGTGCGCGACGGCGTCATCTATATCTCGGTGCAAAGCTATGGCGACACCGACCGCGTGCTGGTGGCGGCGCTGGTGGAATGGAAGGACACCAACCAGGACGGGGCCCTGGGGCGCGATGAAGTGCCGGCCGCTTTTGCCGAGCGCTTCACCAAGGGAGACGCCAACGGCGACGGGCGACTCGAAGGAGATGAAATCGACCGGGCGTTCCAGGCTCCCACGAACATGGTCGGCGGTGGCAGCATCATTCAGGCGATTCGCGCCGGGGGCTCGGGCGATGTGACCGCCACGCACGTGGTGTGGAACTTGAAGAATCGCGCGCCGTCGAACCTGGCCTCGCCACTGCTGGTCGGCGATCAACTATTCGTCGTCAAGCGCGGCGGGCTGTCGAGCTCGTTCGACCCAGTGACCGGGGACAAGCACTGGGAAATCAAGCGCATCAACAACCTGGGCGAGTACTACGCCTCGCCAGTGGCCGGCGACGGCAAGATCTATGTCACTGGCGAGAATGGCTTTGTCGTGGTGCTGGGCGCCGGGCCGGAATTCAAAATGCTCGCCAAGAACGATCTCGGCGGCACTTGCATCGCCACGCCGGCGATCGTCGATGGGCGGCTCTACTTTCGCACGACTGAGAAGCTGCTTTGCTTCGGACTTAAGTAAACGCACGCCACGATCAGGGCACACTTTCATTAGGGCATGCCCGGGAAACGAACCATGCAGCGACGGAACCGACTGGTAGCGATTGCGATTGGCGCACTGTTGCATTGCGTCGTCTCCGCCGGCGTTGGTTCAGGCGGCCCTGCCGTGGCGGCGGAAAAGGTCACCGTTGTGGTGGGGCCAGACGCACCGCGGCTAGAACGCTACGCGGCCGAGGAGCTGGCCGGGCAGTTCAAGCAGCTTTTCGAGTGCCAGGTAACGATCATCACGGCCGATGAAGCGGCAGCCAATGCCGCTGGCCCCACCGTGCTCGTCGGCAGTCCGCAGACAAACTCAGAAATCCGCAAGCTGGTGGGCGACGGTTGGCCGAAGCTGAGCGACCAAGGCTTTGTGATCAAGAGCGTCGAGCGCGATGGGCAGCCGGCGCTGGTGGTCGGTGGGGATCGCCCGGTCGCGACCCTGTGGAGCGTGTACGACCTGGGGGAGCGGTTCGGCATCCGCTATTTGCTGGCCGGCGACGTTTATCCGGCGGAGTCGCCGACATTGAAGGTGTTGGGCTTCGACGTCGTGGCCGAGCCCAAGCTGCGCTCGCGGGCCTGGCAAGCGATCGACGATTTGCCGACCGGCTCGTCCGCTTGGGGGCTGGCCGAACAGCAGCACGTGCTCGGACAACTGGCCAAGCTCAAATTCAATCGCGTGATCTTGAACGTCTATCCCTGGCAACCGTTCGTCGACTTTGAGTTCGAGGGCGTCCGCAAGAGCACCGCCGAGTTGTTTTACGGCTGGAAGTTCCCGATCGATGGCGACACGGCGGGCCGCGCGGCGTTCAAGGGGGCGCGCGAATTTACGAACCCCGACCTGGCCGGCAAATCGTCGCCAGACGAAAAGGTCGCCGCGGGCAAGTGGTTGCTCAATGGAATCATCGACGCCGCGCACGAGTTGGGGATGTCGGTAGGGCTGTGCATATCGCCGCTGGAGTTTCCGCCAGAGTTTGCGCCGCTGCTGCCGGGTGCCGAGCCGTGCGGGCCGGAGAAGCAGACGGTCGGGCCAGGGCCGAAGCAAGCGCCTGATGACGAGCGTCTGCGATTGCTGGCGATAGCCCAATCGCAGGCTTTTTTGCGCAGCTATCCCCGAATCGACGCACTTTATTTAACCATGCCGCGCTCTCTAGTATGGATCGAGCACGCGAACGAGGGGTGGAATCGGTTGCTGCATCGCACGCCGGAGGAAAAGCGTCCGAAACTCCCCGACTTGTTGCAACGTGTAAAGTCTCGTGAGCTGGCGCTCACCGGGGAGGAGGCCGTTCGCGCGATTGAAACGCAACTTGCGGCGCTCGATGCGATTGACCGCTTGCCTATCGAAGAGGAAATGCTTATGCGGCCCGATGGCACGGCGCGCGAGATTCACTTGGCTGGTATCGATCGAGATCTGTATGCAGCCGTCGCCGGTGTCGCGCCAAAAGCGGTTGGTCTGCTGACTTCGCTGCAGGTGTTTACGCGGCCTAGCGCGGCGCTACAGGAACTGATTGAGAATTTGGGCCCTGAAAACCCGTCCAGCGATTCACAAGCGCCATCGTCGTCTCGAAACAATCTGTTAATCTCGTTGACGTGCGATAGCGCCAACCTACTGCCGCAATCGGACGTCGCGTCGCTGGAAATCCTCTCGCAAGTACTGCTGCGGCGCGCCTGGGGTG
Source organism: uncultured Planctomycetaceae bacterium (assembly GCA_964495375.1). Taxonomy (GTDB): domain Bacteria; phylum Planctomycetota; class Planctomycetia; order Pirellulales; family JAEUIK01; genus JAIESQ01. Next base: position 69,529 of record CAZBWM010000004.1, on the reverse strand, counting down.
GCTTCGCCACTCGATCGGGCACAGCAGGCGACCTCGACCATGCCTTGCAATTTCTTGCCCAGGCGTCGTGGAGCTCCGAGGTCTCGCCCCATACTGCGCTCGACTCCTTGATCACGCCGATGTGCGGCTCGGGCGTGACCGATCGCGTGGCGCTGGCTTTCACGCAGCTCGAGCAGGCGACGACCTTGATCGCCGAGCAGGATGCCGATTTCGCGTCGCTAGCGCCTGACATGGTGATGAAGCACCTTGCGGCGGCTGAGGCGCCCCCCGAGCGTTGGCAGAAACTGCAAGACTCGTACGTCGGTGCGATGAACGAGATGTACCGGGCACACGATCGCTCGCATCCGCGGGGACGGCCGTATCTGCGATACTATTGCAAGCGGCTGGAGTTTGCCCTTGAGTACGTGGGGAGCGTGCAGGCGCTGCGCCGCGCAGGCGCTGCGAAGGCCGCTGGCGACGGGGAAACGCACGTCACCGAGCTCGAGAAGGCAACCGAATCGATGTACAACGCCCTGTCGGCATTGGCGGAAGTTGCACGCGATTCGGGCGACCGCGGCGCGATCGCCGTGCTCAATGCCTGGGGTTATCGTCCGCTGGTGCAAGCGCTGGCCGACGCCGACGGGCAGTAGCTTTTTCATTTCTGATTTTTTTCGAGCCCGCCTGTGACTGAGCCTCTTGTTTACTTGAATGGCCGCCTGGTGCCCGCCTCGCAGGCGCACCTGGCGATTTACGACGCCGGGATCGTGCTGGGGGCGACGGTCACCGAGATGACGCGGACGTTTCGGCACGCGCCGTTCCGCCTCGAAGATCATCTGGCCCGGCTGTTTCGCGCGCTGAAGTATGTGCGGCTCGACATCGGCCTGTCGCTCGACGAGATGGCCGCGCGGTCGCACGAGCTGATCGCGCACAATCTCCAGGCGATCGATCCTCGCGACGAATTGGGCTTGATTCACTTTGTCACCGCTGGTGAGTATGCAACGTACGCTGGCTCGGCCGGCGGGGCCGCGCGCACCATGCCAACCGTCTGCATGCACACGTTTCCGCTACCGTGGGAGCTGTGGGCCCAGCGCGTGCGGCAGGGGATTCACCTGGTCACGCCCTCGATCCGCCACGTGCCGCCGCAGTGTTTTGACCCGAAGATGAAGTACCGCAGCCGCATGCATTACTTCCTGGCCGATCAGGAGGCGCGGCTCGTCGATCCCGAAGCGTCGGCGCTGCTGTTGGATCTCGATGGCAATCTCACCGAGACCAGCGGCGCCAACTTCCTGCTGGTTGATCGTGGCGCGATTGTCTCGCCGACACTGCGCAACATCCTGCCCGGCATTAGCCGCGCCACCGTGATCGAGCTGGGCGCCGAGCTCGGCATCCCGTTCGTCGAGCGTGACTTGCAGGTGTACTCGGCCATCAATGCCGACGAAGCGTTCGTGACGAGCACGCCGTACTGCTTGCTACCGGTCACCAAGGTGAACGGCATCGTAATCGGCAGCGGTGAGCCCGGGCCGGTGTTTCGCGCGCTGCAAGCGGCCTGGAGCAAGCGCGTCGGCGTGGAGATCGAAGAGCAGATCGTTGACGGCGCCGTGCGGCGGAAAAGTGCGTCCAAATAAGAGGCGATACTTCGCGTGCAACTCGCGACGAAGACGATTCACGGCGCTGCTTCCGGACCACATTTGCTCGTCACCGGCGGCGTGCACGGCGACGAGTTCGAGCCGATGGCGGCCATTCGTCGCCTGGTCGTCGAGTTGTCGCCGCAACTACTTCGCGGCCGCGTGACACTGGTGCCGGTGGTGAACGAACCGGCCTACCTGCTGGCCGCCCGCTGTGGGCCCGATGGATTGGACCTGGCGCGTACTTGCCCCGGTCGCGCCGACGGCTCGATCACCGAGCAAATCGCCGCGGCCCTCAGCGAGTTGATCCGTGCGGCCGACTTCTACATCGATCTGCATGCGGGGGGCGTGCGCATGCGCGTCTCACCGCTTGCAGGATACATGTTGCACGCCGATGAACGCGTGCTGACGAAGCAGCGGCTGATGGCGCACGCGTTTAACCTGCCGATCGTATGGGGAACCGATCCCGCGCTCGAGGGGCGTTCGCTCTCGGTCGCCCGCGATGCGTGTGTGCCGGCCATTTACGCGGAGTACCAAGGGGGCGGCGGGTGCGATGCAGCGGGCGTCGCGGCTTACGTCGAAGGCTGCCTAAATGTGATGGCCCTGCTGCGGATGATCGAGCGCGCGCAGCCCCACTCGCATGTTGAGCATGTCGTCGAAGATCACCGCACGGGCTCGGGACACATGCAAGTTTGCCATCTCGCACCGATCGCCGGATTCTTCGAGCCGGCCGTGCAGCTTGGCCAGCGGGTGCGCGTGGGCGACTCGCTGGGCAACGTCACCGATCTGCTCGACGACGATCGACGGACAATCTCATGCGAGCAGTCGGGTTTGGTGATCGTGTTGCGGAGCCTGGCGAGCGTCACCGCCGGCGAAAGTCTGGCGGTGGTTCTGGAACTGAGTGAGCGGCAGGATCTCGCGCCGCCATTTGCCTCGCCGACTCACAGCGCTTCGTCGAAGGAATCGCGACCGTAATCTGTATCGACTAGGCAAAGCCTGCGGCGAACAACGCGTGTAAGCCGCCGCGCTGGCCTAAGGAGAACCGCAGACACGAAGAATCGCCTGATTCTGTTTCTGGCCGCGGGGCCGAATTGCTATACTCGGCGAATCGAATACGCGCCGCGCTCGACCGCATCGTTCGCCAGGCGAGAGCACACATCGCGACGCACGCTGGTTCCAGCACGCCCTCAGGTTTGCAATCAAGGGAATTGCGATGAACACGTCGATGGGACTCCTCACGCGAGGTCAGTACGCAGCGATCGTCAAGCCGCTGTTGCCGGCAGACGCCTTCACGCTCTCGAAGCGCAAGTTGTGGCAATGCGGCGCGCACCTGGTAGTGATCGCGCTTTGCGTATGGGGGATTCGCGAGTGGACGAACATCTTCGCGCGCTTGGCGCTGTCGGCCACGATTGGCCACAGCCTGACGTGCATGGTGTTCCTGGCGCACGAGTTGTCGCACGGAGCGATGATGGGGCGGTCGACCCTGCGTTACTTGCTCGAAGTGTTCTTGTGGGGACTGAACATGGTTCCGGCCACGATGTGGCGCAAGTTGCACAACGAGAGTCACCACGCGCATGCCAATACGCTAAACGATCCTGATCGGTACTTTCGTCAGTCCGAACTGGACGCGCCCGGCGGCACGTGGCGCCGCTGGTATGCGAGGTACTTCATGCCGCATCGCTTTACGTCGCGATGGAATCTCGGCGTTGGGTTCCACTTCGTCACGTACATTCTGCGGCACCTGGCGACGGTGTTTTATCCGGGCGCGAAGCGCCCGGCGATTGTGACGTTCAAGCCCGACTATCGGCTTGGCGATCGCTGGCGAATCGTCTTCGAGTTGGCTTGCATCGTCGGGCTGCAGGTGTCGATCTACTTCGCGGCAGGACAAACGCTGAGCGGCTGGCTATTTGCTGGGCCGATTGCGCTGCTGTTCACTTCGACCTACGCGATGTCGTACATCTGGACGAACCACTATCTGCACGGCCTGGCCGAGTTGCACGATCCGCTGCTGGGTTCGACGTCGATCGACGTGCCGCCGCTGTTGGATCGGCTACACAGCAATTTCTCGTACCACACCGAGCATCACCTGTTTCCCAGCATGAGCTCCGACTTCTACCCGCTGGTGAGCAAGATCCTGCGCGAGCGATTCCCCGAGCGTTATCACCGCTTGTCGTATCGCGAGGCCTGGCGCAAGCTCTGGCAAGGAGAACTGCACATCGTGGAGCAGGCTGCTATGACTGCCGCGGTGGTCGCGCCGGCCGTGGTCGCCGAGCCGCCGCTGGTTGACGCGGAGTCTGTAGCGCTCAGCGGCCCGCATCAAGGCTTCAGCGAAGTGCCGCACACGCCGTTGGTGTCAACTACGTTAAGTGAAGCTCACTCTCACTAAGTGGCAGCGCGCCAGTCAGCACGCCGCCACAACTCGCAGGCGAGTCGCAAAGTCGCGCCGGGCCTGGAAATCTGCAGCGAAACCCTGCGCGATGCGGTGCGCGTCGGGAGACGATTCGCGCCACAAATGGATTGGCGTCCGTGCGATCTGCTTTTTGCACGATTGCCGCGGAACCGGCGCCGTCGGCAGCGTCCGGTGGCGCGAGCATGTGGCAAAAAGTGAACGGGCGACCACCGACGGACGCTGGGCCGGTTCCGTCGCGCCTCGGCTCCCCGACTCTCCGGCGTAGGCTAGATTTTCGATACTAGTCGGCAGCTTCTCGCGCTGGGCGATCCCCCCAGTCTCGTCGATCGACGGACCCGCTTGCCCACGGTCGACCGACCGCAGCGCGAATCACACGAAACAGCTTAGGCAGGTATCGCGCCACGACGCACGTTGTGGCTGCGTCGCCCGGAACCGAAGGCGATGACTTCATTGCAGCGCAGCAAAGAGCCGGACGATCTTCGCCAGTCGAGTCGGGCGGCGGCGTTTACCGCGGTGATGCTCTTTTGGGCGGCAGTGTTTGCGCCCTTGCACTTCGCTATGGGAGGCACGCAGTGCACCGTGGTACTGATCTCGGGGTGCGTACTCTCAATAGGTATCCTCGTAGCAATTCACCTGAACGTGCCGACCACCCTTTGCGGCAATGCGTTGTGTGCGGCGGCTTGTTACGTCTACACGGGCCTGGCCTTATGCTGCGGCGGACGCTGGGGACCGTCGGTCGATTGGTACGTGACCTTGCCCGTGCTGTCGTTGGTGGTGTGCGGCACGCGGTGGGCCTGCCTATGGACGGCCGTCTCGCTGGTGGCCGTCGGCGCGTTTAGCACGCTCGATCAGACCGGGATCAAACTCCAGAGCGAGATCTCGCCGGATAATCTGGCGATTCTGCATTCGCTGGGACTCGGCGGGCTGGTGCTCTGCTGCTTCGCGCTGGCCTTTACGATGCTGCACTTTGAGCGCCACTCACGGCGCGTGCTGCGCGAGGCCAATCATTGGCTGCAGGTTGAATCGGCGTTCGATGCGCTGACGCGGGTCGCCAATCGCCGCGGCTTCGACCAGGTGTTCGACCATGAATGGCGGCGCCACCGCCGAGATCAACTGCCGTTGACCGTCGCACTGATCGATCTGGATTTCTTCAAGGAGTTCAACGACCTGCGCGGGCACCTCGCGGGAGACGGCGTGTTGCGGCGGGTCGCCGGAGCGATTCAGTCGGGCGTGCGCCGCCGTGACGACGTGGTAGCCCGCTACGGCGGCGAGGAATTCGTCGTGGTGTTGCCGAATACACCCGAGCAACACGCGGCGCTGGTGATCGAGAACATTCGCACACAAGTGGCGCTCTTGGGCATCGCGCACCCGCACCCCGTGGTCAATGCGATGGTGACCATCAGCATCGGCACCGCGACGATGGTGCCGGCCAACGAACATACGCCATTCGATCTCATTCGGTTGGCCGACGAGGCACTGTATCGCGCCAAAGCGGCTGGCCGCGACCGGGCCGTGCACGCTAGTTCGCAGGCAGCGCCACCGACGACGACGGAAGCCGCCAGCAATGCGGCGGCCACTGGCCAGGGCACCGTCGTGATCGCCCCGCTCGGCGAGGCGGGGAACACCACCTCGATGCTCGTCGACGTGTGACGCCAGTCGCAGCCCTGTCGAGACTGCGACTGGCGACCGCTGGCCGGCGCGCGAAGCGTTTTCGCCGGTTAAACGCGTGGGCTTTTCGTCGAGCCATTGCGATGGGGACGACGAATACTCTCGGGTGACACTCGTCGAGTATCGCTCGAAGGAGCGTGCGGCCGCGTGGGTGTCCGCGAGCGCTTGTCGGTGCGCGTCAGTCGGAACGTCGCCGGCGGACCACTTTGGGTTTCGCCGGCGGCTGCCGCAACGCAGAACCGATAGATCTCGTAGACGGGATCCTTGCGGCCGCGTAGGCAAACATCCGAGGGGACGACTTCGAGCGATCGCAGCCCGACGCTTTCCATGAACTCCGGGATGGTCGAAGTTCCGAACGTGAAGGGCTCGCCCAGAATCTGCATGCCGCGGAGGAAATTGCGAATGGTCTCGGCGTACTGCTCAGGATGATCAACCGCTTGCCGGTCCATCAAGTCGACCCACAGCAAACTGTCGGGGCGCTGCAGCACCGGGACCATGCCGGCCAAAATGGTGCTGACCTCGTCTTCCTGGAAGTACATGCTCATCCCTTCCCAGGCCACGAGCACCGGAACACCAGGCGGGAGATGGTCCTGGAGCGTCGCAGCCAACGGCATGCTACGCAGGTCGATTGGCACAGGCACGCAGGTGATGCCAGGCGGCGGCGTCAGGTTCAACTGGGCCAGACGCTTGGCGCGCTCTTGCAGCGTGGTGGGGAAATCTAACTCGTACAGGCGCGTACCTTCGGGGAGAGGCAGACGGAACGCCCGCATATCCCAACCGACACCGACAATCGCGATGTCGCGACCGCCTGACTCGACAAAGTTGGCAATCGCGCGATCGAGATGCCAGGTACGGGCGGCGACCATGCCCCCGAGTTGTGGGGAACGCTCGCAAAACCGCGTGGCCAAGGCCATGCCATGCTGGCCGGCCATGGGGGCGGCGTAAGGATCGGAATACAAACGACCGCTTTCGCGAGCACGGACGCCGGCGATCAACTCGGCCGATGACGTGAGCTTGAGCTCGTAGAGCGAATTAACCCGCTCGGTCGAGATGCCTTCGGAGCGCAACTTCACCGATTGTCGGGCGAAATAAGTGAGGTTGGCCTCGGCGATCATCGTGTCGCCGTTGCGAAATTCGATGGCGATCGTCTCGATCACAGCCTGACCGGCGAGAAAGCGCTTTTGCACGCGTTCCCGCATGTCATCGCTGATGCGCGCGGTGACCTTCAAATCGCTGACGCTGGGGCGCAGGTACTTGATGTCGACTTTCAGCAACCACATCGAGACCGACTGCGGCGACGACACGGGATGCACGCCAATGACGGGCCAGCCTGGCATCAGCGAAGCCAGCGCGGTGCCACCCGTGTAATCGCCGGCCAGCACGGCCAGGGCAGCCTGGTGGGTGAAATGCTGATTGGTCGATTGCGGATTGAGGGGTAAAACCGATTCGGTAAAACCCGGCTCGATCGTGGTGACGGTCCACTTCACGAAGTCGAGCACCGGCACCTGCTCGCGCAACAGCGCGGTGACGACCGCAGGGTCCATGCGATACTGGCGGTCTTCGTCCCAAGAAATCTCGAACAGAGGGGGGGCAACTCCCTCGGGCGTGTCCATGCGAAGGGCTTTCATAGCGCTCTCCAGAATTACGCAGCGACTCCCTTGAAATGAAATGAGCAGAGCACGAAGTCCGCTTGCCCCAGAAAACCCGGACGCCTGATGCGACCGATTGAAGCGGAACAATTCTCCTGACGGGCTGCCGCTCAGATGAGTTGTAGCGAAGAGTCGTTATATCAGCGGCGACTCGGCATTCCACATGGAGCTAGACTTTTTTCGCGAAATGTACACGCACATTTCGCGCGCGCACGACGCGTTATAACGATCGCGCAAAGTTTGCCTGCGATCGCGACACCTCACCGCCGAAGCGTGTCAATCGAGCGCGACCCATCGTGTGCAAACCATCCGCTTGTGACCGACACTTGTGCGCGCGGCTTGCGGCAGGTTTTTCAAAACCCGCAGCAGTCGATGGTTACGATCGACGAACCAATCTTCTACCCCGAGCGGGAGTCGCACAGCACAACGCTGTCGCGCGTGGCCATGAGCCTAGCGAGCGAAAACCGCACGAACCGTGGGCCGGGCGATCTGACACCGCCCGAGACTAGCCAAGTTATCGCTGGTCGCTTTTCGCTGCGGGTTCCCTTAGACGAGAGCCAGAACGGGCGATCCTATCTCGCCACCGATCTGCAGACCGGCGCCAAAGTAGTCGCGAAGCGCACGCTCGAGGCCGAGCTGACAACCGGCGCGCTGATGCGCTTGGGTTACGAGGCCAGCACGCTCGCTCACATCTCGAGTCCATGGTTTGCGCCGGTGCTCTTCGCCGGACGTGAATTGGATTCGTTCTGGTTGATCACTCGGTATGTTCCTGGGCGATCACTGGGCGCGCGACTCGCGAAGGGGCCTCTGACGATCGAAGAATCGATCGCCATTGGCCGGTCGCTTTTTGCGGCCTTGCGCGATTTGCATGCGGAGCGGATTCTGCATCGCGGCGTGCGGCCATCGAACGTCATCACACCCGACGCGGAAGGCGTCGATTCGGCAGTTCTGGTCGATTTCGGGCCGATCCGACCGATCTCGACTGCCGACCCGACCTGCGCACACACGCTCAACGTGGCGCGCTATTCGTCGCCCGAGCAAGCCGGGTCGATCGAACACGATTTAACTACCGCGTCGGACCTGTACTCGGCCGGCGTCGTGCTGTTCCATTGCCTGGCAGGGGAGCCTCCCTTCGCGGGGGACACGATCGGCACGATCTTGTTCGAGCATATGACGGCGCCAGTTCCGGAGCTGCGGCGCCGCGGTCGTTCGATCCCGCGCGCTCTCGAAGCCCTGGTGCAGCGATTGCTTTGTAAAGACCCACGCGATCGCTATCAGTCGGCGGAAGCCGCGCTGTTCGATTTGGAAGCAATCGCGGCCGATATGCAAAAAGGGGTCGCCGAGCCCGACGTCGTGATCGGAGCTCATGACAAACGATTTACGTTGACGCTGCCGTCGTTCGTCGCGCGTGGCGAGCAATTGCAAGCATTCGACGTTGAGTTCTCGCGAGCGGCTGAAGGTGCAGGAAGTCTGCTGCTGTTGGAAAGCGAATCGGGTGGCGGCAAAACTCGGCTGCTCGAAGAAGCGACGCGCCGTGCCGCTTGCCGCGGTTTCTGGGTGCTGCGCGGCCAAGGCACGAGTGAAGTTGCCCAACGCCCGTTTCGCGTGCTCGATGGCATCGTCGAGAGCATCTTGTCGACGGTGCGGCTGCAGCCGCGCATGGCGGCGCATCTCCAGAGCCGACTGCACGACGATCGACAAGCGATCGTGGCGGCGCTCCCGGCGCTGGCGGCGATTTTCGGCGAAGGCGAGGCCGAATCGAATGCCCCCGAGGAAACGGGCGAGGCCCGCACGATCCAGGCCCTGGTGCGATTGTTCGACGCGTTGGGCATGCCAGGGCGACCCGCGCTCATCGTAATCGACGACTGCCAATGGGCCGACGAGCTGACCTATCGACTATTGCGACGTTGGCATCTCGACGACAACTCCAGCGATAGTGTCGGCCGGCGGCACGTGATGGTGGTCTCCGCCTTTCGCTCGGAAGAGCTGGCCAGCGATCACCTGTTGCGCCGGATCGACCGCGTGGCCCAATTGCGTCTACCGCCGTTGTCGGCTGTCGATACGCGTAAGCTCGTCGAGTCGATGGCGGGGCCGCTGCCGGAAATCGCGCTCGGCAAGATTGAGCAGCTTGCCGAAGGTAGCCCGTTTATGGCCGCCGCGGTGCTGCGCGGCTTGGTCGAGAGTCGGGCGCTATTTCCGGACGCAGCGGGCTGGCAGGTCGAGCCGTCGGCGATGGCCGCCGTCGGATCTTCGAGCCGAGCCGGCTTGTTCCTGGCGCGGCGGATTGACTTGCTGCCGGCGGAGACGATAGAGCTGCTTTCGACTGGGGCCATCCTCGGCAAAGAGTTCGGTCTGCAGATGGCGGTGCGGCTACTCGATCAGCCGGTTGAGCGCTGCCTGGCCGCGCTCGACGAGGCCCGCCAGCGCCAACTGGTATGGGTGCGTCCCGACGGCGATCATTGCGTGTTCATTCACGACAAGATCCGCGAGGCGGCGCTCCAGCGCATGGATGTCGCGCGGCGCCAATCGCTCCATCGCCAAGCCGCGGCCTACCTGCTCGAACAATCGCTGGCAAATGCGGCGGAGCTCGCCTACCACTACGACGCTGCCGGCGACAGCGAGGCGGCGCTCCCTTTTGCTTTGCAATCGGCGGAAACTGCGCGAGCCCAGCATGCCCTGGAGATCGCGGAACAGCAGTATCGCATCGCGCTGCGCGGAGCGCGCGACGATGAACACCGGTTTCGCATCGTCGAGGGGTTGGGCGATATCCTCATGCTGCGCGGGCGGTACGACGCGGCCGGCGAGCTGTTTGAAGCGGCTGCGGCCGTAGCCGAGGGAGACTACGCCAAGGCCGAAATTCGCGGAAAACTCGGCGAGCTGTCCTTCAAGCGGGGCGACATGTCGACCGCGATCGATCACTTCGACGCCGGCCTGCGCATCCTGGGCCGATCGGTGCCGCGGACGACCATTGGCGGCGTCTTCTGCTTCCTGTGGGAATCGCTTGTTCAACTGTTCCATACGGTATTTCCGCGGGTCTTCGTCCACCGGATCAAGCGACCGCCGAACTCCGCCGAACGGTTGGCGCTGCGCATGCTGAGCAACTTTGCGCATGGCTGTTGGTACTCGCGCAGCAAGCTCATGGCCCTGTGGGCGCACATGCGCGGGATGAACTTGGGAGAAAGGTACCAGCCGAGTCACGAGCTGGCGCAGGCGTATTCGGAGCACGGACCCGGCATGTCGCTCGTGCGCGCGTTTCGACGAGGGATCGATTACTCGGAACGCTCGTTGGCGATGCGCAAGGAACTGGGCGACGTCTGGGGTCAGGGTCAGACGCTCGTCTTCTACGGCATCACGCTCTATGCGGCCTCGCGCTTCAGCGAGTGCGTGGAGAAGTGTCGGGCGGCGGTCCGCATTCTCGAGCGCCTGGGGGACTACTGGCAGGTACACATGGCGCGGTACCAAATCGCCGCCGCGCTTTACCACTTGGGCGACCTCCGCGGCGCAATCGAGGAATCGCAGCTCAATTACCGTTCTGGTATTGAAGTCGGCGACACGCAAGCGTCGGGCATTATTTTTGATGTTTGGGCTCGGGCCAGCCATGGAGTGTTTCCTGACGAACTGTTCGACGTGGAGCTCGCGCGCGAGCGCACCGACGCACAAGGAACGGCCGAAGTGCTGCTGGCCGACGGCCTGCGACAGATCGCCCGCGAGGACTATGCGCAGGCCATCGCCGTGCTCGAGCGTGGCGCAACGATCGCCGCCGAGGCGGGCGTGCAGAACGCGTATACCATTCCAGCTCTGGTCTGGGCGGCGACGGCGCGGCGGCTGGAAGCGGAGCGCACGCAGGAACTCACACCCGGGCGGCGCGCGGCCCGACTGCGCGATTGCCGGCGGGCCGCACGCCGGGCACTGTGGGCATCGTGGTTGTGCCGCAACGACTTGGCCCAGGCACAGCGCGAGTATGCCTTGACGCTGGCCATGCAGGGACATGGCCGCCGGGCGCGCCGGCTGTTAGCGAAGAGCTTGCGCGTCGCGCAGTCGCTTCGTCAGCGCTATCAGGAATCGCAGACCCTATTGGCAATGGCTCGAGTCGGGCGCGAAGCCGGCTGGGCCGAAGCCGAGGCCTGGGCCACTGACGCGCAAACGATTCTGGCGGCGCTAGATGCCGTGGGGACGGATGCCCGCCACGATGGCGTCGCCGAATCTCAAAACCTGTCGCTGGCCGATCGGTTCGATACGGTGCTCGATGCCGGGCGGCGAATCGCGTCTGCGTTGACGCCGCCGGCCATTCACGAGGCCGCTCGCGAAGCTGCTCTGCGACTGTTACGTGCCGAGCAATGCCGGTTGGTACCGATTCAAAACGAAGAGATTCAACTGGATGCTATAGCGGGCGAGCATCTCGAAGAACTGATCGAGACCGCGATTGTCGAGCGCGCCTTGCGATCGCGTCGGGCCGTTGCCTGCACGCAAGAACAACTGCCGACGGCCGGCGCTAGCGCATCGGATTCTCTGGAACGATCGGTGCTGTGCGTGCCGATTCAAGCGCGTGGCCGGATCGTGGCCTGTTTGTACGTCACACACGAGCACGTCCGCGATCTATTTGGCCCCGACGAAGAGCGGTTGGCAGACTTTATCGCCACGATCGCCGGCGCCGCGCTCGAGAACGCCGCGGGTTTTGCCGAACTACAACAGCTCAACGAGTCGTTGGAAGTGCGGGTTGCGGAGCGAACCGCGGCCGCCGAAAGCCGCGCGCGCGAGTTGGCCGCGTCGAACATCGAGTTGGAACGCATTGCCCAGGAGTTGCGCCAGGCCGAAGAAGAACTGCTGACGGCCAAGCACGCGGCGGAGAACGCCAACCAGGCCAAGAGCCGATTTTTGGCCACGATGAGTCACGAGATTCGCACACCGATGAACGGCGTGTTGGGCATGACCGAACTTGTGCTCCACACGCCGCTCAACGACCAACAGCGCGGCTACGTGAGCATCGTCAAGGAATCGGCCAACGCGCTGCTCATGCTGCTGAACGACATTCTCGACCTGTCCAAGATCGAAGCCGGACGCATGGAGCTCGAACACATCGAGTTTTCGGTGCGCGACGTGGTCGTACAGGCTGCCCGGCTGTTGGCCGTCAACGCCACGAACAAGGGACTGGAGCTGATTTGCCACGTCGCGCGCGATGTGCCCGACCGCGTGCTCGGTGATCCCAATCGCGTTCGCCAGATCATCGTCAATTTGATCGGCAATGCCGTGAAATTCACGTCGCACGGCGAGATCGCTGTCGATCTCAGTCATGAAGTGGAAGCCGATCGCAACTGCCTGCACGGCGTGGTGCGCGATACGGGCATCGGCATTCCGCAGGATAAGTTGGCTACGATCTTTGAGGCCTTCCGCCAGACCGACAGCTCGACGACGCGCCGCTTTGGCGGCACCGGGCTGGGGCTGAACATCTCGTTGCAATTCGTTGAGCTCATGGGAGGGCGGATCTGGGCCGAGAGCGAAGTCGGGCGCGGAACCGAGTTCCATTTCGTGATTCCACTTGAATCGACGACAGCGAACGATTTGGACGCTCCCGGGGGTGTGGAGCGGGATGAGTTACTGGCACTGCTCGTCTCGCAGAACGCCAGTGCAACGCACGCCTATACCGAGATGCTCGGTGCGACGGGCGCCAAGGTGCAATGCGTGGCGGACGTGGAGGCAGCACAGGCCTGGTTGGCGCTTCACGAGCCGACGCAGCCCACCCAACGGCTACTCGTCATAGTCGATGTGCCGGCGGCAGAGACCTCATTCGACCTGGAGGCGCTGGATACGCTGCGGCCGGTTCTGGAAGTGCTCAATGGGCAGATTGCTTTGCTGTTGCCGGCAGGCCGCGTTGAGCTGGTCGAGCAATGCCGTCGGCTTGGCCTGACGCACTGCCTGGCCAAGCCGTTCAAGACCACGGAACTGGCGACGTTGATCGATGCCGCGCTGGGCCAGGGAGCCGATGCCGAGAGTGACGACCAGGCGCGGCCGCTAGAGACCGACGTGCCGCCATTGACGATCCTGGTGGCGGACGACAGTCCCTTCAATCAGCAAGTGGCCGCCGGCCTACTCGAACTGAAAGGTCACTCGGTCCGCCTGGCGAACGACGGCCGCGAGGCGGTCGAACTGTTCGAGCAGGAGCGCTTCGACGTGATCTTCATGGATATCGAAATGCCCGAGCTCGACGGGCTCGGCGCGACGAGGGCGATTCGCGAAATGGAGAAGAGCCGGGGCGGACACATTTTCATCGTTGGCCTGTCGGCCCACGCGCTGGTCGGATTCCGTGAGCAGTCGTTGGCCGCGGGCATGGATACCTACATCACCAAGCCGATTCAACCGGATGAACTGCACGGGGCGGTGCGACAAGCGTTCGAAATGGGCGTCGATGTGGTTGCTTAGCAGCCAGTTCGCGTGTTGCCGAACCGGCGACGGCCGAGCAATGTTGACAGGTGGTATCCGTCGTAAGGAACGTTCGGGTTGTGCCTGTTTCAACGACACGAGCGTGGCACATGGTTTGACTACCTTGCCAGTAATACTAACGTTCTATTGGAGTTAGGCGATCGCGGCCGATCTGGCACGAGGCTCAACAGCGAATCACATTGTGAACGACTTGGTGGATTATGAAGCTTGCCGATGCAACGAGTCTGACCGGGGTGATCGATGTCAACGAATTGATGACACGTTGCCTGAACAATCTCGACTTCGCCGAGCGGATGCTGAACATGTTCTTGAATCATTGCGGCGATGACCTGGTGCAACTGGATCGCGCCTTTGAAACGGGTGATATCGAAACTGCACGGCGCGTGTCGCACCGCTTTGCCGGGGCATCGGCCAACGCCGCGGCCACCCAACTCCACGTCCGTGCGACGCAGTTGCGCAGCGAACTGCGCGCCGGTTCGATGGTAGCCGCGCGACCCTGTCTGCAAGAATTGCATCAAGAATGGCAGCGGTTCGCGGCGGCAATGTCACCTGAGCAGCTAGTCAGCGAAACCACGTAGTGGCACCATGACCGAACAGATGCGCGTACTCGTCGTCGAGGACGACTGCATATCTTCCGAGTTTCTGAGCTCCTCGCTCCGATGCTTTGGTTATGCCGTGACCACCGCCAGCAATGGGCGCGAGGCCCTCGAACTGCTGCGCTCGGGCCAGTTCCGCATTGTCGTGTCAGACTGGGAAATGCCCGAGATGAACGGTGACGAGCTCTGCCGGCAGGTGCGGGGGCGCAAATGGACAGGCTACGTCTACATCATGCTGGTCACGCTGTTCGACGGAATTGACCATGTCGTCGAAGGACTGCGGGCCGGCGCCGACGACTTCTTGAGCAAGCCCTATCACCCAGAAGAGCTCCGGGTGCGGCTCCGCACCGCGGAGCGCATTCTCTCGCTCGAGAGCCGCGATGTGTTGTTGTTCGCGATGGCGAAGCTGACCGAGTCGCGCGATAACGATACCGGCTTGCACTTGGATCGGATTCGCGAGTATTGCCGCATTCTGGCGCAGGAACTGTCGAATTGGCCCGAGTACCACGAGGAAATCGACGGCGAGTACATCCAGTTGCTCTACCTGACTTCGCCCTTGCACGACATCGGCAAGGTCGGCATTCCCGACAGCGTGCTACTCAAACCCGGCCCGCTGACGCCGGAAGAGTTCGAGATCATGAAGCGGCACACGACCATTGGCGGCGAAACGCTGCAGGCGGTCACGCTGGCCCATCCCGAGGCACGCTATCTTTCGATGGCGCGCGACATCGCTTTTACGCATCACGAGCGCTGGGATGGATCGGGATATCCCTTCGGGCTACGCGGTCGAGACATCCCCCTATGCGGTCGCTTAACGGCTTTGGCCGACGTCTACGACGCACTTACGTCGCGGCGTATCTACAAGGCGAAAATGGGTCACGACGAGGCACGCCAGATCATTCTCGACGGGAGCGGCAGCCATTTCGATCCCGACGTGGTCGACGCGTTTCGCCGGCGCGAGGCCGAGTTCATCCGCGTCGCGGGCTTGCTGAACGAGCCGAGCGCCGCCCCCTTAGTCGCGAACGTCCCCTTGCTCGGCACGGCAATCCCGGCGCTCGCCAACTAACTGGCCAGCAGTGTCGGCCTGGGGTCGCCGCCGGTTCACCGGCAAGTTGTTGCCTGGGAGACGCGCGCACTCCTCACAGTTTGCCATATCGGAAAAACCCGCACGCTACGGATTCCCTAGATGTGACATGGCTGTCTAGCGCTGATTGCCCGTCCTGGGGATACCGATAGGACTCTCCTAGAGGGCGTTCCCGACACGGTGGTCGAATTGCGCGGAAGAGGATTCCTCATGCGCCTCCTGGCCTTGGTATCGATGCTTGTTCACCGAGATAGCGGTCGGCGGCGAAGGCTGCTGATAGGTCTGTGTTGGCTGGTCTGTCTGTTCGCAGCCCCACAGATGTCCGAGGCGCAAGGCATCTTCCTGACAGGCACAGGCCCGATCAACCAGGCGATGGGCGGAGCGGCCGTCGCGGCTCCGATCGACTCGGCCGGCGCGCTGAACTGGAATCCCGGATCGATCAGCGGCTTGCGGTCGTCGGAAATGGCGGTCGCGATCGGCTTCATCGTGCCGACCTGTTCGCTCGATTCGCAGGCGTTTGGCCTGTCAGGCTCAACGCCTGGACAATCGGGCGTAACGCCGGTCCCCACCATGTCGTGGGTCTATCGCAATCCGAATTCGCGTTGGACCTACGGCATCGGCATGTACGGCATCGGTGGGTTCAGCTCGAACTATCCGGCCAGTTCGCTGGCCAGCCCACAGCCCAATCCCATCCTGACGCCGCAACCACCCTTCGGCATTGGCGTGGGACGCGTCTATGCGCACGCGGAGATCTATCAGTTCGCGCCCACGATTTCTTATGCCCTGACCGATAAGCTCTCGGTCGGTTTCGCGCCGACGGTCGACCTGGCCAACGTACAGGCCGATCCGCTGTTTTTGGCGCCGCCGAATTTCTCCGGCGCGCCGAATTACGGGCCCGGCACCGGCTCGCGGTATAGCTGGGGCGCCGGCTTTCAGTTTGGCGCGTTTTACCGTACCGACGCCGGCTGGCAATTCGGCGCTAGTTACAAGAGCAAACAATGGTTCGAGCCGCTGCACTTCAACTCGAACGACTTGGTTGGAAATCCTGTTTTCAGCAAGGTCAAGTTTGACCTTCCGTCGATCACGTCGGTCGGCCTGGCCTATACGGGTTTCGAGCGGTTGCTCTATGCAATTGACGTGCGCTTCTTCGATTACGGCGGCGCCGACGGCTTTAATGGTCGCGGATTTCAGCCCGACGGTGCCGTGGCGGGCTTAGGTTGGAAAGGGGTGTGGGCGGTCGCCAACGGCTTGAAGTACCAACTCACCGATCGCATCGCCTTGATTGGCGGCTACACGTATATCCAGAGCCCCATTTCGTCGTCGCAAGAGTTCTACAATGTCGGCACGCCGCTGATCATGGAGCACTTTCTGAGTGCCGGCACCTCGGTGCGACTTGGTCGGCGCACGCTGTTCAATTTCGCTTGGACGCATGGCTTCGAAGGATCGGTGACTGGTCCCTACCAAACTCCGGCAGGTCCGATTCCCGGCACAAGCGTCACCAGCAAGGTCTCGGTCGATCAACTCACCGCTGGCCTGGCTGTGCAGTACTAGCCTGGCGGCTACTAGCATCGCGACTTCAACGTCGGGCCACGAGCGGCTACACTGGGGATCGAATTTGGGCGGCATTTGGCCGCTGCCCAGGACGATCGATCCACGCGTGTACCTGGTGAGCGATGCTCTCGATCCGCGGAACGGCACACCGCTACTGTGATGGAATCTCGCGCCGCGGATTTCTGAAACTCGGTGGCCTGGCCATGGGGGGCCTTGGCCTACCGACCTTGCTGCGCGCCGGGGCGGCTACCGCCGCGGCCGGCACAAGCAACCGCGCCGGTCACAAGTCGGTGATCATGGTCTATCTGTCGGGCGGTCTGGCGCACCAGGATTCGTTCGACCTCAAACCGCAAGCGCCGGCCGAGGTGCGTGGCGAATTCAATCCGATCGCCACCAACTTGCCCGGCGTCCAAGTGTGCGAACTGCTCCCCCGGCTCGCCCAGCGGATGGATCGACTGGCCGTGCTTCGCTCGATTGTGGGGCTACGGGACGAGCACACCAGCTTTCAAAACCTGACCGGCTACCCGATGGACATCAGCCTGCGGGAAGGCAAGCCGAACTTTGGCTCGGTGATCGCGCGCGTGCAGGGGGCCGCCGACGAGATTTTGCCGCCGTACGTCGATCTGTTTCCGACGATGCAGCACCGCCCTTACAACAGCGCCAAGGGTGGAATGCTCGGACGCAGCTACGACGGCGTGAAGGCCGATGGCGACGATGTCGGCAACATGAAGTTGCGCGGCGTATCGCTCGATCGGCTGGGGGACCGCCGCAAGCTGCTCGACAGTTTCGATTCGTTTCGCCGCGAGGTCGAAGCGAATGAATTGGTAGGCGTCGATTCTTCGTACCAGCGGGCCTTCGACGTGCTCACCTCGCGGCGGCTGCTCGATGCCTTGAATCTGGATCGCGAGGATCCGCGCGTCCGGGACCGTTACGGACGCGGCTCGTCGGCCCATCAAGGCGACGGCGCTCCGCTCTGGAACGATCAGTTGTTGCTAGCCCGGCGCTTGGTCGAGGCCGGCGTGCGCTGCGTGACCGTGGCCTATGGCTTCTGGGATACGCATGGCAATAACTTCAATCACTTGCGCGGCAATTTACCGGTATTCGATCAGGGGATTGCTGCGCTGGTCGACGACTTGCACGAGCGTGGACTCGATCGCGACACCACGGTCGTGGTGTGGGGCGAGTTTGGCCGCACGCCGAACATCAATAAGGATGCCGGGCGCGATCATTGGCCGCGAGTCAGCAACGCCTTGCTGTTCGGTGGTGGTTTGCGGACCGGCCAGGTGATTGGTTCGACCGACAAACTGGCGGGCTCGGCCGTCGAACGGCCCGTGCATTATCAAGACGTGCTGGCCACCATCTACCAACGGCTGGGCATCGACCATCACCTTACCCTGCCCGACCGTGCCGATCGGCCAACGCCGCTGTTGCCCGATACGGCGCGACCGATTGAAGAGTTGCTGTAGCGGCACCGAATTCTCGCCTTCGGGGCGTTGCCATCGAGCTCTCGCTCAGCTTCACGAGTGGTACCGCCATTTGAGAGCGAGCGCCGCGATCACGTCGCGCGACGACGGACGAGGCCGACCAGTCGATTGACCATCTGCAGCACGCGCTGGCGATCGAGCTGATCGAAGCCGATCGTCCAGGCCACGACTGTGCACAATGCGCCAGCAAACGCGGCACAGGCCATCAGACCTGTTAGCGACTGTGGCTGAAACGTTTTGGAAATGGCCAGCGCGGCAACGGTGCTGATCAATAAGCAGACCAGCGGCCACAGAAACGACTCTGTGAAGTATCTCCGTCCACCGAGGCCGGTAACGCGGGCAATATGCAC
Source organism: uncultured Planctomycetaceae bacterium (assembly GCA_964495375.1). Classification (GTDB taxonomy): domain Bacteria; phylum Planctomycetota; class Planctomycetia; order Pirellulales; family JAEUIK01; genus JAIESQ01. Next base: position 50,695 of record CAZBWM010000004.1, on the reverse strand, counting down.
GCTGATCACTACGGTTTGCAACCAGCCTACGACGGCCGCGGGGATCGCCACGCCGATGATGGCGTTAAGTCCCAAATCGTAATAGACGAGCAGGGCCGTCACGGCGATCCCCAGGGCGATCGTTGTGGTGCCACCGATTACCTGCGTCAGAGTAATAAAGCGCACGCGGTTAAGGCCTGTCATGACGAATCCCTGCGTTTCGCGCACGTGCGTTGACACGTCGGCCAGCGACAAAATGATCAGGGCCCAAACCGTGGGCTCAAATTTTGGCCCCAGCCAGATCTCGATAATGGGACGGGCGAAGCAACCCAAGATCACGCAAAACGGGATACTCAACAGGATCGTCAAGCGCGTGCCGCGCACGAGCATTTCCTGAAGCATACTCTGGTTTCCTAGGGCATCGTAGCCCGAGGCCAGCGAACGCAACTGCCGGCTCAGTCCGCCGACAAAAGGATATGCCGACGCAACGGCAAGTTGTGCTGGGAGATAGTAACCTGCGCCATCTGAGGTCAAGAATTGCGCGATGATGAAACGATCCATCAGCGCGTTGAGCTGCGGCATGCCGTGATAGAGCATCACCATGCGCCCCAGGACAAGGCTCTCCGACAGTGCATCGCGCCTTAGATAATCCCACCCCAAGCGTAAGTAGGGAGAAACTCGAAAGGCGACGAACACATTGATCGCGAGTGCCACGACTTGCGAGAGAAGCATGGCCAACGCCCAGCCGTACAAACCCAGCCCGAGGGCGCCGATTCCTACGAGCATGCCGACGAACCGCACCAATACTTCGACAATGTGCTGGTAGTCGACCAGGTCGAACCGGTTGTGCGCTTCAATCACCGCGCCAAATGCGGGACCGACCAACGAAACGACGATGCTGATCGAGACATAGTAGCGCACGAGCACGGTGGCCTCGAGTCGCTGACTCTCGGCGAAGTTCATGAGCTCGACGAGCGACCCGGCGGCGACCAAACAAATCACAGCAAACAATGCGCCGAGAGCCAGCAAGAACGCCAGAGCGCTATTGAACAATTCGCTGAACCGTTTGCCGTCGCCACGGGCCGCCTGCTCGGCTAGATGCCGCCCCAGCGCCGGTCGCAAGCCCGCGTCACACAAGAGCATGAAGAAGACAACCGACATCAGCAGACTGATAGCGCCGTAACCGTCTTGATGCAGATTCTCGGATTGGAACCTCGCCAGATAAATGGCGATTACCGCGGCGACGAGGCTGGAGATCCATTTGGTGATCGTGTTCCAAGCAACCCGGCTCGAAACACTTGGCTTGGTCGTGGCATCTTGAGACAAGGCAGTATGTCAACTTGCTAGGGCAGTCGCCCAACATCGGGTGCTGTGATTAAGTGAGCTGGTGAACCACGGTCTCGGTAAGCCGTTGTGCATTGGAATAGTAGTCGTGCGAGTCGTACTAACGAAATTCGCACTGCAAAATCGAGCAGTCATCGTCCAGGGTGGTCGAGCCGTGGATCTGAGAACAATGTTCGAGCACCAGGTCCATCGCCGCTTGCTGATCCTGCCGCGCCCCCAAGTATGCTAGAAACTCGCTCAGCGTCCACATGGGGCCGTCGGCGATTTGAATCTCGAAGGCGCCATCGCTGAACAAGTACATCCGCGCGTAAGGCGGTAGTACCACTTCCTGCGACTCGAAGTCCAGGCCCATCCCAAAGCCGACGGCCGGGCCGTCCGACTCTAGCAGACTAAGCGAGGCGTCCTCGCGAGTCGTGCCGGCGAATAGCGCGGCCGGCGGATGCCCCCCGCCCGCGTACCGCAATCGGCGCTCGCTTGGCTTGTATACGCCGTACCAAATCGTGAAGTACTTGCCGTCGTGCCGTTCCATGTCGAACGCGATTTCCAGCCCGCCCAGCACCTGGCTCGGGTCATGGAAGTCTACGTTCGGCAAGCTATGAGACCCGAGCACATTCATCGCCGAAACCGACATCAACGACGCACCCACGCCGTGCCCGCTGACGTCCAACAAGTACATGGCGAAGTGATCGTCGTCCAACCAGTGATAGCCGAAGGAGTCGCCGCCGAGCTGCGTCGAGGGAACAAATCGCCAGTCGGTCGTGACCGCACCTTTGGTGACCCGCTCGGGGAGCAACGAGCGAACATAGGCGGCTGCCTGGTCGATCTCATCGGCGAGTTGCTTGCGGCTCTCCGCCAACCGTCGATAGGCTTCGTTGCGCTCCAACAGCGCCACGTAACCTCGTGAATGATAACGAATGCGAGCGAGCAGCTCCACGCGGTCGGGCAACTTCACCAGGTAGTCGTTCGCGCCGCGGGCGAAGGCTTCGGCCTTGACGGCTGGCTCCTCTTTCGTCGAAAGCACGATGAGGGGCACTTCGCGCGTCCGCGGATTTGCGCGAAAGAACCGCACCAAGGTCAGTCCGTCGACTTCGGGCATGACCAAATCTTGCAGAATCACCGTGGGAGCGTAGTTGTTCGCGAGTTGAATGGCCTCGGTCGGATCCTGGCAGTACTCCAGGTGGACGTCGGACTGATCGGCAAGCATCCGCCGCACCGACTCGCCCACAATCGGCTGGTCGTCGACCAACAGGACACGAATGGGCGCCAGCGACGGTGGTTGGGCGCCGGAATGATCAGCTTCCATAGTCAACGGTCGAACAAGGCCGGGAAATTTGACAATCCGCTATTATCATTACAAGCGGAAGCGCACGATACGGTTTGACCTTGAATTCTGGCAAGCCCCCAGGCGATCCCCCGTCGCCACGCCTACATGGAGGGTTTGCAACCCGTTCCGTGACGCATGCTTTCCTATTCGGCCTCCCGCTCGTCTGCGACCCCTGGGTCGACTGACTCTCCTTTGACGGAAATAATTAGGTCTCTATGACCCCCCTCGTGGATACTGCGCTGTTGGAGATGTTTGCCGCCGAGGTGGAAACCCACATGGCGGCGCTCAACGACGGTCTGTTGGTATTGGAGCAGAACCCCGCTCAGAGCGAGCGCTTCGAGGCCCTGATGCGCGCCGCCCACTCAATCAAGGGGGCTGCCAAGCTGGTGGGCTTGGCGGCCGCGGTTGAGGTGGCCCATGTCATTGAGGATTGCTTTGTCGCCGCCCGCGCAGGTCGGCTGGCCATGACAAGCAGTCTGGTTGATGTACTGCTGGAGGGTGTCGATCTGCTGGGTCGCGTGGCTCAGTACGACGCTCCGCAGGAACTACGAGTCAGCGAGCCACAGGTTGTGGCAACGGTTCAGAGAATCGTGCAGGCGACGACTGCGGCACCAGAAACTGCGGCACCGGCAAGCGCACGATCCAGTGAAACACAAACTTCGCTACCAGCGAAGGCGCCCATTCAATCGCCACGTGCCCGCGCGGCCGAGTTCCGACCGCTGGGGGCGCTTGATGCGAGCTGGACTAGCGAGAATCACCGCGAGATAGCGACAGGGCTCCAGCAGGGGCAGATCATCGAAGTGGACCTTGGAGGTGTTTCGGAGATCGATCCATTGGGCCTTGCCCTGCTGACGCTCGTAGCGCGAAGTGGCGATGCCCAAGAAAGACGGCTCCATTTGCGGAACGTCCCAGCCAGGTTTGATCAGCTTTTGCGGTCGGTCGGTCTGGCACAGTCTCTCCCTAGCTCGCAGGCGGAGGACTGATTCGATGGCCGCGCCGCAGCAGAGTGAGTTTCTGGCCGAAGCCCGCGAACATCTGACCGACGTCTGCGACCAGCTTTTGCGGTTGGAGCGCGCGTCGGGCGATTCCGCGCGCGACCGCATCGAGCACATGCTGCGGGCCGTGCATTCCATCAAAGGGGGCGCGGGGTTCTTCGGCTTGCGCACCGTCGAGCAGCTCGCGCACCGGATGGAGAACGTATTCGAAGCGGCCCTCGAGCCGGCCGCGTCTCGCGATAGCCGCTTGATCGACGTCCTGCTGGCGGCGACCGACCAACTGGCAGCTCTGCTGGACGACATCGACAATAGCAATGTGGCGGATACAAGTGACGTAGTCGCGCGCCTCGACGAACTATTGACTCCGCGGCCACCAGAGGATCAATCCGCTCCCAGCGCCGAGCTGGTCCGTGTGGAACCGACCAATGCTGTGCCGGTCAGCGCATTGGCGGAGCCAAACACGCTTGCCGACGGGCCGGCGGCCGACGTGCCCAACTATCAGTTCGAGATCGCCCTGGACTTGGGTGCTTACCAAGCGAGCGGCGTAACTCCCCGGGAGCTGGTCGAGCGGGTGTCACAGCTCGGCGAGGTCGCCTCGGGGAGCATCGATTCGCCCGCGGTCGACTTGGCGGACTCGCCTCCCAAGGGCCCCATAATTTGGCGAGCGACCATCAAGAGCCCGCTGGATACTGCGGCATTTCAAGCACAATTGGCAACGATTGCCCCGCTGCCGGGCAACCCGCAGACAACCGTTAGCGAGCCAACCTTGGCCGACGCTGCGACTGCCTCGGCGGGGCGGCCGAGCAGCGGCTCGATCCGCATCTCCGTGGAACTTGTCGATCAACTGATGAATCTGGCTGGCGAATTAGTGCTGGTCCGCAACCAGTCACGGCGATTCACCGCTGCCGATCAGCCCTTGCCGGGCCAGGTGATCGGGCGGCTCGACGCGGTGACCAGCGAGTTTCAAGAAACCGTGTTGCAGACACGAATGCAACCGGTTGGCAACTTGTTCAACAAGTTCCCGCGGTTGGTGCGTGACCTGAGCCGGCAGTTGGGCAAACAGATCGAGTTGCGGATTGAGGGGGCCGAGATCGAGCTGGATAAGACAATCCTCGATGCGCTGGCCGATCCATTGACGCATCTGGTGCGCAACGCCTGCGATCATGGCCTGGAATCGACCGCGGAGCGAGAACAAGCCGGCAAGCCGCCGCTCGGCACTTTGCAGCTCACGGCCAGTCACCTGGGCGACCAGATTTGGATCAAGATTCAAGACAACGGACGGGGTATCGATCGCGAGCGCGTCCGACGCAAGGCCCTCGAGCAACGGCTACGCACTCCCGAGGAGCTAGCGCGGCTCGACGATCGCGATTTGCTCGCGTTGATTCTGTTGCCGGGCTTTTCGACGGCCGCTCAAGTGACCGACGTTTCTGGTCGCGGTGTCGGCATGGACGTCGTCAAGACCAACGTCGCCCGCTTGGGAGGCGGTATCGACATCGATTCGCAACTTGGTGTCGGCACGACATTCACTTTGCGATTGCCGTTAACGTTGGCAATCATTCCGACACTTCTGGTAGCCGCCGCCGGTGAGCGCTTTGCCATCCCGCAAAAGGATCTTGAGGAGCTGGTGTTTGTCGATCCCGAACAGCCGCTGGTGCGGATCGAGCAGACGCCCGAAGGGGAGGTAATTCGTCTGCGGGGGCGACTGTTGCCGCTGGTGAGACTTTCGCAGGTGCTGCAAACCGGCGCTTGCCCGTCGCAGGGGCAGGACGCTGCCGATCAGCCCGCGCTCCCCTTGTACTGCGCGGTGGTGCGGGCCGGCACACGACGCTATGGGCTGGTCGTGGATAGCATTCTGACCAGCGAAGAAATCGTGGTTAAGCCGCTGCATTCGAGCCTGCGGCGACTGACGACCTATTCGGGAGCGACGGTACTCGGCGACGGCCGCGTCGCGCTGATTCTCAGTACCGAGGGAATCGCGTCGGTCTCGCGGCGGCGTTTTCACGGTGATGCCGAAGCACTCTCGGCACAACCGGCTGACGAAAAGGTCGAACGCCAGATGGTCTTGCTCGTGCGACAAACCAGCGGCGAGCCCTTGGCCATTCCGCTGGCGCTCGTGCGTCGCCTCGTCATGATTGCTTGCGATCAGATCGAGAGTTTATCAGGTGGTTACTACCTGACCATCGATGGAGTACCGACGCGGTTGATCGCGCCGCGCGGCGAGATCGATATTCTATCACCGGACCAGCCAGCCTTCGTCGTGCTCCCGCGCACTTCCTCGTCGGACGTCGGGTTCCTGGTGAGCGAGGTTGTCGGCACCAAAGCAATTGCGCTCGACGACATGCAAGCACTGCCGGGGGACGCGCTCGTGCTGGGCGCCGCGGTGATCGATGGCCGGATTACGCCCGTGGCCGACCTCGGTCGCTGGGTTCGCCACGCTGGTCCGCTGCACACGACGCCAACGAGCCAGGGCACCACGGCGGGAAGTCGCGTGCTGGTCGTCGATGACACGCAGTTCTTCCGGGATGTCGTGGCGCGTCACCTTGTCGAGCACGGTTATCGCGTGTCGACTGCCGAGCAGGGGGAGGAAGCCTTGGCACTGTTGGCCTGCGAGGAATTCGACCTCGTCGTGTCGGATCTGGAAATGCCGGTGATGGACGGCTGGACTTTGGCCACCGCGATCCGGCAAGAATTGCGCACCCGCGAGCTACCGCTGTTGGCGCTCTCAACCTTGGCAGGCGAAGAGGCTGTGGCCAAGTCGTTGTCTTCTGGATTCGACGCGCACGAGGTAAAGCTCAATCGAGAGTCGCTGCTGCAAACCATCCGCAGGCTGATCGCATCGCGGCCTGTGCGGTCGAAGGCCCAGGAGTGTTCCGATGCCTAGGACGACGCTCACCGAGTCCGCGGTCGATTTGTACTGCAGCTTCTGGCTTGGCGATCATTGTTTCGGCGTGCCCTCGACGGCGGTGCGCGAGTTCCACGCTGCCGCGCCGCTAACGCCCGTGCCGGGCGCTCCTTCGGCCATCCGCGGCTACGTGAACTTGCGAGGTCAACTTTTTTTGGTGCTCGATCCGAGCGAGCTGCTACTGGGGGCGCCAAGCTCGGCAAGTCAGAGCGCCGAACTCATCGTCTTCCGACCTGAAGTTGGCGAAGCGTTCGCGATTTCGGTTGGCCAGGTGGGTGAAATGCTGCCGATTGCGCAGGCGCAGATTCATGTGCCCAAGGCTCGAACTGACGACGTAGACTTGTCGGTCGCAGCGCGGCGATCCGAGAGCCTGATCGTGGGACACGCCACACTCGATTCGCTGCTGGTGACGCTGGTCGAACCGCAGCGACTCCTGCCGGCGGCGTTCGCGGACGCGGCACGGGGATAGACAACCAGCTACTTCACAACAGACTCGCGCTCAATCTCTCACGAGTGGTCAGTTATGAATCGAATCAACCTGAAGACCAAAATTGGCATCCTCGTCGCGATCTTGACGGCCACGATCGTGGCCGTGGCCGCGGTCGGCGGAGTGCAGCTTGCGCGCACCAACGCCCAGATCCAGGAGATGGTCGACGTCACGAATCGCGCGCTGGATACGACCTCGCAACTCCGCATTGCGCTGCTGCGAGCGATTCGCGCCGAAAAGAACGCCGTGCTCTCGCCACACGACGCTCAGTCGGCCCAATTCGTCCAACTGGCTCGAGCGGGCACCGCGGAGATCGACAAGTTGCTTCCGCAGCTGCAGGATTTGCTGGCCGCCAGTTCCGACGCTACCGAGCGACAACAGCTCGACGATTTCAAACGCGCCTGGCAGGAGTTCTCCGCCAATCAAAAGGAGGTCCTCGAGCTCGCGCTATTGAACACGAACGCGCGAGGCTCCGAGCTAATCAAAGGGGACTTGCGAGACCACTTGGAACCGATCGACAAGCTGCTCGTGGCCGTGCAGTCGCGATTGAACAAGCTGTCGACCACCGAGGGAGTCGCGGCGGATATCGCACAACTTCGCCGCATCCATGAGGTCGATACCCTTCTCGACCGGGCCCGGCAACGAAGCTCGCGCATCCTGAATTTGCTCTACGATCACCTGGCTTCGACCGATGACGCCGAAATGCACCAATTGGATACGCAGCTTGCCGATGTGATGTCGGCTCTCGTAACCAGCCTGCAGGAGGCCAAGCCATTGGTAGACGAGGTAGACCGGGTCGAGATCAGCCAGGCGATGATGGAAACGCACGCCTTGCAGAAGATCGTCGTCCAGATCCAGAAACTCTCCCACACGAACAGCAATAGCCGCTGCAGCAAACTGACCCTGACGACTACGGTTGAGCTAGGAGAGCAATGCGACGGCGCGCTCCAGCGGTTGCAGCAGCTTCTCACGGCACAGGTCGAATCTGACCGCAACCGCGTGCAAGCAGGTTATCGTCGCTCGCTGGCGATTACCGGCAGCGCCGCGCTGCTCGGTATCGCGATTGGGTTGTTCTTGGGTCGACAGATCGCGCTGTCGATCACGCAACCCGTGGCAAAAGGCGTGGAGCTGGCGCACGCCCTCGCACAGGGGGACCTGACGCGGCGGTTGCAACTTACGCAGAACGACGAAATCGGCCATCTGACGCGGGCGATCGATCAAGCCGCCGAGAATTTCGCCAGCATTGTCGCAGAAATCCACGGCGTATCAGACCAGATTGGCAGCTCATCGGCTGAGTTGGGCGCGGTGTCGCATCAACTCCTCTCGCAAAGTGAGGAAATGTCCACGCAAGCTGGCTTCGTGGCAGGCAGCACGGAGCAAATGACGGTCAACATCAACACCATGGCAGCGGCCGCCGAGCAAATGAGCATGAACGTGGCCTCGATCTCTTCGGCCAGCGAGGAAATCAGCGTCAACGTGGGGACGATCTCGGGCGCCGCCGGCGAAACTTCGACGAACGTCGGCTCGGTCGTCGACTCCATTCAAATCGCCACGCGTTCCTTCAAAGCCGTCTCGGACGACGCTTGCGAAGGGGCCCAGATCAGCGCCAAGGCTGCCGGCCTGGCGGTCACCGCCACGCAAACCATGACGGCGCTCGATCGTTCGGCGGGCGAGATCAGCAAGGTGACCGAGATGATTAAGCTGATCGCCATGCAAACCAATCTGCTCGCTCTGAACGCGACCATCGAAGCCACGTCGGCCGGGGATGCCGGCAAGGGCTTTGCCGTTGTCGCCAACGAGATCAAGCAGCTCGCAAATCAAAGCGGCAAGGCTGCCGAGGATATCGCCCGCATGATTGAAGGCATCCAAGGCAACACGCGCAGCGCCGTCTCGGTCATCGAAGAGGTCGCGGAGACGATTTCAGCCATCAACACGGCGTCGGATCGCATCTTCCGGGCCATCGACACGCAGACCAAAATCGCCACGGACAGTGCTGACAAGCTGCATGCCGCGGGTCAGGGAGTCGGGCACATCGCGCAGTCGATCAACGAGGTGTCCAAGGGTACGAACGACATGTCGCGAAACGCCAGCGAGGCAGCCAAGGCAGCCACCGATGTCTCGCACAATGCCAGCGAGGCCGCCCGCGCCGTCCGCGAAGTTTCCAGCAACATTCGGGGCGTCAGTGAGGCAACGCGACTGAACACGACGAGCGCTCAACAGGTGAATCAGGCGGCGGCGCGCCTCCAGGAGATCTCGGCCAACCTCGAGCGCATCGTGCGTCACTTTCGCATCCCTGACGGCAAATGACGCGTGCGGCCGGCGGCCTGAACGAGCGGGTCACCATCAAGATGTCTTCCGCGACATGCGGCTATCGCCTGAGTTGTCGTCGCCCGTATGATGCTAGCAGCGCCGACTGTGGGCGGAGACAGGCTGTGGAATACAGGATTGGCCGCGATGAGCGAGGCAGCCAGGGTATTGATTGTCGACGACTCGCGCATCTTTCGCGCGGCAATCGAAGACGCGCTCCGCGGCCAGGATGACATCACGGTGGCCGGCTCCGTGTTCAGCGGCGCTAAGGCACTCGAGTTCATTCGCCAGCATCCACCCGATGTCGTCACGCTCGACGTCGAAATGCCGGGGATGAACGGACTGGAAACGCTCGAGGCCATCCAGCAAGTCAATCGTTCGCGCGGTTCCGCAGCCCAGATCGGCGTGCTGATGGTCAGTGCCTTCACCAAACGCGGCGCGGAAGTCACCGTGCAGGCCCTGCAGGCTGGGGCGTTCGATGTGGTCGCGAAACCGAGCAGCACATCGGGTGAAGCCAGCGTCGAAGCCTTACGCAACGATCTGCTGCCCAAACTCCGTGCATTTCTGACGCGACGACGTCGCACCGCGGGTCCACAGATCTCTTGGAATCTAAATCGTCAGCCGGCTCGCGCGGGTGACGACTCGCCGCCGCCGGCGGCCTTATCGCGGTCCTTGCGTGCGGTGCTCATCGGCGCGTCGACCGGAGGTCCGCAAGCTTTGGCGACGCTGCTCCCGGACCTGGCTGGCCGGATCAATGCTCCGATTCTCGTAGTGCAGCACATGCCGGCGGGATTTACGCAATCGCTGGCCGAGAATCTGGCGCGAAAGTGCCCCTGCCCCGTGATCGAGGCCGCCGACGGCCAGCCAATCGTACCCCGGGCCATCTACATCGCGCCGGGGGGGAAGCATCTGGTGCTGAGGACCAACCCGCGCGGTGAGCTCGTGGCGGGCTTGAACGAACAGCCCCCGGAGAGCGGCTGCCGACCTTCGGCCAGCGTGCTGTTTCGATCGGCCGCGGCGCTGTTGGGCCGCGAGACAGTGGCCGTCGTGCTCACGGGCATGGGAAACGATGGAACCGCGGGACTCGGACCGTTGAAGCGCGCCGGGGGTTATGTCGTTGCCCAGGATGAAGAGACCAGCGTGGTCTGGGGAATGCCCGGCAGCGCTGTAGCGGCCAGCTTTACCGATGCCGTGCTGCCGCTGGGCGCGATTGCCAGGGCCGTTGAAGCGATCTCGATCGGCCGAGGCAGATCCTGATATGCATCTGTCGCCCGCTACGTTCAACGAGCTTCGCCGCGCCATCCATTCGCTCTGCGGTCTCGTCATATCCGACGACAAAGAGTACTTGATTCGGGATCGACTGGGCCCGGTGATCGCCGCGCGCGGGCTGACGAGCTTCGAAGAATTATGCCGCCAGTTGCAGGGGCGCCCCAACGATCGACTCGTGGAAGCGGTGATCGACGCGGTGACCACTCGCGAGACCTCCTTTTTTCGCGATCCGCATGTGTTCCAGGCGCTGCGCAGCGACATCTTTCCGCGGCTGGCCGCCAAGGTCTCACCGCCCGGTCGCCCGATTCGCATCTGGAGTGCCGGAACCTCGAACGGCCAGGAAGCCTATAGCCTGGCGATGTTGGCCCGTGAGTACGGGGCCGCAGCGGCGGCAGGCACTGTGCGGCAGGCATCGTTCTCGATTCTGGCCAGCGATATCTCGCGCGAGTCGATGGGGGTGGCTCGAGCTGGAGAATACGATGCACGCGAGGTTGCGCGCGGTGTCAGTTCGACGCGCATCGCTCAGTTCTTTCAAAGTGATTCGACGCGGTTCCGCCCGATCACTTCGGTGCGCGATCTGATCGATTTCAGGCAGATAAACTTGTGTCATTCGCTCGGAGGACTGGGATCGTTCGACCTGATATGTTGTCGCAATGTGTTAATCTACTTTGACGCGCCGACCCGCCAACGCATTTGCCAGCAGTTCTATACGCTGTTGCGTGAGCACGGCTGGTTGCTGTTGGGAACGGCCGAAAACCTGTACGGGATCGCCACGAACTTTGCCTCGGTGCGAGTGGGCGATGCGCTGTTTTATCGCAAGGTTTCGAGTGTCAACGTCAGCGGAGGCGGTTAAGCGCGGCGCACCACCTGTGACCATACTCGCTAGGCCGCTGGCTGCGTACTTGTTTTACCTGGAAGGCTCGGGGAACCATGCAATTCGTTCGACTTACGGCGGCGCTGCTGGCGGTCGTTGGCTCACAACTGCGTGCCGACGAACCCTTCAAGTCAGAAATGCTGACCACCTGGGGCGCGCGGGTCACCGCCGAGAATGCTTGGACCGAATATCCACGCCCGCAGTTGGAGCGCGCGCTCTGGACGTGCCTGAATGGTCACTGGGACTACGCGATTACGTCCGCCGCCGAGCAGACGAAACCGGCTGAATGGGCCGGCAAGATTCTCGTCCCCTTTTCGCTGGAGTCGCGATTGGGGGGTGTGCAGCGACTGCTGGCGCCGAATGAGGCGCTCTGGTATCGCCGGCTGTTTACCGCCTCGCGCAGCGGCGCTCGGCACACGCTGTTGAACTTCGAGGCGGTGGATTACCGCTGCGATGTCTACGTAAATGGCCGACACGTTGGCTCTCACCAAGGGGGCAACACGCCGTTTCAGTTTGATGTCTCCGATACGCTCGTCGATGGCGACAACGAACTGGTCGTGCGCGTCATCGATGAGACCGAAGGCTGGCAACTCCGTGGCAAGCAAGTGCTCCGTCCCGAAGGAATCTGGTACACCCGGGTCTCCGGCATTTGGCAGACCGTCTGGCTCGAGGAGGTCGGCGCTACTCACCTGGCCGACATCAAGATCGACACCGACGCGGGCCAGCGATCGATTACGATTCGGCCCACGATCGCCGGTCAGTCGGCCGGAACGACCACGCGCGTCGTCGTGCGCGATGCCGATCAGGTCGTGGCGGACGAGCGCGGGACGTCGCACGTGGTGACGGTCACCCTGAACGAGGCAAAACCCTGGTCGCCAGTCGACCCACACCTGTATCGCCTCGAGATCTCGCTACTGGATGCTGGCGGCCAGCTTCTCGACCAGGTGCAGTCGTACGCTGGGATTCGCACCCTCGGCAAGTCGCGCGATGCCGCGGGGAACCTGCGCTTTACGCTCAACGGCCAATCGCTATTCCATTGGGGAACTTTGGATCAAGGTTGGTGGCCCGATGGTTTGCTGACTCCGCCATCCGACGAGGCGATGACATTCGACATCGAGTTCTTGAAAGCCGCCGGCTTCAACATGATTCGCAAGCACATCAAAGTCGAACCGCGACGCTATTACTACCACTGCGATCGCCTGGGCATGATGGTTTGGCAAGACCAGGTTAGTGGCGGACGGCAGCCACCGTGGACTTTTCTACAACCCAATCCGCAGGACGCCGATTGGCCCGATGCCGAGCACGAGCAATTCATGCGCGAGTTCGAGTGGCTGATCGACGATCTCGAAAACCACCCCTGCATTGTGGTCTGGGGCCCGTTCAACGAAGCGTGGGGCCAACATCGCACCTTGGAAGTTGGCAAGTGGATCGCCCAGCGCGATCCCTCACGTGCCGTGAATATCGCCAGCGGCGGCAATTTCTGGCCCGTGGGTGACATCGCGGACGCGCATAACTATCCCCAGCCAGGCAACGCTCTGCGGGAAGAACGCTTTGCCGACTACATTCGCGTCATTGGCGAGTTCGGCGGCCATGGATTCGTTGTGAAAACGCACGTTTGGGATGCCAATCGCCGAAACTGGGGTTACGGTAAGTTGCCCGAATCGAAAGACGAATACCTGGCCCGTTACCGAGAGTCGATCGTCCGCTTGAACGATCTTCGCAAGCAAGGGATCGCGGCCGGAGTCTATACCCAAACCACCGATGTCGAGGGGGAGGTTAATGGCCTACTGACCTACGATCGCCAGGTCGTGAAGATTCCAGCCGCGGAACTGGCAGAACTGCACGCAATTCTTTTTCGGGACGAGTAACCGAGACGTGACCGATGCCCCGATACCCCCAGGGCATGTTTAAACGGTGGAAAGTATCAATGCGACATTGTCTTGGCGACGTAGGTGGCGTTTTTCGATTCGCATTCTACAATTCTGACCATGCGTAAATCGGTCGCGCTGAGGAGGGGGCTGCATGGGTTGGCTGAGCTTGTCGCCACGTGTGTTGGTTGACGACGAGAGCCTGTTGATCGTCGAAGAAAGACACATCGGCAGGTCAGCATTGTTGGCGATCTGGCTCGTCCTGACAGGCGTGTTTTTAGCGCCGGCCCTGCGCTCGAGATCGATCACGATGCTGCTCGTCGGGGTCGTGCTTGGGGGCATCGTCGTCGGCCTGCCATTTTTGGCGGTGCTTGCCCTGAGCAAGTTTCACCGGCTTGAAGTGCGGCCTGGAAGCGAACTGGTCAGTCGGACGGTTTATCGCTTGCGACCGGAGCGGTCTGTTCGAGTGAACTGGGGCGAGATCGCAAAAGTCATCTGCGAACGGCGGTCGGAAGCCTCGGATACGCCCGACGGCTTGTGCCTAACCCTCTATTTGCTGGATGGATCGCAGCGGAGGCTCCTGAGCGGATGGTACTCCGAGGATTTAGCAGCTACCCTTCGTCGATATCTTGCCGACAAATTCACCGTCGCGGCATAGCGCGGCTTGCTCCGGAGTGCCCAAGGCCTGCTGCCACTCTTATACCGAACTCGGCGACGCCATTGCCGGTCGCGCCGTTTCGCGGATGCTGCAACCTTGCATTAACCGGTGCGCCGCGCTGCGAGCTGTCGATAAGTAACGCTCGATCGCCGCTGGCGGTTTTTCTAGCCCGGTTTCATCTGGCGATCGCTGACCAAGCCCTGGAGGCTGTCAAAGCGATGCAGTTTTGAAAAGCTTGGCAGTACGACTAATCCGTGCGTCCAAGCCGAGTCGCGCAGGTTCATCGGCAAACGTGGGGCTCATGCCTGTCCAGACGAGTTGCCCCTCGATTCGACCCTCGGCGGAGCGGCCCGTGACTTCGTAGCGATACAATTCCGCAAACTGATAGTCGTTCTTCTCGTCCAAGCCCAAGCATTCGCTAATGGCATGGATCTTTCGCGATCCGTCTGCCGCGCGGCGAATCTGCACGACAATTTGGATTGCGGAAGCCACTTGGGCGCGCGCGACGTAAACCGGCAAGCTGACATCGCTCATCAGTGACAACGTTTCCAGGCGAATTGCCGCGTCTCGCGCGGTGCTGGCGTGTAGGGTCGTTAGCGACCCGGCATGCCCAGAGATCATCGACTGGATCAGGTCGAGCGCTTCGCCACGACGAACCTCGCCGACGATAATACGATCGGGCCGCATGCGCAGCGAGTTGACAAAGAGATCGCGAATCGAAACGGCTCCCCGTCCGTCGGGCTCTGGCGGCTGAGCCTCGAGGTAGACGGTGTGTGGCTGCGAAAGCTGCAGCTCCGAACTGTCCTCGATCACGATGATCCGCTCATCCACGGGGATTGCAGCCGACAGCGCATTGAGCAGCGACGTCTTGCCGGTGCCGGTGCCCCCGGCGACGACGGTGTTTTTGTGGAGCAGCACGATCAGCTCCAGGAACTCGCGTGCCTCTTCGCTCAGGCTGCCGAAACGCACCAGACTGTCGAGGCTCATGGTCGACCGCTTGAAGCGGCGAATCGAGATGCAGGTGCCGCACCGTGAACTGGGGGGCACGATGATATGCACTCGGGAGCCGTCGGGCAAGCGGGCATCCATGCTGTGATTATCGCCGCCGACGTAGCGATTGACGTATTCGCCAATGTTGTTGGCGGCCGCCAACAACACGCGCTCATTGGCGAACGACAGGTCGGATCGCTGGAGTTTGCCATGCTTTTCGAAATAGATTGTGTGCGGCCCATTGATCAGGACCTCACTCACGTCTTCGTCTTGCAGCAAACTCGAGATCGGCTCAAGGAAATAGGCGACACTCTGGCGATAGATCTCGCGAGGATCGCTGATAGCCGAGGACTGCAAGGGGGATGACGCTCCGGTCATGGTTGCCTCGCTGCAGGTCGGCACGCGTCGTTGGATGGGAGTTTCACTCGCTGCGCGTCCGCGCCGCGAGCCCCACGGGCTGCCGGGTGATCGGAGTGGTTTCGAACACGATGGGGCCAAGAGATTTAAGCGGCTGCCTTGCGCGAACGGACGGGGGACGATTGGTCTCATGTCGCGCGGCCCGGGGGTGGCCATCAGGATCCGTGAGGATGGGTCGCAGATTGCTGGACGGCGGCGCGTCAGCGCGATCGGCCGGAGTGACCGGTCGCGCGGCGTTATGCTGCTGCCCCGACTGTTCACAAGAAACGTTGGAACCAGAGACTACGTAGCTTGTCGCGCTCGGCGCGGCATAGCTGGCATAGTAAACACCGGCGGGTTGCGAGTATGCCGTGACGGTCGTTGCCAGGGGGGGGAGATCGCTAATCGAAGTCAGGCCGCCGAGAGGCTGGGCGGAGTCGTAGGCGGTTTGGGTCGAACAATCGCAAGTCGACTCGGTGGGCAATACCGTCGAAGGCTGGTAATAGGTGACGAACGTCTGCGCCTGCGCGGCGGAAGCAATTCCTAGCAAACAGCCCAGCACCCACGTGCACCGGTTCAATCGCGAAATCATCGTTGCCCTCTCGAGTAGTCGTCTCAATTAATGAATGAACAAAACCTAACGAACCGCGGCGGCATCTCTTAGTTGGTTTGCCTGACGCAAGTCGGCCCCGGCCTCGTCTGGTCGGCCTAGTCGATACATCACGATGTGCCGGTTGTGATAAGCGTCCGCGTATGCGTTATCCAGTTCAATCGCCGCGGTGAAATCGCGCTGCGCGTCGGAGAACTTTTCGAGCGCGAGATACGAGACACCGCGATTGTTGTAAGCCACCGACCAGCGATCGTCGAGCGCGATTGCCTCGTCGAAATCGGCAATCGCCTCTTGGTGACGGCCAAGATTCTCGAGCCCCATGCCGCGTTTGACGTAGATCTCGGGGTCGTCTGTGCCACTGGCGATCAGCGCCGAAAAATCGCGCACGGACGCTTCGTATTGTCGCAGCCGATGGCAGGCATTGGCCCGGCCCAGCAAAGCCGTCGCCAACTGCCTGTCGGCAATGGCCGGATCGTCGGGCTCCCCGAGTTCGATGGTGCGATCGAAGTCCTCGATGGCCTCGGGCAAGTTGCCGAGGGACGCGTACGACTGGGCCCGCGCCAGGTACGCCTGGCCATCCTGGTCGGCGAAGCGCAGTGCGGCGGTAAAGTCGCCGACCGCCAGCCGATGCTGACCACTCGCCGCGCGCTGCCGGCCTCGCCCTGCGTAGGCGAGTCGCGCGCCGTCGAACCAGGCAGCGGGCAACTCGGCCGATAGTTCGCGCGCCCGCGTAAAGTCGCCCAATGCCTGGTCGTACTGCTCTAGCCGCACCGCCAGTGCGCCACGTGCCGTGAAGGCCGCGGCCGAGCCCGGCTGTAGCGCGAGCGCGGCATCGATGTCCGACCGAGCCAGGTCAGTTTGATTTGCCGCGACGTGCTGCTGGGCCCGCGCTAACAACAGTTGCGACGCTTCCGCCACCCACTGCTGCCGCGTCGCGGGTGAAATGGCGAACGCTTGCAGAAAATGCTCGATCGCCCGATCCGGCTGCTGCAGGCGCGCCTCGCAAGCAGCCAACCGGGCTAACGTGTCGGCCGACTTCGGATCGAGCTGCACGGCCCGCGCAAAGTCATCGGCCGCGATTGCGTAGTCCTGCGCCGCGAAATGACGCTCACCACGGGTCGCGTAAGCGCGCGACAATTCCGCGGACCACCTGGCCTGCGTCGCCGCGTCCTTGGCGATTGCGGCTTCAAAGTCGTCGATGGCGCTGGGGAACTTCCCCTCCTGCAGATGCGACGTGCCGCGGTTACCGAGTGCCAGCGCTTGCTGTTCGGATTGTCGGGCGTAAGCAAGCGCTTTGCTAAAGGCCGCGGCCGCAGCTTCGAAATGATTGGCCCCCAACGCTTGTTGCCCCTGCGCCAGGCAAATCTCGAAAGCCAACTTACTGAATGCTTCGGCTGCGTCGGGCTCGCGTCGCAGGGCGGCCTCGACATCGGCCAAGGCGCCCGCGAAGTCCCGCGCTTGCAGCCGACGCTGGGCACGCCCCGCCAGGGCGTCGGCCGTGAGGTCTTCGGCGGGCTCGACCTCGGTCGGGGCACTGCCAGGGTTGGCCGCGATGCGGCTACCGAGGACGTCGATGGATGCCCGCATGGCATCCAGCTTATTGGCCAGGTCGTCATTGGGCGGTGTTGCCGGGCGATCCAACGCGGTCGTTAGCAACTCCTCCATCTTGGAGGCGCGCTCTACTTGTCGAGCACTTGAATCTATCACCGAATCTGCCAGCGAATCGACCGTCTCTTTCAAGCTCTGGCTCGAATCGAGTAGGTCCGTCACCCAGGCGGGATCGGCGGGAGGCTTAGGAGGGGGGACTGGATCGATGCTCTTCGGATTCATCGCGGCTTTCAGCAGCAGCCCGATCGGCACCGCGACGAGCATCGCCAGCGGAATTGCAATTCGCCGATCTTGCACGAGCTTTAACCACGGCGCCGGGGCAGGCTTGCCAGTCCGAGTGGACTTCGCAGTTGTTGACGAATTGCGCGGCGGTTGCGATGAAGTTGTGTAAGGCACGACACGCTCTTCAAGTTTGGGGCGAATTTCAGCGGGTTCAGGACCAGGTTCATCGCTCGGTGCGAGAAGTTCCAATAGCTCGTGCGCGGTTTGCGCACGATCGTTGACGCGTTTGGCAGTCATCCGTCCGATCACTTCGACCAAATCGGGCGCCGCCTGCGGCACTAGCTGGTTGATGGGCTTAATCGCTGCGGCTGAGCCATGGAATCTCGGCCAGTCGTACTTCGACGCGCCGACTTCACCTTCGACGTCGGGCGTGATGCCGAGCCGCCGATCGAACTCAGGTCCAACCAACAATTCGTACGCGGCAAAGCCAAGGCAATAGAGGTCGGTCGCGGGTCCGTAATTGCCGAAATCTTCGCTGACGAGCTCGGGCGCAAGGTACTTGGCGTTCTTGCGCTTGGCATACACTTGCCCGCCAATTTCCAATCCCAGCGGATGACTCAGACGTACATTGCGTTTGGCATCGACAAGCAGATTCCGAGGTCGGACGTCGCCGTGCAGCTTGCCCTGCCCGTGCAAGTAGTCCAGCGCTTCGAGGCCGGCACGCAAGGCTTCACGCACCCGCTCATTGGTCAGCGCGCCCTGCGCAGCATCGTCGGCGAGATTGCCCGGCAACAGCTCGGTGATGATCCAGGCTTTTTCCTGCACCCAATCAAAGACGGGGACGAGCCTGTGATGACTGAGTTGGGCGAACGAGAGCACTTCGTCCCAGATCTGGTCGAAGCGCTCGGGGTTCGCCCGGAACCGCTCGGCCAGCTCCATGATGGCTACGTGGCGGCGCGGCGGCTTATTGTCATATCCCCGGTAGACGGTGAGGCAATCATTTTGCCCCAACGGGGGGAGTAGTACGCGGTAACGATCGGCCCCTGGCATCGTACGTTTCCGAAGATCTCGGCAGTAACGAGTTCTGCTATTCTTGGTAGCGAAGAGCGCGATTGCAAGGGTTGTTTCGCGCGATATGCGAGCAACTTCGCCGCGTATGGGCAGCAAAGTCTACCAGGCTATCCAAGCCTAACATCTGCGGTGGTCGACAGTCGGCTTGCCGCGCCCTTGAATGCGTGCACAACCTGATACCGGCGCCGCCAGGGGTATATTGCCACGGCATCAAAACCTTTTTTGGCGAGCACCCTGCGAAAGCGCCGCGTTGTCTGTGGTCGGCCAAAAAACAGCCACGCCAATCGATCGGGCGGCTTGGTAAGCAAGAACAGTCCACCTGGCTCCAGCGCTTCGGCCACTTTTTCGACGACCGTCTCGAAATTTGGCAGCAGTTCGCCGACTTCGGCCATGACGATCGCACGATGGTGTTCGCCCGAGCTGACGTTCCAATTGTCCAGGCTGTTCTGCTCGACGGTGAGCCGCGCGGCCGCCTCCGTTGGCAAGTCGTCCATTCGGCTGCGCAACTCGCTGAGCATGTCTGCCGACAGATCGATTGCCCGGACGCGCCCAGCGAACCATGGTTGCTTGAGCACGATCAGCGAGAGTCGGCCGGTGCCGCAGGCCAGATCGAGGAGGCAGGAGTCCGGCTGACTACCCAACGCGCGGCGGAGTGGCTCGACAAACAGCCGGTCGCTAATCGCCGGATCGGCATAGGCCGCGGTGGCCCATTTCGTTTCGTAACTGCGTGCGACGCGTGAATAGATCCAGCGAACCCAGCCCGCGCCCAGGTAGCTCCCCTCGGTTAACAGCGCCCAAATGACGGCCAACAGCAGCAGAATCAGCACCGTCGCGACCATGGATTCGCCCCGCTCCGAGATGTGAAGGGGAGGATTTTAGCGGTTTTTTTCCGCCGCCGCGCAAAATGTTGACTTTGGCTGCGTAACGGTTACTGTGCGGTTGCTCGCCAGGTTGCGAGCCACTCTGATCGATGCGGTTTTCGATCGAGAGCCGCCAGATCGCGGCTCTCGAATCTTTCTAACCGGGAGGCAGTTCGATGAAGCTTGTTTCTAGCGCGGATGAAGTCCGCACGGCACTGCGGCGATTCCACGAAGACGAGAGTGGCGAAGCGGCCGGGCTCACCAACGTGATCCTAATCCTCGTCACGGCGATTATCGTCATTGGTCTGATCGCGTTCTGGGGCAAGTTAAAAACTAGCCTGGACGGTTTCATCACTTGGCTTACAGGTGGTGTCGACAATCCTGGGACGATGCCAGGGCCCGGCACTGGCTCGTAGTCCTCACTCGTTAGCAAATTCGAATGCTCGGGCCGTGCAGTGGCTTGCTCAGGAAAGAACGGGCGTAGGCATGAGCGACTTCCCATCTGCAATGGACATGCCTTCAATGAAAACTCCTCGCAAACGAATTGCCGCGCTAGTTCTAGTTTGTTTCTATACCCTGCTCGTGATAGGTCTGGCGGTAGGTTGGAGCCACTTAAAAGTGGCTTTAGGGAAGTATATTGGCGGAGAGTCGTCGTACTCGCTCCCACCTGCCGGGTCCAATCCGGCATTATCGCCGAGACAACTACCAGAGTAACGTCATGGCTACGCAACGCGCCCTATCGACCGAGCAAGTAGCGTGGTTTCGGCCGCTCGGGATCATTGCCGCCATGGGCGTCGCCACACTGGTGGTCGCTCAAGTACTGGAAGTCAGTCCCATGGTCGCGACAACGGCCGTGGTACTGGCCGGCATGCTCGGGCTGTCGAGCGTTACCGATGTACGCGATCGAAGAATCCCTAACTGGGCAACCTACTCGGCGCTCGGCTGGGGATTGTTCAGCAATGCCTGGGGATCGCTGGCGGCAATGTCGGCATTTGCAGGGACGAGCAACCCTGCCGAGACGTTCATGCCAATGTCGACAAATCCACTCATGGTCGGGGACTGGCTCGAAGGCCCAATTGGTATCGAGGCCTCGTTGCTCGGCGCCATCGCCTGTTTCGCGATCATGCTGCTGATTCACGTCGCCGCGGGAGGGGGAGCCGGCGACGTAAAGCTCGCCGCCGCCATCGGTTCGATGATCGGCGTCCGGCAGGGCATCCTGGCGATCGGTTACGCGTATATCCTGGCCGGTCTAGTGACCATCGTCATTTTACTATGGCAACTCGGTCCCTGGTGGGTCGTCAAAGCGATCGGTCGCCGAGGCGCCCGGCTGTTTTTGCCGGTGGCGATACCGCGGCCGACGTTGGAGGAGCAGCGCGTGCTCAATCTGTCGTTACCGTTGGCGGTGTTCTTTTTGTTCGGAACGCCCCTGGCGGCGCTCGACCTGGAGCACCTTTTGCCGTGAAGCCAGGGCGCGCCGCGAAATCACGAAACGTGTGTTGCGCCCGGCAAGGTCGGCGGCGCGGTACCGTGGCCCTCGAGGAAGTGATTTTGCTGGCGACGTTTCTCCCCTTGGTGTTCGGCGCGTTCTTGTTGATGCGGATGGTAAGCGTTTATGTCTACAACCTGATCGACTACTTTGTCGGTTGGCCGTTGCTTTGTTTGTAGGTGGGTTGCGGCCGGGGCAGTTGGCATGTGGTCTTCAACGAATTCGCTCGCGCCCATCTGGCTGCTCTGGGCCAGTAGCCTGACCGTGCTGTTGTGGATGTCGCTGCACGGCGCGAATAAGCTGCGTCCGGCCGCGCTTCGCCGCGTGTGGCGCGATCAGCGCGGCGCCGGCTACACGCTGTCGTACGCGATGACGCTGCCGATTTATATCCTGTTCGTCTGCCTCGTCGTGGAATGCACGTGCATCATCTTGGCAAGGTTTGGCTTGGACTACGCCGCCTATGCCGCGGCACGCTCCGCGATTGTCCACCACTCGAATCTCGACGATGCCACGGCCGGCGAGTGGGCCAAGCGCGCCGCCGTGCAGGCGTTCACGCCGTTTGCCAATGGCTTCGTCGAGCGCGGCTCGTGGCCAACTCCAGATCCGGCCGTCGATGCGCTATGGAAGTCTTATCATGAGCGCTTCCCCTCTGGAGTGGCCGAGGCGTACTTTCGGGCGAAACATGCTTACGCCAGCAAGCACGTATCGGTCGATCTAGCGATCGAGCGGACCGCGCCCGAAGCACCTCTCAATCCGCCCTCCGATCTCAAAGCCTGGACTCAAGGTCGGCTGGCCGACGTGACGGCGCGGCTCGACTATCGCTTTCCGTTTCATTTGCCTGGCATCGGCTGGTTGATCGGGGAGCGCGACGCGGTGGGCTATTACTTCTCGATCCATAGTGAGGCCACGCTGCAGAGCGAAGCGCCCAAAAACAACGACGAGGCACTGGGGATCGAATATGAAACCTGGCGCTAGCCCAACGTTGTGCCCTTGCTGGCTGTTTCGTGAGGAATCGCGGCGTGCCAGGCTGCGTTTGGCCGCGCCCGGTGGCTCGGTGACCAGCCGCGTGCTTCGCGATGAAGAGGGGAAGATCTCGCTGCTGACCGTGATCGTCGTGATGATGTTCTGGGTGCTGATCGGCCTGGTGGCCCGCAGTGGACAGGCGGTAGTCGAGAAGCTCGAGGCGCAAAACGCGGCGGACGCGGCAGCCTATACCACGGCCTTGTGGCAAGCCCGGGCGATGAACGCGGTCACGATGACTAACCATCTGCTGGGAGAGCTGACGGCGATCGTGGTGGTGCACGAGGCGTTCGGAGGGCCGACGCTGGAGAAGGGGTCGCCGACTCACACGGATGAATCGAACGACATGAGCGATGCGGTAAAGGACAATGCAGACAACGCAAAGATCTCTTACAACCCAACGATAGGTTACCTCTGCAAGACCTTGTTCGACCCTATCGTCTTGCCGCAGCTCAAGCAACAACTAGGACAAAAGAATGATGTCGCCGCTGGTGCCACGATCTACGACGCACGCCTGACCCTGAAGTGTGTCGCGACTGACCTGCTCAGTGTGAAAATGGCGGCGAATGCCGTCGGCACGATCGGTGAAGCGTTGAAAAACGTTTATGGCATTGGTTACATCCTCATTGCAGCGGCCGATGTGCTGCACCTCGACGCGACCTTTGAGCTGAGCAAGGTTGTTAAGGAAGCGTACTACCTCTTGGCGATTCAACAGGCGGCGAAAGTCTTTAATCAGCCAAAGATTATGATTCGCGACGTTGTGATTCCCATGCTGAGTCAATATCCCGATACGGCGATAGGGTTGGGCGGCGCGACAGTCAACGGCGCCGGAGTGTGGAGAAAATCCGCGCGCACGACTCTCGATACGTTTGAGAGTTATTATCGGTTTGAGCACTTCGATATTCAGACATTTCCCAGTCCCGATCAGCTCTTGATACCTGTTGAGCCCGAAGCGCCACCCAAGAGCGATAGTTCAAGTCAGGGAGCGTCGGGTAGGTCTCAGGATCAAGATTCTTCAGGCAGGGCGCCAAGCTTCTGGGGCGAACATGATCGGAAAACGCCGTTAGGCGGTGCGCTCGGTAAGTTCAAGCACGCGGTTGAACCAATCGCCAAATTTGTTGAATACCTGAATAAGTGGGAGGGCGGGGGATATGATGTCCCGAGCGCCGATATCAAGTGGCTCGGCCGGGAGCCGGTACGCATCGAGAAGATCGACGGTAAGGAATACCAGGGCAACAGGGGCTACGGCTACCCTGAGAATCCTAGCCTGGAAGATCTCACAGAAATCCCATGGAAGGCCGAGTCAACTTCGCAGTGGGTGCGCGCAACCTATCCCTATGTCGATTCCTTTCGAGAGCCAATCCGCGAATGGTTCCGCGACGGTAAGAATTGCCAGTATTCCAATGCATCGACTTATTTTGCCAACTGGACGAATCGCTACACGCTTGAGATCTCGCATGCCATTCGTTCGGGGAAAACGAGCGGAGGTAACTCCTCCTCTGAAAGTCAGCAGCAGGACAACAGCCCTTGGGGCAAGCTGAAGGCGTTCCGCGCCAACATCAAGGAGTTTCATCAGCGGCTCAAGCAGGCCATGCAGCCGGAGACGCCCCTGGAACAGCCCGCGCCGGGTGGGCGCCAAGAGCTGAAGGAGATCTCTCGACTACTGACGACCTATGTTGATGGCCTCGACAGCGACGTATTGGCGGCTCTGCGTCAATTGACACCACTGGCAGACCAGTGGCTGGCGGCCGTGCGCGGACATGCCGGCGACGTTGACACTTTTGTGAACAACTTGCAGCCCCCTGCCGACCTCGACATGGACGAGACCGCGTTTAGGGAACTCGAGCGCGACATCACTCTGGCGGCTACGCTCGACAACCTGCTACGGATTCTCGACACGCTTGCGGCCAAGATCGATCAGTTGGTCAATCCCTTCAGCTCAAAGCCGCACATGTACGTCATGCGGTTCATGCCAGAGGATGGCAAAGGGCAGGAGCGCTGGGCGAGTAGCCCTCAGCAAGCCGACGAGTTGTTCACCGTCATGGGTTTCGCATATCGGGATACGCGGAACGACACACCGTTTGCTCCGCTCTTCAAGGGGCAGCACGCAAAGGGGCGCGTGGCGATTGCCCAGGCGATGATCTACAACGCCGGCGGACTGCGTCCCAAGCCGCAAGGAGACAAGCTGCAGGTCGACACCGGCTGGGACACGCTCAATTGGGCGACTCCGGTCAAGGCGCGCGAGTGGGGTGCCGATCCGACGGGCGAGAGCGTCGGAAATCCATGGACAATCTTCAGCGGATCGCGAGGGCCTAACAAGAATGCGTACGTGCGGCTGAACTGGCAGGCGAAACTGGTGCCGGTGAGCGAAGGGCGCTTGCAACAGGCGGCGCAGGATGGCCAGCTTCCGGCGAACATCAAAGACACGTTGAGTTCGATACCGGCGGCTCCCGAATTGCTGCATCACTAACCACGGCATGTTTACGGCCCAACAAATGGCGATCTGTGCTCACAGCGACACGCGGTTGTCGGCCCGGCCAACCAAGGTGGCCAGGGGCTCGATCTCCGTGCGCTCCATTTTGCACGGGATGCGATCCAGAGTTCCTGCCGTTGTCGGGATCATGACCGTTCTCCTCTCTGGCACCCTCCCAATCGCTACCGCTCAGGATGCCAACCCACTGGTGCTGGAGAACGTGCGGCTGGCCTTGATGAATCCGGAGTCTTTCACTCGCGACGAGTTTGACAGCTACGAATTGTTTCCCTTTTCTCAACGGCTGCACGAGGGGCAATCCTCCTGGAGCCGATCGTTCACCGAAGTGGCGAGCAGTCAGGTTCGCACCAATGGCAGAAGTTTCAGCCTGAGTGGCACGGCGGCAAAGCCTGGCGACGTTGTCCTGCTTTCCAAATCCGCCAACGACGCCAAGCCGTACGTCCTGGTCTATCTGGGAGAACGTCGCTTTGTGGATGACAAACAAAAGCGCGAGGACTCCTTTTTTGCGTACCCATTCGTCCGCGATAGTGGCCTGGAACTAAACACCTTTCCGGCGCGGCTGCATTTGCGGTATATGCTTGCCAAGAAAATGGTGAAGCGGCAACCGTCCAACCAATCGATTATCCCTGTCGGCAACTTCGCCAATGGAGGCAGCTTCATCCACCAGTCGTTTCGCGAAGAGGGAGAGTCGGTATCCTGGTTTCGCGGCCCACATTCTCAGGGGGGCGTGTTTCTGAAGTGCGACTGGCTATCTGCTGCGCACTTTCGACTGTTGCGACTGAATCGCTATCACGGCTTCTCTCCGCAACAGCGTCAGATCGTCGAGAACCACTTGCTCGAAGCCGTAAAAATGTCGGAACACGCCGCCGGCCTGCTCAAGAACCTTTCGAATACGACGCGCAACGCGGCCACCGATGCCTTGCTGCAAGACGTGTTCGGCATTCGCCTGAATGACGGCGCGCGACGCACTACGATCCGCAACAAGTTCGAGAGCTTCGAATCACGTGTCGAGCGTCTGATATTCGTATTCTCCAATCAACAGCTCGATACTGGCGCCGAGGACGAGAAGGCGGAGATGGACTTCGGAGCTTGGGTGACGCGCGATCGCCAGGATCGCATCTTCATTTCCCCCAAGTTTTTCACAGCCGAGTCGACCGAACGGGCTCCACTCTTGATTCACGAGGCGGTTCACTTGATGCGGTGCCCAGGTCATCCTGGAGGCGTGCGAGTTTCGTTCGAACGCGAGCCCTTGAATATTCCTGCCAGCCAGGCGATTGCCAATCCCTACTGCTATCAGTACTTCGCCCTATGGGCAGGAGCGATTCCATGATTCGCAATCGCAAACATGCGCGCCGCGGCGTGGCGCCGCTCGAATTCGCCCTGTGTCTGTTCGTGCTGCTCCCCCTTTTCTTTTGCATGTTGTGGTTGGGCATTTACATCAATGGCACTTCGGCGGCCACGGTCGAAGCGCGCGCGCTGGCTTGGCACGAGCGACATGACGGGGGTGCCAGCCAAGTGCTTCGTTTCGACGACACCGATCAAGGGCGGATCGAAAAGTCGGCGACCAAGGACGTCCTCGACAGGCCCGTCGCTGCGGTGGTCGACGACCCAAGTTCCAGTCATCTCGTCTTTGGCGGCTCCTGGGACTACCGCCAGGCAGACAAGCACGATCGCACCGACCTAAACAAGCAGCCGAACTGGGACCTCTGCTTTGAACTCAGCGGCCGAACAGTTACGGGTTTGGCAAACGCTTTCGGAAACTTCGACCCGGCAGCCTTGTTGCCTGCAGACTTCACCAGCGGCAGATTAACAGAGCTCGAAGGCGAATCCGCGGGAGCAGACCAGAAGTTTGACCAGCTCAAGGAACAGAAGCGGCAAGAGTTGCGCGCCAAGATGGCACAGCGAAAGCCCGAGATCGATCGCTTGAGTACCGATCCCAAGGTCCGAAAGTGGGCGGACCTCGAATTACGAATCCGGACTATTCAGGTCGAGAAGTGGGACGTGACGGGCACCGTTGTCGCAGGTCTCAAGGGGGAACAGAGGATGTTGCAACTCAATCAGCAACAACTGCAGCAGGCCCAACGACTAGCAGAGTTGTTGAAGAAGGAAGTCGCCGATCAAAGAGCACTCGGCGCATTACAGTAGCTCCCCTCAGTCACATCGATTCGAACGTTCTCATGCCAACCAACCGAACCAACCAGGCTCGCAACCCAATTCGGGCGTTTGTCAGGCTCGCTACGCGCGCCTGCCTAACCGCAGGCGTGGTCTGGATGGCATGGTCGACCTACACGTCGCTGGGTTGGTGGGGACGCCGAGCATTTTCACCCCTCGGCAAGCAGGTTGCGAAGGCTGAGATTCCCTTGCCACTGCTGCCAGACCTTCTAGCCCACCAGCCGGGCGAGGGCTATTGGACTTTCGCCGGCTGGCCGTGGCGGTTCGCTGCTCGAGAGCGCGCAGATGACCATGCCGGTCTGCTCGATCAATCTTCGCAACTCCTAGCAGTTACTTCGCCAGGTCGCGCGACAGCCGAGGAACGCGACTTGATCGCCGCAATCGAGCGCCTGCCGTTTAACCGGCGGAAAGTTGGCAATCGCTTGATCTACTCGCTCGACACTCCCACGGCGAGGTTTGGCATCGTCGTGGGTGAGTCGATTGGCGAGCCCCGCTTGCTCGGCGGATCGGCGGCCCTCCGCATCTCGCCGACATCTTGGCGAGTCTACGAACTGCTAAGGTCGGACCAGCACGCGATACCGCATCGTGCGACACTGACTGAGCATCTCTTGCCGCTGCCAGCGGAAGCCTCTCAGATCATGGCACGTTGGTCAGCGGACGACCGCTTGCAATTGGAAATCGCCAACTTATCGGTCACGCGTCAGGAGTTGCTGTCCGGCTGGCAATCCGCCGGCTGGACGGTCCAGCGTGGCGCGGCGGCCGAGGCGCCGACGATCGACATAATCTTGAGCCTTGCCGACGAACACGTTTATGTCTGGTCGGGCGATCAAGGTGACACGATTGAGCGTCTGATCATGGCGCGCCTTCCCAACCACAACCCTGGAAGTTTTCCAGCGAACCAGAGTAATTGAGCATGACCAACCTGACCAAACTCGGGATCGCGGCCGCCCTCGGCGTGCTCGCGGCCTTTTTGAACTATTACTACTTAAGTGCGCAAGTCGAACCAGAGTATTACACGACCCTAAAAGCATCGCTCAAGCGCGGTGAGCGATTTCCGACGACGGACGATGGCTACGATCGGATGGCACTTCCGCCCAAAGTTGCTGCGGAATCCGCGCAACCGCTCATTGGCATCACTCGTGACGCCAGGGGACCCCTCTATGGCAGCTTGTCCAATCGCGACTTCGCGGCTGGCGACCCGATCTTTTACCGCGACATCGAAACCGTTTCGCGCTTTGAAACACTTGGGCCGTTCACGCTGTTGAGCGTGGGCGAACGTTTGACCGGGGCCGTCGAAACGCTGGAGCGCGGCTCCGGCACGGGCGCTGTGATTACGATCCTGCCCGAATTCGCTGACGCAATCGTTGACGCAGCTGCTCGGCCCGGCGCAGCCGGAGAACAGTCTGCCACGCCTGATCGCTCGCGTCGGACACGCCCGCGGGGTCCGGCCGAGTCGGCGGCTGATGCCAGCGCGGCCCCACGCCCCTACGACGACAAGACTCGGCGACTCCTGCGAATCATCGACGCGGCCGCCCAACGCAATACCTCTTCGCCACTCCGCATTGTCGCCATCATCGCGCACCCGAATTCTCCACGCGGCGCCGACGACGTCGCGACGGCCGCAGATGGTCAGCCGCTAATTGGCCAGGCCGACCAGGCGTTGTTCGTGCCAATGCAAAACGTGGCCAACGTGCCGGCCGTACTCGAGATCGGCACCAAGATCAGTTTTGTAATTCCGGCCTTTCCTTGAGGGTGAGATATCCTGTCATGCGAGTTTGGTATTCCCGCGACGACGAAGCGACGCGCCGCCTGGTCGACATCGCGAAGGATCGCATCCAACTTGGATCGGCCGACAGCAACGACCTGGTCTTGACTCATCCGTATGTCGCTTCCGAAGCGGCACTGTTAAGGCGCCGCAACGGCGTCTGGGAAATCTTCAATCTCGGCGTCGAAACGATCAAGGTGGGCGAGAAGGAGCTCTATTGCGGAGCCAGCAGCACGGTGACCGCGGAGCAACTTGTCTCAATCCCTCCATTCTGCCTGCAGTTCGAGCTGCCGAGGCCGACGGTCGATTCGGCGGATGAGCGGCGGCGGCTACTCGATGACCAGTTGTCTCGGTTTGTTGAAAAAATTCACCTGGGCGTGCTTGAGTTCGTTATCAAGTCGCTGGGCGCGGTAGACCCGGTCTCGCTGACCGTGGAGCAAGTGCTGGCCGTCGAGGAACGAATCGAACTGATCGCTCGCGAAGCGGGCTACCTGGCGACCAAGTCGCGCAATCTGGTAAACCATGCTGCGAGCCACGTGGCGCGTAACGAATTGCTCCGGCAATTGTCGACTACCGGCGACAAGCCATCGCCCACTGGGTTGCTGCGGGAGGAGGGTTGGGCGCGGATGCGCACGGCCGTGCCCGAACGCGACGAAGAACTCCAAGTTCACCTCAAAGCCCTCAGCCGAATGCTCGATCTGAATTCGGCGAAAACCGCACGCGAGCGGGTGTTGCTGGTCGAGCGATCGTTTCTGAGTGCCTGGGAGCGTTCCGTCAGCAAGCTCCACAATGAACTGCTCGACTATCTGGCATTGCGTTATATCAAGAAGGACGTCAAGGACATTCTTTTCGGCTATGGACCGCTCGAAGACCTGTTGCGCTTGCCGACCATCTCCGAGATCATGGTCGTCGACCGCGATCATATCTATGTCGAACGCGAAGGGCTGGTTGAGTCTTCGGGGCGCAGATTTGTCTCGGACGACGTCACGATCTCGATCATCGGCCGCATCGTCGCCCGGGTCGGGCGTCGGATCGACAAGGCCAGTCCGCTGGTCGATGCGCGGCTCAGCGACGGCAGCCGCGTCAACGCGGTGATCCCCCCGTTGGCCGTGAGCGGACCATGCTTGACGATTCGGAAGTTCCCCGAGCGACGTATGTCGGTCGGCGATTTGATCGCGCGCGGTGCGCTCACGAAATCGGTCGACGAATTCCTGCGGGCGGCCGTCATCTCGCGTCGCAACATCTTGATCTCCGGAGGCACCGGCACCGGCAAAACCACGCTGCTGAATTGTTTGAGCGAGCATATTCCGGAGAATGAACGCATCGTCACGGTCGAAGATACTGCGGAACTGCAGTTGAAACGCGAGCACGTCGTGCGGCTCGAAGCCAAGTCCGCGAACGTCGAAGGGGCCGGGGCCTACACCATCCGAGATCTGGTCAAGAACGCGCTCCGCATGCGACCCGACCGAATTGTGGTCGGCGAATGCCGCGGGCCGGAAGCCCTGGACATGCTGCAGGCCATGAACACCGGACACGATGGCTCCCTTACGACGATTCATGCGAACAGCGCCCGTGACGTCATCCTTCGTTTGGAAGTCCTCGTGCAAATGGCGGCCGATCTGCCCATCGCCTCGATCCGCCAACAAATCGTCGCGGCCATCGATTTGATCGTGCAACTACAGCGCATGCGCGACGGGCGACGTTGCGTGACTCAGGTTACCGAGGTGGTCGAGGTCGAACCTCGATCTGGTGAGATTCGGACCAAGGATTTGTTTGCCATGGATGCCGGCGATGAAACCGCCGTGCTGACGCCGACGGGTCATTTGCCCACGTTCCTCAGCGAGCTCGTCGCGCACAATGTTATTAAATTGGACCAGTTTTACCTGTGACCGGCATCCAAGTTAGCCGGATGGCGGACATGATGACCGTGTTGCCTTGGCTGAGTTGCGCCTGTGTTGCTGCGGCGGTGCTGCTGGCCGTGCAGAACGGCCCCAGCGTTTGGGACGCCGTCGCACAGCGATACCTGGCCTCGATCCTGCCGGCACTGCGCGCGCTGAGCCTGGATGGCGCGCACATCCAGCGCTACTTGCGCTTCTGGGGCCTGGCACTGTGTGTCACCGCGAGTGGATTGTTGTTGCTGGGAATGTATCCGTTGATCCCCCTGGCACTCTACCTGGTATACGTCGCTCCGAAGCTTATCCTGCAGTCGCTGATCGCGCGCCGACGCAGCTTGCTGCGCGATCAGATGGTCGGCGGGACCGTGGCCTTGGCGAATACGGCGCGGGCCGGGCTTTCCTTGGCACAAGGGCTGAAATCAGTCGCGGCGGAGTCACCTCAGCCCCTGCGCAGCGAACTCGAGCGGGTGGTGCTGCAGAATCAGCTCGGACGAACCTTGGCCGACGCCATCAACGACACCAAGGAGAGTTTGCAGGTCGATAGCTTTACGTTGTTTGCCGCGGCGATTCGCACCTGTCTCGAACGCGGCGGACGAATTACCGAAGCGCTCGAACGGCTTAGCCGCAGCTTACAGGAAAACCAACGCATCGAACGCAAGCTCGAATCCGAGACTGCCAGCAGCCGTAAGGTGATTCGCATCCTGGCGGTCTTTCCGTTGTTCTTTCTGATCCTATTCAGCATTATCTATCCGGCCGGAA
Source organism: uncultured Planctomycetaceae bacterium (assembly GCA_964495375.1). Taxonomy (GTDB): domain Bacteria; phylum Planctomycetota; class Planctomycetia; order Pirellulales; family JAEUIK01; genus JAIESQ01. Next base: position 19,343 of record CAZBWM010000004.1, on the reverse strand, counting down.
CGCTGGAATTATTTAAAACCAATCTGGGGCAAGCCATGCTGGCTGGCGTCGGTGTGCTGTTGTATACCAGCCTGCGCTGGAGCAACAAGATACTCAACGTCGACGTCTAGCTGAGGGAGGTCACCATGTCACCACTGGGGCTCGTCGCCTGCGCGCTGTGCGCGGTTGCGCTGGCATTGGTCGCGTACACGGTAATTCAAGTCACTTGGTTGCGGCCGCCGACTCCGGATTTCACGGAGCTCGAACGCGAGCGCCGCGAGCAGTTGCGACGAGCGTCAGGCCTGTATCGGAGTTGGGAGCCATTGCTCGACGAGCTTTCGGTGTTCAATCACCGCTATGGCAATAAAGCCGTGCAAGCCAACCTTGAAAAAGCACAACGCTCACTTGCTCAGCAGGTTCCTTGGAAGCCGACGGAGTATCTGGCCTGCCGACAACTCGAAGGCGCCTTGGCGGGGATCGTCTTTTTCGGGGTCGCCAGCCTGAGATTGCCCCTGATCGTCGCCGCGCTACTCGGCTGGGGGATCGCGTTTCTCGTCGTACACAGCGCCACGACCAGCCTGACTCGGGCGGCCGCTGCTCGAATACTCGTCTGCAAGCGGCGCCTTCCTTTCGCGGTCGATCTGATGGCGCTGATGATGGAGGCCGGCGCCGGCTTTCAAGATGCGCTCCGCACGGCCGTAGTTGAGAATTCAAAACATCCCCTTGGCGAAGAGCTGTCCCTGGTGCTCAGGCAGTCCGATTTGGGTGAGCAGCGTAGCAAGGCGCTCGAAAATTTCCAGCAACGAATCGCTGATCCCGATGTCCGCGAGCTCGTCGCCGCGATCAATCGAGGTGAAGAGCTCGGTACTCCCTTGAGCAGCATCCTGCGCACGCAGGCCGATCAAATGCGACTGAAGCGATCCCAGTGGGGTGAAAAGGCCGCTGCCGAAGCCCAGGTTAGTATGACCTTTCCATCGATGCTCATCATGATCGCGTGCCTGTTACTGGTTCTGGGGCCGTTCGTGCTGCCGGCCATTTCGCAGATGCGCGGGCGATGACCATTCAGGAGCATTTTCCTTGACCGCCACGTTAATCGATCAATCTGAGAATTCTGACCACGCGCAGCATGTCGTGAAATACGCGTTCGTGCGCGTCGGCTGCAACGACGATAGTGATATTCGGATCGGAGCCGACGAACTGGCCGACATCCAAGTCACGCTGGAGTTTCGCGACGGCGCCTATTGGCTGCACAACGGTTGCCCGATGGCAATTGCGATTGACGGTCGACGCCTGGCCGCTGGCAGCTCGGGGTCACTGCGCCATGGATCGCTGGTGAAGCTTGCGGATGACATCTCCTTTGCCCTCGATATCGATGACGATCCGAGCCCGACGTCGACTGACGAGGACGACACACACCCCGGGCAGCGGTTGGCCGACAGGATCGCCGACGAATCAAGCTCGTCTGTCGATTCACCACCATCGTCCGAAGAGGACGAAATCCCTGCGCCGGTCTCCACAGTCGATGGCAAGGTCGTGGCACAGCTCGCCATGATCGGCCTCCTGGTCGTCGTGTTGATCGGGATGGTGGTTTACAAAATCAAAGAGACGCAGGCGCCCCCCACTGCGGCGACGCCGACGATCAAGCTCTATGACCTGGTCTCGATGCCCGCACAGAGCGAGGATCGCAAGCAAAAGATCCTGGAGCAATTACAACGCGCGGAGCTGCTCTACTGGCGCGGCGATTTGGTCGCGGCTCGCGAAATCTGGCTGAGACTCCGCGACGAAATCGACTGGCCCGCTCCTCGAAAATCGCTCGACCAACCTCAGCCCGATGAAAGCTCCTTCGAAGTCGCCGCGTTCAATCTAATCAAGTCGAGAATAGCCTATACGACGCCATCCCAAGCCACGGCGCGATAGCCCAGGTGGGTTGTCCTGGGAATCGCCTTGCTGACCTGCACGGGATGTTGTCTGTTGCCTGCGGGCTGTTGTCTTGGCTGATGTAATCAGGACCTGGTTGGCGCCGCGCGCCGTTTGGCAGGCACAATACTGCTCGCGCCGACTGCCAAGCAGGTGCACACTTCGAATTGAATCCTCCGTTGTGTCGAGGTGTCGTTGTGGTGGACTTCTCATGCGCGCAGGGCGAGCGGGCTCGCCGAGGTTTTTCAATCCCGCGGCGCACAAGCTGCTGCGTCGTTCCTGCGTCGACGCCAAGCGCACTAGCGGCGCCAGTGGTACCCGTCGACACGCTTTTCGCCAAGCCGCTGTCGCCGCTGCGCGGCTCTGGTCATTCGCGCAATGCCTCCGTGGGCCGGCGCCCTTGTCGTTACCCACATTTATTCGCTAGCAAAAGCAATGCTATCTGCCGTGTAAATCGAGCATTTTTGGTAACCGAGCGGTTGCCACGCCGCTCCGACTTTTAACCGTCGCGTGGCTGGGACTAACAAACCCTCGGGAAACCACGATAAACTCGCGTTTCTCCTGTAAAAATGTGGGCAATGACAAGGCTGGCGCCCACGGCTAAGCGCCGCGGCCGCTGCGCGGCCAATTTTGCCGGACAACTCACATCAGCCTAAGCACACGCGCAACGCCGACGGGGGGGCAGTCCCGCTTTCGGGCGGCGCTCGAACCTGATCACGTCGTCGTATACCGAAACCGGGACAGTCCCCGGCGCGCACCGAGAACTCTCGCCGAGCGATCTCGGTCCTTAGCGTCATTGGGTGGCACCGACCTGGTCGCGATCACTCCGGCGACACAACAATACTGGCGCAGCGACAAGAGGCTGCCGTGTTGCGAAGTCGTACGAGACAACTTCGCTTCCAGAGATACCTCTTGTGCCTGCGGCCATTATTGCTGGATGCAGGCGGCACGGCGACTGTGTCAGGGTCACCCTGGTTACACGCTCACACGACACTGCCGTCCCCGGCGCGCACGAGCAGCGCTCACCGAAAGCGGCCGCTCAACTTGCAGATCGCGGTTGCCCGGAGGAACCGGATGGTTACGACCACGACGCTTTCTCGAGGGCAGAAAAACGTCGCGATAGCATTTCGCAAAGAAATGACCATCATTCGGCACAAAGCTCAACGGGCCGCGATCGGGGTTGATCGGCGGCTTTTGGACGTTATTTCGATAACAAGTCAGCGAACTTGCGCCCAGTCCTACCAGTATCCTAAGCACCGAGTGGCTCAGTGTCAAGAGTGGTATGTACAAAAATGTGTACAAAAAATGGCCTTCTCGTTACAGTTCCCGCAGCAGGCGAAAGCCGGTCAGGTAGTTGGCGTGGTCGGGGTTCATCTTGCGCCGGCACGCCGAGCGGCAATCCAAGGGGTCGGCTGTCCAGCCGCCGCCACGCAACACACGCAGCTTGCCTTTGGCGGGGCCCTGCGGATCTTCGTCCGGTGCGCCCTTGTAATAGTCCTTGCTGTACCAATCGGCGCACCATTCCCAGGCGTTGCCCAGCATGTCGTACAGACCGAACGCATTGGGGCGGAAGCGGCCGGCCGGCGCGGTGAAGGCGAAGCCATCGCGCCCCGGGAACACCTTGGCAATCTCGCCCGTCGGGTTCCCTTCACGATCGGCGACGCGTGTGGGGCCGCAAGTTTCGGTAAGTGTGACGTCGTGCAGGTTGCCGAGCCGAAAGACATCGGCCGGCTTCGTGGCGTCGTAGTAGCGCGTGCTGGTGCCGGCGCGGCAGGCCGATTCCCACTCGGCCTCGGTCGGCAAGCGGTAGCGGGCGTTCTCTTTGTCGCTCAACCATTTGCAGAAGGCGACGCAATCGTTCCAGGTGACGTTGACGACCGGCGACGTCTCGCTCTGGTTGACGCCCCAGCCGCGCCACGAATAGTCCTTGCGCCACATGCCGGTGCGCGCGTTTTTGTTCCAGCCGAAGCCCCCGCGGCCGTCCGATTCGACTTGCGTGCGATAGTCGGTGTCGTTGATGAACTGACGAAACTCGGAGAGGGAGACTTCGTAGATGCCCAGGTAGTAGGCCTTCGTGATCCGCACTTCATGCTGCGGGCGTTCGTCTTCGACTTGCACGTTCTTGCGGAACTCGCCGAAGTCCTTTTCGAGCTGCGCTTGCGTTTCGTCGGCCCCCATCAGGAAATCGCCGGCCGGAATGAGCTTGAGCTTGATGCCGATCGAGTTGGTGAGTTCGGCGGGAGGATCGTCGGCGCGAGAGGGGCACCCTAGTGATTGCAGTATCGCCAAAAGTGCGAAGCAACGCAGGGGGAAGCCGATCAATCGTCGCGAAGTATGCAGCATGGGAGAAACCGTCGCGGTGAGTTGCCTGAGTGACGAGGACTCCGGCATTTTGCTGCCCGAGAAGTCAAACGACAGGTCGCCGGCCCGACCTACGGCACGAAGCGGAAGGAGCCCCCGGTGCGGGCGGCGATTTCTTGCAGCATCGGCGCGCCCTCGGCCGAGGCGAAGGCCACGGTGTGGATCGCCGCGCGGAACTTGTGGCGGCGAATGACCGATAGCGCGCCCCCTTGATTGAACTCGCCGTCGGTCAACAGAAAGATCGCGTCGGGCTTGAGGTCGAGCCCGCGGCGGATGGCCCCATCGGGATTGGTCCAGCCGTTGGGGACGACGCCCCGCATCCAGGCAGTCAATCGTTCGAGCGACGCCACGCCGGCGGGAGACATTTCGTTGTCGACGTGCGGATAAGCCTGCGGGTATTCGGTGGCATTGAAGAAGATGACGTAGAAGCTTTGATGCTCGTCGAGATCGGCGATCGACGTCATCAGCTCCTGGCAAGCGGCGCTGAAGCGCTGCCCTTGCATGCTGCCCGATGAGTCGACGATGAAGACGAAGCGGTAACCTTTGGCTTCGAGCCCGCAGAACGTGGCATAGCCTTTGCCGCGGATGGGCTCTTCCGCGGCTTCCCCATCGCTAGGGTCGGCGTCGTCCGGGATGTCACCACCGCGCCCCAGGGCGGAGGCCAACTCGTCGCCGATGCCTGAGCCGGGGGACTCGCCGAGGTCGGCTTGCGCGGCGGTGGGGGCATCGATGGAGTCGCTGGCGCCGCCGCCGACGGCTTCTGCACCGACGGTATCGTGGGCCAATTCGGCGCTCGACGTGTCGCTCGGTTCGTCGGCGAGCGTGATGACTTGCGGCAACTCAACGAGCGAGTCGTCCGTCAATTCGGCATCGCCCCAGGCGACCTTGATCGCTTGCACGATGGTGCCGGGCTCAGCCGCGATGGTTGCCAAGGCCAGGGCCGTCAGCAGTCCGGCGTGCACCGTGGCGCTCGTGAGCCAGCCGGGCGCATTCACAAACGTCAGCTTTAACACGGCCGCCAGCCACCCGAGACGCGAGCTGCCGCGCGGTGTCGTAGCGATGTTCTCCGGCACTAGGTCGCGAACAAAATTTTGACGGGCCGATTTCTCGAACTGCTCGCCGGGCAGTGGAGGCGCGGCGATCGGGCTGACAGGCGGGACCGACCAACGAACCGACGAGGACGCGCGAGCTTCATCGCCGGAGGAATTGCGCAGGGTGCCGCGGCGCGAAGCCAGCCCGACGACTTCGCGTCGCAAGCGATCGAGCTCTTGTTTGACGGCCTCGTGCGACATGGCGGCAAAAACCCCGGAGCGCACCTGTTCCAGCAGCCTTCAGCTATACCTGCCCACTCGCGCGCAAGTCAATCAAACCGAGCCGTGGGGCGGCGAAAAACGCCCGACCTTACGAGGATTTCATCCTGGTAACGGGGGCGAACGCCTGGCAATGGGGGCTAAGGAACGGCCGAAAAATAACTTCCCGTTTTCTTTGCCCCTCACCCTGCCCTCTCCCGCAAGGGGAGAGGGAATAGGGGAAAGGTTATTTCTCGGCCGTTCCTAACGCGGCAATTCGCTCGCCAAAATTAGCGCGCCGTGCAGCACGACTTCTTCTCCCAGTGAGGCGGGCACGATGCGGTAGCTCTCCAACAGGGGTGGAAAAACGTAGCGGGCTACCTCGCGCTCGAGCGGCTCGAAGAACAGCTCGCGCCCGGCCAGCGACACGCCGCCGCCGATCACGACCACCTCGGGCGACAACAAGGTGATCGCCTGGGCGATGCCCCAGCCAAGGGCTTGCCACGCCTGGCGGAGGATTTCGGCCGCGATGCCATTGCCGGCCGCGGCCGCTTCGACCACCAACTTCGTGCTCAGGTGCTCGGGCTGTCCGTCGCAACGATCCAACAGATTGCCGGCGTCGGCTTCGCCGGCCTCTTCGATTTCGATGAGCCGCTGGCGAATGTCCTCGGGGCGGCGTCGATTGACGCTCAGCTCGCCGAGTCGATAGCGCATTGGGTCTCGTAAGCGCGACTGGGCCGCGGCGGCGATCCCCCAGCCGGCCGCATAGCTTTCCAGAATTTGATCGGGCCCTTCGGCTTGCAGTCCGGGGCGCAGATGCCCCAACTCGGTGACGCTGACTCCGTGACCGCGATAGATGCGGCCATCGACGACGAGCCCCGCGCCGATACCGGTGCCGACGGTGATGTAGAAGACAGGGTTGGCCCCGCGCCCCGCGCCAAGGCGCGCTTCGGCCAGCGCGGCGGTGTCGGCGTCGTTGGCCACGACGGCTGGCAGACCAAACCGCTCGCGCGCCCAATCGGTCAACTGGAAGCCGTCCCAACCGTGTACGTGATGGCTTTTGACGACGCGCCCGGCGCGATCGACCGGTCCGCCGAAGCCGATGCCGACGGCGCTTGCTGGATGATCGGCCAGCAGCCCGTGAGCGAGACGCTCGATTCCGGCGAGAATGCCCTCGGCCCCGCCCGCGGGATCGACTTCGCTACGGGCGATGGCGGTGAGCGGTGGGCCGGCGTCGGCGCCGATGGCCACTTGCAGCTTGGTGCCGCCGATTTCGATGCCCAAGAATTGCGGGTGACTCATCGCGTATTCGCAGAATCTCATCGTCGCGTGGGCCCGGCGTGGCTGCGCGGTAGCCAGGCGGTCGAGCGGCGCGTGACCATCGAATGTACCCGAGATTAGCCGGCTCGTGGATGGGCGGGTGGAGCGGCGGCGGCGGTTTCCTGGGAGATTGCTGCCCCGGATGCGGGGAGGTGCAGGGATGAGCCGTGCGACATGGCCCGGTCGATCGACGGGGATCGGCCCAGGCGGGTGGGGAGTTTGTCCCCTCGTGCGTGCACCGCGGCAACCAGTTAGAATCGAAACCGAACGGTTCGCGCCGGGGGGCGTGTGGAAGCCACGCGCCCGAGGATTGCTGCTGCGTGCAGCGGCCGGCGAACGACACAAGTGCGGGAGAAGATCGACATGGCTCGCGACGACGTCAATTACGAGGTCCTACCGGCCGGCCGGGACATGGACGAAACCGATATCAATCTGCGCAGCTACTTCAGCCGACTGAGTGACGAGCGGTTGCGCGAGTACCGCAGCGAGTGGACCGACGAACAGGTCATGGAGTGGGACGACAACTTCACCGTTGACGGCACGCTGTTTATGATCTGCTGCGAGCGCGACGTGGAGATCGAGGAATATCGCCAGGTGCTGGAAGAGCATCTGAAGCTGCGCGGCTTGGCATAAGGGGCTGGGCGGCAGCTCGCTGGGGGCGGCGTGGCGGCGGCGGCGTGATCTGTTCTGCAGCGGGCGGCTCGGCGCGGCTCACTCCGCTTGCGCCGGCTGCGAATCATCGACGGCCGGCTCGGCTGCCGCGCCGACGTCACCGGGCCCTGACCACACCTGGTGGAGCGCTTCGAGCGCGTCGCGCATGCCCAAGCGCTCGTAGCATTCGCAAAGCTTGGAATAGGCAGGCGTGTAGGTCGAGCAGGCCAACAGCGCGCGTTGAAACTGGACCATCGCCGGCTCGAGACGCTCGGCTTGCAGGAGCGCGAGACCGTGACTGTAGGAGACGCCGGCCGAAGGGCCGACGCGCTCGATGATCTGGTCGTAGAGGTCGGCGGCCTCATCGATGCGTTTGCTCTGCGCCAGCGCATTCGCCTGATCGAGCCCCGCGAAGGCCGATTTGCCTAGCCCGCCCGAGAGGTACGAGCGCGCGAGTTGCACCAGGGCGGGGAGCACGCCGAGTACTCCCGGGAGGTTGCCACCGAGCATCTTCCAGCTTTCACGGCGGCGGCAATTTCGACAGATGACGTGCTTCTTCGTGGAATGAAAGTGCACGACAATCAAGAAGACGTAATAGAACGTCGTGAACTCGCGCGGCCGATCAAAGAAACCGCAGCTTTCGCAGATGCGATAGTCGGCCTCCTCGGTCGACTCGGCCGCGGGTGTCGTGAGCGAGTCGCAGTAGCGACAGTAGATTTGCTCGGTCACCGGTTTGCTCGAGAGATCGATCGTCGCATGGCAGGCCTGGCAGCGCTGGGTGACGTACTCCCCCTCGAGTCCCGCTTGGGCCAAGGCAACGCGATGTGCTTCGGCGTGACGCGCTGAGATCAATTGGCTTAACGCTGAATGCACGCGCCGGCAGTTGCCACTCTTGATCGTAATGACACGTTGCAGCAGGCTGCCATCGTTACCGACGTAAACGACCTGCAGGCGATCGAGCCAGTGCTGCACGGTGATCAACCGTTCGAGCGGCAACTGCTCGTTACCCAACGAGAGCCCTGGGTAATCGACGACGCCCGCATGGGCCCGGCTCAGCACGCCCCCCTCTTTGTCGGTCGAGTTGTATCGGAATTTCGCTGGCAACATGGACGGCCCCGCTGCGATTGCCCAGTTTCGTGGATTGATCTACTTGTCGCCTGCCGCACGTTCGATTTCCAGGAACAGGTCGCCGTGGTTGAGGTTGACCATGTCGACACCGGCCGCGACGATTTGCCGAAATGCGTCGGGTTTTTTCTGCGGTTCGTAGGCCATGATCTTCAGGCCCTGCTCCCGGCAAGCGGCGATCAACTCGGGCGTGAGCTGGCCGACCCCGACTTCGACAATGTTCGCCTGGTAGCGCTCTTTCGCCTGGCGCACGTCGTCGATGGTGCGCGCGTTGACCTTCAGCGGCAGCTTGGCGTCGAGTTGACGGAATTCGAGTGCGCGCTTCGGCGCGTCGAACCAGAAGAAGCAATCGTTCTCTAGCCCGATGTCGTAGACCATTTTGATGAGCTGCGGCAGATCGCAATCCTTGACGTCGAAGTAGACCTTGGCTTGGCCTTTGATCCAGCGCAAGTACGGTTCGAGCCGGGGCACGCGCTCAAGGGCGAACGAGGGATTGAACCAACTGCCGGCGTCGAGCTTGTCGATCTCGTCGCTGGTCAACGAACGCAACAAGCCCCGACCGTTGGTCGTGCGATTGACCGACGCGTCGTGCAGGATGTAGAGCACGCCATCTTTGCTGGTGCGGACGTCAATCTCGACGTAGGCCACGCCCCACTCGATGCACTTGCGGGCGGCAGCGTACGTGTTCTCGGGGCAATGCTCGTTGGCGCCGCGATGGCACACCACTTCGATACCGGCTGAAGCGCGGCTGGCGCTCAAGCAAATTGCCAGGCAGCAGGCCGCCGCGCGCAGCGCGCTTCGCAGATGGAGTTTGGTCGCTCGGGATTGCCGGCAGACTGGTCGCCAACGTACTGGGGGACGCGCTAAGCCGTGGGGCATCTCGAACGCTCCTTCCATTGCAATTCATAAGAACGGGGTCGCGGCCGCGATTGGTCGCAGGCCCGCGTTTCACAGTTTGCGCAAGCTGGGGCGCTGCGCGCAGGGCAGTGAGTTCCTGAAAGTAACGTCAGCGAGCCGTGGCTGCCAGCAGAAATGCCTGGCGTGGCACTACAGGCCGGGCCGCGCCAAGTCGTTGCCTGATGCCGACATCGGTCCAGCGCGCTGCTAGCGCGCCGACGGATTCTTCTCGCCAGTCGTCAAGGTTTCGCCGACCGGCACGACCGACTCAAGCGGCAAGCAAGGCCGGGCCGATAGAACCGATACCCTCCCGATTGACCCGCAGAACTTCCCACCTGCCTTTCGTTGGAACTTGCTATGAAGCCGCTTCGATTTTTGCTGGGCTTTTCACGCCGCGTGCAGCAGACGCAAGGGGTCGCCCTGGCCGTACTGCTCGGCCTGTTGGCGGGCTTCGTCGGCGGGTGGAACCTTTCGCTCGTGGCGCTGCTGCTGTTGGCCGTGGTGTTCAACGTGCGAGCGCGCACGTTCTTCGTGATGTGGGCGATGGGCTACGCCCTGTCGTGGGTGCTGGTGCCGATCAGCTTTGGGCTGGGACGCTGGCTGTTGGACAGCACGCAACTGGGCGAGTGGCTGGCTGCCAACTTCGACGAACAACTGATCGCCTGGCTTGGCTGGGATCGCTATACCTTGGTCGGCGGTGTCCTGTTGGCGCTGTTTCTCGCTGCGCCCACTGTGTTGGGGCTGCGAGCCTGGCGGCGACGCAACGTGCGCGTCGCAAAGGGGGCGACCAGCAAACCCGCGATCGCGACGAATGCTGGCAGCAGTTCGCCGCTGGCAGCCGCTGCGGGGATTAACGATACGTCGCGCAGCGCCGGCGGAAAGCTGGCCGCCGCGTGCAGCCGGTTCCTTGGCACCGATGTCGAAGGGTTGGCCGCCGAACCAGCGACCGCGAGTGTCGGCCTCATCCGCCCTTGGGCGTTGTGGGGGCTGGTCGCGGGCCTGACCATGGCCGGGTTGTGCGCATGGTGGCTCGCGCCGCGCATCGTCGCCGCGCACATGATGGAAGTACTTACCTGGGCCAACGGCGCCGAAGTCGCCGCGACGCGAATCAGCGTGACCCCGTGGACGGGGAACGTCGAGATCCACGGGCTGTCGGCGGCCAATCCGACGATGCCCGACGAAGATCGGCTGCGCATCGGCCATCTCCGCGGACACGTCGACATGGCCGCCTTGGCACGCGGCCGTTTGGCCGTTGAAAACATGACGATCACGGGGGTCACGACGAACGCCAGCCGCGAGCAAACGGCGAGCGTCGTGCGCACGAGTGGCCCAGTCGGCGACTTGTCAGACTCCAGCGAAGTCGCCACCGAGCACACGCTGGCCGCAGAGGGGCAAGAGTTGACCCTGGGGGATTGCATCGACTGCTGGGGGTTGGCGCAGGACAACGCCCAGCGATTCGAAGACTTGATTCATGGTCTGGCGGCGGTCAATGCGTTAGACACGGTCGCGCGCCGCCAGCCGCTGTCGTTGGCCGAGCAGCGGGCTGCCCGGTCGCCGTTGGGAAAACACGATCCGCGCGTGCGCGTTCACGAACTGCTCGTCGAGGGATTTCCGCACGATTGGCGTCTGGGGAGCGATACGCAACTGCGGATCACCGACCTGGCAAGCGGCGGCGATACCGACGCGCGCCCGACTAGAGTCGTCGTGCGCGTTCCGCAGCACGCCATCGATTTGCGCGTGACGCTGGCCAGTCATGAGGCCGTGGCCGCCGGGCATCTGCTCGAATTCCATATCTTCGATCTGCCGGCCGTCTCGCTGTTGGCGCCTCCCTCGGGTCGGCAACGCCTGGTCTGCGAGTCGGGCATGATCACTGCGGCCGGTCGGGGGCAGATCACGCGCCGCGGGCTGGCCTTGGCCGGCACGCTACGGGCCGATCGCCTGTCGGCGCAGATCATCGGGGGTGAACCGCTTGGCGGACTCGAGCCCGAGGTTTGGAACCAGGTGCTGGGGGCCATCGGTCGCCTGCAAACCACGTTCGTCGTGCGCGGGACGTTGGCGCAGCCGGCCCTGCATCTCGAGCCGATACAAGTCGCGCAACACGTTGAGGCGGAATTGCGCAGCGTGGGCCAGCACCGACTGGCCGCCCACTTGCAACAATGCTTGACGGGTCGTGCGCCGGCGGGCGAAGGGCTCGCCAATCAGGCGGCTGAGCTCGCTGGCAACGAATGGCTCGGCGACCAGGCGGATGCGACTGGTGCGGTAAGTCAAAGCGATGCGCCGGTAATGGCGAACGCGGGCGCAGCGATCGAGACCGCGCCCGCCGCGCAACAGGCGGCGCTCGCCGAGGCGCCCGTTTGGGGCGCTCCGTGTGGCGATCCCACCGTACCTGGCACTTCGTCCGACGTGGCAAACGCTCCGGTGGTGCAGCTTCCTCCTGAAATAGCGGAAGCGGTGCTCAGCGTTCAACCGCCTGTCGTCGAGTACGCAGCGAATGCGCTGGCCTACCAGCCTGGCACCGTGGGCCCCGATGGTCGGGTGGCCGACGCGGCGCCGGTTGTGGTGCCGCAGGCTCCCAACGTGAGCGTGCGATTCTCACCTCCGCCCCAACAGGGCCCCGGCGCGATCGATTTGGTGACGGGGCACGATCCTGCCGATCGCCCGGCGCCGTTGGCATATCGACAGGTCATTGAGCCGCGTGATGCAGCCGGCGATTGGCCGGCCGATCGTGTTGCGATGTCGACGAGCCGCCCTCACGGTTCCGGCTCGAGCCCTGCGATGCAGCCGCTCCCCGAGGTGTCGCATTCGTCGATTGGTGCTGCGAACAGTGCGAACGCGGGCGCCGAGCTGGCCCGCGGGGCTCGTGCAGACGGCGATCCGTTTGCCAGTGGCGATCGGCCCGGCGCGATGGCACCCGGCTCCTTGCCGATCGAGGAGAAGCCGGTCGGTTGGAGCAAGAAGCTCTCGAATTGGTCGAAGACGACGCTGGCGCAAACTCGTGAACTGGTCTGGCCCTTCGGCAAAGAGAAACCGCCCGAGGAGCCGTCGCTCAACGGCGATGAATGGCCGAGCGAATCGTCGTGGCGCGAAGGCTCCCGAATCGAGCGGAGTACGGCCAGCTCGCATTCGCGCACCGAGCGTACGGCAGCGGTCGATCGCTCGACGACGAACAAGAGCCGTTCTTCGGCCAGTCGCGAGGAAGATTCTCGCGGTAAGCGCAAGCTGCGCTAGTCGCGGCGAATTCGTCCTGTCCATCACGAGCACGCTGCGTCGGGCACGCTGCTGCCCGCGTTCATGCCGGGCATTCCGCGCTTTCGCGGAACTTGCTTTACGAGCGCTCGCTCGACCGCTACGCTTGTGGCCAACGCAAACCGCGGTAGGCGATCTCGAGTTCGCGCCAAGCTCTCGCCGTCGGGCGAGGGAACGCGCGAGAGTCTCGTGTACTGCACGAGACGTGCGACGGAGTTCGCCGTAGCCGTTTGCCAGCCGGCGTCGAAAGGCGGACCGACGTTTGGTCGTGGGTGGCGACACGCTGCGGTCGCGCCGGCAAAACTCGAGGGACTTTGACACCGGACTTCGCGGTGTGCACTGGCCGCCGCTTCGCTCGGTCGCTTGAAAGGGAAGTTATGTTGCGCTCTTGCTGCGTCGTTTGGTGCGGATGGTTGCTGCTTTCGGCCGGAACCGCCCAAGCCCAGGAAACTTCGACCGATGCGCCCACGGCCGACGCCGCGGTGCCGGCCGATCTCAACGCCGGCGATGAAGACGCGGGGATCATGAGCGCCGAAGGGGACTCGGCCACGGGTGACGTCGAACCCACGGCGGCCGACTCGGGGGACCATGCCTGGATGCTCGTCTCGTCGGCGCTGGTGCTGTTGATGACCGCTCCGGGGCTCGCGCTGTTCTATAGCGGCCTGGTGCGCAAGAAGAACGTACTGGGCGTAATGATGCAGTGCTTCTTTCTGATGGGCCTGATGACAGTCATTTGGGCCATCTATGGCTACTCGTTGGCGTTCGCCGGTGATCCGCGCAGCGACGGTGAGACACCGGCCACGGCCAGCAAGTGGTTCGGCAATTGGGACTACCTCTGCATGGGAGCATTCTTGCCGGCCGATCGCCGCGCCGACGGCGTGCAACCGTACTTCAACGAAAGCAATGGCACCGTCATTTACCCGATGGAAGGGACGATCCCGCGACTCACCCACATGCTGTTCCAAGGGATGTTCTTCATCATTACGCCGGCGCTGATTTGCGGAGCCTTTGCCGAACGGATGAAGTTCAGCACGATGTGCGTGTTTCTGGTGCTGTGGGGGACACTGGTTTATATCCCCTTGTGCCATGCCGTGTGGGACTACGGTTTGCTGTCGTTCGACAACGACCACGCCTGGTTCAAGGCGCTCGACTTTGCCGGCGGGACGGTCGTGCATATCAGCTCGGGGATCTCGGCGCTGGTCTGCGCGCTGGTGCTTGGCAAGCGCTTGGGCTACGGCACCGAACCAATGCCGCCGCACAATTTGACGTACACCGTATTGGGGGCCGCGCTCCTCTGGGTCGGGTGGTTCGGCTTCAACGCCGGTAGCGCCCTGAACGCGTCGAACCTGGCGGCCAGCGCCTTTGCGGCCACGCACTTTGCCGCCGCGGCCGGAGCGCTCGGCTGGGCCGCGATGGAGTGGATTCTCCGCGGCAAGCCGACGGTGTTGGGCACCTGCTCGGGGGCCGTGGCAGGTTTGGTGTGCATCACGCCCGCCTCGGGTTACGTGCAACCGATGCCGGCTTTGATAATGGGACTACTGGCGGGGCTCGGCTGCTACTTCGCCTGCACCTGGCTCAAGGGGAAGTTTCGCTACGACGACTCGCTCGATGCCTTCGGCGTGCATGGGGTCGGCGGCACGCTCGGGGCTGTGCTCACCGGGGTGTTCGCCACGAATGCGGTGAAGGGTGGTGGCAAACTCGGCCTGCTGGAATTCGGCGACTTATTGCCGGCTCAAGCGGGGGCGGCGGCGATTACGATCGTGTATGCGGCGGTCGTGAGCTTCGTGCTACTCAAGATTCTCGACGCAGTGATGGGCCTGCGTGTCAGCCAGCAGAGCGAGATCCAAGGGTTGGACCTCAGCCAACACGGCGAAGAAGGGTACATCTTCCTGTAGAGAAGCTGTCCAAGGGTGCGGCGGGGGCCGTTTGCGACCTGTTCGAGCGCGGAACGCGCCGTCGAGCGCGATTACTCAGTCGTTTTGTGCACCGGCCGGAGCGCGTTTGGCCGACTTGCGCGCTTTGGTCGGTGTCGTCGAAGACTTCGCCGCGGACCTGCCGCATGTGTGGGCCGATCTCCGCGCCA